>NZ_JBQPEO010000015.1:0-1300 GCF_052665285.1 Rossellomorea sp. DUT-2 | reverse complement strand
GTTGACTGATACTAATCGATCGAGGACTTAACCACAAAGAGTCATTTTTTAAATGAACAACATGGGTCGATATTCGGCTTTCTTGACATCAATTCTTTATCTAGTTTTGAAGGAACAATCCTTCAATTGAATATTCGTCTGGTGATAATGGCGAAGAGGTCACACCCGTTCCCATGCCGAACACGGAAGTTAAGCTCTTCAGCGCCGATGGTAGTTGGGGGATCTCCCCCTGTGAGAGTAGGACGTCGCCAGGCAAATGTGAGAAAGAGTAGCTCCTAGGGGCTACTCTTTTTTGTGTTTATTTGTTAATGGATTCTTGGTTCGAAGAACAAATTGGTTCTAGGATAGAGAGGGCGGCTTTTTTGCGTTTTTATATGTTGGACAAATGTTATTGAAGGTTGATCGTACAATTAAAATTAGCAATGAAGGACAGATTGCGATTAAAATACGCAATTCTAAAACAAAATGACGCAATAACGGATGTAAACCACGCAATAAAAATAAAAAAGACGCAATTTCGATCTATTTTGACGCAATTATTTTAATGGTCCCCTATAATACTCTGACAATTGGAGCCACAATCTATATTGTAGGTCTGATTATTACGGATCGCACATTGAACAGGGCTAAATCGTTCTATTTCTAATGATAAAAACACGCACCGATTCTACTATTAAAAGATCAATCTATTAGAAAGTTAAAATAAATATCAAAATACAAACTAAAATTAGCTTTCGCCTAAGAGTAACAAAACCCCACTCGCAATTGATTTGGACCACCTTCAGATCTGGAACTCTCCTTACCTCTCAATATATTTTGTCATCCTGCAGGAAATCAGCGTCATATTTCCATTCAGAATAGCTCATCCGAATTCGGAGATACTCAGGTAACCTGAAATCATAGTCAAGCAGATATGTTTACGATTCTTTTCTTTGTGTATATATATAGTATAGTATTCTAAGCTGAACTTAAAGATATCTATCAAATTGTAAAAATAGATATTGCTATTAAGTAGATTTTTGTGATATTATTGTTCTTCCGCCTTTTATAGGGGATTTCAACTATTTCTATTAGGCTCGTTTAAGTGTTTAACAACTTAGTAGATATAAAAGTAAAAAACATTTAAAAAGAAGTTGACTTCTGCGAAGTTAACTGGTAAAGTATTATTTGTTGCCGCAAACGGACAACACGGACAACAAAACACGATGAACTTGATCATAACAATTTCAAAAAAAAGTTATTGACATCAAATGATTGATCGTGTAACATAGTAAGGGTCGCTTCGAGAGAAGCGCTTACA
>NZ_JBQPEO010000014.1:0-1523 GCF_052665285.1 Rossellomorea sp. DUT-2 | reverse complement strand
TTTCCTCATGCGAGGAAATGAGTTATCCGGTATTAGCCCCGGTTTCCCGGAGTTATCCCAGTCTTACAGGCAGGTTACCCACGTGTTACTCACCCGTCCGCCGCTGACTGATGGGAGCAAGCTCCCATCAGTCCGCTCGACTTGCATGTATTAGGCACGCCGCCAGCGTTCGTCCTGAGCCAGGATCAAACTCTCCGATAAAAGTTTGAATAGCTCTTTAAAAATAAATCTAGAATTAACGTTGACGTATTGTCTTGTTTTGTTCAGTTTTCAAGGTTCAATGTGTAAGTGCTTCTGTTTGAAGCGACTTGATTATCATATCATTTCCACTCTATTGGTGTCAATGATTTTTTGTAAAAACTTTTTGGTGGAGCCTAGCGGGATCGAACCGCTGACCTCCTGCGTGCAAAGCAGGCGCTCTCCCAGCTGAGCTAAGGCCCCAAATAAGGTGGTCGGGAAGACAGGATTCGAACCTGCGACCCCTTGGTCCCAAACCAAGTGCTCTACCAAGCTGAGCTACTTCCCGAAATATATGGCGCGCCCGAGAGGAGTCGAACCCCTAACCTTTTGATCCGTAGTCAAACGCTCTATCCAATTGAGCTACGGGCGCTAAATGATTCTATTGTTCTTTCCTTACTGACTATCGCAAGTTAAGGAAAGATATTTTGCTTGCGCAAAAATCTTTGGTGCCGAGGACCGGAATCGAACCGGTACGGTAGTCACCTACCGCAGGATTTTAAGTCCTGTGCGTCTGCCAGTTCCGCCACCCCGGCTAGTCTCTGGAGCGGAAGACGGGATTCGAACCCGCGACCCCCACCTTGGCAAGGTGGTGTTCTACCACTGAACTACTTCCGCGAAATATAATGGTGCGGGTGAAGGGACTTGAACCCCCACGCCTTGCGGCGCCAGATCCTAAGTCTGGTGCGTCTGCCAATTCCGCCACACCCGCATGTATGATTGTTATTTTGCTTCCGCAAAAATCAATGGTGAGCCATGAAGGATTCGAACCTTCGACCCTCTGATTAAAAGTCAGATGCTCTACCAACTGAGCTAATGGCTCTCAATATAAAAATGAGACAAAATAAAAAAAACAATGGTGCCGGCAAGAGGACTTGAACCCCCAACCTACTGATTACAAGTCAGTTGCTCTACCAGTTGAGCTACACCGGCATATTTAATTGGTTTGCTATTAGATGAAGACTACTTAATGAGAAGTTGTTTTCATATATATAGGGAATTTAAGGAGAGATATTTTGCTCACGCAAAAATCTTTGATTTATTTTACTTGCGTAAAAAAACTTGGTGGAGGATGACGGGATCGAACCGCCGACCCTCTGCTTGTAAGGCAGATGCTCTCCCAGCTGAGCTAATCCTCCGAAATATGTAACGCCTGGCGACGTCCTACTCTCACAGGGGGAGATCCCCCAACTACCATCGGCGCTGAAGAGCTTAACTTCCGTGTTCGGCATGGGAACGGGTGTGACCTCTTCGCCATTGTCACCAGACGAATATTCAATTGAAGG
>NZ_JBQPEO010000013.1:0-4830 GCF_052665285.1 Rossellomorea sp. DUT-2 | reverse complement strand
GTTCGGCATGGGAACGGGTGTGACCTCTTCGCCATTGTCACCAGACTATTTCTTGTCTCTTTTAAAGGACAAGTATTATTATATCGCGTAGATATAATTTTTCAAGGCTTTTTTTATATTTACGTATAAAATTCATTCCCTGAAAACTAGATAAAGAATTGATGTCAAGAAAGCCGAATATCGACCAATTGTTGTTCATTTAAAAAATGACTCTTTGTGGTTAAGTCCTCGATCGATTAGTATCAGTCAACTCCACATGTCGCCATGCTTCCATCTCTGACCTATCTACCTAGTCATCTTCTAGGGATCTTACTCACTTACGTGATGGGAAATCTCATCTCGAGGGGGGCTTCATGCTTAGATGCTTTCAGCACTTATCCCTTCCGCACATAGCTACCCAGCGATGCCTTTGGCAAGACAACTGGTACACCAGCGGTGCGTCCATCCCGGTCCTCTCGTACTAAGGACAGCTCCTCTCAAATTTCCTGCGCCCACGACGGATAGGGACCGAACTGTCTCACGACGTTCTGAACCCAGCTCGCGTACCGCTTTAATGGGCGAACAGCCCAACCCTTGGGACCGACTACAGCCCCAGGATGCGATGAGCCGACATCGAGGTGCCAAACCTCCCCGTCGATGTGGACTCTTGGGGGAGATAAGCCTGTTATCCCCGGGGTAGCTTTTATCCGTTGAGCGATGGCCCTTCCATGCGGAACCACCGGATCACTAAGCCCGACTTTCGTCCCTGCTCGACTTGTAGGTCTCGCAGTCAAGCTCCCTTGTGCCTTTACACTCTGCGAATGATTTCCAACCATTCTGAGGGAACCTTTGGGCGCCTCCGTTACTCTTTAGGAGGCGACCGCCCCAGTCAAACTGCCCACCTGACACTGTCTCCCACCCCGATAAGGGGCGCGGGTTAGAATTTCAATACAGCCAGGGTAGTATCCCACCGATGCCTCCACCGAAGCTGGCGCTCCGGTTTCCAAGGCTCCTACCTATCCTGTACAAGCTGTACCAAAATTCAATATCAGGCTACAGTAAAGCTCCACGGGGTCTTTCCGTCCTGTCGCGGGTAACCTGCATCTTCACAGGTACTATAATTTCACCGAGTCTCTCGTTGAGACAGTGCCCAGATCGTTACGCCTTTCGTGCGGGTCGGAACTTACCCGACAAGGAATTTCGCTACCTTAGGACCGTTATAGTTACGGCCGCCGTTTACTGGGGCTTCGATTCGCACCTTCGCTTGCGCTAAGCACTCCTCTTAACCTTCCAGCACCGGGCAGGCGTCAGCCCCTATACTTCGCCTTACGGCTTCGCAGAGACCTGTGTTTTTGCTAAACAGTCGCCTGGGCCTATTCACTGCGGCTCTCTCGGGCTTGCACCCTACCAGAGCACCCCTTCTCCCGAAGTTACGGGGTCATTTTGCCGAGTTCCTTAACGAGAGTTCTCTCGCTCACCTTAGGATTCTCTCCTCGCCTACCTGTGTCGGTTTGCGGTACGGGCACCTTTTTCCTCGCTAGAGGCTTTTCTTGGCAGTGTGGAATCAGGAACTTCGCTACTATAATTCGCTCGCTATCACAGCTCAGCCTTCACGATGATGGGATTTGCCTCATCATC
The DNA here is from genome assembly GCF_052665285.1 of Rossellomorea sp. DUT-2. Taxonomy (NCBI): domain Bacteria; kingdom Bacillati; phylum Bacillota; class Bacilli; order Caryophanales; family Bacillaceae; genus Rossellomorea; species Rossellomorea sp. DUT-2. The sequence continues at coordinate 3,213 of NZ_JBQPEO010000013.1, read as the reverse complement.
AGCCTAACTGCTTAGACGCACATATCCAGCAGTGCGCTTACCCTATCCTCCTGCGTCCCCCCATTGCTCAAACGGAAAAGAGGTGGTACAGGAATATCAACCTGTTGTCCATCGTCTACGCCTATCGGCCTCGACTTAGGTCCCGACTAACCCTGAGCGGACGAGCCTTCCTCAGGAAACCTTAGGCATTCGGTGGATGGGATTCTCACCCATCTTTCGCTACTCATACCGGCATTCTCACTTCTAAGCACTCCACCAGTCCTTACGGTCTAGCTTCGCAGTCCTTAGAACGCTCTCCTACCACTGACACCAAACGGTGTCAATCCACAGCTTCGGTGATACGTTTAGCCCCGGTACATTTTCGGCGCAGAGTCACTCGACCAGTGAGCTATTACGCACTCTTTAAATGGTGGCTGCTTCTAAGCCAACATCCTGGTTGTCTAAGCAACTCCACATCCTTTTCCACTTAACGTATACTTTGGGACCTTAGCTGGTGGTCTGGGCTGTTTCCCTTTCGACTACGGATCTTATCACTCGCAGTCTGACTCCCATGGATAAGTCTTTGGCATTCGGAGTTTGTCTGAATTCGGTAACCCGATGAGGGCCCCTAGTCCAAACAGTGCTCTACCTCCAAGACTCTTACACATGAGGCTAGCCCTAAAGCTATTTCGGAGAGAACCAGCTATCTCCAAGTTCGATTGGAATTTCTCCGCTACCCACACCTCATCCCCGCACTTTTCAACGTGCGTGGGTTCGGACCTCCATTCAGTGTTACCTGAACTTCATCCTGGACATGGGTAGATCACCTGGTTTCGGGTCTACGACCACATACTCATTCGCCCTATTCAGACTCGCTTTCGCTGCGGCTCCGTCTTATCAACTTAACCTTGCATGGGATCGTAACTCGCCGGTTCATTCTACAAAAGGCACGCCATCACCCGTTAACGGGCTCTGACTACTTGTAGGCACACGGTTTCAGGTTCTATTTCACTCCCCTTCCGGGGTGCTTTTCACCTTTCCCTCACGGTACTGGTTCACTATCGGTCACTAGGGAGTATTTAGCCTTGGGAGATGGTCCTCCCAGCTTCCGACGGGATTTCACGTGTCCCGCCGTACTCAGGATCCACTCAAGAGAGAATGAAGTTTCAACTACAGGGTTGTTACCTTCTTTGACGAGCCTTTCCAGACTTCTTCGTCTACTTCATTCCTTTGTAACTCCGTATAGAGTGTCCTACAACCCCAAGAGGCAAGCCTCTTGGTTTGGGCTACATCCCGTTTCGCTCGCCGCTACTCAGGGAATCGCAATTGCTTTCTCTTCCTCCAGGTACTTAGATGTTTCAGTTCCCTGGGTCTGCCTTCCATACTCTATGTATTCAAGTAAGGATATTGTTCCATTACGAACAATGGGTTCCCCCATTCGGAAATCTCTGGATCAAAGCTCACTTACAGCTCCCCAAAGCATATCGGTGTTAGTCCCGTCCTTCGTCGGCTCCTAGTGCCAAGGCATCCACCGTGCGCCCTTCATAACTTAACCGAATTGGTTGTTACATCAGGTTTAAAACCTAAAATGGCGATACTCGGTAATTTCTTGACTATCAATTTATCTTTATCTAGTTTTCAAAGAACAAACACAACTTCTCATCTCGCAAGAGATAAAAAATGTTTTGATGATAATTAAACCATCAAAACTGAACAAAACTTCGACTGTCAAACGTTTTAGTTACATCTTCCTTAGAAAGGAGGTGATCCAGCCGCACCTTCCGATACGGCTACCTTGTTACGACTTCACCCCAATCATCTGTCCCACCTTAGGCGGCTGGCTCCAAAAGGTTACCTCACCGACTTCGGGTGTTACAAACTCTCGTGGTGTGACGGGCGGTGTGTACAAGGCCCGGGAACGTATTCACCGCGGCATGCTGATCCGCGATTACTAGCGATTCCAGCTTCATGTAGGCGAGTTGCAGCCTACAATCCGAACTGAGAACGGTTTTATGGGATTGGCTAAACCTCGCGGTCTTGCTGCCCTTTGTACCGTCCATTGTAGCACGTGTGTAGCCCAGGTCATAAGGGGCATGATGATTTGACGTCATCCCCACCTTCCTCCGGTTTGTCACCGGCAGTCATCTTAGAGTGCCCAACTGAATGCTGGCAACTAAGATCAAGGGTTGCGCTCGTTGCGGGACTTAACCCAACATCTCACGACACGAGCTGACGACAACCATGCACCACCTGTCACTCTGTCCCCCGAAGGGGAAAGCCCTATCTCTAGGGTTGTCAGAGGATGTCAAGACCTGGTAAGGTTCTTCGCGTTGCTTCGAATTAAACCACATGCTCCACCGCTTGTGCGGGCCCCCGTCAATTCCTTTGAGTTTCAGTCTTGCGACCGTACTCCCCAGGCGGAGTGCTTAATGCGTTAGCTGCAGCACTAAGGGGCGGAAACCCCCTAACACTTAGCACTCATCGTTTACGGCGTGGACTACCAGGGTATCTAATCCTGTTTGCTCCCCACGCTTTCGCGCCTCAGTGTCAGTTACAGACCAGAAAGTCGCCTTCGCCACTGGTGTTCCTCCAAATATCTACGCATTTCACCGCTACACTTGGAATTCCACTTTCCTCTTCTGCACTCAAGTTCCCCAGTTTCCAATGACCCTCCACGGTTGAGCCGTGGGCTTTCACATCAGACTTAAGGAACCACCTGCGCGCGCTTTACGCCCAATAATTCCGGACAACGCTTGCCACCTACGTATTACCGCGGCTGCTGGCACGTAGTTAGCCGTGGCTTTCTGGTTAGGTACCGTCAAGGTACCGCCCTATTCGAACGGTACTTGTTCTTCCCTAACAACAGAGCTTTACGATCCGAAAACCTTCATCACTCACGCGGCGTTGCTCCGTCAGACTTTCGTCCATTGCGGAAGATTCCCTACTGCTGCCTCCCGTAGGAGTCTGGGCCGTGTCTCAGTCCCAGTGTGGCCGATCACCCTCTCAGGTCGGCTACGCATCGTCGCCTTGGTGAGCCATTACCTCACCAACTAGCTAATGCGCCGCGGGTCCATCTGTAAGTGATAGCTAAAAGCCACCTTTCAACATTTCCTCATGCGAGGAAATGAGTTATCCGGTATTAGCCCCGGTTTCCCGGAGTTATCCCAGTCTTACAGGCAGGTTACCCACGTGTTACTCACCCGTCCGCCGCTGACTGATGGGAGCAAGCTCCCA
>NZ_JBQPEO010000012.1:0-19187 GCF_052665285.1 Rossellomorea sp. DUT-2 | reverse complement strand
AGGCAGGTTACCCACGTGTTACTCACCCGTCCGCCGCTGACTGATGGGAGCAAGCTCCCATCAATCCGCTCGACTTGCATGTATTAGGCACGCCGCCAGCGTTCGTCCTGAGCCAGGATCAAACTCTCCGATAAAAGTTTGAATAGCTCTTTAAAAATAAATCTAGAATTAACGTTGACGTATTGTCTTGTTTTGTTCAGTTTTCAAGGTTCAATATTACTTCGGGCTCTCTTGAGCACCTCTTAAATATAACATTTTTCGTCATAAAGCGTCAAGTTTTTTTTGAAATTTGTTTTTCGCGTCGTTTTGGCGACAAGGAATATAATAGCATCTTCTACTATGAAGAGTCAATACTATTTTTCACCTTTTACAATTTTATTTCAGAAGGTAGTAATGGAAAGCGTTTTTAACTTTATATTTGTAAAAACACTTCACATAAATCAAATCAATAAAGGAATTTCAGAACGTTAATAGAAGAGTACTAGAGAAAGAGTTTGTGATGAAGGGAGAATATAATAATGAACGAAGTCACTCACGCCATTCAGGATGATTACCCAGATGACTTTGCGTGGTGTTATGGCTGCGGCCGACTCAACAAGGATGGGCATCATTTTCGTACCGGAGTGGAAGATGGTCACACGGTCACGATTTACACACCTAAACCGGAACACACTGCTTTGCCTGGCTTCGTATATGGCGGGTTGATTGCTTCCTTAATTGATTGCCACGGCACTGGATCAGCAGCCATTGCTCTTCATGGAAAGAACGGTGGAGTAATCGGTGGTGGTCAAGAGCCTCCACGTTTTGTCACTGCTTCCTTACAAGTGGATTTTATGAAACCCACTCCTCATCACGTTCCGTTAAAAGCGGTGGGCACAGTACATGAAGTTCATCCTAAGAAATTCAGAGTGGAAACAGAGGTGTTTGCAGAAGGAAAACTGTGTGCACGAGGTGAAGTAATAGCGGTGGTGATGCCAAAAACGTTTTTAAGTGAATAGTGGAAGAACAGCAAGTGCCCTTCCTTAATCCTGAACGGAAGGGCACTACAAATATACAAGATTAAACTAACTTGAGCCCATCGTGGTTCCCCATCCATGATGCTCAGGATGGCATCGACCGTGCCTTCACCACCGTCAGCTATTGGGATGATGGCTGTTTCACATGAAGGATTAATCTGATGAATCCCTTTCTTTATTGCTTCAGCCGCTGCTGTACTTGTCATGGAACCTTTAAAGGAATCGGGTGCAATGACGATTTTCATTGTTCTTCCCCTCGTTCTCTTTCTATGTAAAAAAGCAGCCAAGATCCAAGTAAGAATAAATCCCACTTGATGCTTCGACTGCCTTTCTTCTTGCTATAGATGGATGGTTATAGGATCCACATCTGGATGACGGTCAATCCCACCACTCCCGGAATACCTAATATTCCAGAAATAGATGAGGTTGCCAGATTAATAGGAACGTGGATTCCGTACTGACTGCCAAAGGCGTTCAGGAAAAATAAAAATAGTGCTCCGATCATGACCTTCATGGCAACTTGTCCCACAAACCGAAGTGGCTTGATTGGTGTGCCGGTGGCAAGTAGAAGTACAATCAGTCCGCTGATCACTGCAATGACGATAACTGGGCTCATACCCTTCTCTCCTCTCAACATAGAACATAAATAGTCTCTTATTGAAAGGATATGAGGGTTGTCTACCTTTTTATGACGATCTTTCTATGTTTTGCTTCTCTAAAGAGAAAAAAATATTTAGCTTCTGCTATTTTCGAGTGACAGTGGATGTTCAGATTGTAATCCACACTCATCTCATCGATGGAACGTTGCTGATTCCACTGATCCTTGGTTTCGTCTAAAACGTGAAGTAAGGATTGGTCATACTCTTTTTTCAGCTTTCCTTTTTTCCGGAAAAACATAGGTATCCTCTCCTTTGTTAAACGTCTCTTCTTCCCTCGAGAGCTTTCGATAACGTTACTTCATCTGCATACTCAAGATCTCCACCGACAGGAAGTCCATGGGCAATCCTTGTGATTCGGATGCCGGATGGTTTGACCAGCCGTGAAATGTACATCGCTGTCGCTTCCCCTTCTATGTTCGGGTTGGTAGCGAGGATGACTTCCTGGACCTCGTCACCGTGAAGACGCTTTATCAGATCCGGAACATTAATGTCCTCGGGTCCAATCCCGTCCATAGGGGAGATGGCACCGTGGAGCACATGATATTGTCCGTTATACTCTTTCATCTTCTCCATCGCAATAACATCCTTAGGGTCTTGAACCACACAGATGATGCTGCGATCCCGTCTTTGATCCTCACAGATATAGCATGGATCCTGATCTGTAATATGACCGCAAACAGAACAGTAACTCAAGTTTCGTTTCGCATTGACCAATGCTTTCGCAAAATCCAATACAGTATCTTCTTTCATGCTAAGAACAAAAAAAGCCAGACGGGCCGCAGTTTTTGGCCCGATTCCCGGCAGTTTCATAAAGCTGTCGATCAGCTTTGATATAGGCTCAGGATAATGCATCGTATTGCCTCCTAGAACATTCCCGGTAGGTTCATTCCTTTAGTGAATTGACCCATAGTTGAGTTCGTTAATTCGTCCGCTTTCTTCAGTGCATCGTTTGTAGCTGCAAGGACTAAATCTTGTAGCATTTCTACGTCATCCGGATCAACAGCTTCTTCATTGATCTTCACATCAAGAACTTGTTTGTGACCTGAAACGATAACCGTCACCATTCCGCCGCCTGCTGTTCCTTCGATTTGCTTTTCACCTAGTTCTTCTTGAGCTTCCGCCATTTTCTTTTGCATCTTTTGCATTTGCTTCATCATATTTTGCATATTTCCATTTCCACGCATAATCTCATTACCTCCAGTAAATTTTTAAATTCTTACGTTAATCAATCGTTTAGTTCTATTAAATCCATACCGACAAGCTTCTCAGCTTCCTTCAAGATAGAGTCTTCTCCTTGATCCTCGCCAGTCGATTCGCCATCTTCTGTTTTGGAGTTTCGGATAAAGTCTTCTCTTATGGACATCCACTGATCTTCAGGAATTCCAATCGCTGCATAGGTGTTTCCCGTAAGCTCTTCCAGTATGGAAGCAATCGCTGAAGTGAAAGCCTGATTCTCCATCGCCATCTGACAATGAATATCGTATTTAAATTTTAACACAAATGAGCCGTCTGTAGCTGCTACAGGTTCAGCATCATTTAACAATGCTGATTGTGAACGCATTTGACGCTGGTTTAATGTTTCGACCATATCTCCCCAGCGGCTCTTGATCAAATTAAGATCTTCTTTCGTGGCCGTTCGGAGTACTTCCTGAATCTTCCCGGTAGGAGCCCGGAAGCCTTTCTTTGCCCTGATCGGCTTTTTCGCCGGTTGTGAAGCCGGCTCTGCTTGAACCTTGACGCCATTCGCCTTCAGTTGTTCAACCTCTTTTTCAAGAAGTTTGATCTTTTTCATCATGTCGCTCACTTCCGGAGAAGAAGCAGATACCGGCGCTTCCATTTGACAAAGCTTCACAATGGAAACCTCCAGGTAGATACGGGCATGATTCGTGAACTTCATTTCCTGACCTGCCTGATTCAAGACATCGATATATTGATAAATCTGCTGAGGCTGAGTTTGACCGGCCAGTTCTTTAAAATCATCGTCGAGCATGACCCTTTCCAGCGATTCTTCAAGGTTTGGAGCCGTCTGATATAACAGCATATCCCTGAAGTAAAGAATAAAGTCCTCTGCGAACCTTGCCGGGTCCTTCCCTTGGAATAGCAATTCTTCCAAGGCACTTAATCCACTTGTGACATCTCTTTCCAGAATCGCTTTCGCCAATGTATTTAAATAGCCTTGAGAAACAGCACCCGTTACAGTCAAGGCATCGTCTACGGTTACCCGGTCCTGACTAAAGGAGATTGCCTGATCGAGCAGGCTAAGGGCATCTCGCATCCCGCCTTCAGCAGCGCGTGCAATAATCGTAAGAGCGTTTTCTTCAAAGTTCACACCTGATTCTGTGGCAATATGACTCATCCGTCCTACAATATCCCTGGCTGTTATCCGTTTGAAGTCAAAGCGCTGACAGCGTGAGATGATCGTAAGGGGAATCTTGTGAGGCTCTGTAGTCGCAAGGATAAAGATGACGTGCTTAGGTGGTTCCTCTAATGTTTTCAGTAGCGCATTAAAGGCTCCGATAGACAGCATATGGACCTCATCTATGATGTAGACTTTATACTCGACTACATTGGGAGAATATTTGACTTTATCCCGGATGTCCCGGATCTCTTCCACTCCGTTATTGGAAGCGGCATCGATTTCGATGACATCTGGAATCGAACCATCGGTAATCCCTTGGCATGCATCACACTCATTGCAAGGTTCCGCTATAGGAGACCGCTCACAGTTAACTGCTTTCGCCAAGATCTTCGCTGCACTCGTTTTCCCTGTTCCCCTTGGTCCCGAGAATAAATAGGCATGTGAAATCTTTTGATGAAGGAGGGCATTTTGCAACGTTTTCGTTACATGCTGCTGTCCAACTACATCAATAAATGACTGAGGACGCCACACACGATATAAAGCTTGATATGCCAAAATACTCCCCCCTCTTATTTATGTACTATAGTATCTATTATAACGTAATCTAAATCCCTTTTACAAAGAAAACCGGAGATCAATTTAGGATGGAACCCTTTTGTCGATAAATCTTTTTTACAAACAAAAAACTCACCCTATGAAGGATGAGTTGTTGTATATAATTTAAACTGCCGTGCACCTTTCGTCGACAAGCATCCATAGGCGTTACTCAAGCAGTTAGCTCGGCCCAGGCAACCCTGCGGCACATGGGAGCTTCCACTTAATGCTGCTTCCTTCCGGACCTGACATGGTTCATGGATTCCCATTGCGCAGGACCCAGGCGTCAACACCACTTACTTGAGGCAGCCCTACAGAGTGCCAGCCTCGGAAAGGAATTCGGTCTCGCTAGAGCGGATTGCGAGTACAGGGCACCGCTACCTCCCCACCTAGCACGGCAAAATTGATACCATATTTAGTTGCGCCATTAGTGCGACGCAAAATTAAGTATACTAGGATTTACGGTAAAAAGCAATGATGGAATACTGTAAGTTATTTACATACCAGAAATCCCATTCTTCTTCTCGAGCTTCTTCCGCTCTCGCAAATCTTTAAAAAAACGGGAAAGGATTCCCCCGCACTCTTCTGAAAGTACTCCAGGCACCACTTCACATTGGTGATTAAATCGGTCATCTTCCAAGAGATTCATTAACGTTCCCGCACAACCCGCTTTAGGATCTTTTGCCCCATAAATGACTTTCTCAATCCTGGATAAAATGATGGCTCCACTGCACATCGGACACGGTTCAAGGGTGACATAAAGCTCCGCCCCTTCAAGCCGCCATGTGCCAAGCTTCTTACAAGCCTCTTGAATCGCTAAAGTCTCGGCATGGGTGATGGCATTTTGACTCGTTTCTCTCAGATTATGAGCGCGGGCAACGATTTCTTCCCCCATGACAATGACGGCTCCGATCGGAACTTCTTGAATCGCTGCCGCTTTTTCTGCTTCCTTTAATGCTTCCAACATAAATCGTTCTTCTCTTATACCCATTATGTACTCCCACAAATTTATTTCTCGATCTTTTATAAAATATCCCCATTCACCCCAAACTATAAGAGAAAGGGGCATACAATATGATACCTAACCAAACAGCTCTTCTTGTTATCGACATCATGAATCCGTTCGACTTTGAGCATGGAAACACACTGGCTCGCCATACCCTCAACATTGTTGAACCTATAAACACTTTACGTCACTATTGTACCAAACATGAGCATCCTGTCATTTATATTAATGACCACTATGAGCTATGGAAAGCAGATTACAAAGAGATTTACCAGAAATGTCATAATGATGTGAGCGATGGTATCATGACTCCGCTCCAGCCGACGGATAAAGACTTTTTTCTTATTAAACCAAAGCATTCCGCATTTTATGGGACGGCGTTAAATACACTTTTGCACCATTTGTCTGTAAAAAACCTTATCATCACAGGTATCGCAGGAAACATCTGTGTGCTCTTTACAGCAAATGATGCCTATATGAGAGAGTTTAACCTTATTGTGCCCCGTGACGCCATTGCGTCAGTCAGTGACGAAGATAATCACTATGCGTTGACGATGATGAAAAATGTATTAAAAGCGAAGATAGATTCCACTGGTGAGATAGTATAAATTTGTTCTTCAAAACATATCCAGCCCTTCTATTTCATAAGTTGATTATAGTGAATGAAATATAGGAGGGTCTGTGTATGCAAATTCATGTTGTCCAACCGAACCAATCATTATTTGGTATCGCCCAAGCGTATGGATCAACAGTTAAGGATATAGTAGATGCCAATGAACTGCCAAATCCTGATAACCTGGTGGTCGGTCAATCACTGGTCATCCCTATTATAGGAAGCTTTTATTTTGTTCAACCTGGAGATAGCCTTTGGGCGATCAGTCAGAAGACAGGAGTCCCCTATCAGGAATTGGCAAGAGTGAACGGAATATCTCCCAATCAGCCTTTACAGGTGGGGTTTCGTTTATACGTTCCACAGAAGCCTAAAGGAAAAGCGGAGTTTAACGCATATGTAGAGCCTTACGGAAAAGAAGTGGCCCAAAACCTTGAAGATAGTGCCAAGGAAGCAGCACCTTATCTTACCTATCTGGCTCCATTCAGCTTTCAAGCGAAACGTGACGGCACCCTGCAAGAACCACCTCTCGGGAATCTGATTCAAACAGGGAAAGACAATAAGAATGTCATGATGATGGCCATCACCAATCAAGAGGAAGGAACATTTAGCGATGAACTAGGTCGTATCCTGCTGACCGATCAGGCGATCCAGGATAAATTCCTTAATAATGTTGTCCAAACAGCCAAAAAATATGGGTTCAGAGACATTCACTTCGACTTTGAATATTTACGACCACAGGACAAAGAAGCCTACAACCAATTTTTACGAAAAGCAAAACAGCGTTTTAATCAAGAAGGCTGGCTGCTTTCAACCGCCCTGGCTCCTAAGACAAGTGCCGACCAAAAAGGCAAATGGTATGAAGCACATGATTATAAAGCTCACGGTGAAATTGTCGATTTTGTCGTGATCATGACCTATGAGTGGGGATATAGTGGAGGTCCCGCCATGGCCGTTTCCCCTATCGAACCTGTTCGTGATGTACTTGAATACGCCATTTCAGAAATGCCTCCATCCAAGATTCTCATGGGGCAAAATTTATATGGATATGACTGGACCCTCCCATTTGTACAGGGGAGCACAGCGAAAGCCATCAGTCCTCAACAGGCAATCAAGATTGCCGCAGACAATAACGTACCGATTCAGTATGATCAAAAAGCACAGGCCCCATTCTTTAAGTACCGGGATACAAACACCGGAAAAGATCATGAAGTATGGTTTGAAGATGCACGGAGCATCCAGGCAAAGTTCGACCTTATGAAAGAGCTGAAACTTAGAGGGATGAGCTACTGGAAGCTGGGTCTTCCCTTCCCGCAAAACTGGTTGTTACTTTCTGACAATTTCAATGTCGTAAAAAGATAATAAATAGAAGCTGATGGATAGGTAAATCTATAAACACCTATCCATCAGCTTTTTATTTACTTCCCCTTAAGAGTCGACGGTTTAAAGTCGATATAGTGAACGTAGTGCATTTTTTGAACCCGGGAAATAACCTGAACAAACCATCCATATATTGTGTTACAATAATTCCTGTCGTAATTTTTTATTTTTACATTTTAATAAGAGAAAAGATTGCCGTAATATGAGGAGGACAATTAATGGGGCGCATTCCTTTCATTACCGTTGAAGGCCCGATTGGAATAGGAAAAACCTCTCTTGCAAAAGCGATTTCCGATCATTTTCAATTTCACCTGCTAAAAGAAATCGTAGATGAGAACCCATTCTTAGATAAATTTTATGATGACATTGAAGAGTGGAGCTTTCAAACAGAGATGTTTTTCTTATGCAATCGATATAAACAATTGGAAGATATCGAAAAACACTACTTATCTCAGAACAAATCTGTAGTAGCAGATTATCATATTCTTAAAAACATCATCTTTGCTAAACGAACATTGAAAGATGAACAACAGTTCAAAAAATATCTTAATATCTATGACATCTTGACGTCGGATATGCCGAGACCCAATGTCGTGATCTACTTAAACGCAAGCCTCGATACGCTATTAAAGCGCATTGAAAAAAGAGGAAGAGACTTCGAAAAGAAAATCAGCCCTCTTTACCTTAAGCAGCTATCACTGGACTATGAAGAATATATGAATACGTTTGAAAAAACTCACCCGGACATTCCTGTTCTTCGCTACAATGGCGACCATGTAGACTTCGTTCAAAATAAAGAGGACCTGGAACACATTCTTACACAGTTAGAGACTACACTAAAAAAAGGAGTTCACTATCATGAATCTTCGCACTAAATACGGGATCCCGAACAATGCCGTGATCACCATTGCCGGAACGGTCGGTGTCGGGAAATCCACCATGACAAACGGCTTGGCGGGCGCACTCGGCTTCCGAACGTCATTTGAAAAAGTTGATACCAATCCGTATCTCGATAAATTTTATCAGGACTTTAAGAGCTGGAGCTTCCACCTTCAAGTATACTTCTTAGCGGAACGCTTCAAAGAACAAAAGAAAATCTTTGAATACGGCGGCGGTTTCATTCAAGACCGTTCCATCTATGAAGATACAGGCATCTTTGCCCGCATGCATTATGAAAAAGGGAATATGAGCGAAATCGATTATGAAACGTACACAAGTCTTTTCGATGCTATGGTCATGACACCATACTTCCCACACCCTGATCTTCTGATTTACCTTGAGGGTTCCATTGATAACGTCGTTGATCGCATCCGTGAGCGCGGCCGCCCCATGGAACAACAAACACCTGTTGCCTACTGGGAAGAAATGCACGAGCGTTATGAAAACTGGATCAACTCTTTTAACGCTTGTCCCGTACTAAGACTGGACATCAGCGAATACGACCTGGTGAACGATCAAAACTCAATCGAACCAATCGTTGAAAGAATCGGATATTTCATTGAACAGACGAGAATGTTAAAGAGCTAAAAATTAAAAAGACTACTCTGGCCAATGCGGCAAGGGTAGTCTTTTTTTATATAAAATTTTTTTGTTTTAAATAAGAAACAAGGATTTAGCAAACAAAATCATTTAAGGTGAGTAGTGGTTGGTTTGTTCTTCATGAATTATATTTTTATTGGGTTGTACTTTGACAACTTATCTTTGTAGCTCTTTCACGAAATCTCTAAAGATGGTGAGGGGAGCTGCGTAGACTCCTGCGGAAAAACGGGCGTGCCGAGACCCCGCTCGACTAAGTTGAGGAGGCTCGGCCGTTCGTCCGCGGAAAGCGAAGCGGTTTCCCTAACCATCCAGCACACACTAATTGACAGAGCATGGGCAGACGATATGTTAATAAACAACAATCTGAAGAACATCCATCCGTTTATTTCCATTTAGAAAGAGGTATATGTAGTAGTAAACAATTTATGAAGGAGATGAAGGAATGATGGAATCGAAACAAACGTATTTTGTAGATATAAGCAGCGGAGATATTCTGCAAGACCCGAATCAAAATGCCAGTCCTAGCTTTCGCATATTTGCCACCCCAACAGAAGTAAACGAACTGAAAATGTTGTTCAACGATAACTATGATGATGACATGTCGACTATGAGACGGGCTCAGGTTCCTTTCCGCCAATATCACAATTCACCAGAGGACGATCAATATGATCAATCGATGATAAACATCTATTCTATGATCTATAAGCTTGGTGACGAAGAAGCACGGAGACATATTATAGAAATAGGCGTACTTGGACATACTTCGGATTCTCACTTAAGGGAGGATATCCAAAACCTTAAGTAAATTCTCCTTGAGTCAATGGTCGTATGTATAAAGCAAAAAAATTCGTTACATATAATATGTAACGAATTCTATCTCCAATGTTTATGCGCTATGGTTATAAAAAAATCAATGGAGGAGGAAGGGGGATTCGAACCCCCGCGGGCTGTTACACCCCTGTCGGTTTTCAAGACCGATCCCTTCAGCCGGACTTGGGTATTCCTCCGTATCGACAAGAATTATAATAACATGGTGTACAAATGGAGTCAAGCATATTTCTTAAAAAATTTAAAAGGTGCCCCGCGCTGAATTCGTGAGGCACCTTTTAAATATTGTCCAGCTGGCTGATGTTATTTAATGACTTCCGCTCCACCCATATAAGGACGAAGAGCTTCGGGAACGATTACAGATCCATCTTCTTGCTGGTAGTTTTCTAAGATAGCGGCAACCGTACGTCCAATTGCTAAACCAGATCCATTCAGCGTATGCACATGTTCAGGTTTTCCTTTAGCTTCTCTCCTGAAACGAATGTTTGCACGTCTTGCCTGGAAGCCTTCAAAGTTACTGCAAGAAGAAATCTCACGGTATGTTCCGTAGCTTGGAATCCATACTTCAATGTCATATTTCTTGGCAGCGGTGAAACCTAAATCCGCTGTACACATAGATAATACACGGTATGGTAAGCCCAGTAACTGAAGAACTTTTTCAGCATGGCCAGTCAGCTTCTCAAGCTCATCATAAGAGTCTTCAGGTTTCACAAATCGAACAAGCTCAACTTTGTTGAATTGATGCTGACGGATCAGACCACGTGTATCACGACCGGCAGATCCAGCTTCAGAACGGAAGTTGGCACTGTACGCCACATAGCTTACGGGTAACTCTTCACCCTTCATGATTTCATCACGGTGATAGTTCGTTACAGGCACTTCTGCTGTAGGAACCAGGAAGTAATCCTCACTTTCGATTCTAAACGCATCCTCCTCGAACTTAGGAAGTTGACCTGTTCCCGTCATACTCGCTCTATTCACGAGGAATGGAGGGATCATTTCTGTATATCCATGCTCATCCATGTGGAGATCCATCATGAAGTTAATCAGGGCTCTTTCAAGTCTTGCCCCTAACCCTTTATAGAAAACAAAACGGCTGCCTGTCACTTTGGCGGCACGTTCGAAATCAAGGATCCCAAGCCCTGTTGCAATGTCCCAGTGAGGCTGTGCCTCGAAATCAAACTCACGAATCTCTCCCCATTTGCGGGCCTCTACGTTATCATCTTCGGTTTCACCAACCGGTACCGTTTCATGTGGAATGTTAGGAATGGAAAGCAGGATACGTTCTAACTCCTCTTCAATCCCTCGTAGTTCATCATCCAGTTTTTTCACCATGGCCCCAACTTCACGCATTTCAACAATCAGGTCCTCCGCATCCTTTTTCTCTTTCTTCAGCTCTGCAATCTGCTGGGATACGTCATTTCGCTTGCTCTTTAATTCTTCAGTTTCCACAAGCAGCTCTCTTCTTCTCTTATCAAGCTCTTCGAATTTATCGAAATCCTCCAGGTTCTCACCGCGGTGCTGTAGACGGGCTTTCACATCTTCCAGATTATTACGTAAATACTTAATGTCTAACATGAGATTCTCTCCTTTTTTATGAAAAAATAAAAAACCCCCATCCCTGGTAAAAGGGACGGAGGTTTCCGCGTTGCCACCCTAATTGAAGACGCTAAGCACCTTCCTCTTAAGAGATGGTAACGGAATCACCGAAAATACCTACTTCATTCAGTACTTCACTCAAGGATGGATTCATAAAGCTCTTGCGTCGATTCTCACCAGCCACCGACTCTCTTAAGCAAGCCTTCTTTACTACTATTTCCTATCAACGATTTAAATGTTTATTGGTTATTTCATAATCTACTACAATGTTTTCCATTTTGCAATAGAATTATGCGATTGTTTTTTCCATGCTTTCTTTCACCATATCAACGAAGAAAGACGTCAAGCGGTGATCGTCCGTTAATTCAGGATGGAAAGAGCAACCGAGGAATTGCCCGTGGCGTGCAAGAACAATCCGTTCATTATGCTTAGCCAGGATTTCAACATCTTCTCCCGCTTCCACGATATGGGGAGCACGGATGAAGACGGCATTGAATCCTTCTCCAATATGAGCAATCGAAAGATCCGCTTCAAAACTTTCTTTCTGACGCCCAAAGGAATTTCTTTCCACTGTTACGTCCATCAAACCAATGTGTGGTTCGTCGTATCCGACAATGTGTTTCGCTAAGAGAATCAATCCTGCACATGTTCCAAAGATCGGCTTCCCGGCTGCCGCGAATTGTCTTAACGGCTCCATAAAGCCGTATCGATCAATCAGCCTTCTCATGGTGGTACTTTCCCCACCTGGCATGATCAGGCCTTGAATCTCTTCCAGCTGTTCCACACGCTTAATGACGATGGCCTTGGCACCAGAGGCTTCGATTGAACGCACATGCTCTCTGACGGCACCTTGAAGTCCTAATACACCGATGTTCAACATAGAATCACACCTTACCATCCACGATCTTGCATACGGTTTTCAGGTAAAATAGAAGAAATTTCTACTCCCTTCATTGCTACACCAAGCTCTTTAGAAAGCTCTGCGATCAACTTGTAATCTTGATAGTGAGTTGTCGCTTCTACGATCGCTTTTGCAAATTTTTCAGGGTTTTCTGATTTAAAGATACCAGAACCTACGAATACTCCGTCAGCCCCTAATTCCATCATAAGAGCCGCATCAGCTGGTGTTGCAATTCCGCCTGCAGCAAAGTTTACAACAGGTAAACGTCCGTTTTCTTTAATTTCTAACAATAATTCATATGGAGCTCCCAAAAGTTTAGCTTCCGTCATGATTTCATCTTCGTTCATGCTTACAAGCTTGCGAACCTGGGCATTTACTTTACGCATATGACGAACCGCTTCAACGATGTTACCTGTTCCCGGCTCACCTTTTGTACGTAACATAGACGCACCTTCACCAATACGGCGGGCAGCTTCTCCTAAATCACGGCACCCACATACGAATGGAACCGTGAAATCTCTTTTATTTAAATGGTACTCTTCATCAGCTGGCGTCAATACTTCACTCTCATCAAGATAATCAACACCCATTGATTCAAGAACTCTTGCCTCTACAATATGACCGATACGAGCCTTTGCCATTACTGGAATCGACACAGCGCCCATAACTTCTTCAATAATACGGGGATCTGCCATTCTTGCTACCCCACCTGCAGCACGGATGTCTGCTGGAACTCGTTCTAAAGCCATTACTGCCACTGCACCCGCAGCTTCAGCAACTTTTGCCTGCTCTGCATTGACAACGTCCATAATAACGCCGCCTTTTTGCATTTCAGCCATACCTCTTTTAACACGATCTGTACCAGTATTCATATCTATATCCCCCTTATATTTATCCCATGCCT
Source organism: Rossellomorea sp. DUT-2 (assembly GCF_052665285.1). Taxonomy (NCBI): domain Bacteria; kingdom Bacillati; phylum Bacillota; class Bacilli; order Caryophanales; family Bacillaceae; genus Rossellomorea; species Rossellomorea sp. DUT-2. Next base: position 5,792 of record NZ_JBQPEO010000012.1, on the reverse strand, counting down.
GTCCCATTTACACCCAAAAAAGGAAGAAAACGCGACTAAAACAATCGGAATGATTATGTAACCCTACTGCTAAATAAACAATAAAAAAAGACTTATGTCAAGACGAAAAGCGGAAGCGGCTCGTTCTGGGGTGACAAGCATAAGACGAGTCACCCGGAAAGGCGTTTTTTGCCTTTTGGGCATGTTTGGCTTATGACCTCGAGCCTCTAAGCCCTGGAGCTGGACATCTCGAAAAGCAGAAGCGGCTTGGTCAGGCCCGACAAGCATAAGATGAATCGACTGGAAAGACGCTCTTTGCCTTTTTGGTCGATTTAGCTTATGACCTCGAGGGACTAGCCGCTGGAGCTGGACATCTCGAAAAGCGGAAGCGGCTTGGTCAGGCCCGACAAGTATTTCTTTGGAATTCCACAAGGCGATCTTCCTTAGATAATTCTTTATCACTCTACCTATAAAAAAACACCAAGACTTGTCCTGAAATAAAAGTCTTGGTGCTGATTTAATCATTTACCTAAGGGCTTATTAGAACCAGCCTTTAACCGTTGATGTAACCGAGTTCCAGATGTCCCCGAAGAAACCACCTACCGCTCTCATTGAAAGAACAAACCAGTTGGCTTTTTCAACACCATCTACAGCCACAACAGATGCTTTCGATGCATTTGTGCCTTTATCTGTAAGGTACCCTAAATCTTTCTTATCCTTTGATTCTAACGTGACATACCCAACTTTTTCTCCTTTTTTAACCGGAGCAGTCAGTTCACTGTCATCGTTCAGCTTTTTCTTATTCAACACAAATTTCGGTTTGTATTGATCTTCTTCGCCGTTTTTAATCACCATGCTTAACGGGGCATCCGTTTTAATTTGAACTTCTTTTTCCTTCCCTTTATCAACTGGAAGTGTCTTTTGACCTTTCACTTGATAGTCAGCAGGGAGCATTTCCTCTATTGAATAATTGTTGAATGCATAATCCATCATTTTTCTTGTTTCACTAAAGCGGGCATCGTAGGAGTTTTCACCTGGTGCAACTTCTACATTCATCACTACTGTAATGTATCTCATGCCATCTCTTTCGGCAGTACCTGTGAAACATGCTCCTGCAAAATCAGTGGTGCCTGTTTTAAGTCCGTCCATACCCTCATATTCACGAATGAGACTCGGCAGCATATAGTTCCAGTTTTCCATTGGTACTTCGTCTTCAGTACCTTCTGCAAACACCTTTTTAGGAATACTGGAAGTTTCTAACACTTCCGGAAAGTCTTTCAACATACGATAAGCTAATGTAGCGGTATCTTTAGCTGACATCACATTTTCTTCTTCAGGTCCACCCACTACCTGATCAACATAAGGAGCTAAGTCCCGATTATTCAAACCTGAAGAGTTGACAAATTTATAGTTTTTTAATCCAAGTTCTTTGGCCTTTGCGTTCATTTTTTTTACGAAGTTTGCTTCTGACCCAGCTACAATTTCAGCTATTGCCATAGTTGCTGCGTTAGCAGATTCAATCGCCATTGCTTCATATAGGTCTTTGAGTACGTATGTTCCTTCTTCTCTTAATGGAACATTACTTAAACCATCATTATGGGACATATTTGATACTTTCGTCGGTACCGTATACTTCTGGTCCCATTTCACCTTACCTTCTGCCACAGCCTCCAGTAACAAGTACTCTGTCATCATTTTCGTCATACTCGCAATGCCTTGAGCATTTTCTGAGTTCTTTTCATAAAGAATTTTGCCCGTGCTTGCTTCTACTAGAATCGCAGCTTTTGCGTTAACGTCCAAATCTCCTTGAGCATTTGCAGGTCTCTCTACAATACCCATTGCCAACATTAAAACCATCATACAAACAAAAGATTTTTGAATCCAACTTCTTTTCACTATTAGCCCTCCAAGATTTTATGTACACCTTCGTTATTTTATCATAGTTCGAAAGGTAAGAATAGACAGAGAATATGACTAGTTTTGGCATGGGTCAAGGGACTTGCGACCTCTGATAAAAGGCGGTAAATATCCTTTTAATCTAAATAAAAAAATGCTGATCAGGAATATCTGATCAGCATTTGGAATTATTTTCTTATAATGAATAATTTGGTGCTTCTTTCGTGATTTGGACATCATGAGGATGACTTTCACGAAGTCCGGCACCCGTCATTTTAATAAACTGTGCCTGCTCTCTCAACTCATATAAATCCTTCGTTCCACAGTATCCCATGCCTGAACGTAAGCCTCCAACTAACTGATACAGTGTATCAGCTAAAGGTCCTTTGTAAGGAATGCGTCCTTCAATGCCTTCTGGAACAAACTTTTTCGCTTCTTCCTGGAAATAGCGGTCTTTCGATCCTTTTTCCATGGAGCTTACGGATCCCATTCCTCTATATACTTTGAAGCGGCGTCCCTGGAAGATTTCCGTTTCTCCAGGGCTTTCAGATGTACCCGCAAGCAAGCTTCCTAACATAACAGCATGTCCACCGGCTGCCAATGCTTTAACGATATCACCTGAGTACTTGATGCCACCATCGGCGATGATGCTCTTACCGTGCTTTCTTGCTTCTGTTGCACAATCATATACAGCGGTAATTTGTGGAACACCTACACCTGCAACAACACGGGTCGTACAGATTGAACCAGGTCCAATCCCCACCTTGACAACATCAGCACCCGCTTCAATTAATTCACGTGTCGCATCAGCCGTTGCCACATTACCGGCTACGATATTTAACGTTGGATAAGCTTCGCGGATTTCACGAACAATAGAAAGAACTCCTGCTGAATGACCGTGAGCCGTATCGATTACAATGACATCCACATGTGCTTTCACTAAATGTTCAACACGAGTCAGCGTATCTTTCGAAATACCGACAGCTGCTCCAACTAATAAGCGTCCTTGATCATCTTTAGCAGAGTTAGGGAATTCAATTACTTTTTCGATATCTTTAATCGTAATCAAGCCCTTAAGTGTCCCTTCTTGATCAATCAGAGGAAGCTTCTCAATTTTGTACTGCTGAAGAATTTTTTCCGCTTCTTCTAGGGTAGTGCCAACAGGAGCTGTCACGAGATTTTCCTTCGTCATGACATCAGAGATTTGAATGGAGTAATCCTGGATGAAACGAAGATCACGATTCGTTAAAATCCCGACAAGCTTCTGCTCTTGTTCGTTGTTCACAATCGGAACACCGGAAATTCTATATTTGCCCATCAAGTGTTCTGCAGAAAAGACCTGATGATCCGGAGTTAAAAAGAATGGATCAGAGATAACTCCACTTTCGGAACGTTTTACTTTATCTACCTGCTCAGCCTGCTGTTCAATACTCATATTCTTGTGGATGATACCCAGTCCACCTGTTCGAGCCATTGCTATTGCCATTTCAGCTTCTGTTACAGTATCCATCCCTGCACTAATCACAGGAACATTCAATTTAATTGAATCTGTTAACTCTACAGAGATGTTTACATCCTTTGGTAATACCTCTGATTTGGCTGGTAATAATAAGACATCATCAAACGTTAAACCTTCTTTAGCAAATTTAGAATCCCACATGTTTTCGGCCTCCCTAGTCCCAAAATATTATTAGTAGGTTATCAATTGGTTAAAATACTGTCAAGAAGAATAGGATTAATTTAATTTTTCAGAATAATTAGAAGGTGATCATTTGAACGAAATACATCAACACTGGGACTTCATCCACTATTTTCAGTCTGCAGAATACTCCCAGAAGTTTCTAAGAAAATGTTATGAAAAGTTAGGGTCTTCTCAAGCTGAAATGAAAAGCTATGATAACTGTTATCCATTCATGTACTACCTGGAGCAAGGGGAACTTTACTACAGACAAGCCATGCAATCTCCTATATCTCTCAAGCCCATTTTGCTTTTCTATGGATTTATTCACTTTATTAAAGCCATTGTTTTAACTGAGGACCCCCTATATCCAGAAACGACCACGGTCCTGGCCCATGGAATTACCTCCAGGAAAAGAAAAAAACAGCAGTACCGCTTTTTACAAGATGAAGTAAAGGTACAGAAAAATGGTTTATTTTCACACTTTTCCAACCTCTTGTTTCACGTGAAACATATCGTGGGGGAAAAATACAAGATGGAAGATTTACTCGTGCAAATTCCTGAACTTGATGGAGCATTTCAAATATTGCTCAAAAAGAAAACGATGTTCTGGTTTAATCACAAACATGAGCTGATGATTGATGAGTCACTACTTTCCCATTTTCATATGTCAGAACATTTGTTCAAACAATATCTGAATGAAAAGTTAACAGAAAATTTCACTTGGATTTCGGACAATACGTTACAATCACTACTTGTTCAAGAGCAACTTCCCTTAAGGTGGCACTTGAATGAAAACAAATTAGCCCTGCCCGGTAATCGGAATGAAGCCACTACTATACCTGAAGTACTCATCCATTATGCCATACTATACAACTTAAGCATGATTGCCCGTTACGAAACAGAATGGTGGGTGGAGCTGTTAAAAAACCGGACCAATGAAGATTATCCCATCATCCATACGTTCATCAATGTTACAACAGAAAAAGCACCGTATCTTTTACTGAAATTACTTCAGGATAAAATGTAGGGGAAAGAGGAAGGATGGCGGCCTCCCTCTCCTCTTTCCCTATTTTGCTTGAAGTAACCTTTTAATATCGTCTTCAATTTTACGGGGATTTGTTTGCGGGGAATAGCGATCTACTACCTCTCCATTTTTCCCAACTAAAAATTTAGTGAAGTTCCACTTAATGTTCGAAAGAAGGACACCCTTTTTCTCTTTCGTTAAAAACGTGAACAGAGGATGAGCTTCTTTCCCCTTCACATCGACTTTTGCAAACATCGGAAAAGATACGCCGTAGTTCACCTGACAAAACTCCATGATTTCACTCTGATCATCAAATTCCTGTTTCATGAACTGATCACAAGGAAATCCAAGTACAACAAGTCCTTCTTCCTCATACTCTTCGTACAGGCCCTGCAGCTCCTCAAATTGAGGCGTAAAGCCACACTTACTGGCTGTGTTCACGATAAGCATCACTTTCCCTTGGTACTCCTCCAGAGACGTCACAGATCCATTCGATCTTTTTACAGTGAAATCATAAATTGTCGTCATGTTCTTCTCTCCTTGTATATACTCTTATTTAAATAATACTTTAGAGAGTTAGTGGATAGCAATTTTGAGCATGTGATGGTTTAAAAAGACTATTTTGTACAATAAAATGAAGATGCATCTGCAAAAAGGACTAATAAATGTGCTATTTACAACTTAAGCTGTCTCTATTATTTACGAATCTATGTTTTTAGTAGTAAATACTACTATTTTCTTAAATTCATAGATGTGAAAGTGTGGAGATTCAATCGTTTTTGCGTCTTTTTTTATCTTTTTGCGTCGTTTCAAGCTGTTATTGCGTCTTATTTTAATTTTTTGCGTCTTTTTCGGCCACTATTGCGTCAATTTTTCGTTTTTTGCGTCTTTTACCAATTATCACCTAAATACTCAGAGTAATTAACCTCTGAAATAGATTATCCACTCAGCTGTATAGAGGATGGATGTTCAATCTGCGATTTCATCAATTCAAACAACAAAAAAGAGTAGCCCCTAAGAGCTACTCTTTCTTCACATTTGCCTGGCGACGTCCTACTCTCACAGGGGGAGATCCCCCAACTACCATCGGCGCTGAAGAGCTTAACTTCCGTGTTCGGCATGGGAACGGGTGTGACCTCTTCGCCATTGTCACCAGACGAATATTCAATTGAAGGATTGTTCCTTCAAAACTAGATAAAGAATTGATGTCAA
>NZ_JBQPEO010000011.1:0-56365 GCF_052665285.1 Rossellomorea sp. DUT-2 | reverse complement strand
TTTCCTCATGCGAGGAAATGAGTTATCCGGTATTAGCCCCGGTTTCCCGGAGTTATCCCAGTCTTACAGGCAGGTTACCCACGTGTTACTCACCCGTCCGCCGCTGACTGATGGGAGCAAGCTCCCATCAGTCCGCTCGACTTGCATGTATTAGGCACGCCGCCAGCGTTCGTCCTGAGCCAGGATCAAACTCTCCGATAAAAGTTTGAATAGCTCTTTAAAAATAAATCTAGAATTAACGTTGACGTATTGTCTTGTTTTGTTCAGTTTTCAAGGTTCAATGTGTAATGCTTCTGTTTGAAGCGACCTTTTAAATATTACATTATCGACTCATTCAAGTCAATAACTTTATTAAAAAGTTTTTATTAAGTTTGTCGCCTTTTTGCGGCAACAGATAATACTATACCACCTTCCAAATATGGGCGCAAGAGTTTTTTTAAATCTTTTTTACCACATAATAATTATAAGACAAAAGACATCCTTTTCATTCTTTTTACCGTAATCCTATAGTTTATATAAGATGACTATAGACCTAAACTGAGTTTTTGCATCATTATATTCTCTAAATTATTATCTACCCATCATTCATAAAACTAAAAAGAACAGCAGGGGCGTGAAGCCCCTGCTGTTCTTTGACACACGATTAATCACGATGACGCATTAATGGGAAAAGTAAAACGTCTCGAATAGATGGAGAGTTGGTTAACAGCATAACAAGTCTGTCGATACCGATACCAAGACCACCTGTTGGCGGCATACCGTATTCAAGAGCCTCGATGAAATCATTATCCATCATGTGGGCTTCGTCGTTTCCTTCTTCTCTTTCTTTCAATTGCGCCTCAAAACGTTCTCTTTGATCGATTGGGTCATTAAGCTCCGTGAAGGCATTCGCATGTTCACGGCCTACGATGAATAACTCAAAGCGATCTGTGAATCGCGGATCTTCATCATTTTTCTTGGCAAGTGGAGAAATTTCCACCGGGTGACCATAGATGAATGTAGGCTGGATAAGTTTGTCTTCCACTTTTTGTTCGAAGAATTCATTTAACACATGGCCATATTGCATATTGTCTTTGATTTCGATGCCGTGTTCTTTCGCAAGGGCACGTGCTTCTTCATCGGACATTTCTTTCCAGAAATCCACACCAGTCTGTTCTTTAACCGCGTCCACCATATGAAGACGAGTCCACTGTGGCTCCAGATTTATTTCATAGTCTGCATACTGAACCGTAGTAGAGCCGAATACTTCTTTCGCAATATGAGCTACAAGATTTTCAGTAAGTGCCATGATATCTCGGTAATCTGCGTATGCTTCATAAAGCTCGATCATCGTGAATTCCGGGTTATGTCTTGTAGACACACCTTCGTTACGGAATACACGGCCGATTTCGTATACTTTCTCAAGTCCACCGACAATCAGGCGCTTTAAGTGTAGCTCGATTGCAATACGCATGAATAACGGCATATCGAGAGCGTTATGATGTGTATTGAATGGACGGGCAGATGCTCCCCCTGCGATGGCATGCATCATCGGTGTTTCTACTTCTAAGTAACCGTTGTTGTCCAGGTATCTTCTCATCGATTGGATGATACGACTGCGGGCGATGAACGTCTCTTTGCTCTCCTGGCTCGAAATCAGATCCAAGTAACGCTGACGGTAGCGCTGTTCAACGTCTTTTAAACCATGGAACTTTTCAGGAAGCGGGCGCAGCGCTTTCGTTAGAAGGTGGAATTCTTTCGCTTTTACTGAAAGCTCTCCTACCTTTGTTTTGAATATTGTACCTGTAACCCCTACGATATCTCCAAGGTCTGCTGTATTGAATAGTTCGTATGCTTCTTCACCAATGGCATCTTTACGCACATAGATTTGGACTTGTCCGGCTAAGTCCTGCAGGTGGGCGAATCCCGCTTTCCCTTTTCCACGCTTTGTCATGATACGACCTGCGATGGTTACTGCAATGTCTTTCTCTTCTAGTTCTTCTTTAGAAAATTCATCGAATTGAGATTTGATCTCGGATGAATTGTGGGTACGATCATAGCGTTTACCGAATGGATCCATTCCTTTATCACGGATCGATTCCATTTTTTCGCGTCTGACTCGAAGCTGGTCATTGATTTCTTCGTGACTCATGTGTTTCACTCCTATTCTATCTACTTGCTTTACTAGACTAATACGATTATATACCATACTATTTTACACAATATCTATGTTTGTAACACCCCTAAAGTATGAGTTATTTCAGAAACGTACTTTAGTGCGTGAAAACATATTGAAAAAAATCTAAAAAAGGCCGCTCCAACTTTGTGACAATGTCACGGATTGGTTCCAGCCTTTTCTAGGATAACATAAAAGGATATACAGGTGAATCAACCGGCATTCTCTTGGCCATACTGCCTCAAGTAAAGCCCTTACCCCTTAATTCGTTTCCTATCTATATATTACTCGACTATATTGACATTCACTCACTACGTTCATAATCATCCTGCGGCATCAGATCGTGCAGCGGGATGTTCAGCACTTCTGCAACGTTCACTAAGAAATCTTCTTTTGGTATTCGACTGCCTCTTTCAACTTCTCCAAGGACGGAAACGGAGATGGCTAATTCCTTAGCTAACCCTTCCTGTGTATATCCTTTTAGTTTTCTGAATGCACGAATGCGTCTTCCCCATTTATCTGTTTCCATAACCGAACTCCTTCTTTGTCAGGTATTTCGTCCAGAAATTCAACGAACGGGGCATTAAAAGATGGATGCTCTAAACGTGGAGCAACCTCTAATAATGGGATTAACACAAATGCTCTTTCTTGCATCCTTGGGTGAGGAATGAGAAGGTTCTCTGACTCAATCGTTTCGTGATTATAGAGTAAAATATCAAGGTCTATTATTCGCGGACCCCATCTGAACTCCCTTTCTCTTCCAAGGTCGATTTCCACCTGCAAGCACTGATGTAATAGAGTTTCTGGACTTAAACTGGTACGAATTTCGATGACCATATTCAAAAATTTACCTTGTTCTGTAAATCCTACCGGGTCTGTTTCATACATAGAGGATCGTTTCGTTACCTCTATCTTACCATGACTACCTAAGATGTTTATGGCTTTTTCTAAATAACCCGCCCTGTCTCCCATATTGGAACCAAGGGAAATATATGCAGTATTCATCCTATCGACTCCTATTAATCTCCACCGCCACCGATTGGTAATGTCCAGGAATAGGTGGGTCAGGCTTGATTAGTGTAATTTTACAGCTCTCTACGACTTGGAATGTTTCTAAGATCCGGGAAGAGATGTCTTCAGCGACCGCTTCCACTAAATTCTTCGGTTCTCCCTCAACTACAGTTTTCGTGATGGAATAGATCTCCGCATAGTTAACGGAGTCCTCAAGCTGATCACTTTGACCGGACTTCCTTAAATCTAAATGCAACTCTACACTAACACGAAAACGTTGTCCAAGTTTGTTCTCTTCCTGAAATACACCGTGATAGCCGTAAAACTCCATTTCATTCAATAGAATCTTATCCATACATTTTCTCCTTTCCAACGAGGGCATCCATCATTTTAGCCATGCGGGCCATTTCCTTTACGTCATGAACACGTACGATGTGACACCCTTTTTGAATCCCGTAGCAAACCGTCGCTCCCGTGCCTTCCATCCGTTCCTCTACGGGTAGATCCAGGACATGTCCGATTATAGACTTTCGAGACGTCCCCAGGAGCACAGGATATCCTAGTGAAACAAGAACATCCAAATGTCTCATCATCTCTATGTTTAATTGTACTGTTTTGGCAAACCCGATTCCAGGATCCAGGATGATTTGGTCGTCTTTCACCCCTGCCTCTTTTACTAGGAAGATGCTTTCCTGCAGATCTTGTATCGCATCCCGAACGAAGTGGCTGTACTCCCGGTTATCCCGGTTATGCATGAGAATGATCGGGGCACCCGTTTCCGCTGCTACTTGTGCCATTTCAGGATCTTTTTTCGCACCCCATACATCATTAATGATGCTTGCTCCCGCTTCCAAAGCTGTACGGGCCGTCTCTGCCTTATACGTGTCGATGGAGATCGGTACGTTCACTTCCTGGGAGATTGCCTCTATAATCGGCACGACTCGTGAAATTTCTTCTTCAGCAGCTACGATTTGGTGCCCTGGCCGAGTGGACTCTCCACCTATATCTATAATGTCTGCCCCCATCTCAACCATTCCTTTCGCACGCTCTACAGCCCGGTCCAATTCATTGAACGAACCACCGTCCGAGAATGAATCAGGTGTGATATTTAAAATCCCCATAATAAGAGTTTTCTCTGAAAAATTAAGTTCGTATTTTCCGCACTTCATTGCACGACTCCCCCTGCTATAATTCCTCTATTGAATTCAAGTGGCCTGTGTATTCGCTGTATCGTTCATGTAACAGCCTGGTATACATTCCGTTGCGACCCGGAAAACTCATAGAGGCAATTCTGTTTACCGGTATGATTTCTTGCACAGAGTTTGTGAAAAAAACTTCATCCGCTCCCAGTAATCGCTCTTGCTCGAACAACCCTACCCGAACCCCCATTTGCGTTCGATCTGCCAGGTCAAGGATGAACTGACGTGTTATCCCGTTTAAGAGCCCGGTCTCTACAGATGGTGTATACAATTCTGCGTCTTTTACCCAGAAAAGATTGGACGTTATTCCTTCACAGAGATGGCCTTCCTTTGTAAGAAATATCCCTTCCCGTTGAGGAGATGGTCCAATTTCCCGTTTAGCCGCCATATTGTTGAGGTAATGATGGGATTTCAAACGTTCACCGGTCTCAGGTGTATTTCTTTTTAACTGAAGCAACACACCTTCTTTTTCCGTTAATGGCATAGAAGGAGGCAATTCTTTTTGAAAAAGGATCACCGTCGCATCCTCATACGGAGCCGTTTGTAAACCTATCTCACCTTCCCCACCGGAAACATTGAACCGGCAATAGGCATCTTTCAAGCCATTTTTATCTAGAAGTGTTGTTATTGCGTTCCGGATCTTTTCTTCATCCAGGTCCGTTGCAATATTCAATTCCTTCAATCCATGAGAAAGCCTCTTTAAGTGATCCTTTAGCAAAAACGGATGACCATCATACGTCCGAAAGGTTTCAAACACGCCCAATCCATATAAATATCCGTGATCGAATGGGGAAATGACAGCCTCTGATGCATGAACGATTTCACCGTTAAGATATAGGTACATTTATAAAACCATCTCGATTTTTTTATAAGTCGTTAGAAAGTTGAGGAGAAGCTGTTTCCCTTGTTCCGTCATGATCGATTCAGGATGGAACTGCACCCCTTCGATTGGCAGCTGTTTATGACGGATCGCCATGATTTCCCCTTCTTTCGTTTCGGCTGAAATGTCAAAGCAACCAGGAAGGGTTTCTCTTTTGACAATCAGGGAATGGTATCTTGTTGCCTCGAAAGGATTGGGCATGTCTTTAAAAATGGTTTTCCCATCATGGAGCATGGGTGAGACCTTTCCGTGCATTAACCGTTCCGCACGAACCACATCGCCTCCGAACACCTGGGCAATCGATTGGTGACCCAGGCAAACGCCGAAAATCGGAATCTTTCCCGCAAAGGTTCTGATCGCCTCCAGACTCACACCCGCTTCGTCCGGACTGCACGGTCCCGGAGAGATCATCAGGTAATCCGGAGACAATGCCTCAATCTCATCTATTGTAATCTCGTCATTTCGTTTCACGATCAGCTCTTCCCCCAGCTCTCCTAAAAATTGCACGAGATTATAGGTGAATGAATCGTAGTTATCAATCATGAGAATCATAGGGTTTCTCCTTCCGCCCTGGCTTTCGCTACCCAAAGGGCTTTCGCTTTCTTCAAGGATTCTTTGTATTCGTACTTAGGATTGGAATCAATCACGACTCCCGCTCCCGCTTGAATATGGGCTTTTCCTTCTTTCACAAGCATCGTCCGGATGACGATATTCAATTCCATATCTCCATTGACGCCAATCCAGCCAATGGACCCTGTGTAAATCCCTCTTCTAACCGGCTCGAGTTCTTCAATGATTTCCATCGTTCTCACCTTAGGGGCTCCCGTAATGGTTCCACCAGGAAAAACAGATCGGATTAGATCCGCTCCCGTTTTAGTTTCATCTAGTGTTCCTCTTACATTTGAAACAATGTGCATGACGTGGGAGTATTTTTCAATGACCATAAACTCATTCACTTCAACTGTCCCGTATTGGCAAACCCTGCCCAGGTCATTTCGTTCCAGGTCCACAAGCATCACGTGCTCTGCTCTTTCTTTTTCATTATTGATCAGCTCAAGAGCAAGTTTCTCATCCTCTTCAGCATCTTTTCCCCGGGAGCGTGTGCCTGCAATCGGCCTTGTACTTACTTCGGTCCCTTTCTTCTTTACCAGCAGTTCCGGTGACCCGGAGACAATTTGAAAGTCCGGGCTTTGAATATAACTCATATAAGGGGAGGGATTTAATTCCCTAAGCTTTTTATAAACCGTGTAAGGCTCAGCCTTTAATTCTTGAGATTGTCGGACAGATAAATTCACCTGAAAGACATCACCCTGGGAGATATAAGTTTGGATCTTCTTCACAGCCTCTGAGAATTCCTCTTCATCCATCGATACTTCGATGCCTGCTGTCTCGTGTTTCACAGGATCCTTCTCATATTCTTTTATTGAAGACAAGGCATTTGTCCAAGAAGAAGTCCATCTTGATAGCTTATTCTCGGCTGATTCCGTTTCCTCATCAGAAAGTATCATCGTCCACAAACTATTTTCCTGATGATCGTAGACCACCCATTCCTTCAGGTAATAGAAATAAAGGTCCGGAAGCTCCAGATCATCTCGCCCCAGAGCGGGAAGTCTTTCAATCTTCCTTGCATAATCATAACTAAGAAACCCGATTACCCCCCCTTGGAAATCAGGGAGATCCTCTCTTCTTTTCGTCCGAAGGGGATTCATCCATTTTTCCATTTGAATCAATGGGTCTCCATTTATCGTTTTAACCCCCGAAGAGTCTTGTATGCGCAACCCTTCCGGAACACTTTGTAAAATGACGTCAGGTTGTAGTCCAGCAACGCTATATCGTCCACCCCGTCCACTTTCTAACAATATATGATGTGATTGATGTTGACTAAGTTGTTCGTATGCTGCAAAAAATTGTTCTTTGGTTGAATGGTTTTTATGAAAATATAGGTGCTGCACTGACCCTTCACACTCCTATTTTTTATCTACTTTCATGATACATGAACTTCGGGAAGGTTTCATCGTTAAAAACTTGAAATTTATGTGGGTGGGGATGGTGGAGAATGGATAGATTTAGATGGGGACTTTTACTTCGAAATGTCCAATAGACCACACAAAAAAACGGACCCTGAAGAGTTAAACCTTCAGGATCCGGCACTTTTAATCATTCTTCATCAAATTGGTAAAGAGGAGTACTTAAATAGCGTTCTCCGTTACTTGGGATGATGGCAAGAACTTTCTTACCTTTCCCTAACTTCTTCGCTACTTCAATAGCTGCATAGATGGCCGCTCCTGAAGAAATCCCACCCAGGATCCCTTCTTCTTTAGCCGCTCTTCTTGCATAGTCGAAGGCCGAATCCTTGTCAACTTGAATGACATGGTTATATACCTCTGTATCTAAAATATCAGGGATGAATCCGGCACCGATTCCCTGGATTTTATGAGGACCAGGCTTTCCTCCTGATAATACCGGTGAATCTGACGGTTCCACGGCGTATAGCTCGATTGATGGGTAATGCTTCTTAAGCACTTCCCCAGCGCCAGTTATCGTACCACCTGTTCCAATCCCTGAAATGAAGGCATCCAGTTGATCGCCCATTTGCTCGACGATCTCAGGTCCGGTTGTTTCTCGATGAACTTTAGGGTTGGCTTCATTCTTAAATTGCTGAGGCATGAAGTGGCCTTTTTCTTTCGCTAACTCTTCAGCTTTGCGAATGGCCCCTCCCATTCCTTCTGCTCCTGGTGTTAATACTAATTCTGCGCCGTACGCACGTAATAGGTTGCGTCTTTCCATACTCATTGTGTCAGGCATGACCAGTAACGCACGGTATCCTTTTGCGGCAGCTACCATCGCTAAACCAATACCGGTATTTCCACTCGTGGGCTCAACAATCGTATCCCCGGGTTTAATCGTACCTTCTTTTTCCCCTGCTTCAATCATCGCTAATGCGATACGATCCTTTACAGAGCTTCCGGGATTCATATATTCTAATTTCAAGTAAACATCTGCACTATTTTCATCTACTAATCGATTCAGTTTTACCACTGGAGTCTGACCTATTAATTCCGAAATTGAATTGGCTACTCTCACCATTCATTCATCACTCCTAATTCCAAGTAAATTTGTTGGTTTTATAAAAATGTAACAATATTCAATAAATTTGTCAATTAAAAAGCCTACACACTGTTCACACCAAAGATTTCTGGTTCGAGGTGTATCATCCATCCATCATGCTCTTTATTCTGGTCTGATGTGACCAATTGCTTCTACCCTAGGTTATATGTATGCATATTTCATTTATCCTATGTTTCGTTAAAAAGTGTCTCTCTATGTAAAAGAAGCTGACCTTTTAAAAGGCCAGCCCCTTCTAATTCTGTTTTCCGTAAAACCAGTCCACTTCAACCTCTTCCCAAAAGGACTCGGGCTGCAGAGGCGTCTCTACTTGCTCTAAAGCAATTTGTCTTCGAATTTGAGATTTTACATCTTTGAACGAAAAATGTCTTTCTTTCAAAACATCGTCTACATAATAAATAACGTACTCTGAATCCTGCTGAATCGGTTTTGTCCATTCGCCTGGTGAGAGAGACTCTATTTCTTCTGACGCTTCTGACGATAGGAAATCCCCATCCAGAGGAACATACCCAATGTCTCCTCCTAAATGAGCACTTTGCTCATCGCTTGAACGCTCCATGGCCAAAGCTTCAAAGTCCGAGCCAGCCTCTAATTCTTCCAGTGCTTGAGCGGCTTCTGATTGATCAGCTACCTTCAACTGCTTCAGCTTATACATTTTAGAAATAGAGTACAGATGCTCGTTTTGATTATAGAAACTCTTCAACTCTTTTTCAGGCACTTGGACATCCTTCGTGAGGAGCTCCTCTAATAACAATTCAGATTTGATTTGAGTCTTTAGTGAATCTTCATCTTCAAGATTTTCTTCATCGTACGCATTATAAACAGATTGTATGAAATAATATTCCTGTTCTACTTCTTTATCTGAAACAGAGATATCATATTTCTTCGCTAAATGGTCGATCACTTGTTGATTGATCAGGGCCTTCAGCTCTTCCTTGCCATGCTTTTGCTCAAGGGAATACAACCAGTCCTCCCGGGTAATTGACTCTCCGCCAACCGTCGCCACGACTTCGGGAGTACCACTTACCCCCGAAGAGCGATTCCACACGAGTGTAATGATATTGGTAACAAGTAGCAGCCCAACCATAACGATGAGTACAGATCGTTTAATTCTCATTTCTCCCATTCTCCCTGAATCTGATTTACTGCTTCGTGTTTGCTTTCAGTTCTTCTAATTCTTCTTTAGAAAATACATACGTTTCATTACAGAAGTGACAGCTTGCTTCTGCACTTCCATCTTCATCGATCATTTCTTGTATTTCCTGCTCCCCTAGGCTGATGATGGCATTTGAAAACCGTTCTTTATTACACTGACACTTAAATGCCACTGGAAGCGTTTCAAGTACTTTGACTTCCCCTTTTCCAAGTACTTCTTCTAATACCTCTTCAGGTGTGAGTCCCTTTTCGATCAATTTAGAGATCGGAGGGATTTTAGCTAAACGTTCCTCAATCTTCGTAATCGTTTCGTCATCCGTTCCCGGCATTAGCTGCAGGATAAATCCGCCTGCTGCAAGAATGGAATTGTCGGGGTTCACTAACACACCTACACCTACAGAAGAAGGTACCTGTTCTGAAGTGACGAAATAATACGTGAAGTCTTCTCCAAGTTCTCCTGAAACAATCGGAACCTGACCGGAGAAATGATCCCTCATTCCGATATCTTTTACAATGGATAACGTTCCGGTTGTACCAACTGCACGACGGACATCAAGCTTTCCTTGTTCGTTTAAATCGAAGTGTACATGCGGGTTGGTCACATATCCCCTGACCTCCCCTTTTGCATTGCTATCTACAAGAATGGCGCCGATCGGGCCTCCACCCTCTACTTTGATCGTTAATTTATTTTCCCCTTTTAACATAGCCCCCATCATCACTCCGGCACTAATGCTTCTACCTAGTGCTGCTGACGCAGTTGGCCATGTTCCATGTCTTCTTTGTGCTTCTCCTACTGTATCCGTGCTTTTTACTGCATAAGCACGTACTTGGCCATTATAGGCTAACGCTTTTACTAAATAGTCGCTCATGGTTGAAGCTCCTTTCACTTTAGTTCATGTTTCTCTTGTAGATTAATTTTAATCCTTTTAATGTCAGGAAAGGATCTACGACGTCAATGCTGTTGGATTCTTTCGAAATCAATGTAGCTAATCCTCCCGTTGCAATGACGGTTGGTTCCTTCTTACTTTGTGCTTTCATTCTTTGAACGATACCTTCTACTTGTCCAACATAACCATAGAGAATACCTGCTTGCATAGCCGTTACGGTATTCTTTCCAATGATATGTTCAGGACGGGCAATTTCAATTCTTGGCAATTTTGCCGCCTTCGAGTACAGGGCTTCTGTTGAAATCCCTATACCAGGGGCGATCGCTCCACCCATATATTGTCTTTCCTCATTGATATAGCAATACGTCGTCGCTGTACCGAAATCGACAATAATGAGAGGACCACCGTATTCGTGAATACCAGCGACAGCATTTACGATTCGATCCGCCCCGACTTCCCTTGGATTTTCATACTTGATATTTAAACCGGTTTTAATACCAGGTCCAACGACGAGCGGAGTAATATTAAAATACTTCTCACACATACGTTCCAAACTAAACATAATTGGAGGGACAACGGAGGAAATGATGATTCCGTCAATCTCGTCAAACGTCAGCTTCACATGCTCGAACAGATTCTTCACAAGCATCCCAAACTCATCTTCCGTTTTATGTCGATTCGTTTCAGCTCTCCAATGATATTTTAAATGGTCATTTTCATACACACCAAACACAATATTGGTATTCCCTACATCCATTACAAAAATCAATATCCTCACCTACTAAGCCAATTGTTTTCACACTGCCAACATCATACCATAATTTATTTAGAATAGGTACAAAAGCGGAACCGGCTTGGTCAGACCCGACAAGCATAAGATGAATGGGCCTGGAAGGCGTTCTTTGCCTTCTTGGTCCATTTAGCTTATGACCTCGAGGGGCTAGCCGGTGGAGCTGGATGAGTATAAAAGCGCAAGGGCTTTGAACAGAGGCGACAAGCATATGACAAAGCTGCCGGAAAGGCGCTCTTTGCCTTTTTGGCAGCTTTGACTTATGACCTCGAGCCTCTAAGCCCTGGAGCTGGATGAAACAAAAGCGGAACCGGCTTGGTCAGACCTGACAAGCAAGCAAAACACGTATTTTGAAGTTGTAAATCGCATTTTTTTGCTGAAACCCATGAAGGACTCAACCGTAGGGTGGTGTTTTGGAATACTTGTTGAGAAAATCCGGCCGTTTCACGCCATAATCCGGCCGAAATACTATTTTATCTGGCCGAAATTGGTAATAATCCAGCCATTTTAATCGAAAATCCGGCCGAAATCGAAAAAAATCCGGCCATTTTACAATCCTTACCAATCGAGAATCGTCCGACAATAGAAGCCAAGGTCCCCACAACAAAAAAGGATGCACCCATCACTGGATGCATCCTCTCTCTATTTACGTGCGATCTGATTTAGAATCGTCTTCTTTTGAAGCCGTGTCTTCTTCGATCACAGTTTCTTCATTTTTCTTTTGGATATTTACTTTCACGTCGCTATTTTCCTGGTCGGATTCATAGATACGCTCCGGTAGTTTACCGTGATCCATTAAATGCTTGATTTGTGCCGCATCTAATGTTTCGATGTCTAATAATGTTTTCGCAATAAGTTCAAGCTTGTCACGATTCTCAGTAAGAATTCGCTTCGCTCTCTCATAGCTCTCTTTAATTAGACGCTGCATTTCCAAGTCAATTTCATATGCGATGGCATCTGAATAGTTTTGCTCACTATTGATGTCGCGTCCCAAGAACACTTGACCACCTTGAGATTGACCGAACTGAAGTGGTCCAAGCTTTTCACTCATACCGTATTCAGTGACCATTTTACGGGCGATTCCAGTAGCACGTTGGAAGTCATTGTGAGCACCGGTTGATACATCACCGAAGATGATTTCCTCCGCTACACGACCACCAAGTAAACCGGTAATCTTATCAAGAAGCTCAGGCTTCGTCATAAAGTAACGATCTTCTTTCGGAAGCATAACAGCATAACCGCCTGCTTGCCCACGAGGAACGATGGTCACCTTATGTACCATGTCTGCTTCATCAAGGACTAATCCGATAACGGTGTGACCCGCTTCGTGGAAAGCCACGATTTTACGTTCTTTTTCAGATATGACTTTGCTCTTCTTAGCAGGACCTGCAATGACACGGTCTGTTGCTTCATCAATATCGCGCATATCGATTTTCTTCTTATCCTCACGGGCTGCTACAAGAGCTGCTTCGTTCAGAAGGTTTTCTAAGTCGGCTCCAGAGAAGCCTGGTGTTCTCATCGCAATCGCTTTTAGATCCACTGAATCATCTAGCGGTTTATTATGAGAATGTACTTTAAGAACCGCTTCACGTCCTCTAAGGTCGGGACGATCTACTGTAATTTGACGGTCGAAACGTCCTGGACGTAACAATGCAGGATCCAGAATGTCTGGTCGGTTTGTTGCAGCAACGATGATAATACCTTCGTTAGCGCCAAAGCCGTCCATTTCGACTAGTAACTGGTTAAGGGTTTGTTCACGCTCATCGTGACCTCCACCTAAACCTGCTCCACGTTGACGACCGACTGCATCAATCTCATCAATGAAAATGATACAAGGTGCATTCTTCTTCGCATTTTCGAATAAATCACGTACACGAGATGCACCGACACCGACAAACATTTCAACGAAGTCGGAACCACTGATTGAGAAGAAAGGCACTCCTGCTTCTCCAGCCACCGCTCGTGCAAGTAAGGTTTTACCTGTACCTGGAGGTCCTACTAGAAGGACACCTTTTGGAATACGGGCACCTACTTCAGAGAATTTGCGTGGATCCTTTAAGAATTCCACTACCTCTACAAGTTCTTGCTTCTCTTCATCTGCTCCCGCTACATCTTTAAAGCGAACTTTCTTCTTCTCTTCGCTGTATAGCTTTGCTTTACTTTTCCCAAAGTTCATGACACGGCTTCCGCCGCCTTGAGCTTGGTTAAGTAAGAAGAAGAACAGAATAAAGATAATGACGAATGGAATGATCGTTGTAAAGAAAGATACCCAGCCGCTTGTTTCTTTGGCTTGCAATACTTCCACATCAATTCCTTGCTCTGATGCTGCCGCATTGATCTTCTCCATTAACTTTCCATCTGTAGTAAGGACATAGGTTAAGAAGTACTCTCCTTCTTTAGCCCCTTCCATCTGTCCTTTTACTTCATAAACGCCCCTGCCAGGCTGAATTGAAAAAGAAGAAACGTCTCCGTCTTCAAGGTTATTAATAAACGTACTGTACTCGATATTTTTGGTTGGCTCGTTGTTGTTACTGAAATAACTCACCACACCTATAATCACTAAAAAGACCAGTAAATAGAATATGGTGTTTCGAAAGATCCGGTTCATCCCTTACCTCCTCCCACGGTAAACAAACTAAGTAAAATAGTATCATAGAAAATCATGGCATTACAACAAATTGCACTTACAAGATTCCTCTTTAGATTATACTTATTCTCCTGTTGTATACACTCTTGGTTTTAAAACTCCGATATACGGCAGATTACGGTATCTTTCAGCATAATCCAGACCATATCCGACCACGAACTCGTCAGGAACAATGAAGCCCACGTAGTCCGCTTTGATATCAGCTTTACGTCCAGTCGGCTTGTCAAGCAAAGTGACAATGCTGATGGTTTTCGCTTTACGATAACGGAACAGCTCGACCAGGTAGCTTAATGTTAGACCACTGTCGATGATATCTTCAATGATCAGGATATCCCGACCTTCCACTTTCGTATCTAAATCTTTCACAATCTTTACTTCTCCTGAAGAGACAGTAGAGTTCCCGTAGCTGGATACATCCATGAAATCCATCTCCATATGCGTATCCATACGTTTACAAAGGTCAGCCATGAATGGCATTGCACCTTTTAAAACTCCAATTGCCAAAGGAAAACGATCTTGATATTCCTCTGTTAATTGTGCACCTAATGCTTTAATCTTTTCTTGAAGTTCTTCTTCTGAAATTAACACTTTTTCAATATCTTGGTTTAACAATGTTCAACTGCCTCCTAGAAGATGATTGCTCTTAAATTGTAGTACCAAACTATTTTCTTGCTCTTCTCCCAAATCGTAAGTAGACTTTTTCATTCCCGGAACCCAAAGTATGTGGTTATTTGCGTCCACTACAATCGGCCACTCGTCACGGAGGTGAACAGGAACTTTTTCGTCAATAAAGAGTGTCTTCAGCTTCTTTGAGCCTTCCAACCCCTTCACTTTCATTCGATCTCCGTTCTTTCTCGTACGCACATATAAAGGCAGGGTAACCTTGTCCGGATCAATGTAGATCCTATCACCGGTACGATCCTCTGCTAACGAGGAAGAAAAATAAAGAAGGAACTGATATCCACCTTGAAGTTCAAGCGTTTCATTAACCTGTATCTCGTGACAATAAGGAGCTTCGGTTAACGCCATTTCTCCAAAATGAAAATAACATGTATGATACGCCCTTGTTACTTTAAGCCCTTTTGGTAAATCCAAGCTCGCATTAGGCGTTTTTCCTTTTAATATACCCAATACATCGTAAATATGTATAGACGATAAGGAAGATGGTCTAAGTTTGTAAAGATAGTTTAATATTAGATTAATCCCTCTTCTTTGTAAAGGCTGAGGCATTGCAAGAAAACCATCGATATGTAAAGATGAGAAATCGCCAGTGTCATTCCATACCTTATTCAACTTATCCCTTGTTAATTCCTCTAAATATGCCTCATCTTCTGCCAATTCTTCACTAAATCGTTGAAATTGGAGATGAACATGAGGATTCTCATTTTTCAAAAAAGGAAGAACCTTTTTTCTGAACCGGTTCCTGGTATAATATTCCTTCGTGTTACTAGGGTCTCTCCTCGGGTTTAGATCGTGCCTTTCACAATACGCCTCTATTTCCTCTTTTGTAACAGGGAGAAATGGCCGTATGATCAAACCTGCAGCAATGGATCGTTTGAAGGGAATCCCGGCTCTGCTAGCCCCGGCTGCCCCTCTTGTCAACTTCATCAGGATGGTCTCTACTTGATCATCCCCATGATGGCCAAGAGCTAATGTCGCAGCAGATGCCTCTTCCATGGCCTCCATTAAAAATTCATAACGAATTTGACGGGCAGTTTCTTGCAAACTTCCATTCGTCCGCTCGATCTCCATTGATACATCCACTCTGTCACCGTAAAAAGGGATGTTTCGCTTTTTGCAGTATTCTTTGACGAACAAAAGTTCCTGATAAGATTCGTCTCCTCTGAACATATGATCAAGATGAGCCGCCATGACTTCTACTTCCCACTCAGCTTTGTTCGAATCAAGAAAATGGAGCAGCGCTAAGGAATCAGGGCCTCCCGACACTGCCACCATAATACGATCTCCTTTATTAATCAACCTATGGTCTTGAATAAACCTTTTAATCGTTTTCTCTAACATAACGCTTCCTCTTCCTGAAACCATTTCCCTCATTGTATCAATACCTGCTGAATTCTTACACTCTTACGCTACATCAATTCTCCATAGATATACAAAACATATAATAACGAAACAATCATCACCACGAGCACAGTCTCCAAAAAGTGACTGGATTTTTTATTTCGTTGATTTTGATATCTGCTATGCGTAACGGATGAACTTGCATGAGCGCTCGTTGAAACAGGTTTACTGACTTTAGGCTTCAATTTGGGCTGCTGCTGTACTGGCTGAGAGTGAGAAAGTCCATTCAGGAGGCTGACCCTCATATCACTGGCAGATTGAAAATTCCCTTCCAGGGCATCAAGGATCGATCCTTCAAACTTCTTCAATTGGTCTTTGGAACCGATGGCCTGCCTTAATTGTTGCATATTCCCGTTTCCTGCCTTAGTGAAACGCCCTGGATAGGCTAAATTAATGAGGATCATCCCCACAGAGAAAAGGTCATAAGAAGGTTCGGCTCTTCGCGACCCTCCCACCCAGTATCCTCTATCAAAAAACTCCGTAAACTCTTTAATTGCCCGCCCATTGATGGTCGTTCCCCCAACATCAATACAGCGAATTCGGTAAGGAGGTCCGGTGACGATCAAGTTTTCAGGTTTTAAATCCCCAAATACCCATCCTTCCTTATGAATTCGCTCCAGGTCTGTCAGGAGCTGAGCAATGAGTACACCTGTCCACGAAAATCCTTTTGATTGAACAAATGACAGCAAGTCAGCACCTTGAATATATTCCATCACATAAAAATGTATTTTCTGTCCCCGATACTCCCAATCATCCACATCAAGAAGCTTTGGCCCCAGGGGAGCACCTTGGACCTTGGAGAAAGATTTTAATACATTCACTTCCGAGGTAATGGATACATTGCTTTCACTCATCTTTAACGCCTGGTATCCAGACGAACCTTGCACCAGATAGACGATCCCGTTCGCACCATACCCTAACTCTTTCACAATGGTGTAGATCTGCTTATACCATTTTCCTCTTATAACTGTTCCAGGTGGGAAATTAAATGGTTTCTTCGAAGTATTGTTCATCATCGCCACGAGAGAGCAATCCCCTTAATGAACGCTTTTTCTTAAAGTGGGTGATAGCTTCTGAGATCGCTGGACCTGTTGGAGTAATTCCACCTGGAGACAATTTAGAGAATATACTCGTCAATGTTTCGAGTTTTGGTGTCCAATCCAGCAATTTTTCGACATCTTGTCGTTTCCCGGGAAATACAAAGACGGAAAATTTATTATCACCCATTCTTGCATTCAGGCTCAATGACAGGTCTAATAAGGCTTCCTTAACCGTGGGAAGCTTATGCTTCATACTCGCAGACGTATCGACAAGAATCAACACTTCCATATCAACGGATTCTCCCAGTTCATCGACAACCTCCATGACCTCCCCGCGTTGTTCGGGAGGAAGTTCCTCCATGGATGCGGATTTCCCTAGAATTTGCTTCAGCTCTTTATTTACAACCCCCTGCAAGGTTTGTGTCATCGCTTTGCGCGTGACCATTTGTACGGTTTGAGAAAGCTGTTGTGCATATACAATCTGGCTTACTCCACCCCCCGATAGAGCAATTCCTTCAATTTCCTGCATTCCATTATCGTCTATCACATCATTATCCATGACCCCAATGACGTTCACTGAGATCCCCTGCTCCTTCGCAAGAGCCGCCATCGCAATCGGGTCTTCACCTTGATTTGAGCAACCATCTGTAATTAATAGAATTTGACGAAGTGTACCTGGCTTCATCAGACTCCCCTCCTCATTCTAAAGTTGTTACCATCTTCGCCGAATAAGGAGGGATTTATACTCTAGTTAACTATTTTTACAGGGTAAATATACGTCCTAGGAAATTCTCTTTTTATCCTTTGGTTTCGGTTTTTGCACAGGGATAGAGGACCATTTCGGTATATTATGTTTGATTTTTGAAACCACAATCGTCATATCATCTTCTATTAAGCCGGAACTCGACCTGATCACTTCCTCCATTAGAATATCGGCCACTTCTTGTGGTTCCTCCGTTTCCAGCTCCTTTATCTTCCTCTTCATCCAGAGATCATAATTTTCCACATGTTTCGGGCCTTCAAAGGCACCATCACTCATCATGATGAGAAGATCTCCTGCTTTTAACTGCTCAGACACGACATCCACATCGAAATCCTGCTGAAGCATCCCCATGGGTAAATTACTTGCCTCTACCTTGATGATTTTATCCCCCCGCTTAATGAAGCTCGGGGTTGAACCAATTTTCAAGAACCTCGATGACGCATTCTGCAGGTCGATCATGGCTAAATCCAATGTGGAGAAAATTTCATCATTCGTTCTGAGAGATAGAATCGAGTTGATGGATTTGATCGCTACCTGTTCTTCAATCCCGGATTCAAGTATTTTTTTCAAAAGCCTCAGCGTTTCATTGCTTTCATAGTGAGCCCGTTCTCCGTTCCCCATCCCGTCACTAATCGCAACTGCATATTTTCCCCTTCCTAATTCAATCATCGAGTAGCTGTCTCCTGATACCAGTCCTCCCCCTTTCGCTGCATGAGAAGCCCCGGTATCCACTATAAATTTCTTGGCAGATTGGAAAGTCACATGACATTGACCGTTCGGGAATTGAGCGCACTCCTCCTTTTGAACAATGATATTTTCACCTAATATATCCGATAGCATCGGGGCAATCAGTTTTTCACCCTGTCCATGTCCCCCGCAATAAGGCATGGTCATGTCTATATCGACATTTCCTTGTTCCAGGTTATAGATTTCAATGTTTTCAATCTCGATTCCAAACTCTCCGATACTCGATAAGATTTGTTCTTCCTGAATATGATGATTCTCCCTTTCTCTTTGAATTTCTTTCGCGAAGTTCCCCATCACCTCTGATACCCCAAGTAATTGGTCGGCGACCAGCTTCCTGCTTTCCTGGACCTGTTTCTTTAATTTCAGATTCGCTTGATAGAAGGTCAGCTCCTGATATATGGTTTCTTTCAGTTTTTTCTCTCTCGTACAATGCTTCTCTACTTCTCTAGCAAGTTTTGAAGACAGGGGGACACGGCCCTGATCATACTCGGTCATCACATCTTTCATGAGATTATAGGTTTTATCAAAATTCCGGGCCCAGCACTGATCTTTCTTAAAACAGGTTTGACACGTTTTCTCAGTCACATTGCTTAAGAAATAATCGAACTCCTTATCTTCCTCCTCTTCAAATCGGTCTTCTATTTGTTGAAAACTATTGGACAAAGCTTGAAACACCGAGGAAAACTGCGTGACCCTATTAGCGGTAACATCTCTCACCCTTCGCATGTATCCCTGTTGTTCCTGCTGATATTCTGCTGTTCCCGGAATATGCTTGGCGATTTTAGACGTTAAACTTTGAGGGGTTAAAAATAAGAGTAAAATCGCTACCCCCGATTCATATAAGGTTTTCGTTATGACCGTATCTGTCTCTCCGTACATTCCCATTAATAAAGTAGCGATTAACAAACCGATTGCTGCTCCGAATTTCTTTCCTTCTTTCATAAGTCCGCCCAGAAGCCCCGAGAAAGCAAGCAAGCTCATTTGATAAAAGCTGGATACGTTGGCTAAACTGAAAACAAGCCCAGTGACAACCCCCACTGTGGAGCCCACTGTAGCCCCTGCTATAAAGGAAAACAGCAGCACTAAGTATCTTGATAACACATGTTCCACAGATAGATTGTATACAGACCATCCGATTGTACCTGTCATGATAGATGCCAATAGAATGATCAGACTGACCACTTCTTCTGTTTTCAGCGATTTCCTTCTACGCTGAACGGTTACAAGGGGCACACTTTGAATGAAAATATACGTTAAGAGAAAGGCAAGACTCGCTTCTATTAACGCCATTACTCCGTTGTACACCGTCAGTGCTTGTCCTTGCTGGATAAAATCGAATGAAAGCTTTGCTACCATGACTGTGAAGAAGACATAAAAAGCGACGACTCTCAAATTATTCTTGTGATATTTCTGAGACAATCGAAACGCTAATAGGAATATTACCGCACTGACAAACGTATAACTGATACTAGGAAGAGATAAGGTGAGAGCTCCTGCAAGCAATCCGATTAGGGCAATGGGAGACTTCTCTCTTCGAATAATGTAGACAGAGGCAAAGAACGGCAGTGCAAACGGCGTTAAATGTGAAAGGATCAACGCTCTTCCCAATAAAAATCCGATAACGAATAAGGCAATCCCCTTTTCTACGAACAGCCACTCCAGTTTCGAATAAATAGACTTGATTCTTTTGGATAGTTCCACCCTAGTGTGTTCAATGTCCACGTTCTGAACAGGTTCTATGATCGACTGATCGGCTTTCCCCATGTATGAAACACTCCCCATTTCTTTTTTGTTAAGTATAAATGGTACAAGCTTAAAACTTTGTCAAAATGAGGGAATGCATACCAAGAAAGTTTCGACGACTTTCTATAGATTCCGGTAAAATATTCAGAATATTCTCTTGTCATTCATTCTTCTTTTCTACTTTTTTCGTCCTAAACGCTTATGCGAGTATGCTTGAAGGAATTTTGACAAATTCTTTACTAGATTATATTGACAAGATAATTCTTTCTATGTATCATAGATTTTGTGCCTAAAATGTGCATAAATTTGGCGGTGTAGCTCAGCTGGCTAGAGCGTACGGTTCATACCCGTGAGGTCGGGGGTTCGATCCCCTCCGCCGCTACCATATTTCATGGCCCGTTGGTCAAGCGGTTAAGACACCGCCCTTTCACGGCGGTAACACGGGTTCGAATCCCGTACGGGTCATAGTAAAAAAAGACTATCATTTATGATAGTCTTTTTTTGTTCAGCTCTTTTCGTATGAAGAGGCACATCAGGTTTTTTCTGCAGAAACCACTGCTTCAATTTGCTCCTGGTGATGTTTATCATGACCGATAAAGTCTTCAAAAAACTCTTCAAGTGTAAAGCTTTGATCTCCTACTGAGAACGAATGTTGAAGATCATCATCAGATAAGCAATTTACATATGCTATAATCGATTCGCGTGTTTTGATACCCTCTTCAATCAAAGCTTCCTTAGTTACCACGTCATGCGCATACCTTTTAGCTTCTCCATTAAAACGTTGAAAATCCGGAAAAGGAGGCAGCTGCACTCCTTCTGAAACCCTTGGGAGAATCTCTTCTAATGAATATTGGTCCCATTTGATCATGTGAGAAACATTTGCAGCAATCGACCATCTGCTTTCCTCCATGGGCTGAAACCACTCTTTGTCATTGATCCTTTTCAATTCATTAAGCCACAGCTTAAACGATTCATGATGATCGATTATCTGTTCTTTTTTCATAATGGCTGCCTCCATAAAATTAGTTAAGACTATTTTATTCGATGAGGGCAGGTCGTTTTCCTTTCTACACATAATAAAAAAACAGGCACACTCATCCTTATGAGTATGCCTGTTTTCCGTTCACAACCTGCTATATGAGTTAATAGACAGCAAGTTAACCTTTTTTCGCCCCTTTTCCACCACGACGAGACTCAGTATTTTTCTTTAAAGATGATAAACGATCCTCACTGTCTTTCAAGAAACGTGCCATCTTTTGTTCGAAACTCTCTTTAGTACGTGTGTCGTTCTGTTTGTTATTGTTACTACGCGGGCGTTGAGGACGCTGAGGGCGCTGCGGGCGTTGTGGTTGCTCTTTCGCTTTTCGGATGGACAAACCGATCTTTCCATCTTTCTCAACATTAATAACCTTAACTGTTACTTCGTCGCCAACTTTAAGGTGTTCGTTAATATCCTTAACATAGTTGTCTGCAACCTCACTAATGTGAACTAATCCTGTTGAACCTTCCGATAATTCCACGAACGCTCCGAAATTTGTAATACCTGTTACCTTACCCTGTAACTTGCTGCCTACTTCGATTGACATAAAAGAAATGCTCCTCCTTAAAATGATAAAAGATAAACCTTACTATATATTATAGCCAATTTAAAAAAAGAGTGTCAATAAGACACCTCTTCTTCTTTCTCTTTATCTGGTTCAGGTATGTTGAAAATAATTTCACCTTCATCTGATAAAAAGTAATCCCGGCGCGCCAGTTTGGCTATATATTCATCGTCGTTAAGCTTCACAATCTCTTCTTCCAACGCGGTTTGCTTATCTTTTAGATGTTCTAACTTTTTTTCTAATTGTGCTTTTTCAGTACGTTTATCTTCTAAAACCTGGGCTCTGGAAATGAGAGTCGAAATTAAAAATCCACTAATTGCCAATACTAAAATTAAAAAGACTGCTAATCGACGGACCAAACGCTTTTTTCTCTTAGAAGACGAATGATGCATATGCTCTTGATGACGAACATATTCATTTTCCATTGGTGTCACGTTTTTTCTCATTCCCAAACCTCCTTTACAATATGGAGTGGCAAAGCCTTAAGCCCTATTCTTTGTCTTTAGGTTTCTTTTTGAACTTTTCTACCACTCTATATACTTTTTTGATATATGCTTTAAAAATTCCTGCCATTTTATTATATAACTTCTCGACTCTTTTTGTAAGATTTTTCGGCAATAAATTCCAAATACCCTTCAATATCCACCATATTGGAGCCGTTACGAGCTTAATCGCCCATTGTAACACCTTCCAGATCACCTTTAACACGAATATTATGACGGATAAGAGCCCTTTTCCTATAGATAAAACCATGGTAATGAGAAGCACAATGATCCATTTTATCGGTGAATATATTAATTTTTTTACCATTTTCACACCAAAATTATAAAGGGAGATAAAAAATAAGATCACCCGTTCCAAAAAGGCGAGATAAAGCTGCTTGATGAGGGCCTGATAACCAGCGAATCCACACAGTAAAGCAATGAAAATATAAAAACGGATTTCACCAAAATTGACGACAAATAAAATATAAAAAATCGATAGGGCTTGTAATACCCAAAACATAATATCGTTTATGAATACAAGCCACCGTTTTCTTTCAGACCGGTTTAAGAACCGATTGTACGTGTCTAATGTCGCACCAAATAAAGCTCCCATTCCGATCATGGAGAGCATGGTGTAGAACTGGGTTGAGAGTGTCATCGAAACAGCTTGCTAAAGAAGCCTTTAGCCTTCTCCCCATTTTGTTCATCCAGGTAAACGAGATCAAACACCTTTCCTTTGATGGAGACGATTCCTTTGTCCACGTCCAGATTTTTCATTTGTAGATTTTGACCTCTGACAGACAAAAATCCCATTACGGTTTCGAGGAGAAACTCTTCATTATCGAAGCTTTCCACCTGTTTGACACCCGTGATATCAAGAAGCTTGCGGCCCCTCATCATGACGTCATGTTCTTGAAAAGTCGTTTTATCTTTGTTTCCATCATAATATTGATTCATATCCATCCCTCACATTCCCATAGTACAAGCTTTGTAACTATGTTTATGATTTCAGGAGAAAAATAGAACCAAAATAGAGTCTCTTACTATGTAATCCTTATTCGGTTTCTTCTCGAACTCTTTCTTCTGAAAGGACGGAATATAGTCCGCTCGCTTCTTCTTTTTTGGTTGTTTCAAGAAGCCTTTCTATCTTTACCCTCATAATCTTTTGACCAAACCTCACGCTTAATTCGTCTCCAACCTTCACGTTAGAGCTCGCTTTTGCTTGGAGCCCATTCACTGTTATACGGCCCTGGTCGGCAATTTCTTTAGCCATCGTTCTTCTTTTAATCAGCCTTGATACCTTTAAAAATTTATCTAATCTCATGGATACCATTATTCATTTCCCCTTATTCGATATTCATCTTTTTGGCTTCGTTCCAAAATTGGTCTAATTCTTCTAGAGTGAAATCCTCAAAGCTCTTCCCCGTTTTCAAAACCTGTTCCTCCACATAAGAAAAGCGGCGGTAAAATTTTGTATTGGTCATAGACAGGGCTTCCTCTGGAAAGATCTTATAGAATCTGGCCACATTGATAAGTGCGAATAAAATATCTCCAAATTCTTTTTTGATATCTTTTTCACTATTATTCTCGACCTCGTTTTCAAATTCCTTTAATTCTTCCCATACTTTTTCCCAGGCACCTACTGGGTCTGGCCAATCAAAGCCTACTTTTGCGGCTTTCTTCTGGTATTCGTATGCCTTCATAAGAGCCGGCATCCCTTTGGCAACGTTCTTTAGCATCGGTTCATGTTCATCCTGCTTTTCCTGCTTCTTGATTTCATCCCAGTTCGCTTTCACTTGTTCCGTATTTTCTACTTGAACCGAACCGAATACATGAGGATGTCTCCGGACCATTTTGGAAGCAAGGCTTTCAATCACTTCCTCCATGGTGAACATTCCTTCATCCTCACCTATTTGGGCATGAAGCATGACCTGGAGCAGGACATCCCCCAGCTCTTCAATCATATGATCAATATCATCTTCCTCGATGGCTTCCAGTAACTCGTACGTTTCCTCGAGTAAGTATTTCTTGAGGGAATGATGCGTTTGCTCTTTATCCCAAGGACACCCATTCGGACCCCTTAGTGTCGAGATGATCTCTCTTAATGTTGCATATTGTTTATACGTGGATGCCCTTTCTTTCACAGCCGGAACGTACAGGCTTGTTAAATTACTGAGGTGGGCCACACGATCAAGTTCAACCAGCGGGATTCTATCCACCTTCTCTTCCTTGCTGCCAGCCGCTGTGACAAGCATGACTTCATAATCATATGGATAGAGCTCCATCAGAGTAATCTTCACCTCAGAAGCGATAAAGGCATCATACACCTGTCCGATGATGAGCTGTTGATTCATATGAATATCGTGAAGCTTTAAATTCGTACCATCCAATAGCTGAAAGCCATCGATCGGATCCGCTCCGACAGAAGCGAAAAGAGCATCAATGAAGCTTTGCCCCCCGCCGATGGACACTTGAATCTTTCCTTCCTTCTGAAGGTCCAGAAGCATTTGAACAGCCTTTTCAGCCACTAATGGATGACCTGGAACCGCATAGACGATTGAATGTTTTTCAGATTTCGAAACCAGCTCACATACAATTTCTTCATACACGTGGTCGAACTGATCATGCTTTTCATATACAGCATCGAAGGATTGAAACTCGACTCCTTCAGACATTAAATCCTTTACGACTGGATGCTCCTTCGTACGTAAGTATAGATGTGAGCTATTCTTTAGTAATCGGTACACTCCTAATGGGAGCTGTTCGATGTCCCCTGCACCTAAACCTACAATTGTTATTGTATGCATATTGATCTCCTCGCTACTTTTTATACTTTGGTTGCATCATATTCATCAGTCTTACCCATTTACTACCAAACGGCAAGAAGCCCATTTCTTCTCTCGAGAGGACATTTCCTCTTAAAAAAACAATCAGAAAGATGATGGCACCGAGGCATGCCCCTCCTAAAGAAAAAAGGACAGAAAGCTCTCGTTCAGGCATTCCTTTATCTAAAAGTGTATCATAAATCTGCAGGAAAACCTGTAACACGATCGTCATGGCTGCACCGCTCAGCAATAAGGTTTTATAGAAAGAAAAGGGGAAAAACCGAATAGGGAATAATCTCCTTAGCTGCAAGATCATCATACCGGTAATAACGGTTAAAGACACGACGGTCGCCACGGACGCTCCCATAATACCCATGACAGGAATGAGATAGGCATTGCCGAAATATTTTAAGAGAATGCCTATCAAAATACATAATGCCGGGTAATAAATCTTACCGATTCCTTGGAAAATGCCTGCAAACGTAAGAATCAGACAGCTGAAGAAAATGGAAAGACAGAAAACGGCGATCACCTTTGAGCCCGATGCATTTTCGAATAACATCGTATTGGTAGGAACCATAATATTGATGATTCCCAATGTAGCTGCAAATCCGATGGTAATACTGATTTTAAGGGATAACTGACTGTACTCCCTTATCAAATTTTCTTTCTTTTTCAAGTAGGCACTTGTCACCAATGGTACGATGGTGAGGGAAATGGAGGTGGCCACTACTGTCCCGAGCTGGACAAAGGGCTGACCCCGGTCATATATTCCTTTCCACGTTTTCCCTGACTCCGTATCCATACCTGAAGAGGTCAGGAGAGAATATACATTCAAGGAATCCACAAACTGAAGAAGGACCAGCAGCATGGCACTTACACAAATGGCTGTTCCGTTCATTAATAACCTTGACCAAATGTGTAGATACTCAGGGGACAATCTCAGGGACTTGCGTGAAAACAGTCTTTCCCTTCGTGCAGTCACTATGAAAAGTAAAACTAACAAGCCTCCCAGTCCACCGGTTATAGAACCGAATAGCGCTCCGTTCCCCGCCATATACAGGGAATATCCTTGAGAAACCAAAATGGTTGAAAATACAAGAATCGTCGCCACTCTTATCGTTTGCTCTGTCACCTGTGAAACAGCGGTGGGCACCATATCTTCCTTTCCTTGATAGTAACCTCTCAGAACAGAAAGGGGAGCTAACAACAGGAAGGATAAAGAAATGACTTGAATCAACGGTTTCAGGAGTGGATCCCCCATCCAGCGGGCAATCACCTCTGCTCCAAAGTACACGATTAGAAACCAGCTTAATCCAACTATACATAGAAACATGAAGGAGGTAACGGCTACTTTCTTCGCTCCTTCTTCATCATCATTTTCTAATTTCTCGGCTACTAACTTCGAGATGATCACAGGGAATCCATAGGTGGATAATGCAATGGCAATTCCGTAAAAAGGATATACCTGCTGATAGATATAAAAACCAATATCCCCAACAATATTTTGAAACGGCACCCGATATACTGCACTTAATATCTTCGTCACTAGTGCGGCAACCGTTAATACCATTGCCCCTTTCAAAAATTGGTTGGAAGAGTACTTCTTACTCAACCAGTTTTCCTGCCTTTCTGTACCACTTTTTTCAATGCTTTTTGAGTCTGATCAGGCAGAGAAAAAATTCGTTTATGTATGGTCATTTTACCATAAATAGCTGCCTGTTTTCGTTGAACAGCTTCGTTTATCAGACCAAAAACAAAAAAGAAGAGCGGCTAAGTGCCGCTCCTTTAGGTTATGACTCCATTTGTCTTGCTAAAAAACCAGCTGCCGTTTCTACTGCCTTTTGTTCCACTTCGCCTACTGTACGTTCCTTCGAGAAGATCGCAACGGCACCAATCGGGTCACCATTTGCGACTATCGGGGCTACCGTATAGGAAGCCAGATCTTCACCGTGTCCATCGACAAGCTCAGCTTGTCCTTGTTGAGTGTGTAATAGAGACGTACGGTCATCCATTACTTTCTCAAGCAGTTCACTGATGTTCTTATTTAAATATTCTTTCTTTGAAGCGCCGGAGATGGCGATTACAGCATCTCGATCACAAATTAACACAGCGCTTCCCAGGCTGTCGTATAATGCTTCGCCGTATTCCTTAGCAAAGTCACCAAGTTCACTTATTGGGGAGTATTTCTTTAAGATGACTTCCCCGTCACGATCGACGAAGATTTCCAGGGGATCTCCCTCGCGAATCCTCAATGTTCTACGAATTTCCTTCGGAATGACGACACGCCCTAAATCATCAATACGACGAACAATACCAGTTGCTTTCATCTATAGTTGCCTCACTTTCATCAGATGATTTTTATTTGGCAATGTACCAACTTGTTATTGAATACTTTACCATTGTTGAGTTTAGTATCTTACAACTTAGAAGTTCTATACACATTCAGTTATTTTTTCTGTAATTTCACTAAAATTCTAATGCAGGTATCTTTTTCCATTGTTGGCAGCTGCATAAATACTAATACCCTTATCATAGTAAAGTAAA
This sequence comes from Rossellomorea sp. DUT-2, assembly GCF_052665285.1. NCBI lineage: Bacteria > Bacillati > Bacillota > Bacilli > Caryophanales > Bacillaceae > Rossellomorea > Rossellomorea sp. DUT-2. The sequence goes on along the minus strand of NZ_JBQPEO010000011.1, from coordinate 28,679 downwards.
ACAATCAGCGCGTTTACATTTTGGTTACATTATTATAACGAAGGTAAGAATTTCCGTATTTCATGCCGGAATGATCGGCAGTATTCACAGTCTTTTTCATTTTTGAAAAAGCGAGTGCTGGTTGATTTCCACTCCAGGTGCTCGCTTTTTGCAGGGCGTGAGTTGAGCCTCCTCACACACAAGATTATCGAGACAGAAAGCAATGATAAAAATAACAATGTTTCCAAAAGAACCTAAAGATTGTTTACGCGTTTTCTTCTACTTTTAACGCTTCATCTAAGTGCTTGATGATGTCATAAGCCATATTAAACCACTTGGATGCTTCCAAGCGTGAGGTATTGATGGATATTTTAAGCTTAGAGCCTTCCATTCCAAGGCCCACAGCCCGGCCGTGTTTGTTGCATAAGTTAAAGACCTTGGATCCATCGATCTGTGCCGTTCCTTCCGGCGACATGAATATGTTCACTGATTTCTTATCCTGCTTTATGGACTCAAGCTTTGTATTTTTGGCGTATATTTTCATTTCAGAGATTAAGAATAGATAGCCGACTTCCTCTGGATACTCTCCAAAACGGTCAAGGATCTCTTCTTCCAGCTCTTCGGTTTCAGGAAGCGATGAGAGGGAGCGGAATCGTTTATACATTTCGATCTTTTGATGTCCATCTTTAATATACTCATCAGGAATATAGGCATCGATTTGGATATCCACTTCAAAGCTCGACTCCGGCTGCTTAGGCAGATCTCCTTTCCGCTCTTCGATGGCCTCTTTCAGCATTTGAGAGTACAAGTCAAATCCGACAGAATCAATAAAGCCGTGCTGCTGTGCTCCTAGGAGATTCCCTGCTCCACGGATCGTCAGGTCACGCATGGCAATCTTGAATCCTGAACCGAGCTCGGTAAATTCTTTTATCGCTTGCAATCGTTTTTCTGCGACTTCCGTCAGCACCTTATCTTTACGGTAGGTGAAATAGGCATAGGCCACCCTGTTAGAACGTCCTACCCTTCCTCTTAATTGATAGAGCTGAGATAAGCCCATCCGATCGGCATCAAAGACAATCAATGTGTTCACATTCGGGATATCCACACCTGTTTCAATGATCGTGGTAGTGACCAGTACATCATACTCACCAGCAAGGAAGCTTAAGATTACAGCTTCCAGCTCGTTTTCACTCATTTGGCCGTGGGCGTAGGCTATTCTCGCATCTGGCACAAGCATGGAAATTTCATCCGCTTTTCTTTCAATATCCTCCACTCGGTTATAAAGGAAATACACCTGGCCGTTCCTGGCCATTTCTCTTTCAATGGCCTCTTTGATCAGAGCACCGTTGTATTCCATTACATATGTCTGAACCGGGAATCGATTCTCCGGCGGTGTTTCAATGACAGATAGATCCCGAACACCAAGCATCGACATATGAAGAGTTCGTGGAATCGGAGTAGCCGTTAGGGTCAACACATCAATATTGGTTTTTAATTGTTTGATTTTTTCTTTGTGAGTGACTCCAAATCGCTGTTCTTCATCTATGATCAATAATCCTATGTCCCTGTATTGAATGTCTTTAGATAGTAGGCGATGAGTCCCCACTACGATATCAACGGTTCCGCTCTTAAGACCCTTCATCGTTTCCTGCTGCTGCTTTCGTGTTCTGAAACGACTTAATAATCCGATTTCAACCGGGAAGTCTTGAAAACGTTCCTTGATCGTTTCATAATGCTGCTGAGCAAGGATCGTGGTGGGTACGAGAATAGCGACCTGCTTTCCATCGGCAATGGCTTTGAAGGCTGCCCGTATGGCCACTTCTGTTTTTCCATAACCTACGTCTCCACATAATAAACGGTCCATCGGCCGTTCTCTTTCCATATCGTGCTTAATTTCACTTACAGAACGCAGCTGGTCATCTGTTTCTTCGTATGGAAACACCATTTCAAACTCTCTTTGCATGTCACCATCGGGAGAAAATGCATAGCCTTTTGCCGCTTCCCGTTCTGCATAGAGCTTAATGAGATCATCTGCAATATCCTGAACAGAAGACTGAACCTTCGACTTGACCTTCTTCCATTCACTTCCGCCTAACTTATAAAGCTTTGGATCCTTGTTCTCTGAGGCGACATATTTTTGGACAAGTTCAATTTGATCAACCGGAACATAGAGCTTGTCATTTCCCTGGTATTTCACATGGAGATAATCTTTGTGGACCCCATTTATCTCCAATGTTTCAATCCCAAGGAATTTACCGATCCCGTGATTCACATGAACCACATGGTCCCCTACCTTCAGCTCAGAATAGCTTTTGATTCTCTCAGCATTTGAAAGCTTTTGTCTTCTGGGCTTCTTTTGGGTTTTCTTATTGAAAAGTTCCTCTTCTGTAATGACGGCCAGTTTCTGAAGGGGAAGTTCAAATCCGTTCGCCAGGCTGCCGTTGATCATTTGGATCGTGCCCGGCAGCAGCTTATCTCCATCTTTCACAAAGGCAATTTCAATTTCATAATCGTCCAATACCCTTTGAAGTTTCTTAACCCGTTCTTCATCCGGTCCCAATAAGACAACTGTATATTTCCCTTTTTTCCAGCGGTCCAGTTCAGCCTTTAATACATTCATCTGCCCATGGAAATTCTGCATGGGCTTTGTAGAAACATTAAAGATATTCTGAGGGCTTGTATTTGGAATGTGTCGCAGGAAAAGAGAGAAATACACCTTTGGCAGCTTCGTGTTACTAATCAACTCGGAAAACGCATGGGATACCGGTACTTCGTGGATAATCTGTCCTTCTTGCAACAACGAGGTATACCACTCTGCTTCCTCTTTCTCAAGGGACTCACTCATTTCCTGTACACGACTGAATTCGTCAAAGAAAAGGACCCCGTCTTCAGGTAAATAATCTAGCAAACTACTAGGGTGATCATACGCCAGGGATAAGTACTTAAAAATTTGCTCAGGAACTTGTCCGTTTTCAAGCTGATCCACTTCATGCCCTATGTACTCTGTCATCTTTTCCTTTACAGCTGCCGCTTTCACCTTCTTTAAGCTGGCGGAAAGTCCAGCATTAATTTCTCGGATGAGCCTTTCGATATTCTCATAATTCAATAAGACCTCTGTGGCAGGACCTATTTCCATAGAGTCAAGTTTATCAATCGAACGCTGGTCCTCAACAGAGAAGATACGAATCGAATCAATTTCAGTATCAAATAATTCAATTCGGACAGGATTCTGCGACGTTAACGGGAATACATCAACGATTCCCCCTCGAAGGCTGAATTCACCAGGGGTGCTGACCATTCCCGTCCTCTGATAGCCCATTTGAACCAATTGACTTAATACTTCATCCAAATCGATATCTTCGCCCGTTTTAAAACGGATTTGATTCATTTCCCACATGGATTTCGGAGGAAGGATCTTTCTTAATCCTGCGACAGGAACAATATATACACCCGAGTGATTGTGAGAAAGCTTATTCATCACTTCGATACGTTGAGCTCTCAGTTCCGGACTCGCCACACTTAATTCCGCTGCGATTAACTCATTAGCAGAATATAAATATACTTCATCCTCCGATAGAAACTGAATGAGATCGTCATAGACTTTCTGGGCTTGAAACAAATTATGCGTAACCACTATGGTGGATTTATTCGTTTGTAAATATACATCTGCTATATAAGCTGTTCGGGATGAGCCAGACAATCCTGAGACAAGTTGTTCTGATAATTGCTCCTCCACTCCAGCGATGATGGACTGAATTTCTTCACTTTGGTGAACCTGTTTTAAAATACCTTTCAAGTGTACGCTCCTCCCCTTTGGATCTTTCTATATATCTCAACAGTAAACAGAAAAATGCTTTGGTTCTCCACCAAAGCGTTCTTACTGAATGATATGATCTAATTGATGATAGTCAGGGTATCTCTCCAGACTCTCCTGACAATCTTCACAGATGGTCTTCACCTGAATATCTCCGTTGTCCTGATACTGAACCATGTGTAACCGTTCTTCATCTGACAGCGTATGAATCCCTAGCTGCTCTGAATGGACAGATACGTTTGAAAGTGTTCCAACATTTGTACCGCAATGTCGACACTGATAATTGATCGCCATACCATTTCCCTCCATACACATTTATACATTTAGTATGAACCTGATAGAGGGGAGTTATTCAACTCTCCACAGGAATGATGGAAGGTCGCCGGGATTTTTCAGCCCCTGAAAATGTAGTATATGAATTCGTTAGTTAAATTTATTCATCACTTCGAGGAAAGGTTTATCAAACCATGTTTCACATGCTTCCACACTGGCAGAGATGACTTTATCCAACTCTCCTTGATCTTCCTTACTAAACCTTCCAAGAACATAGTCCGGGACACTCATACCGTTTACAGGTCGATCAATTCCTATTCTAAGGCGATTGAAGTTCTGAGATCCCAAATGAGCGATGGTTGATTTTATGCCATTATGCCCGCCGGCACTTCCCTTTTGCCTCAACCTTATCTTTCCTACAGGTAAATCCAAATCATCATAAATGACCAGCAGATCTTCATCTTCAATATTAAAATAATCCATTAGTGGAACAATGCTTTCCCCAGACAAATTCATATAGGTAAGCGGCTTTAATAAAACGATTTTTTCCCCTTTATAATGGTAGGTCCCGTATACCCCTTTGAACTTTGACTGATTCAATGAAACCCCCAGTCGATCTGCTAAAGCATCTATAATAACAAACCCGATATTATGACGTGTTTTTTCATACTGTGATCCCGGGTTTCCTAATCCAACGATTAACTTCATGTCTAACACCTCTTCTGACCTTATACCTCTAGAATAACGTAAAAAGCGCAACCTGCAAAAGGTTACGCCAAAAAAATTGATTTTTATTCTTCCTTTGATTCACTTTCTTCACTGGCCTCTGATTCTCTTCCTTCTTCATTATCAGGAGTACCAGCTTCCTGCTCTTCACCGCTGTCAATTTCTTCTTCTTGTCGAGGAGCCAGGATGGAAGCAATTGTACGGTCGTCCTCTTCATTAAGAGTGACACTGTATTTATCGCGGATATCACCGATCGTTACCGTTTCTCCAACTTGAAGATCTGCAATATCGACTTCAATTGATTCCGGTATATTATTAGGTTTAGCTGTAACAGAAACCTCATGCAACGGCTGCTGTAGTACGCCACCGTCCTTCACCCCAGCCGCTTCTCCTACAAGGTCGATACGAACATCCGCATCAATTTCCTCCGACATATTCACAGCAAGGAAATCAACGTGGGTAACGGCATCCTTCAAGTGATCCTGCTGATAGTCACTTAAAATGACATTTTGTTTATTGCCATCCACATTTAAGGAAATAATACCGTTTCTTCCTACTTCACGAATCGTTTTGATAAATGTAATAGCATCTACCATAATCGATGTATTATCTGCTTTGTAGCCGTACACGACTCCAGGAATATTCCCCTCGTGTCTCAGCTTTGTTAATGAAGAGCGTTTAAAATCTTTTCTCTTATTTGCTTTTAATTCAGTTGCCATGTCTAATCCAACACCTTCCCTAATCTTTTATGTTAGTTAAAGTTCTATATATAGTAATTACCCTAATGTGATTTGAAATAAACATAGAATAATCATTTTATGACGGGAAGAGTACATATGGAAGGTTGTCAGATAGGCGTTTCCAAGATGAACAAACAGAAGAGCCTGTCCTATATAAGGGACAGGCTCTACTCCATATGCACAAACTACAAATATTAATTCTTAATCAAAAAGCGTGCTGACGGATTTTTGTTCATAGACACGGATGATGGCTTCGCTGATCAGTGGAGCCACTGACAGCGACTTCACTTTACCGATCATTTTCTCTTCACCTAATGGAATAGAGTTCGTCACAACCAGCTCTTTAATATTCGAATTCTCGATTCGCTCAATCGCAGGACCAGAAAGAACAGGATGCGTACAGCACGCGAATACTTCTTTCGCACCGTTTTCTACCAACGCATTGGCAGCCAGCGTGATCGTACCTGCAGTGTCAATGATATCATCGATTAAGATGGCGATTTTACCATCAATATTACCAACGATGTTCATGACCTCTGCAACGTTCGGTTTCGGACGGCGTTTATCAATGATGGCAATCGGTGCTTTCAAGCGTTCCGCAAGCTTACGGGCTCTTGTCACTCCTCCGTGGTCCGGGGATACGATGACAAGGTCCTCGTTATTGAATCCTCTTTCTTCAAAGTAATCCGCTAAGATGGGAACACCCATAAGGTGATCGATCAGGATATCAAAGAAACCTTGAATTTGAGGAGCATGCAGGTCCAGTGTGATTACGCGGGTAGCACCGGCTGTTTCCAACAGGTTTGCCACTAATTTAGCCGTGATAGGCTCACGCGCTCTCGCTTTACGGTCCTGACGGGCATAACCATAGTAAGGCATGACAATGTTAATCGTTTTTGCAGATGCACGTTTCAACGCATCTACCATAATAAGAAGCTCCATCAGGTTTTCGTTTACAGGCTGACAAGTAGACTGAATGACGAATACATCACAACCACGGATACTTTCTTCAATGTTAATCTGGATTTCCCCGTCACTAAAACGCTTAACAGAAGATTTCCCTAATTCAACTCCTACTTCATCCGCGATTTCCTTTGCAAGATGGTAGTTTGAATTAAGGGAGAAAATTTTTAATTTGGAATTAATATAAGAGTTTGGCATTGTGGACCTCCAATTATTTCTTATGATTTAGATTTTGAACGTAGTTTTCTTTATTTACCTGACGAGCTCTTGCAATCGAAAGAGACTCTCCTGGAACATCCTCAGTAATCGTAGAACCAGCAGCAATGTAGGCACCTTTTCCAACTTTAACAGGCGCGACCAGATTTGAATTACAGCCTACAAATACACCATCTTCAATCTTTGTCAGGTGCTTATTCTTTCCATCATAGTTCACCGTGATCGATCCACATCCAATGTTGACGTCACTTCCAACCTCTGCATCTCCAATGTAGCTTAAGTGGGATGCTTTACTCGCTTTACCGAACGAAGCCTTCTTAATTTCAACGAAGTTACCAATCTTCACTTCATCTTCAATAGTAGAAGCCGGACGAATGTGAGCAAATGGACCAATATGAACATCCGAACCGATCGAGCTGTCATGAGTTACTGATTGCTTCACAACTGTTCGGTCACCGATCTGACAATCCTTCACCTCAGAATTTGGTCCGATCATAGCATCTTCACCGATTATAGTGTTACCAGTAAGAACCGTACCCGGAAGGATAACCGTATCTCTGCCAATCGTCACATCGGCATCAATATACGTATTGTTTGGATCCTTTATCGTTACACCATTGCGCATATGGTATTCATTGATGCGCTTTTTCATCGTGATCTCTGCTTGAGAAAGCGCGACACGGTCGTTCACACCCAATGTCTCATCAAAGTCACTTGTTTGGTACGCACCCACGATTTCACCTTCAGACTGAAGAATCTCAATTACATCCGGTAAATAATACTCGCCTTGTACGTTATCATTCGAAACCTTTTTCAGGGCATCGAATAACGCTTTATTATCAAAACAATATGTTCCGGTATTGATTTCTTTCACGCTTAGCTCTTCATCAGTTGCATCCTTATGTTCAACAATGCGTTCCACCAAGCCTTCTTGGTTACGGATGATGCGTCCGTATCCATGAGGAGATTCAGTGTGACCAGTCAAGATCGTCGCTTTCGCACCTTGTCCTTCATGATGCTTCACTAACGCTTCCATCGTTTCCCCTTTAATGAGCGGTGTATCACCACATACCACCAAAGTAGTACCTTCTAAATCACCTAACACATCTTCAGACTGCATAACAGCATGAGCGGTACCTAATTGCTCAGCCTGAAGGGCAAAATCACTCTTGCCTTCTAAATGCGACTTCACAAGTTCAGCACCGTGACCGATGATTGTGACAGTCTTTTCTATATGAAGTGTAGAAATTTGGTCGACCACATGTTCCACCATCGGCTTGCCACACACAGGATGAAGAACTTTGTAAAGCTTCGACTTCATTCTCGTACCTTGCCCGGCAGCTAATATAACGGCATATCGATTTGTCATTTTTGGTCCTCCAATAACCTTTTTATCCATAACGAATATATCCTAAAAACTTTATCATTTCAAGGATTCACACAAAAGTACATATATTTGTCATTAGAAAAGCGGAAGGGGCTTGCCCTGGCCCGACAAGCATAAGATGTATTGACCGGAAAGGCGCCCTCCCGGTTTTCCAGGGTGTTTTCATATATTCAAACTTCTATGTCGAATTTTCTTCCCCCTTAAAATAAAAAAAATAATAATTATAGGTTTCATCTTTCTGAAAATCGGGGTATACAAAAAACGTAAGAATTGCCACTTTTAAATGTCCGGCTCTAAAGACAAAAAAAAGAGCCTTACAAAAGTAGGCTCTTGATGTTATAGAACTAATTAGGAAGCCCCAGCTTCTTCTAACTCAACTTCTTCTAGCTCACCTAGACGGTGATACTCAGCTAAGACGGCATCTTGGATCTTGCCGCGAGTACCTGAATTAATTGGGTGAGCAATATCACGAAATTCCCCATCTGGAGTCCGCTTGCTTGGCATCGCTACAAATAAGCCATTGTTCCCATCAATAACGCGAATGTCATGAACAACAAATTCATTATCCAGCGTAATAGATGCGATAGCTCTCATGCGACCATCGGTGTTTACTCGGCGTAATCTTACGTCTGTTACTTCCATTCTGTTCACCACCTTTTTCCCTAGATGAAATCTACTCTATGTATTCAACGAATTATTTACATATTCCTTCTTAAATTGTAAAATTTTTTGAAAAGTTTTATTTTTTATATCCTTCCATCTATTTCATTTGAACTACACTTCTTTTTTGACACAAAAAAACACCCGCGAATTTTACTTCACGAGTGCGATTACTTCGATCTCAACTAAGGCATCTTTAGGTAAGCGGGCTACCTCTACACAAGAACGAGCCGGCTTATGGTTACTAAAATATTCCCCATACACTTCATTAATCGTACCAAAGTCATTCATATCCTTAATGAATACAGTTGCTTTCACGACTGTTTCCAATGACGCTCCGGCTTCCGATAGTACAGCTTGAAGATTACGGAACACCTGATGCGTCTGTTCCGCCACATCACCTTCTACCATAGTACCTTCTGCCGTCAGAGGGATTTGACCTGAACTGTAAAATAAATTATTTACGACAATCCCCTGAGAGTATGGACCAATTGCTGCTGGTGCTTGCTTTGTAGAAACTACACGCATATTAAATGCCTCCCCTTATGGTAGAAATCTTAAATTTGATTGAAAATAATTTCCTTCCGTCAATGAAATCTGTTTATCTTTTTCATTCACATCAGACAATCTTAACAATGAAACATAATCATCCACTAGTCGACCATCGATACTATTGGATTCAACCAAAACGCCTATTCCGGATAAAGTAGCCGAGAACTCTTCCAGTAAATTCTTCATACCGTTGATGGTTCCCCCTGCCTTCATGAAATCATCGACAACCAATACTTTAGACCCTTCCTTCAAACTTCTCTTGGAAAGAACCATGGATTGGATTCTCTTCGATGAGCCGGAGACATAATTAATGCTCACAGTCGACCCCTCTGTTACACGACTATCCCGTCTAACGATGACCACTGGAACATTTAAGTATGAGGCAATGGCATTGGCAATCGGTATCCCTTTTGTCGCTACAGTCATAATGACATCAATATCTTTTTCAGCAAAAGCAGACGCCAGTAATTTCCCGACACTTTTCATAAGCTGAGGGTTACCAAGCAGGTCGGTCATGTAAAGGTATCCGCCTGGTAATAAACGATCTGAGCTTTCCAGATGAACACAAAGCTCATCTATCATTTCTTTCGCTTCCTGACTGTTTACCTTTGGAACATATTTCACTCCACCGGCTGCGCCGGGAACTGTTTGAACTGTCCCCACGCCCCTTCCTTCAAATGTTTCCTTTACTATCGTCAAGTCCTCACTGATGGAAGACTTTGCAGAACCATAGCGTTCAGAGAAAAAAGTTAAAGGAACAAGTTGGTGGGGGCGTTCTAATAAATAATGCGTCATATCAATTAATCGTTCACTACGCTTAAACTTCACCAAAGAAACCTCCTAAATCCGAATATTATAATGTAAATATATCACTAATATACGGATTTCGGCAAGAGCTCTTAATCTCCCAGCATGCGCACAGCGAACACTTGATCACAAAAACCTCTTAAACCATTATAGATTCGATGAAGTCTTGATTCATATTGCACTAATCCATATACCGTCGGCCCACTTCCGCTCATTAGAACAGCATCGGCACCAAAACGCTCCATTTGGTCCTTGATTTGAGCCACTTCAGGGTGCATATCCAATGTGACCGATTCAAGCACGTTCCCAAGATTGGAGCATATATCATGATAATTTCCATGTTCTAAAGCTGAAACCATGCCGTTTGTATTCGGATGTGTAATGTTTTTCAAATCCAAATTTTTATAAACATCAGCTGTCGAAACCCCTATTGTTGGTTTTGCTAATATGACCCAACAATTAGGTGGGGCGGGAAGATGTTTGATTTTCTCGCCTCTCCCTGATGCTAAAGCTGTACCCCCGTAAACACAGAAAGATACATCTGAACCAATTTCGGAACCAAGCTCTGCCAGCTCATCCATACTGAGACCTAAATCCCATAATCGATTTAACCCTTTTAAGGTTGCTGCTGCGTCACTGCTCCCGCCTGCTAATCCTGCTGCTACAGGTATCACTTTATCAATGGATATGGCTACCCCTTTTTTGATATTCAACCTGGTCTTTAAAAGCTGTGCAGCCTGATAGGCAAGATTTCTTCCATCGTCCGGTACAAATCGATTATGCGAAAGAATCTTAATCGTATCATCAGAAAGATTCGTAAGCTCAATTCTATCTGCTAAATCAATTGTAGTCATAACCATCTCAACTTCATGGTAACCATCTGAACGTTTATGTAAAACATCAAGTGATAGGTTAATTTTTGCCGGCGCCTTCACTAATAACCTCATATCATCACCTTCTTACCAATACTCTTTGTTATATTGTATCATACACTTATTATCGAGAGTGTTAACTTCTAAACATACTCATACAAGTATGTTATTTTATCACGTTAAGTACTGATAGGAAAGATTGTCTTGTCCCTATTAAAACAAGGGCCACCTGAAAAGCACTACACTTTTTAGGCGACCCTGTATATGGTACTGATAAAAGATGTAATCCTGTATGCGTGAAAAGAGTTAGTGAGGACGATTATCAGATAATTGCTGACTTGCGCGCTCAACTGCCCGCTTCACCATATTACCTGCATCTCGTGACGTGATTCCACCCCAACCATCCTTCTGAACAACATCATAGAATCCCAATTCCTGAGCGATTTCTTCTTTTAATTGATCAGACATGATTCCTCTTCTTCTGCTCATCGTCTACCTCCTTTAGATGTACCACACGTTTAGTATGTGTACAAAAGGACAGGACAAAACATAACAAAAGCGGAATCCTCTAACTATGTACTTCCTGAAAATTGGACAAATAAAAAAGCAGCAAACGATTGTCTACTGCTGGCTAAAGATGATATTTCCTGTTGCTTCATCATAAAATGTTAATTGAACTGTCTCAGTGAGAACATCTGCATAGCTGTAAGAAACTCGTTCGAACGCATTCTCTTCTTGATCCAGTTGAACCACGAATACAGAAGGATACGTTTCGGCTAGAACACCTGAACGCTCAATTGTTTTTCGACGTCCACCGTTTGCTTTAAGCATTAAACGTTTCCCAAGATTAGAATCAAGGGATCTTTTAATGTCGGCTAATGTTTTTGGCATTTCGCTTCCACCTCACTATAATCAAATATAACACATTATGTAATTTTAGTCAAATAAATTTATTATTTTAACAAGAACATGGAACACCTGTCAATATATTTTATTCAACAAAAAGTACGTTTTTTCTACACACCTAACATTCCCCATACATTGAGAAATTATGTAAACAATAAAAGCGGAGGCGGCTCGATCAGGTCCGACAAGCATAAGGCGAGTGCATCGGAAAGGCGCTTTTTGCCTTTTTGATGCACTTGACTTATGACCTCGAGGGACTAGCCGCCGGAGCTGGACAACAATAAAAGCGGAGGGGCTTTGCCCAGAGGCGACAAGCATAATAACCACTAAAAGACCCACCTTACTAATCTATACATCTAAACACCAAATAGACCTTACAATTCACGCAGTAATTTGTAAGGTCTATTTGATTTTTGTCGAACATTCCCTATTCTTCTTCTGAAATTTTATATGGCATCCCAGTACGAAGGACACCCTTCGTCTCAATTCCCCCAAGCCCTTTGTCCCCTGTTAACGTATTGCGGATGACGTCCCACACATTAACCGAGTCCTTAAACCCCGTAAAACAAATCTTAGCCACGATATAAACGGGGTCCAATGCATGAATATTTACTCTGGACGGGGAGCTGGCAAAATTGGCTCCAGCATGGATCAGGGATTCAAAGTGGGATTGACAAGCACCTGCAAAAATCACTAACTGATCCAGGTGTGGTGATTTGCTGCGTGCTTCCCGCACTGCCTGAACAAAATATTTAGAATGTCGATAGGCGTTAATATCAGCTTTGGTCCCTTTCGCCTTCGAATAGGCATCGTGACCCGTCAAAACAATAATATTCGGTCTATATTTATCGATAAGGGCCCCAATCTGTTCAGGCATCTCTGTCTCGCTGCAGTGAACACCTTTTACCGGGACACCAATTTTTTCATAAAGATCTAGACACTTTCTTAAATAGCTGGGATCTCCATCAAGATGAAGCACTTTCCCTGGAACCTGGAAATAGTTATAATCGTCTCGATAAGCATTCGTCACTCTATATTCCTGCTTATACTTCAGAAGCTCTATATCCTGACGAAATAGGTCAAGAGATTGTTCCTCTTTTGAACGAAACTCCTGTGTAATACGTTCCTGATCTCTAGGGTCCATCTTCTTCAAATCATGAAAAGGAGCATCCGCTATTAATCGAAAATCTTCACCATACAGTACTGCCGTTTTTTGGCCATCTATCATGCGGATATCTATTACCCTGAATAAAATATCACATTGATATGAAAGGCGACCTACGACATCATTGATTTCGATAATCACATCAGTCACTCCCGTGGGCTAAACATTCGTTAAATCAAAAAAGGAAAGCCGAGGAGGATCAACGTTTGTCATATCCTTCTCAACACGTTCCTTATCCTTAATTAAGTAAATATTCCCTGTGATAACCTATGCAACCCTCTACTATTCGGTGTCAATAAAATGGGAGTCCCCTGCGGAGTACACGGTAACAAAAAAATGGCTAAACGCACTTTCACGTTTAGCCATCTATCCAAGCTTTAATTGAAGTTCGGGTATAGCGCATCACTCAACCGGCCGAATTCTTGTATCGACAGTGTCTCTCCACGGCGTGTGGGTTCAATCCCTGCTGCAGATAAGGCCTCAAGGATCATGTCTTTCTTTTCCTTTCCTTGAGGAAGCTGACTGCTTAAATTGTTCAGGATGGTCTTCCTTCTTTGAGCAAAAGACGAGCGAGTAATGATAAAGAAGAATTCTTCACTGATCACCTCGACAGGAGGCTTCTCACGCTTCGTTAGACGGATGACGGCTGAGTCCACATTCGGCTGCGGCATAAAGACCGTTTTCGGGACAGTCATGACCATCTCGGCCTCTGTATAGTACTGGATGGCAATCGAAAGAGATCCGTACGCTTTTGTTCCAGGCTTAGCTGAAATACGGTCCCCTACTTCTTTTTGAAGCATGACACAGATTCCCCTGATTGGAAGATCCTCCATCAACAGCTTAAGAATGATTGGTGTTGTGACGTAATAAGGGAGATTGGCCACTACCATAATATCTTCGAACCCTTCAAACTCATTATTAATAATGGCTTCTACATCCGCCTCTAATATATCTTCATTGATGATTTTAACGTTCTTGTAAGGGGATAATGTATCATCCAGAATAGGAATGAGTCTCTGATCGATTTCAAATGCGACGACCTTTCCTGAGGTACGCGCAAGATGCTCTGTTAACGCACCGATTCCCGGTCCAATCTCAATGGCTGCGGTTTTCTCCGATAACCCTGCGTATTCCGTTATATTCCTGAGGATATTGGGATCAATCAAAAAGTTTTGACCAAGGCTCTTTTTAAACGAGAAACCATACTTACTTAATATCTCTTTCGTGCGTATCGGGGTGGCAATATCTTTATGCATTTTCTTCCTCCTGAATAATTTCCATTAAAGCTTTCTTAAACTCTTCTTTTTGAATATTGAACATCCTTAATCGTTTGTGCAGCTGTTTTCCATTAGTGTATCCGATTCTAAGCTTCTCACCAAGAGCAATTCTTCGATCTTTCGCCTGGGAACTGCCAATTAAACCAGCATCAATTAGATCCTCTTTCGAAATGACCTCTTCCTGCTCAACATCCAGCACAAGAGCCTCTCTTAAAGACTCTCTTATGATATCTGGTGAAGCATGTTCTACACCTATCCCTCTACCTGACTTTGGCAGCGCATCCTTCTTATGTACAAAGGCGTGCTTACAACCCGGTACCGCATCACTTACAATCTTCCGGATACGTTCACCCGGGTAGTCCGGATCGGTAAAGATGATTACGCCTCTTTTTTCCTGGGCGTGTTTTATTTTTTCTATAGTAGCCGGAGACACAGCAGAACCATTCGTTTCAATCGTATCTGCATTGACAGCACGTTGAATGGCTACCGTATCATCCTTTCCTTCCACTACGATGATTTCTTTAATTTTCATAATTCCTCCAAAAAAGTTGAAACATTTCTGCTTTCATTTTCGTCTAATCATTGAAGACCTAAAGCTATTATAACGGTTTTCACCGATAAATAAAAAAAAGCAGGAGAACACACCCCTGCTCTTAGTTTAATATTTTTACTTTTATTGTTTTTCTTCCCCAACGATAGGCATCTGATTTAGACGGGAAGAATACATCAATTTTGTTCCCCTTGATTGCTCCACCCGTATCTGCAGCTACGGCATAGCCATAGCCTTCTACATATACCTTTGTTCCTAATGGAATGACAGAAGGGTCTACTGCGATCACTTTAACATTCGGATTTGATTTCAGGTTGAGTCCTGTAGCTGTATAGCCTGAGCATCCGTTACATGATGCAGTGTAAGCTGTAGAGCTCACATAAAACTCTCTTCCTCCACTTGGAGCTGCTGAGGCTGTTGCAGATGAATTAGATGATGAACTTCCACGTGAAACTTGAGCCACTAAAACCTTTGTTCCGACATTAATGATTTTATCCTGGCTTTCTTTCACTACTTTTTCACTAACTAATTTTCTGGAAACCTCTTTGCCGTTTTCTTTCACAACTTCAAATTTCTTTTCAACCAAGCCGTTTTTACCTTCTTGAACGACCTTCTCTTTTCCTTTTGAAAGATCGGAATCCTTCTTGGAAATAACGGTGAAATCCTTTGTCTCTTCCACTACATCGGTGACTTTTTCAACTCGAACGACATTTACGACATCATTTGCTTTAACAACTTTGTCTAAACTTGGTTCAACACGGTCTGCATCTTTAAGTGTAATTCCTTGTTGCTTTAAAAAGTCAGCGACCGTAGTCGAAGTAGACCATACCTTTTGTTCTTTTCCGCCGTTCACAAGCTTAAGTGAAAATGCGGGATCAATCTTTACGTCCATGTCCCCTGTTACTTTTTCTGATAAGCCGGGTTTGACCTTATCATGTTCTCCTACTTTAATTTCATTTTCAGAGAGTAACTCTTTTACTGTATCAGCAGTCGTCCAGACCTTTTTCGTCTGATCCCCTACTACTACTTCTACCTGTTTTGCCGGTTCCCAAACAATGTTCATGTTATTTGAGACCTTCGTATTCCCCGAAGGGTACAAATAGTCTTGTGAGCGGGTTGAAATCTCTAATTCTTTTAATATATCTTGAATTGTATTCGCATGCGTCCTAATCTCTTTTTGCTCGCCGTCTAAGGTCAATGCCACAGTGTTTTTAGATCCTTCATAAAAAAGAATTCCAAATACAGCTGCGGATGTTACCAATGTTCCGATTGTAACAATCCATTTCCTTCGACTCAAAGACTTGGAAAACAGGCTTTTCATGGTTTTAAACTTCATGAAAAACGCCCCCTTTTCTCGGAGTGATTATATAGAGTAATCCAGTGACTGTCAACCCTTACTTCTTTTAACTTAATCTAGCAAAATATTGAAACCCAGGGAACACAAACCATATTATGCATAAAAGAAGAGAAAAAGAAAAGAGAGAGTTATCGACATGATTATCCTATGAAAGCAGAAACCTATGTAGAACTTTTTGTTTTCACTTGCTATTAGGACAAGCTCTCTCAATTCTCGACAATATCTGATGTCAGTTTATGTTGAATAACTTTTTTGCATTTTCGGTTGTTATGTTCTCTACTTCTTCTAATGATACTTCCTTAAGCTCCGCAATCTGTTCTGCTACCAGCTTCACATATGCAGGTTCATTTCGCTTCCCTCTGTTCGGGTGAGGTGCTAGATAAGGACAGTCTGTTTCGATCAGAAGCTTTTCCAACGGAATTTCTCTTGCTACTTCCTTTGGCTTTTTCGCATTTTTAAAGGTTACGGGACCTCCCAGAGAAATGTAGAAATTCATATCCACACATTCTTGAGCAATTTCAGGACTTCCGCTGAAGCAATGCATGATCCCTCCAACTTCCTCTGCTCCTTCTTCTCTTAAGATATCCACTATATCTTGTGTGGCATCACGGTTGTGTATAATAATTGGGAGTTTTACCTTCTTAGCTAAATGAATTTGTTTTCGAAACACTTCTTTTTGAACATCTTTCGGTGATTTATCCCAGTGATAATCGAGTCCCATTTCCCCTATGGCAACTACTTTAGGGTGATTTGAGAGCTCTTCTATCCAAGCTAAATCTTCATCCTTCAAATCAATTGCATCCACTGGGTGCCAACCGATGCTGGCATATAAAAATTCATATTGCTCAATGAGCTCCATCGCCCGATTAATCGTTGGACGATCAAAGCCGACGACCACCATCTTTTCAACTCCAGCTTCTCTTGCTCTTGAAATTACCTCCTCCAGATCTTCGTCAAATTGTTCAGCATTCAAATGAACATGTGTATCAAATAGCATGTAAGACACTCCTTGTAATAAAGATAAGTTTAATATAAAAAAGCATGACAAGCATCACATTCATGTAACATTCATATTACATATTATGGTTTCTTTGGATATTTTTTATTAATACTGTTCCATTCGCAGTTACTCTTCATTCTATCTATTTTAGCCACAGAACCATAACAATCTGTTTCTTTTTATATTATTGTTTTCTCAATATAGTAATGGGATGAAAAAATAACTAACATAACAATGATCTTCCCGAATATTCTTTATCTCAATATACTAAAGGGATGTTCCACGTGGAACATCCCTTTAAAGACAAAAGAATAAAAACCTTACTTATTTTACTTTTGTTCCATTTGGTAAAGACTGGTCGATGGAAGCAAGAGACAGCGTTCCATTCTCTTCACCAGCAAGAATCATTCCTTGTGAAAGTTCTCCACGCAATTTTACCGGCTTCAAGTTTGTCACACAAATCACTTTTCTCCCAACCAGGTCTTCCGGCTGATAGAATTTAGCAATTCCTGACACAACTTGACGTTTTTCAAAGCCAAGATCCAATTGCAGCTTCAGAAGCTTATCCGCTTTTTTAACCGGCTCAGCTCCAATGACCTCCGCTACTCGAAGCTCAACTTTCATGAAATCATCGATTCCGATTTCCTCAGATTCTTCTTTCGCAGGCTCTTTCTTTTCTTCAACAGCAGGAGCCGACCCTTGCATTTTCTCTTTGATGAAGTTTACCTCTTCCTGAAGTTCAAGTCTAGGGAAGATCGGTTCTCCTTTTTTCACCACTTCAGTTCCTGCCGGAATAGCTCCGAAACTCTCCAGGCTTTCCCATGTGTGCATCTTTTCATCATGAAGGTTCAATTGTTCAAAAATCTTCTTAGGAGTTCTTGTTAAGAACGGTTGTAAAAGAACAGCGACTCTTCGTAATGATTCAGCTAAATGACTCATCACACTGCCAAGCTCTTCTTTTTTGCTTTCGTCTTTAGCAAGGGCCCAAGGCTGAGTTTCATCAATGTATTTATTCGTGCGGCTGATCAATTGCCATAGACTGGACAAAGCTACAGAAAACTCCATGTTTTCCATTGCTTCTTCATATTTATTCACTGTTTCTTTGTTCACGTCCAGGAGAGCCTGATCGAATTCACCGTTAGAATCAACATATGTTGGAATGACCCCATCAAAATATTTATTGATCATGGCCACTGTACGATTTAACAGGTTACCTAAGTCATTGGCTAAGTCGAAGTTGATGCGTTCAACAAATCCTTCAGGCGTAAAGACTCCATCAGAACCGAATGGCACTTCTCTTAACAGGTAGTAACGAAGAGAATCAAGACCGTAACGATCAATAAGGGTGACAGGATCGACTACATTCCCTTTTGATTTTGACATTTTTCCGTCTTTCATCAGAAGCCATCCATGAGCGAAAACCTTCTTAGGAAGCGGAAGATCTAAAGCCATTAACATGATGGGCCAATAAATCGTATGGAAACGAACAATTTCCTTTCCGACCAAGTGAACATCCGCTGGCCAGTACTTTAAGTAATTTGTATCTTTTTCACTGCCGTAGCCCAGAGCTGTAATATAGTTGGAAAGGGCATCGATCCACACGTAAATGACATGCTTGGGATCTCCCGGTACTTTCACTCCCCAGTCGAAGGTTGTTCTTGAAACGGCCAAGTCTTCTAAACCAGGCTTAATGAAGTTATTCACCATCTCATTCTTCCGTGACTCAGGCTGAATGAATTCAGGGTTTTCTTCATAGTAAGCAAGAAGGCGGTCAGCGTATTTGCTCATTTTAAAGAAGTACGATTCTTCCTTCACTTTTTCAACGGTTCTGCCACAATCAGGACAGTTTCCGTTTTCTAATTGACGCTCAGTAAAGAAGGATTCACACGGTGTACAATACCAGCCTTCATACTGGTCCAAGTAAATATCTCCTTGTTCCACAAGCTGATGAAAGATTTTTTCCACGATATCCTTATGACGCTTCTCTGTCGTACGGATAAAATCATCATATGAAATATCCAATTTCCCCCAAAGATCTTTAATTCCACTAACGATTCCGTCTACATATGCTTGAGGAGTAATACCTTCTTCCTGAGCTTTACGTTGAATTTTCTGTCCATGCTCGTCCGTTCCCGTCAGGTACATGACGTCGAATCCACGCATTCTCTTATAACGGGCCATCGCATCACCAGCAACCGTGGTGTAAGCATGTCCAATATGTAAATTTCCACTTGGATAATAAATCGGTGTTGTAATATAGAAGGTGTTTAACTTTTCTTCCACTTTCTGTTCCTCCTCTTTTTTTATCTACCCCCATAAAGCCATAGGAGCCTCCGTATGGTTTATAGTGGCATAATTGTTACGTACATCCATTACCTGCGCCTTACCTATCATCTTAACCTCTTATCTCATCAAAATATACCTAAAATACAGGGTTTCTGCAACTAAACAATGTTGAATCTTAATATTGTCGAAACCAGTGAAGATTTTTGTCTAATTTTGTCGAATGAATAGGTTAAATAAAGATAATTCGACATTTCTCTCACTTATTACTTTCATTACAATAATATTTAATTGGTAATACAATTTTTTACAACAAACCGTAAACCTTATTAAAACAACATTTTTTTATCCATTTTTTCTTAATAATTTACAGATATAATTATTGACGATACTTCTAATCGTTGGTATGATAGAAACAACAAAAGAAATTTGTCGAATATTGACGAACTAGAGAGATATAAATAATATTTATTTGGAGGAGATTTTCAAATGAAGTCTACAGGTATTGTAAGAA
The DNA here is from genome assembly GCF_052665285.1 of Rossellomorea sp. DUT-2. Lineage (NCBI taxonomy): Bacteria > Bacillati > Bacillota > Bacilli > Caryophanales > Bacillaceae > Rossellomorea > Rossellomorea sp. DUT-2. The sequence continues at coordinate 8,638 of NZ_JBQPEO010000011.1, read as the reverse complement.
AAGTTGATGAATTAGGCCGTGTCGTTATTCCTATCGAATTACGTCGTACATTAGGTATTGCTGAGAAAGATGCTTTAGAAATCTATGTGGATGACGAAAGAATCATCCTAAAGAAGTATAAGCCAAGCATGACTTGCCAAATCACTGGTGAAGTTTCTGATGATAACATCAAGCTTGCTAACGGTAAATTGGTTCTTAGCCGTGAAGGTGCAGATCAATTACTAAAAGAAATCCAGGATTCACTACAAACAAAATAATTTGTTGTTCATATATCAAAGGACCGAGTCGATTTAGACTCGGTCCTTTTTTTGATTTCACATCTCTGCACTTTTCTATTCAACATGATAAGCTTGATAAACTTCCCGTTTTGGAAGGGAGCGGTCTTTTGATACTTGTTTGATGGCTTCTTTGGAGGTCATGCTTTTTTCGTTCATGTAATGCTGCACATGATCAAGAAGGGAGTAGGGGCTCCACCAGGCCTCTTCCTCTTCTTTTTCCAACGGACCCGCTCCTTCAATTAATAAGCAGAATTCGCCTCGTACTTCCCCATCATTTGCCCATTCCATTACTTCTTCCAGGGATCCACGGATGAATTCCTCGAACTTCTTCGTGAGCTCACGACAAACAACGATTTGTCTATTCCCTAAAGCCGCATGTAATTCTTTTAATGTTTCTTTTAATCTGTGTGGTGATTCATACAGGATAAATGTATCTTCCACCGATTTTAATGTTTCAAGCTCGGCTCTTTTGTCTTTTTTCCCTCTATGTAAAAACCCATAGAAGTAAAATGGCTGGGGTGCCAATCCTGAAGCGATTAAAGAGGTAAGAGCTGCATTCGCTCCCGGTAATGGAATGACAGCAATTTCGTGATCGATTGCTTCTTTCACCAGTTCGTAACCCGGATCTGAAATGGATGGCATTCCTGCATCACTTACAAGGGCAACGAGCTCGCCTCTTTCCATACGTTCAATCAGCTTCTGTCCGCTCGTTTCTTTATTGTGCTCATGATAGCTGATGATCGGCGTATCAATTTCAAAGTAGTTACATAATTTTTTTGTATTTCTTGTATCTTCAGCCGCAATCACTGCCGCTTCCTTCATCATGCGGATGGCCCGAAACGTCATATCCTCTAAATTCCCGATCGGTGTAGGGACAAGATACAAACTTCCTTTTTCACTATCTTGAAAGCTTTTCTGTTGGTTCATTGAATAGCTCACCTCCTCATTTCTTTAGTCCTTATCTTCATTCTTTCCAAACAGCATATCATATACTTCCGTTGAATATTTGTTCTCTTCATCGTACACATAAAGGGGTGGCAGGATTTTCAGGTCCGGTTTCCCATCTTTTATTCCTTCTATTAAGATGGTGTTAGCTTCTCTTCCCGGCTTCGGATATACGAAGCGCAATCGTTTCGGCTCGAGACGATGCTTCCTCATCAACGAGAGGATGTCCATCAAGCGACCTGGACGATGGACGAAGGAAGCCTTTCCTCCTTGCTTCAGAAGATAGCTTGAAGCTTGAATGGTATCCTCAAGGGAACAAAGGATTTCATGACGGGCGATCGCATAGTGTTCGTTTACGTTTCTTTTATCACCGGGTGGAGTATTAAAGTATGGAGGATTACATGTTACGACATCATAGTGTGAATGATGAAGGAGCTGAGCGATCTCCTTTACATCCCCCAGCTTCATGGTTATTTGATTTTGACGGCCATTATACTCGACACTTCTCTGTGCCATATCAAATAATCTTTCTTGAATCTCCACCCCCGTAATGTCAACGTTGGTTCTCGCACTTAGCAATAAGGGGATGATGCCGTTACCTGAACATAGATCCACCACTTTCCCTTTGTGAATCGGTAAATAGCTGAAATGGGCCAATAGTACAGCATCTGTTGAAAAGGAGAAAACAGATGAACTTTGAATGATCCTCATATTTTCAGCCAATAAATAATCTAAACGTTCATCTTCTTTTAACTCGACCATGCCTTTCCTCCACTTTTTCTTCTATTATATGTAGTTTCTAAAGTTTTAAATAGGAGGGCAAATCCCCTCCGCTTTTCGATTTGTCCAGCTCCGGGGCTTAGGGGCTCGAGGTCATAAGCCCATTCTGCCAAAAAGGACAAGTACGCCTTTCCGGCAGACTCGTCTTATGCTTGTCGCCCCTGGGCAAAGCCCCTCCGCTTTTCGATTAAAAAGGACCAATCCCATATATATGGATCAGTCCTTTTTCATCTGTATTTTATTCAGAAGGATGAAGGTTTCCTCACTTCTTGTTTAAGAATGAGAGGCAGAATAAACAATCTTCATCCTTCCGTGGACTTCCGAAATGTATATTACAAATATGAAATCCTTCCTGGTATAATCGAGCAAGGTTGTCATACCCTTCTCCTATATCCAGTGCTTTATCTTCTAAGTCTGACTCACTCGTTGTACCCGCATCGCTGTTTGTTTGTACCTTTTTTGGTGAGTTCTCTGTTTGTTCCAGTCTACGGCGCAAATGCTCATTTTCAAGCTTCAATGAATTATTCTCTTCCAACATTTCAGCTAGACATTGCTTGAGCTCACCTAATTGATGATATAAATGACCAATTTGTTGTTCCATGTTACTGACTGAATCAAAGAACTCTTTTTTATCCACGACACTACACCCCGTTACTCTGTGGCTTGGAATGATACGGCACCCACGTTCATGATTTCATCTAATGTGAATTCCAGAACCCGCTCTTCTTCTTTAATATCCACTTGAAGAATACGTTCCAGAATATTAAGACCTACCACTTTACCTTTTCCATGAGGTGTCTTAATCACTTCTCCGATATCTGGTAATTCCGCTTTCGCTGCTTCATACTCGTCGTTCTCGTATTTCAGACAGCACATTAAACGTCCGCATAAACCTGAAATCTTCGTTGGATTAAGGGATAGATTTTGATCCTTCGCCATCTTGATGGATACCGGCTCAAAATCACCTAAAAAGGTAGAACAACATAGCATGCGGCCACAAGGACCAATACCACCCAGCATTTTTGCTTCGTCTCGAACGCCAATCTGACGAAGTTCTATGCGCGTACGGAAAATGGAAGCTAAATCTTTTACTAGCTCTCGGAAATCAACTCGTCCATCAGCCGTAAAATAGAATATGACTTTGTTACGATCAAATGTATACTCTACATCTACCAGTTTCATATCTAATTGATGCTGATTAATTTTATCACAACATACATTGTAGGCTTCCGTCGCAGATGATTTGTTCTCATCTACGATTAATCGATCTTTTTGATCAGCGATACGAATCACTTTTTTCAATGGAAGCACTACATCATTTTCTCCGACTTGCTTTCTCTCTACGACTACTTTTCCAAATTCGATCCCGCGAACGGTTTCAACGATTACATAAGAATCTTTGTGAATATCCAATTCACCCGGATCGAAATAATAGATTTTACCCGCTTTTTTAAAGCGTACACCTACAACATCGTACAAAGGACCATCACCCCTGCAGTTTTAGCATAAGCTGTTCTACTAGCAGCTGCGAATTCATATTGGCGTTTAACTTGCGTTTTGCTTCAAGTATCGCCGTCATATTAGTAGAAAGACGATTGGTAGATACTTGAAGTGCGTTTGATTTCCAGTTTTCCTTTTGGTCCGGGTACACGAGCTGTTCTTCTTTTCCTAACTGGATATGAAGTAAGTCTTTATATATTAGAAGTAAAAGATCTAATGCTCGATCGACTTGATCTTTTTCTTTGAAGTGCTGTACAAAATCCTCCTGTATTTTGACCATTGCTTGGAAGGGACTTTTCTGGAGGACTTCATATAATTTTAACACTATTATTCTTGCTTGTGCAAACCACTCATTTTGACATATTTCTACAGCTTCCTCATAATGGTTCGTCAAGTTGGCTGCAAGCGTCGCAAAATGGGGTGGGATCCCCTCTTCCAATAACTGTTTTGTCAGCTGTTCTTTCGGTAACGGCTTAAAGGAAATCGTCTGGCACCGTGAAAGAATAGTAGGCAATATGCGATGAATATTTTCTGTGATGAGAATCGCTGTGGTATCAGCTAACGGCTCTTCAAGAAACTTGAGCAGGCTATTAGCCGCATTCGCTGTCATCTTATCTCCATGAACAATAATGTAAATCTTCTTCTTGGATTCTACACCTGTTTTCGAAAATTCTTCTTGCAAACTTTTAATCTGATCCTTCTTGATTGAAAGACCGTCCGGCTCTACCAGATGCAGGTCCGGGTGATTCCCATGATTGATCCTTCTGCAGTTGGAGCAGCTTTCACATGCCTTTCCATCTACACGGTTCACACATAGCAAAGCTTTCGCAAACAGGATGCTCATTTCTTTCTTTCGTGTCCCTTTTTCACCCTCGAATAAATAAGCATGAGCGACACGATCCTTTACAATACTATTCTGAAGCATCTGAAGGACGACGGGCTGAAATGGTTGTATCTCTTCAAACAACATGTCTTAACATCACTCTCTTACATATAAAGATTAATAAGCAATCCCTTTATTTCTCCAATTTTCCCCAAAATATCAATGGAGTTCTTTTCTTTATCTAAAACATCTTCCGTCAGGTCAACCAGCTGTTGATCGATGGTTTCTACTATATTGAGCTTTCTGCCTTCACCATACTGATTCCACGTATGAGATTGCTTCAAATCCATCCCGAAATCTACGGCCTCACGCACAAATTTTTTGACCAATGTTTTATATTTAGCAAGATCTTTAAATGACCTTGATTTGGCTAAACGACTGCCGGCATCTTCTATTGTGACGAGCAGTTTACTGAGCTGTTCCATCTGCATTTTCTGATCGTGCTTATGAACAAGCTGCCCGAATTTAACTTGACCTGTTCCTTTAGATTTCTGGTCTTTCGTTACTTTATCTAAAGAAACCCGATGGTCCTGGTTAATTTTCATAGGTTCAACCTCACTTTAAAACTGATGGAATTGCTCTACAGGAAGAACGAATACGGTCGCTCCCCCAACGGCTACTTCAACAGGGTAAGGCACGTATGAATCTGCATTCCCACCCATTGGAGAAACAGGAGCCACCATCTGATCCCGTGACTGACAGTTTTCTTTAATAACCTGTAACGCTTTATCTACACGAATATCTTCTGTACCAATAATGAACGTGGTATTCCCTGACTTCAAAAACCCGCCGGTACTTGCTAATTTCGTCGAACGAAAATTATGTTCCATCAGGGCATTAGACAAACGATTGCTATCTTTATCCTGTACAACTGCCATAATTACCTTCATTAATCAATTCCTCCGTTTTAAAGCCATATACTTCCTTCTATTATATCATTGAACAGGATCCCAATACATGTTTCATCCAAAAAAGAGGCGGACTTCTTAGCACCAATTTTCGCTTAGAAGTCCGCCTTTTTATTTTAACCAAACTTACTTGTTTAAGTAATCGGTCACGATACCATATGCATCACCAAATACAGCTTCTTTGCTCTGGCTGGCATCGATGACTTGAATACGATCAGGATATTGTTTTATTAACTTCTGATACCCTTCCCTGACGCGCGTATGGAAATCAACCGATTCCAGATCCAACCGGTTCACTTCTCTCCCATTATGTTTCGCAATTCTCTTTAACCCTTCTTCGGGATCGATATCAAAATATAACGTTAGATCCGGCATCTTATCCTCAATGGCAAATTGATTGATATCCATGACCTCTTCCATACCGATTCCACGGGCATTCCCCTGATAAGCAAGGGAACTATCAATAAAACGATCACAAATCACAATCTTCCCTTCTTCAAGTGCGGGAATCACTTTTTCCACCAAATGCTGTCGTCTCGCTGCAGCATATAAAAGAGCTTCCGTCCGTTTATCCATTTCCGTGTTGCCTGTATTTAAAATGACCTCTCTAATCTGTTCAGCAATGGAAATGCCTCCAGGCTCCCTCGTCTGAATGACATTGAAGCCTTCCTGTAATAATCGGTTATATAGTTCCGTCAGTATCGTTGATTTACCGGCTCCCTCAGGACCTTCAACTGTAATAAACAATCCTTTTGACATGTCTTTCCCTCCACTTGCTTATCGGTACACAAACAAACGATTTTCACCTAAGCGGTGATGACCTTGAATGTTTGCCTTATTCTTTACATACTCTGTTAAGCGCTCAATGGCTTGAGAGGTGATTCGTTCTCCTGGAATCAACAGAGGAATTCCCGGTGGATAAGGAGTGACCATTCCCGCTGAAATTTCTCCTTCTGCTACGCGAAGGGGAATGAGTGCTTCCTCCTTCTCTTCCATATCCTCAAAGCTTAATGCCAATGTAGTAAAAAACTCTTGGTTATTTGAACGATTTGTTTCATGAATCTTTATCTTTTCTATTATCGGTTCATTCCCTAATGCCCTGCGTATTCGATTGATCGCTTCTTGATAAGGAAAAGATCGATCTTTCTTCAGTAATGGAAGAATCAGCAGTACATAATCGGGGTCAGCAAGCTCCGGATAAACTCCCTCTGACTCTAATAACTGTTGTAGAGTGTACCCTGACCTCCCCGCAAGCTTCATGACAACCTTTAGTGGATCATCCGACCCCTTTACAATGAGTTGAGGATGACTCCCCTCTAATGCTTGTACAAACTTATTGATCTCTTTCAGGTTCTGTTCCTTATCTTCTTTTGTAAAAGTCCCGATATAGGACCTAGCATAATCAAGGGATGCCATAATCGGATACGATGGACTACTTGATTGTAGCATAGTTAAATACTCTTTCACTTTACGCTCACTCACTCTGGGGCTTGTGATGTGTAAATACGACCCCATGGTCATGGCCGGGAGCATCTTGTGAGCTGAATGGACGACAATATCCGCTCCACATTCAATTGCAGACACCGGAAAAGGGCTGCCCAATGTAAAATGAGCACCATGTGCCTCATCAACGATACACGTCACATCATGTTTATGTAATTCTTCGATTATCTCATCAATATTGTACGTGAACCCATAATAAGTTGGATACGTAAGGACACACGCCTTCACCCGGGGAAGTGCCTTCAATGCTTCTTTCAGGGCGTCTAGACGGATACCAAGGGCGTTTCCCTCGTCATTCCACTCTGTTTCTATTAATATAGGAACAGCCTTAGCAAGCTTGATTCCATTTAATACCGACTTATGACAATTCCTTTGAACGAATACGCGATCTCCCGGTGAGCATGAAGCAAGAATGGCAGCAATATTTCCAACTGTACTTCCGTTCACTAAAAAATAACTATTCATCGTCCCATATACATCCGTCAGCAAGTCCTCCGCTTCACCTATCGCCTCATGAGGATCATGTAAATCATCCAATCCGCTTAACTCTGTAACATCAGATTGATAAAATGATTGATCATCCATCAATAAACCGCTTTTATGACCCGGCACATGAAAAGAGATAGGCTTGGCAGACCGATGCTTCTCTATCGCCTCAATAAGAGGGGTTCTCCCCTGATCTCGTTTCATAATCTAAATCTCCTCATAAAAAATATTCACTCATATCGTATCACACCCAGGCTGTTCGATGCTCCAGGGAACAAGGAAAACTTTTTACCTACTAAAATCAAAAAAAATCATAACCAAATGTACTTCCTGGTTATGAATAGATTTGAGGAGTATTCACTTTTTTTAACCGTTGAACGAATGTTTTATACAAAGGATCATTTGTTTCTGTCTGAACCATTTCTTTCTCACATTCTGTGCAGATAAACGATGTGTATAGATGGATTCCAATCTTCTTTTCAACGTGACAAACGATACACTCTTCTAAAGCCGCCTTACGCTCTGGATTTAACATAGGGCTCTCCACCTCCATACAACCTATTCTGCCTCAAAACCACCAATTGTATACATTATTCCAAACTTTTAAACTGACAGAATAATCAAGTGTAATTTATCTTATGTTACAATCGCCCTGTCTGTGTATGTCTCTATAAAAAAGATTGCGGAAAAAAAGATATTGGTGGGAAATGGAGATCATTTTTGGGTATTTGGAAAGTTGATCATTATATTTGGTCGGATAATGGATGTGGTATGTCCCGTAGGTGCTGATAGAAAGCTATGAAGCTTGCAAAATCGTATAAGTTACGTTGTTTTTGTGTGAAAATGTGACGCATCATGGACGTGTGTGCCTGTTTTAACGGTGTTAGTACCGTTTGTATAGGTATAACTTTGCCTTGATTTGTGATAATTGCGTCGTTTTGTTATTTTATGCGTCGGTTTAGACCTTTATTGCGTCATTTTTTTATTTTTTGCGTCGTTTTCGGCCATTATTGCGTCAATTTTTCGTTATATGCGTCTTTTATCAAATATCACCTAACCTCTTGTATAATTACCAACTATTCCAAAGCTTAGCTGTATAGAGGATTGATGTTCAATCCAAACATCATTTCCATACATTCAGACCACAAAAAAGAGTAACTCAATGAGCTACTCTTTTACATTTGCCTGGCGACGTCCTACTCTCACAGGGGGAGATCCCCCAACTACCATCGGCGCTGAAGAGCTTAACTTCCGTGTTCGGCATGGGAACGGGTGTGACCTCTTCGCCATTGTCACCAGACGAATATTCAATTGAAGGATTGTTCCTTCAAAACTAGATAAAGAATTGATGTCAA
>NZ_JBQPEO010000010.1:0-60092 GCF_052665285.1 Rossellomorea sp. DUT-2 | reverse complement strand
CGCCGCCAGCGTTCGTCCTGAGCCAGGATCAAACTCTCCGATAAAAGTTTGAATAGCTCTTTAAAAATAAATCTAGAATTAACGTTGACGTATTGTCTTGTTTTGTTCAGTTTTCAAGGTTCAATGTTTTAGTGACTCCGTTTGGAGCGACCTTATTAATTTACCACATATCCTTATGCGGTGTCAACTGTTTTTCGGAATTATTTATTGGTGTTTCTTCTAAATAATTCATTGCGTTTCAGCGACGTTTATTAATATACCAAGTTTATCGGGAGGGGTCAATACATTTCATGAACTTTTTTCAAAAAAATATTTCAAACACATTACCTCTTTTACACCCCCGCCTTTTTTCATTCAGTTAGCCGCTCCCTCCATTCCCTACTATGGCATAAATAGTAAAGCTCCCGTTCGGATACGTACGGAAGCTGATTTTTATCAGTATGTTTCTTTCTTGGCTGCCGTCTTCATATACTTTAGACATTCCTTATGACTGGCAAACCTTTTAAAGAGTGAAAATAAGATTTTGTACCGTTCATCCATTGCTCTCTTAACGATATGATCAATTCGAGAATCTTTTAGATCGAACAGTATTTCATCCATTTCTCTTTTTAGCAAATACTCTATTTCTTGTTTCTCTCTGTCATTAATCATTAACCCCAGCAAGTATGTCACCCCTTAATGTTTGTATTTGTAGTTTTTTCCATTAAAAGAAATTTATAATCATTTTTTTATAAGATAGATATTTTTTCCGGGGACATGCATATCTTTAGTAGAGATAGACGGTTGAACGGAGGGATGAAATATTGAATACGTTTCACACAGTTCATGCTAAGAAGTTAAAGCAAATCAGTCTGATTATCGTGATTTCATTTTTCACTGCCTTGTTTGTATATAGCAGTAACCTTTCGACTCTTTCTGTTTTTAGTACGAAGGATGGACCGAAAGCGATCTACAAAGGGGAAAAGGGAGTCGCGATTACATTCAATATTGGTTGGGGAGATGAAAAAGCGGGGCCGATCCTTGAAGAATTAAAGAGGATGAATGTCCAGTCCGCTACCTTCTTTCTTTCCGGAGCCTGGGCGGAAAGACACCCTGATTTAGTGGAACAAATCGTGAAGCAGGGATATGAAATCGGAAATCTTGGCTATGCCTATTCCGATTATACGGATATGCAACCGAATAAGATCAAGCAGGACATTTTAAAAGCAGATACCGTTTTTAAGAAGCTGAATGTAAAAGATGTGAAGTTATTACGCGTGCCAACCGGTCACTTTGATAAAGAAACATTAAAGGTAGCTGACTCTCTTGGACTTACAGTGGTTCACTGGAGTGTAGACTCTAAAGATTGGACGAATCCTGGTGTAGATGAAATCATCAATAATGTGAAGAAAGCAAAAAAAGGGGACATCATTCTCCTTCACGCATCGGATTCCGCTAAACAAACGAAATCCGCTTTACCGAACATCGTGAAGGAGTTGAAAGGAAAAGGGAACTTCATTACGGTTTCAGACATGATTTCAAACGGGGATGCCAAGTCTTCCCTCATACAATAATAAAAGCCCGCTGATGAAGGGATCTCATCAGCGGGCTTTTATTTATTTTAACTCTTCGTTGGCTGCTTATGTTGTCTTTCCAATTGGGACTTCTCGATATATTTAGGAAGACGCAGAAGCTGGAATGCATTACATGCCAATAAGGCCAGCAGCATAAGGTACAACCATTTAACGGAATTCACCAGTAGGACCGGCAGCCACTCCAGTGTCGTTACCACAATCATAAAGAATAAGGCAGACACAAAGGTGTTCGTCTTGGCTTCTGATTGCTGATTCTTCATATAAGCTACGATTAAGCCAACGACCAGGATGCCGATTCCCAGAAAAATATAAGGCGTATACGACTCGCCTTCTTCAGCGAAAGCTCTGAATCGGAAGTAGATTAAATCAAACAGGACTAGAGCAATCAGGACCACTTGAACAGGATTCCATAAGCCCTTAAACATTCCCATCCCAAATTGATGGATGGTTAAATAAGCAAAATACCCCATCTGACTGATTACACTAAATGTGAAACCTACAAATATAAACCAAAGTAGACTTGATAATATGCCAATCACGTTCCCGTCTTGAACGTATGGGCCGAACTGATCCCATCTAATGAGAAGTGCGGCGGTGGCAGTCACAGCTCCACCGATCACTAACGTATGAATGAAAAAACGAATCCAATTGCGGATGGTCACTTCTATTTTCCTCCAAATAAAAAAATATACACTCTTTTGATTGTACCAACGCCACTGTAAAAAATCCAGGTTCCAATTTTCCTTGTGCATATTTTTTTCGTTATTTCTCATATTAAGGGTAAGGGAATTTGTATGGAAGGAGCCTACCCATGAAAAGATATTCCTTTCTTTTTCTACTGACGATTTTTCTTCTATCCGCTTGTGGCGGTGGTGGGGATACAGGCAGTGGCAAAATGGATTATGAAGAAACCAAGAAAATGGTTGTCGATATATTGAAGACAGATGATGGTAAAAAAGCGATTCAAGAAGTCATGTCTGATGAAAAAATGAAATCAGAGCTTATTATGGACCAAGGGGTTGTGACGGATACGATTTCAAAGACGTTGACCTCTGAAAAAGGAACTGAATTCTGGAAGAAATCCTTCGAAGACCCTAAGTTTGCCGAAGCGATGGCGAAAAGCATGAAGGATGGAAATGAAAAATTGCTCAAAGACCTCATGAAGGATCCTGAGTATCAAAAAATGATGATGGATCTGTTTAAGGACCCTGAATTCAAGAAGGAACTGACTGAAGCATTAAAAAGCCAAGAATATAGGGAGCATCTGCAAAAAGTCATTACGGAAACATTTGAAAGCCCTCTGTTTAAGGCTAAACTTCAGGATGTATTGTTGAAGGCTGCCGGAGAAATGAAAGACGGCGGTAAAAGTGGAGGTGGAGGTGAAGAATCCTCTTCCGGGGGACAAGGCGGATCTGAGGATACTGGTGGTACAGGCAGTGGCGGCGGAAGCCAATAAGATTTAAAAAGGACAAATGCGTGGAGATTCCAACGCATTTGTCCTTTTATACATTTCATTAAGAGAGTTTTTCAATCACTTTATGAGCGATGTCACCATAGATCTGCCCTAAACGGTGGTCCTCTGCGTAAATGGAAGGAGCAAAATCCTCTTCGTTCCAATCAGGCTGTTGAAGGGGAAGCTTGCCTAATAAATCGGTACGGAGTTCTTCCGTCAGCTTCTCTCCTCCACCTTGACCGAATACGAATTCTTTTTCGCCTGTTAATTTACTTTCGAAATAGGACATGTTCTCAACCACACCGAGAATGTCATGATCGGTTTGGAGGGCCATGGCGCCTGCTCGAGCCGCTACGAATGCTGCTGTTGGATGCGGCGTCGTTACGATGATCTCCTTACAATGCGGAAGCATCGTGTGAAGATCAAGGGCAACGTCTCCTGTTCCCGGCGGCAGGTCCAATAGCAAGTAGTCCAGCTCTCCCCACTCTACTTCTGAGAAGAAATTATTCAGCATTTTCCCGAGCATCGGCCCTCTCCAAATAACAGGGGCATTGTCTTCTACAAAGAAGCCCATAGAGATGACTTTTACACCGAAACGTTCTACCGGAATAATTCTTTCTCCCCGAACAACCGGTCGTTTCACGATTCCCATCATATCCGGAACACTGAACCCGTAAATATCTGCATCCACGAGCCCGACTTTTTTGCCTTGACGGGCCAACGACACAGCTAAGTTAACAGAAACCGTCGATTTTCCTACTCCGCCTTTTCCGCTGGCAATCGCGATAAAGGTTGTTTTACTTGCAGGTGATAAAAGATCCGTTCCTTGTCCACCGGATCCTCTATGCTTTTCAAGCTCTTCCTGTGGAAGCTCCGTGAACCGGATCCCGACAGATTCCGCTCCGTTATCCTTTAAGACTTGTACGATCTTTTGTTGGAATTGCATTTGTTCACCAGTACCTGTCTTGGCAATGGCGATCTTCACGCTTACATGCTTCTTTTCTTCCTTAATTGAAATTTCTGCGATACCATTTGTTTCTTCTAACGTTTTATTTAAAAAAGGATCTTTTAATCCAAATAAAAGTTCCCGTGTCTGTTGTTCAGTTAACATGAATAACCACCCTTTTCTATGTATTCGTTTTCAACCAATCTTCTTTCAGTATAACATATTCTCAGTTGAATGAATGATCAAAAGGTTTTGAATGCTTTTGTTGAATAATAAAAGCATTCACTAAAAAAAGCTGAGAGGTTATTCCTCGTCAGCCTTTTCTTCGTCTTCATCTTCCATTGTTAAATAATCGAGAACTCCCTGGTATACAGAGGCAGCGATTTTTTGCTGGTAGTCTTCTTTAAGTAAGTTAGCCCGCTCGCCCGGATTGGATAAAAACCCGATTTCCACTAAGGCTCCTGACTTTTTGGCGTGTTTTAAGATATACACATTTTGAATGCCCTTCGCTTCACGTGTCGTGTTTTCTAAATTACGTGTAAGCTCTCCTTGAATGGCTTTTGCAAGGGCTTTATTTTCTTTATACTTTGGATTATAGAATGTTTGGGCACCGCTCCACTTAGCAGATGGGATGGAGTTCAGATGGATACTTAAAAATAAGTCTGCTTCAGAATCATTGATTAAGCTTAGCCTCTTCTTTAAATCCTCCACTTTCCGGCGGCTGTATCCTTTGGTTCCTTCATCGGCAAGATCTTCGTCTTTTTCACGTGTCAGGATCACGAGAGCCCCTTGTTCCTGGAGATAATCCCTTATCATCAGAGACACATTTAAAGCGATGTCCTTTTCAAGGGCATCCTGATCACCAGCCCCACCGTCCGGCCCGCCATGTCCGGGATCTATATAGATGATTTTACCTGATAAGGGGAGATTCCAGGAATCCCACGTATCCTTGTCCAGAATCTTATATTGAATAATGAATAATAATATCGCCAGTGCAGAAATCATCCCGATAATCTTTAGTTTCTGAATCATTCCAGTCCTCCCATTTCAGTTTCAACCCGGAGTAAAACCTCTTTATAGCTCCGCTGTCCTTACTAAAAAATATGGGACGAGAATGATTTTTAGAACTGAAATGATTAATTCAAACGCAGTTTATGACGCTTGATCCCCTTTTCATACCCTTCTGACCACCATGTTTCCACATAGTGCTCGCAGCAGAAATAAAAGGATTCATCCACTTGATTAGAGACGCCCATCTCTGACCAATACAGCCAAAAATTATATAGGGTATCAATAAAGTGTTTTAATTCTTCCTCGCACCGCTTTTTCACGAGGTCTGCGGATTCACCCGTATAACCAAACTTGCTGACCTTTCCACCGAGCAGATAGGCTTCAATGGCCACATCAAAGCATGCCTCATCGAAGCCCTGCTGCATGAATACGCCGCCTTGAACCTTTATATATCCAAAATGCTTCCGGACACTCTCCTGAAGCATTTTAATCGAAATCTCTTTCAGCAATGTTCTTTCCGTCTTGATTTGCTTTTCTCTTCTCTTTGTATTGAAAGTTGTAATAACGTTCAAAAGTCATCCACCCCTTTGAACGTATTTTCCTACTTAACACAACACTTCATTCGAGTAACTGTTACCAATTTTTTTAAGGGACGGACCTCCACATTCAGCCTTCTTGCAGAGTATTTTCCTGGTATAAAGGGATTCAGGTACAGATTTAAGATGAAATCGCAGGTCCTTCCCTCAAACCACCAATTTTACAAACAAAAAAGCCCAACCGATAAGAATCGATTGAGCTTTTGTTTGAAATAATAATTAACGCTTAGAGAATTGTGGCGCGCGACGTGCACCTTTAAGACCGTATTTTTTACGCTCTTTCATACGAGAGTCACGAGTTAATAATCCAGCGCGTTTTAGAGATCCACGGTACTCAGGGTCTGCTTGTAGTAAAGCACGAGCGATTCCGTGACGGATCGCACCAGCTTGACCAGAATAGCCTCCACCATGAACGTTTACTAATACGTCATAGTTACCAAGAGTTTCAGTTGCAACTAGTGGTTGCTTAATTACTTCTCTTAGTGCTGCGAATGGGATATATACTTCTACTTCACGATCATTGATAACAATGTTTCCGTTACCTGGTACTAAACGTACACGAGCTACTGAGCTCTTACGACGACCAGTTCCGTAATATTGAACTTGAGCCAAGATAATAACCTCCTCTTATTAATTATCCACGAAGTTCGTAAACTTCAGGTTGTTGTGCTTGATGCTTATGCTCTGCTCCAGCATATACATGTAATTTCTTGAACATTTGACGACCTAGAGAACCTTTTGGAAGCATACCTTTGATAGTAAGCTCTAACATTTTCTCTGAGTAGTTTGTACGCATTTCTAATGCTGTACGTTGTTTTAAACCACCTGGGTGATTAGTGTGACGGTAGTAGATCTTATCCGTTAACTTTTTACCAGTTAGTTCAATTTTTGAAGCATTAAGAATGATTACATGATCACCAGTGTCAACATGTGGTGTGAATGTTGGTTTGTGTTTTCCGCGTAGAATTGAAGCAACTTCACTAGCTAAACGTCCTAGAGTTTTGCCTTCAGCATCTACAACGAACCATTTACGATCGATTTCGTTGGCTTTTGCCATATACGTTGTACGCATGATTTAACCTCCTATTTAATGAATCCGTAGTATTTATTTTCTAATCACAATAAGTTTCCGGGGCTTATCGTGGGGTTAATAACATACCATATGCTATATTATCTTGTTCCCAGACTATTGTCAAGAGAATGTTACACCAGGATTAGTTGTTTTAGTATTTTTTTTGAAAGGAATATAAATTCCTATTTAAGATTAGGTTCATAATCAACCTTCCACAGATATAACCCATGGGGTGGCGCTGTCTTCCCTGCCCTATTGCGATCCCGTGCTTCCAGTATTTCATGGATCTTCTCTACCGGTAAATCCCCGGAGCCTACCTCTAATAAGGTACCCACCAGTATCCTCACCATATTGTATAAAAATCCATTTCCTACAAAAGAAAAAATGATTTCTTCTTCATGTTCTTGAATCTCAATATGGTGAATCGTTCTTACTTTATCTTCTACTTCCGTCTTAGCCGAACAAAAGCTCGTGAAGTCGTGCTCTCCGATTAGAAGCTGTGCAGCATGCTCCATATCCGTCACAGATAAAGTGTAGGGATAATGAAGGGAGAAGTGACGGTTAAACGGACTTCTCGACTCTCCCGTATACACACGGTAGCGATATTCCTTCTGTACGACAGAGAACCTTGAGTGGAATTCGGTTGGAACAAACTCAGCTTCTTTAACGGTTACTTCATCCGGTAAGCGTGTATTCAGCACGACCGGCCATTTCTCTTCAGGGATGGATAAAGGTGTATCAAAATGAAAAACCTGACCATTCGCATGAACACCTGCGTCGGTCCGCCCCGACCCACTGATCCGGATTCTTTCCCCTTTATGGATCGTAGACAGAATATCTTCTATGAGCCCCTGGACGGTTCGCTGGTTGGGTTGTACCTGATAACCATGAAAATAGGTGCCATCATAAGCGATGGTACACTTCACTCTCTGCATACATGACACCCCCGTTAGCCTCTAAAAATAATTAATACAACTGTTAGAAAGGCCAGTACCACTAAAGACCCTGTATCTTTCTTGTGCCAGGATAACAGCCGGTATTTCGTCCTTCCTTCTCCGCCTTGATACCCTCTTGCTTCCATGGCTGTTGCCAGGTCCTCTGCACGTTTAAAGGCACTGACGAAAAGGGGGATCAGTAAAGGGATGATGGCTTTGATCCGATCTTTGATAGGACCGGAAGAAAACTCAGCCCCCCTTGCAATTTGTGCCTTCATGATTTTATCCGTTTCCTCCATCAAAGTCGGAATGAACCTTAAGGAAATCGACATCATAAGAGCCAGCTCATGAACGGGAAACTTCACTTTTTTCAATGGGTTCAAAAGCGTCTCGAGACCGTCCGTAATCGTGATGGGGGAGGTCGTCAGCGTTAATAAAGACGTGACGAGAATCAAATAAAAGAATCGTAAAGAAATAAATATCCCCTGCCTTAACCCCTCTTCATGAACAGATAATACGCCTAAGTTCAGGATGACGGGGCCTTCCTTGGTGAAAAACACGTGTAAAAAGAACGTAAACAAAATCAACCATAGGATAGGCTTCAATCCGCCGATAATAAAACGCAAGGAAAGATTAGAAAGAATGAGTGCGCTAAACGTAAAAAGACCGAGCAATCCATACGTAACAAAATTATTTGCGAGAAAGACGACACATATAAATCCAAAGATAAATAAAAGTTTTGCCCTCGGATCCATCTGATGAAGGATGGATTTAGCAGGTACGTAGCGACCAAAGATCATTTTCTCCATCATAGGACTGCACCTCCGTCACTGACTGTACGGATGGCTGAAGCTAATTCTTCTATCGTTAAACAGGTTTTCGGTAGCTTCTTTCCTGATTTGTGTTCAAATTGATATTGAAAACGAACGACGTCGGGCACGTCCAATCCCATCTCAAACAGTTCGTCCGCCGAAGAGAATATCTCCTCAGGACTTCCTTTTCTCTTAAGACGGCCTTTCTGCATGATCACAATCTCTTCTGCATAATGAGCAGCGTCTTCCATGCTATGGGTGACGAGAATGGTCGTCAGTCCTTTTTCTTTATGAAGCTCATAGAACATGTCCATGATTTCACGTTGACCCCTTGGATCGAGTCCCGCAGTAGGTTCATCGAGGACAATGACCTCAGGATTCATTGCAAGTACACCTGCAATGGCCACACGTCTCATTTGTCCCCCTGATAAATCAAAAGGGGATTTTGTAAGTACTTCTTCTGAAAGTCCAACCTTTACGATCAGTTCCTTGGCTCTTCTTATCGCATCTTCTTCGGATACTCCAAAGTTCATTGGTCCGTAACAGATGTCTTTAAGTACGGTTTCTTCAAACAGCTGATGCTCAGGAAATTGAAAGACGATGCCTACCTTCTGTCTGACCGGCTTTAAGCTTTTTGCCTTTTGTTTGGCTTTTATTTGATGCTCTCCAACTTGTACAAGGCCCTCCGTTGGCTTTAACAGTCCATTTAAATGCTGCAGGAGTGTTGATTTCCCTGAACCGGTGTGACCGATCACCGCGAGAAATTGACCTGTCGGGATGGAAAGATCGATGTCTTGAAGGGCAAGTTTTTCGAATGGAGTGTTGAATGAATATCGGTATTCTACCTGTTGAAATGTGATTTGCATAATTCATCCACCAACTCTTCTTCTGTAAAATAGGTTTTAGACAGGGGTATCCCTGCTTCTTTAAGGGCTCCGGCAAGCTTTATTGTAAAAGGAGAGTCAAGGCCCAGCTTGATTAATTCATCCTCTAATAAGAAGATTTCTTCAGGGGTTCCTTCTTTAAAGACCATCCCTTGATTTAAAACAATCATTCGATCGGCTTTTGTCGCTTCTTCCAGGTCGTGGGTGATGGAAATCACCGTCAGGTTTTCTTCCTCTTTCAGCTTACGTACTGTCTCAAGGACTTCTTTTCTTCCTTTCGGATCAAGCATCGATGTCGCTTCATCTAAGATGATGATCGATGGCTGAAGGGCTACGACCCCGGCAATCGCTACACGCTGCTTTTGACCCCCTGATAAATGGTGCGGCTCTTGATTAAGAAAATCTTCCATATGGACACTTTTTAAAGCATCATTGACTCGCTGTACCATCGATTCATAAGGTACCCCATGGTTTTCTAACCCAAAAGCCACATCATCTTCTACTGTAGCACCAACAAATTGATTATCGGGATTCTGAAAAACCATACCCAGCTTTGAACGGATGTCCCAAATAGAGCTCTCCTCAAGAGCGATCCCGTCCACCGTTACCCTCCCTTTTTCAGGAAAATGAAGCCCATTCAACATTTTGGCAAGAGTCGACTTACCGGATCCGTTATGACCGACAATCGCTAACCATTCACCTTGATTGACAGTCAAACTAATGCCTTCAAGGGCGAAGGAATTCTGATCAGGGTATCTGAAATGTACATCGTCTACTTTAATAATTTCCTTCAATTTCTGTATCCTCCTCTACGCTCTTCCATACTCAGCTCTGCTCAAAAAATCTCTGCATATAAAAAAAAAGCCTGCACCCCGACCAAAGAAAAGAGATCTTTTCTTGTTCAACCACTGAACAGCTTCTATGAAAATAGAAGTTGGAAGGGATGCACGAGCTAGACGAGTCAGCCGGAGCTGCTCATCGTAACGCTCTGCTTTTCATCAACATGCACTTATACAAAAAGGGCAAAGAAGCAGTTAAGGATTAACTGTCCTGCCCTTAATGTTAGAAGTCACGAATTATTAAACTAATTCGATGATTGCCATTGGAGCACCGTCACCACGGCGAGGACCAACCTTCATAATGCGAGTATATCCGCCTTGACGCTCTGTGTAACGAGGAGCGATGTCAGAGAATAACTTTTGTAAAGCATCTTGGTTGTTTTCAGCGTTTGCAACTTCTTTACGAATGAATGCACCAGCTTGACGACGCGCGTGAATGTCACCACGTTTACCTAAAGTGATCATTTTTTCCACAACTGAACGAAGCTCTTTCGCACGAGTTTCAGTTGTTTCGATACGCTCGTTAATGATTAGGTCTGTAGCTAAATCACGTAGCATTGCTTTACGTTGAGCACTGGTACGTCCTAACTTTCTGTAAGCCATTAAGGGTTCCCTCCTTTGTTGAATCTATATATGAAAGAAGATGTTATCAGTCGTCTTTACGTAAGCCAAGTCCAAGGTCTTCAAGTTTAACTTTAACCTCTTCAAGTGATTTACGTCCTAAGTTACGCACTTTCATCATATCTTCTTCTGTCTTGTTAGCAAGCTCTTGAACAGTATTGATTCCAGCACGCTTCAGGCAGTTATAAGAACGAACAGAAAGATCTAATTCTTCGATCGTCATCTCAAGAACTTTCTCTTTTTGGTCTTCTTCTTTTTCTACCATGATTTCAGCATTCTGCGCTTCATCTGTAAGGCCAACGAAAATATTTAAGTGTTCTGTTAGAATCTTAGCACCTAAAGAAATCGCTTCTTTTGGTCCAATACTTCCATCAGTCCATACATCAAGAGAAAGTTTATCGTAGTTCGTCATTTGACCAACACGAGTATTTTCTATTTGATAGTTAACGCGTGAAACTGGAGTGTAAATAGAATCGATTGGGATCACGCCAATAGGAAGATCCTCACGTTTGTTCTGGTCTGCTGGTCTGTATCCACGTCCACGTGATGCGCTTAAACGCACACGGAAGTGTCCACTCTTAGATAATGTTGCGATGTGTAAATCAGGATTTAACACTTCTACATCACTATCATGAGTAATATCAGCAGCCGTTACAACTCCTTCGCCCTGCACATCAATTTCAAGCGTTTTTTCTTCATCAGAGTAGATCTTCAACGCTAGCTTCTTGATATTCAAAATGATGGATGTGACATCCTCTACGACGCCTTCAATTGTTGAAAACTCATGCAGTACTCCATCTATTTGAATAGATGTGACAGCAGCACCTGGGAGTGACGATAGTAGGATACGACGTAAGGAGTTACCCAAAGTTGTACCATATCCACGCTCAAGTGGTTCTACGACGAACTTTCCATATGTGGCATCATCGCTGATCTCAACCGTTTCAATTTTTGGCTTTTCAATTTCGATCATTAATATTTACCCTCCTTCAAAACGTCGAAACTCCGGGCTAAATAAGTTAAAGTCCGAAATTCCCCATGTTTACGTTCCCTATTGTGCACCAACAACTGGTTACTTTTCTGAATGAACGTATCTTGTATCATATCCCATTATAGACAACGATACAAAATTTATACAGAAAAATTAAACGCGGCGACGTTTTGGTGGACGGCATCCATTATGAGGAACTGGAGTAACGTCTCTGATTGCAGTAACTTCTAGACCTGCTGCTTGAAGAGCACGGATAGCTGCTTCACGACCAGCACCAGGACCTTTAACTGTTACTTCAAGAGTTTTTAAACCATGATCTTGAGAAGCTTTCGCTGCAGTTTCAGCTGCCATTTGCGCTGCGAATGGAGTGGATTTACGAGAACCTCTGAATCCTAGTGAACCTGCACTTGACCAAGCAATAGCATTTCCGTGAACATCAGTAATAGTTACGATTGTGTTATTGAATGTAGAACGAATGTGTGCAATACCAGCTTCGATATTCTTTTTCACACGACGTTTACGAGTGTTTGTTTTACGTGCCATACTAAGAAGTAACCTCCTTTACCTATTATTTTTTCTTGTTAGCTACAGTCTTACGAGGACCTTTACGTGTACGAGCATTGTTCTTCGTATGTTGTCCACGAACAGGTAGTCCACGACGGTGACGAAGACCGCGGTATGAACCGATTTCCATAAGACGTTTGATGTTTAGTGATACTTCACGACGAAGATCACCTTCTACTTTTAATTTATCAACGATATCACGAATCTTTCCTAGTTCGTCGTCAGTAAGATCGCGAACGCGAGTATCCTCAGATACACCAGCTTCAGATAAGATTTTCGCTGCAGTATTTTTACCAATACCGTAGATGTATGTTAATGAAATGACAACACGTTTGTCACGTGGAATGTCTACACCAGCAATACGTGCCATAGTGATAGCGCACCTCCTTTAAGATTAGCCTTGTTTTTGTTTGTGTTTAGGGTTTTCACAGATAACCATGACTTTACCTTTTCTACGAATAACTTTACATTTTTCGCAGATTGGCTTAACAGATGGTCTAACTTTCATCTTATTCTAACCTCCTTAATAGTACGGAGTGCAATAGATTATTTATAACGATAAGTGATTCTACCACGAGTTAAGTCATACGGTGATAATTCTACTGTTACCTTGTCACCAGGTAGGATACGAATGAAATGCATACGGATCTTTCCTGAAACATGCGCCAGTACTGTATGACCATTTTCTAATTCTACCTTAAACATCGCATTGGGCAAAGTCTCAGCGACCTTACCTTCAACTTCAATTACATCATCCTTAGCCATCGAACATGTCTCCCTTCTTCTCATCATTTAAAACTTCGTTAACAAACTTTGAAACAGCATAACGCAGTTTACCGTTCGTAACTCTTCCTGTTTCTAT
The DNA here is from genome assembly GCF_052665285.1 of Rossellomorea sp. DUT-2. Classification (NCBI taxonomy): domain Bacteria; kingdom Bacillati; phylum Bacillota; class Bacilli; order Caryophanales; family Bacillaceae; genus Rossellomorea; species Rossellomorea sp. DUT-2. The sequence continues at coordinate 46,932 of NZ_JBQPEO010000010.1, read as the reverse complement.
AATACTGTTTTGAACTTCTGGAGAAACATAGTCACACAAGTGAAGATGAGCGATGTTCTTTCGCTTGGCGCGATCAAACTTTCTTCGATCTCCATCTGCTATGAGTACAAAACGTTCATCCAATTGCTGAACAACGACCGAGTAGCTTCCTGTTTCTCTCCCTTTAAGGGTTTGAACAATCTGGCCGATCCTCGGAATCGTCGAATCTGAGTCGATCAATCCAATCACCTTCACTTAGGCTTTCGTCAATATCTCATAGCCGTCTTCAGTAATTGCAATGGTGTGTTCAAAGTGCGCACACATTTTATCATCTACTGTGACGACTGTCCAGTTATCTGATAACGTTCTAACATATCGACTTCCTGCATTAACCATTGGTTCAATAGCCAGTACCATGCCAGGCTTTAAACGAGGACCTTTGTTGGGTGGTCCATAATGAGGAATTTGCGGGTCCTCATGTAAGTCTTGACCAACTCCGTGCCCCACATACTCTCGAACGATAGAAAAGCCATTAGCCTCAACAAATGTTTGTATACTATGAGAGATATTCGACAGACGCTCGCCTGGTTTAGCTTCCTTAAGTCCCAGAAATAATGACTCTTCCGTAACATCCAGAAGCTTCTGGGTTTCATCATCTATTGTTCCAACTGGATATGTCCAAGCCGAGTCACCGTGATAACCGTTATATTTAGCACCGATATCGATGCTGATTATATCGCCATCTTTTAAAACCCGATCGCCTGGAATTCCATGAACCAACTCATTGTTGACGGAAGCACAGATGCTGCCACGAAACCCATTATACCCTTTAAAAGATGGAATTGCATCATGTTTACGAATGAATTTTTCAGCAATTGCATCCAATTCCTTCGTCGATATTCCCGGAGAAATATGCTTTTGCAATTCCGCATGAGTTAATGCCACAATCTTTCCAGCTTGCCGCATAATCTCAATCTCTCTCGGAGTTTTAGAAATGATCATTATGAAAGGCCTCCAAGTAGTTCATCAATGTCATCAAACACTCTATGGATGTCTTGTTGACCGTCAATGTTTTTCAGATAGCCTTTGTCTTCGTAGTAAGCCAATAGTGGTTGAGTTTGCTTGATGTTTACGTCTAAACGGTTTTGAACCGTTTCTTCGTTATCATCTGCGCGTTGATATAACTCGCCGCCACAGCGATCACAAACGCCCTCTTCTGTTGGCGGATTAAAGACAAGATGATAAGTAGCGCCGCACTCTTTACAGATCCTGCGACCTGTCAAGCGCTCCATCAGGATGTCCTTATCTACATTTATATTAATGACATAATTCATTTTTTTACCAAGATCAGCCAGGATGTTTTCAAGTGCTTCTGCCTGAGCAACCGTTCTTGGAAACCCATCCAGTAAGAAGCCTTTTTCACAGTCCTCTTTGCTTAAACGTTCACGAACGATACCGATTGTTACTTCATCAGGAACAAGGTCGCCATTATCCATGAATGATTTAGCCTTCAAGCCTAGTTCAGTACCGCCTTTAATAGCTGCACGGAACATATCGCCAGTAGATATATGGGGGATACCATATTTATCTACGATCTTTTCAGCTTGAGTGCCTTTTCCTGCGCCTGGTAAGCCCATAAGAACTATATTCACTCTCGAACTCCCCCTAATTGTCTATAAAATGGCTTCAGGAACAAAACGTTCCCGAAAACCCTCTTATTTAATAAATCCTTTGTAGTGACGTTTCACTAACTGCGCTTCCAGTTGCTTCATTGTCTCAAGTGCAACCCCTACTACGATGAGCAAGCTTGTTCCACCGATTTGAGCTGCAGGAGGTAATCCCGCAAAGTTAATGAAGAAAACAGGAAGTATCGAGATGACAGCTAAGAAGATTGCCCCAACAAATGTTAGACGATACAGAACGCGAGTGAGATACTCTTGTGTGGTTTTACCTGGACGAATACCAGGGATATATCCACCTTGCTTCTTCAAGTTTTCAGCCATTTGTTCTGGATTCACTTGAATGAAAGCATAGAAATACGTAAAGGCAACGATCAGAGCTACATAGATGATCATACCAACTGGTTTAGTGTAATCAAAGATGTACTGAATAGTACTTGTCACATCATTTTCTCCGAAGAAAGATGAAATGGTCTGTGGCGTGATTATGAAAGATATCGCAAAGATAACTGGAATAACACCCGCAGCATTTACCTTTAACGGTAGATGTGTTGATTGTCCACCAACCGGACTACGCCCCACTAAACGTTTTGCATATTGAATCGGAATTTTACGAAGTGCTTGTTGAATAAACACGACACCAACCACGATTGCAATAACTGCTAAAACAAGAAGTGCAAGAACCACAATTCGAAGGAAGAGCTGTTCGCCTGCCCCTTCAATTTGTTGAGCATAGATTTGGTTTACTGTGTTAGGGATAGCAGCAACGATACCTGCAAAGATCAGGATCGATATACCATTCCCGACACCTTTAGCCGTGATTTGTTCACCTAACCACATAAGAAAAGCCGTACCAGCTGTTAGAACTAACGCTATTAGTAGGTACGTACTAACTCCTGGGCTCTGGATAAGCATTCCACCATATATTCTATTAAAACCATAGGACATACCTAAAGCTTGGATGAATCCGAGAACGATGGTGAAATATCGTGTGAACTGAGCTAATTTTCGGCGTCCGACTTCACCTTGCTTAGACCACTCTGTAAACTTCGGAACAACATCCATTTGCAGGAGTTGTACGATGATTGAAGCAGTAATGTAAGGCATAATTCCCATCGCAAAGATGGAGAAATTTTGCAGTGCACCGCCACCAAATGTATTAAGGAATCCGAGAATTCCTGCCTGGTCTTGCATTTTCAATACATTAGCGTCTACGTTTGGCACCGGAATGAAGGTACCAAGACGAAAGACTATTAACATTAGAAGGGTGAAAATAATTTTATTTCTTATATCACCCACGCGCATAAAATTGGAGATAGTTTGAAACATTAGATCACCTCGGATGTACCGCCAGCAGCTTCGATAGCTTCTTTAGCAGTGGTTGAGAATTTTTGTGCTTTTACTGTAAGCTTTTTCTCGATTGAACCTTTACCAAGAATCTTAATTCCCGCTTTTTCGTTACTCACTACGCCAGTTTCTACAAGTAGAGCTGGAGTAACTTCTGTACCATCTTCGAAGCGATTCAATGCGTCAAGGTTGACGATTGCATATTCTTTACGATTGATGTTCGTGAATCCACGTTTTGGTAGACGTTGGAATAATGGTGTTTGACCACCCTCAAAGCCAGGACGAGTTCCGCCACCTGAACGAGCGTTTTGTCCTTTATGACCTTTACCAGAAGTCTTTCCATTACCTGAACCAATACCACGTCCTACACGATTGCGGACCTTACGTGAACCTTCTGTAGGCTTTAACTCATGTAATTTCATGTCGGCACCTCCTTTTTTTCGAAAGAAATCGATTATTTTTCTGTAACCGTTACAAGGTGAGCAACTTTGTTGATCATACCGCGGATAGCAGCATTATCTTGTTGTTCAACTGTTTGATGCATTTTGCGAAGTCCTAAAGCTTCAACAGTTTTACGTTGATCTTGTGGACGACCGATTGTACTGCGAGTGAGGGTAATTTCTAGTTTGTTAGCCATCGTTATCCCTCCCTTATCCTAATATCTCTTCTACTGATTTACCACGTAATTTTGCAACGTCTTCAGCACGCTTTAATTGTTTTAAACCTTCGATAGTAGCGCGAACCATGTTAATTGGAGTGTTAGATCCTAAAGATTTAGATAGGATATCTTGAACACCAGCTAATTCAAGTACGGCACGAACAGGTCCACCGGCAATAATTCCTGTACCCGCAGAAGCAGGTTTGATCAGGATTTGACCAGCACCAAATCGTCCAGTTACTAGGTGAGGTGTAGTACCATCAACCATAGGAACTTCAATTAGATTTTTCTTCGCATCTTCAATCGCTTTACGGATTGCATCAGGTACTTCCTGAGCTTTACCAGTTCCGAAACCAACGTGACCGTTTTTGTCGCCTACTACAACAAGAGCAGCGAAACGGAAACGACGTCCACCTTTAACAACTTTCGCAACACGATTGATTGTAACTACGCGTTCTTCAAATTCTAGTTTACTTGGATCAATACGACGCATCTGGATTGTCCCTCCTTTTTTTATTAAAATTCTAAGCCGTTTTCACGAGCTGCTTCAGCTAAAGCTTTGATACGGCCATGATATAAATATCCTCCACGGTCAAATACCACGGATTTCATTCCTTTATCTACTGCACGTTTCGCAACTAGTTCTCCAACTTTTGCTGCTGCATCGATAGTAGCTGCTGAGTCTAGATCGAAATCTTTATCTTGAGAAGATGCACTTACTAGAGTAACACCGTTCACGTCATCGATAAGTTGAGCGTAGATATTTTTGTTAGAACGGAAAACGTTCAAACGAGGACGAGTTTCAGTTCCAGTAATTTTTGAACGGACACGAGCATGTCTCTTCTTACGTGTTTTGTTCTTATCTGGCTTAGTAATCACCTACGGTCACTCCTTTCTTTTGCCTACGCGGCATTATTTACCTGTTTTACCTTCTTTACGACGAACATATTCACCTTCGTAGCGAATACCTTTTCCTTTGTAAGGCTCAGGAGAGCGTACAGCACGAATGTTTGCAGCTAATGCTCCAACACGTTCTTTATCGATACCTTTAATAGATATCTTTGTGTTTGCCGGTACTTCGATCTCGATACCTTGTTCTGGTTCGATCTCAACTGGGTGAGAGTAACCAACGTTAAGTACAAGCTTAGTACCTTGTTTTTGAGCACGGTAACCTACACCGACTAGCTCAAGGTTTCTTTGGAATCCTTTAGATACACCTTCAACCATGTTCGCGATTAGGGCACGAGTTGTACCGTGTAACGCGCGGTGTTCTTTTGCATCAGAAGGGCGAGTAACTGTTGCTACGTTTCCTTCTAATTCTACTTTAATATCAGAATTGAATGTACGAGAAAGTTCCCCTTTAGGTCCTTTTACAGTTACAGTGTTATCTTCACCTACTGTTAGAGTAACGTCAGATGGAATTTCGATTGGTAGTTTTCCTACACGTGACATCCTGTTGCACCTCCATTCATATAAAAAATATTACCAAACGTAAGCTAGTACTTCTCCGCCTACTTGTTGAGCACGAGCTTCTTTGTCAGTTAAAACACCTGTAGAAGTAGAAACAAGTGCGATACCTAGACCGTTTAATACTCTAGGTACTTCTGTAGATTTCGCATATACACGTAAACCAGGTTTAGAGATACGCTTTAATCCAGTAATTACACGTTCGTTGTTTGCTCCATATTTTAAGAAAATGCGGATAACACCTTGCTTGTTATCTTCTACATATTCTACGTCACGTACGAAACCTTCACGTTTAAGGATTTCTGCAATTTCTTTCTTGATGTTAGAAGCAGGAACTTCTAATCTTTCGTGACGAACCATGTTCGCATTACGGATGCGAGTAAGCAAATCTGCAATTGGATCTGTCATTGTCATAATAATTTACCTCCTTCCCAAAATAGGGTATTACCAACTAGCTTTTTTAACGCCAGGAATCTGACCCTTGTATGCAAGTTCACGGAAACAAATACGGCAAAGCTTGAATTTACGGATAACTGAATGAGGACGTCCGCAACGTTCGCAACGTGTATACGCTTGAACATTATGCTTTGGCGTGCGTTTTTGTTTCGCAATCATAGATTTTTTAGCCACATTTTCGCCTCCCTTATATAGCGATTACTTTTGGAATGGCATTCCGATTTGTGTCAATAATTCACGAGCTTCTTCGTCCGAGTTCGCAGTTGTTACGATTACGATATCCATACCACGTACTTTAGACACTTTATCATAGTCAATCTCAGGGAAAATCAATTGCTCTTTAACTCCTAATGTGTAGTTACCGCGACCGTCGAATGCTTTTTTAGAAACACCACGGAAGTCACGTACACGTGGAAGTGAAACAGAAATTAACTTATCTAAGAATTGGTACATACGCTCTCCACGAAGAGTAACTTTTGCACCGATAGGCATACCTTCACGAAGACGGAAACCTGCGATAGATTTTTTAGCTTTCGTTACAACTGGTTTTTGACCAGTGATTTGAGTCAACTCATCAACAGCTACATCAAGAGCTTTTGAGTTTTGAACAGCTTCACCGATACCCATGTTGACAACGATCTTTTCAACTTTAGGTACTTCCATTACTGATTTGTAATTGAATTTGCTTACTAGAGCTGGACTGATTTCTTGTTGAAATTTTTCTTTTAGGCGGTTCATTCAGAATACCTCCCTTCTTAATCGTACTATTTATCTAGAACTTCACCTGATTTTTTTGCTACACGTACTTTTTTGCCGTCTTCTGTCTTATATCCTACACGAGTTGGCTCGTTGGATTTCGGATCTAGAAGCATAACATTTGATACATGGATAGATGCTTCTTGGCTGATGATTCCGCCTTGCGGATTCATCTGTGAAGGCTTAGCGTGTTTTTTCACAACGTTAATTCCTTCAACTAGCACTCGGTCTTTCTTAGGGAATGAAGCAAGAACAACACCTGTTTTGCCTTTGTCTTTCCCAGTAATGACCATTACTTTATCGCCTTTTTTTACATGCATTTCATCGCACCTCCTTGAATGGCCCAATGCTAATATCTATTAAAGAACTTCTGGAGCTAAAGATACAATTTTCATAAAGTTGCTGTCACGTAGTTCGCGAGCAACAGGTCCGAAGATACGAGTACCACGTGGTCCCTTATCGTCACGGATAATTACACAAGCGTTCTCGTCGAACTTAATGTAAGTACCGTCTTGACGACGTACACCAGATTTAGTACGTACAACAACCGCTCTTACTACGTCACCTTTTTTAACAACGCCACCTGGTGTTGCTTGTTTTACTGTACACACGATAACATCACCGATGTTAGCTGTTTTGCGTCCAGAACCACCAAGCACTTTGATAGTTAATACTTCACGAGCACCAGAGTTGTCAGCAACTTTTAAACGTGATTCTTGTTGAATCATGTAGGTAACCTCCCTTCGGAATATAAAATATCCGAACAAATATATTAGATAATAACTGCTTTTTCAACAACTTCTACTAAACGGAAACGTTTTGTAGCAGATAGTGGACGAGTCTCCATGATACGTACGATATCTCCTACTTTTGCTTCGTTGTTCTCATCATGAGTTTTAAACTTCTTAGAGTACTTAACGCGCTTGCCGTATAGAGAATGCTTTTTATAAGTTTCTACCATAACCGTTACTGTTTTATCCATTTTGTCGGAAACAACACGGCCAGTGTATACCTTACGTTGGTTGCGGTCACTCATTTAAGCAAACCTCCTCTCATTTATCGATTGTTAACCCCGATCTCTCTTTCACGGATTACAGTTTTCATACGAGCGATCCCTTTGCGGACTTCACGGATGCGAGCTGTGTTTTCTAATTGTCCAGTCGCAAGTTGGAAGCGAAGGTTAAATAACTCTTCTTTTAGAGTTTTTACTTTTTGTTCAATTTCAGCAGTGGTTAGGTCACGAATTTCATTACTTTTCATTTGATTCACCACCAATTTCCTCACGTTTTACAAACTTCGTTTTGATAGGAAGTTTGTGTGATGCTAGACGAAGTGCTTCACGAGCTACCTCTTCAGACACACCAGCGATTTCAAACATGATTTTTCCAGGCTTAACTACTGCTACCCAACCTTCTGGAGCACCTTTACCTGAACCCATACGTACTTCTAAAGGTTTTGCAGTGTAAGGTTTATGAGGGAAGATTTTAATCCATACTTTACCGCCACGTTTCATGTAACGAGTCATAGCGATACGAGCTGCCTCGATTTGACGGTTTGTGATCCAAGAAGCTTCCACTGCTTGTAAACCGTATTCACCGAACGCTACCTCTTGACCGCCTTTAGCACGTCCACGCATTTTTCCGCGGTGTTCGCGACGATGTTTAACGCGTTTAGGTAATAACATAATTATTTGCCTCCTTCCTCAGATTTCTTTCTTGTAGGAAGAACTTCTCCACGATAGATCCATACTTTAACGCCAAGCTTACCATAAGTTGTGTCAGCTTCTGCATGAGCATAGTCAATGTCAGCGCGTAGTGTATGAAGTGGAACAGTACCTTCACTGTAATGTTCTGCACGAGCGATATCTGCTCCGCCTAAACGACCAGATACTTGCGTTTTGATTCCTTTTGCTCCAGCACGCATAGCGCGTTGAATTGATTGCTTCTGAGCACGACGGAAAGAAACACGGTTTTCTAATTGACGAGCGATGTTTTCTGCTACTAGTTTAGCATCAACGTCAGCTCTTTTGATTTCAACGATGTTGATGTGTACACGTTTTGAAGTAAGTTCGTTAAGAGCTTTACGAAGAGCTTCAACTTCTGTACCACCTTTACCGATAACCATACCAGGCTTAGCTGTATGAACAGTAATGTTAATACGATTTGCAGCGCGTTCGATTTCTACTTTAGAAACAGAAGCGTCTACTAAACGTTTTGCAATATATTCACGTACTTTAATGTCTTCGTGTAATAGATTAGCGTAATCTTTATCTGCGTACCATTTAGATTCCCAATCACGGATTATACCGACACGAAGTCCGACCGGATGTACTTTTTGACCCACAGCTTATCCCTCCTTCTTTTCTGATACGACAAGTGTAATGTGACTTGTACGTTTGTTAATTTGACTTGCACGTCCCATCGCACGAGGACGGAAACGTTTAAGTGTTGGTCCTTCATTTACATAAGCCTCAGTTACCACTAGGCTATTAATATCCATGTCAAAGTTGTGCTCTGCGTTCGCAATAGCAGACTTAAGTACTTTTTCGATTACTGGTGAAGCAGCTTTAGGTGTATGCTTTAAGATAGCAACCGCTTCTCCAACTTGCTTACCTCGGATTAGATCAACGACTAAACGTACTTTACGAGGAGCAATACGTACTGTTCTTGCAACAGCTTTTGCTTGCATTAGGATACCCTCCTCTCAATTAGCGTCTTGTTTTCTTATCATCACTTGCGTGACCTTTGTAAGTACGAGATGGTGCGAATTCACCAAGCTTGTGTCCTACCATGTCTTCAGTGACGTATACAGGTACATGTTTACGACCATCGTAAACTGCGATAGTGTGACCGATGAATGCTGGGAAGATCGTTGAGCGACGAGACCAAGTTTTAACAACTTGTTTGCCTTCAGTTTCGTTCAATTTCTCAACCTTATTCATTAAATGATCATCAACAAAAGGTCCTTTTTTTAAGCTACGACCCATGTTTGAACCTCCCTTCGTGATTGATCTACGGCTCTTTTCAGGAACCGTAGTACAATCCCGTTATTTTTTGCGACGACGCACAATAAATTTATCAGATTTGTTGTTTTTCTTACGTGTCTTGTATCCAAGAGTAGGTTTACCCCATGGAGACATTGGTGATTTACGTCCGATTGGAGCACGTCCTTCACCACCACCGTGTGGGTGATCGTTAGGGTTCATTACAGAACCACGAACTGTTGGGCGTTTACCTAACCAACGAGAACGTCCGGCTTTACCAATGTTGATAAGTTCGTGTTGTTCGTTTCCAACTTGACCTACAGTAGCACGACAAGCAGAAAGAATCATACGAGTTTCACCAGAGTTAAGACGTACAAGTACATATTTACCTTCTTTACCAAGTACTTGAGCAGATGTTCCAGCAGAACGAACTAACTGGCCACCCTTACCTGGTTTAAGTTCAATATTGTGTACGATTGTACCAACTGGGATGTTGATAAGTGGTAATGTGTTACCCACTTTGATATCTGCTTCAGGTCCAGACATTACTTCCATACCTACAACAAGTGTTTTAGGTGCAAGAATGTAACGTTTTTCCCCATCAGCGTAGTTGATTAGTGCAATGTTAGCTGAGCGGTTTGGATCGTATTCGATCGTAGCAACGCGTCCAGGTATACCATCTTTTTCACGTTTGAAATCGATGATACGGTATTGGCGCTTATGACCGCCACCTTGATGACGAACTGTTAACTTACCTTGGTTGTTACGGCCACCCTTTTTGTGTAGGGGTGCTAAAAGTGACTTTTCCGGAGAATCTGTAGTGATTTCAGCGAAATCAGAACTAGTCATGCCGCGACGACCATTAGAGGTAGGTTTATACTTTTTAATCGCCATGTTTTTCCCTCCTCTTCTTAATTAAAGAATTTTATACTTCAAAGAATTCGATTTCTTTACTATCAGTAGTAAGCTTAACGATTGCTTTACGACGCTTGTTAGTGTAACCAGCGTGTTTACCCATACGTTTGAACTTACCTTTGTAGTTCATGATGTTAACTTTATCTACTTTCACGTCAAAGATTACTTCAACAGCGTCTTTTACTTGAGTTTTGTTCGCTCTAGTATCAACTTCGAAAGTATATTTCTTCTCAGACATAAGATCAGTTGAAGCCTCTGTAATTACGGGGCGCTTAATGATTTCACGTACATCCATTATGCAAGCACCTCCTCTACTTTTTCAACAGCTGATTTAGTGATCACTAGTTTGTCGTGTCCTAATACATCAAGTACGCTAACTCCATCAGCAGGAACAACAGTTACACCAGGGATGTTACGAGCTGAAAGTGCTACGTTTTCGTCGATTCCATCAGTGATTACTAAAGTTTTAGAATCAACAGAAAGACCTTTTAGAACGTTAGCAAATTCTTTTGTTTTAGGAGCATCGAATGATAATGCTTCTAATACTAAAATGTTTTCTTCTACTACTTTAGAAGAAAGAGCAGATTTAATCGCTAAGCGACGAACTTTCTTAGGAAGTTTGTAGCTGTAGCTGCGTGGAACTGGTCCAAATACAGTACCACCACCGCGCCATTGTGGAGAACGGATTGACCCTTGACGAGCACGGCCAGTTCCTTTTTGACGCCAAGGCTTACGCCCACCGCCACGTACTTCAGAACGATTTTTTACTTTGTGATTACCTTGACGTAAAGAAGCTCTTTGCATCAATACTGCTTCAAACATTACATGTTTGTTTGGTTCGATACCAAAAACAGTGTCATTAAGTTCGATATCACCAACTTTAGAACCGCTTTGGTTAAATAATGCTACTTTCGGCATTCTTGTTTCCTCCTTTCTTGAAAAGTTCTATTAGTTTGCTTTAATAGCAGACTTTACTTTGATCAGTTGTTTCTTAGGTCCAGGTACATTACCTTTAACTAAGATAAGGTTACGATCAGCATCGATTTTTACAATTTCAAGGTTTTGAATTGTAATCTGCTCTCCGCCCATACGTCCAGGTAGTAATTTACCTTTGAATACACGGTTTGGATCAACAGGACCCATTGAACCAGGACGACGGTGGTAACGAGAACCATGGGACATAGGTCCGCGAGATTGGTTATGACGCTTGATAGCACCTTGGAATCCTTTACCTTTTGAAACTCCTGTTACATCTACGATTTCGCCTGCCGCGAAAATATCAACTTTGACTTCTTGACCAACTTCGTACTCTTCTACGTTTACACCGCGGATTTCACGGATGAAGCGCTTAGGAGCAGTTTCAGCTTTAGCAACGTGGCCTCTCTCTGGTTTGTTAGAAAGCTTTTCACGTTTGTCTTCAAAACCTACTTGGATAGCTGAGTAGCCATCAACATCGACAGATTTCTTTTGAAGTACCACGTTTTGAGCAGCTTCGATAACAGTTACAGGGATAAGATCACCGTTTTCAGCGAAAACTTGAGTCATACCAATCTTTCTTCCTAAGATTCCTTTGGTCATAAGTCACACCTCCTAATAATTATGGTTTTTATGAATTAAAGTTTGATTTCGATATCTACACCTGATGGTAAGTCTAAACGCATAAGCGCATCAACTGTTTGAGGTGTTGGGTTTACAATGTCGATTAAGCGTTTATGAGTACGCATTTCGAATTGCTCACGAGAATCTTTGTATTTGTGCACAGCACGTAAGATTGTGTAAATAGACTTTTCAGTCGGTAGTGGGATCGGTCCAGAAACCGCCGCACCAGAACGTTTTGCTGTTTCAACAATTTTCTCAGCTGATTGATCAAGAATTCTGTGATCATAAGCCTTTAAACGGATACGAATCTTTTGTTTTGCCATTATTTTCCCTCCTTTATCGCCTATTTTTGAATAGACATTCTCCACAGAAATTTCCCACACACTCGCCATGGCAAAGCGGCCGTGTGTGTCAGCAACCTTCTGTTTCATCGCAGTCAAAGACCAACATTGTCTATTATAACTAAAACACCTAGAAGATGCAACTGTTTCTTGCAAAATCTTTGTGTTTTGCACACTTTCTCTATTATACAAACGAACCGTGTGATTTTCAAGGCTATGTGTTATTTTCACAATATTTAATATAACGGTTTTATTGGATCAAAGTATATTAATTTAAAGGAAACAAATATTCATTCCTTATTAGAACTTTTTTCTATTACTTCCTAAAAAGTGAGTGCTTGTTGATTTCCGCTCCACGATGTTCGCTTTCCGCGGGTGGGCGGTGATCCTCCTCGGATTCGCCTGCGGGGTCTCACCTGTCCCACTATTCCCGCAGGAGTCGAACATCCTTCCGCTCCAATCAACTTAGTGTATCGATTACTTATTCATGTAGGAAATTTATTTTATACGATAATCACTGTAGGTTGATCAACATAAATAAACGAGTACTATACTATATAGAAGAAACTCGACAACACCATTATTATATTCGGGATAGTACGTCCAAATTGTATAGCTATTTACACACAAAAAAACAGATGGACATGATGTCCATCTGTTTTTGATATCAATGATTACTCAGTGATTGTAGCTACTACTCCAGCACCTACAGTACGTCCACCCTCACGGATAGAGAACTTAGTACCTTCTTCGATAGCGATTGGAGCGATAAGCTCAACAGTCATTTCGATGTTATCGCCAGGCATAACCATTTCTACACCTTCAGGAAGGTTACAGATACCAGTTACGTCAGTTGTACGGAAGTAGAACTGTGGGCGGTAGTTAGTGAAGAATGGAGTGTGACGTCCACCTTCTTCTTTAGAAAGAACATAAACTTCTGCTTTGAACTTTGTGTGTGGAGTGATTGTACCTGGCTTAGCAAGTACTTGTCCACGTTGGATATCTTCACGAGCTACACCACGAAGTAGTGCACCGATGTTGTCTCCAGCTTCAGCATAATCAAGAAGCTTACGGAACATTTCTACACCTGTTACAGTTGTAGATTTTGGCTCTTCAGAAAGACCGATGATGTCGATAGTGTCTCCAACTTTAACTTGTCCACGCTCAACACGACCAGTTGCAACTGTACCACGACCTGTGATTGAGAATACATCCTCAACAGGCATCATGAATGGCTTTTCAGTGTCACGCTCTGGAGTTGGGATGTAGCTATCTACAGCTTCCATAAGTTCGTAGATTTTTTCTTCCCACTCAGCTTCTCCTTCAAGAGCTTTAAGAGCAGAACCTTTGATTACTGGTACGTCATCGCCAGGGAAATCGTACTCAGAAAGAAGGTCACGTACTTCCATTTCTACTAATTCAAGTAGCTCTTCGTCGTCTACCATGTCACATTTGTTCATGAATACAACTAGGTATGGAACACCTACTTGACGAGAAAGAAGGATGTGCTCACGAGTTTGTGGCATTGGGCCATCAGCAGCAGAAACTACTAGGATCCCACCATCCATTTGTGCTGCACCAGTGATCATGTTTTTAACATAGTCAGCATGTCCTGGGCAGTCAACGTGTGCATAGTGACGAGTATCAGTTTCATACTCAACGTGCGCAGTAGAGATTGTGATTCCACGCTCTCTTTCTTCTGGAGCACCGTCAATTTGGTCATATGCCATTGCAGTTCCACGACCATACTTCTTGTGAAGTGTAGTTGTGATTGCAGCTGTTAGAGTTGTTTTACCGTGGTCAACGTGACCGATTGTACCGATATTCGCATGTTGCTTGGAACGATCAAATTTTTCCTTACCCATTTGAAAATCCTCCTTTGATTTTAAAGAAAATAAGTATATTTTGGATGCCTCAGAGATAGCTAAAAACCATCTCTGACACAACAATTGCTTACATTAGTATTTATACTTTATAAAAGCGAATAAATCAATTATTCACCTTTATTTTTTTTGATGATTTCTTCAGAAATCGATTTAGGTACTTCTTCATAGTGATCGAAGTGCATGGAGTATGTTCCACGTCCTTGTGTGTTAGAACGAAGGGAAGTTGCATATCCAAACATTTCTGATAAAGGTACGAACGCTTTAACGACTTGAGCGTTACCGCGTGCTTCCATACCTTCTACGCGTCCACGACGAGAAGTTACATCACCCATGATATCTCCAAGGTATTCCTCAGGGATAACAACCTCAACCTTCATCATTGGCTCTAAGATTACCGGCTTACATTTAGAAGCGGCATTCTTAAGTGCCATAGAAGCAGCGATCTTAAACGCCATTTCAGAGGAGTCAACATCATGGTATGAACCATCGAATAATCTTGCTTTAACATCAACAAGTGGGAAACCAGCTAAGACACCATTTTCTAAAGCGTCAGTTAGACCGGCTTGTACTGCAGGGATGTATTCACGAGGAACTACACCACCGACGATACCGTTCTCGAATTCGAATCCTTTACCTTCTTCGTTAGGTGAGAACTCGATCCAAACGTGTCCGAATTGTCCACGTCCACCAGATTGACGGGCGAACTTACCTTCAACTTTAGCCGTATCACGGAAAGTCTCACGGTAAGATACTTGAGGAGCACCTACGTTTGCTTCAACTTTGAATTCACGTTTCATACGGTCAACGATGATATCTAAGTGAAGCTCACCCATACCTGCGATGATAACTTGACCAGTTTCCTGGTCAGTATGCGCACGGAATGTTGGATCTTCCTCTTGAAGTTTTTGTAGAGCTGTAGTCATTTTATCTTGGTCAGCCTTTGATTTAGGCTCAACAGATAGAGAGATAACCGGCTCTGGGAATACCATGGATTCTAAGATAACCAGACTCTTTTCATCACATAGTGTATCTCCAGTAGAAGTATCTTTCAAACCAACAGCTGCTGCAATATCCCCAGCGTAAACTGTAGAGATTTCTTCACGAGAGTTAGCGTGCATTTGTAGGATACGTCCTACACGCTCACGTTTACCTTTAGAAGAGTTTCTTACATATGAACCAGAATCTAATGTTCCTGAGTACACACGGAAGAATGTTAATTTACCAACATAAGGGTCAGTTGCAACTTTGAACGCTAAAGCAGAGAATGGCGCATCGTCTGTTGATGGACGAGTTACCTCTTCTTCTGTATCAGGAACAAAACCTTTGATATCTTCAACGTCTGTTGGCGCTGGAAGATAGTCAATAACTGAGTCAATTAATAATTGAACCCCTTTGTTTTTAAATGCAGATCCACAAACTACCGGGTAGAACTCGACAGTAAGTGTAGCCGCACGGATAGCAGATTTGATTTCTTCGTTAGAAAGCTCTTCACCTTCTAAGTACTTCATCATAAGCTCTTCATCAAGTTCAGAAACTGCTTCAATTAACTTTCCGCGGTATTCTTCAGCTTGATCTTTGTACTCTTCAGGAATGTCACGAGCTTCTGCACGCGTTCCAAGGTCATCTTCATAGAAGTAAGCTTTCATTTCTACTAAGTCGATGATACCTTCGAAATCATCTTCAGCACCGATTGGAAGCTGAATTGGATGCGCATTCGCTTGTAAACGTTCATGAAGCGTTCCAACTGAATAAAGGAAGTCAGCACCGATTTTGTCCATTTTATTAACGAACACAACACGAGGAACCCCGTAAGTTGTTGCTTGGCGCCAAACAGTTTCAGTTTGAGGCTCAACACCAGATTGAGCATCAAGTACTGCTACTGCACCATCAAGTACACGCAATGAACGCTCAACTTCAACAGTGAAGTCTACGTGTCCAGGTGTATCGATGATGTTAATACGATGGCCTTTCCATTGGGCTGTTGTCGCAGCAGAAGTGATAGTGATACCACGTTCTTGCTCTTGCTCCATCCAGTCCATTTGAGAAGCACCTTCGTGAGTTTCTCCAATTTTATGGATACGACCTGTATAAAATAGGATACGCTCAGTTGCAGTTGTTTTACCAGCATCGATGTGTGCCATGATACCGATATTACGAGTGTTTTCTAAGGAGAACTCTCTAGGCATGCGGTCTTTCTCCTTCCTTATATGAGAATGGTTTGTTTGTTTAAGATCAGATTACCAACGATAGTGAGCAAACGCTTTGTTCGCTTCAGCCATCTTGTGTGTATCTTCACGCTTCTTAACAGAAGCTCCAGTGTTATTAGCTGCATCAAGGATTTCGTTAGCTAAACGCTCTTCCATTGTCTTCTCACCGCGAAGACGAGAGTAGTTTACTAACCAACGAAGACCTAATGTAGTACGACGCTCTGGACGCACCTCTACAGGTACTTGATAGTTTGAACCACCAACACGACGAGCTTTAACTTCTAATACCGGCATGATATTTTTTAGAGCTGCATCGAATACTTCCATTGCATCTTTACCTGAACGCTCGCTAATGATATCAAACGCAGCGTATAGTTTCTTTTGAGCTTTACCTCTTTTACCGTCAATCATGATTTTGTTGATTAAACGAGTAACTAATTTTGAATTGTACATTGGATCAGGTAAAACGTCTCTTTTTGCTACAGGACCTTTACGTGGCATGTGATTTCCTCCTTTCAACGAGAAATGAATTTATGATTTTTATTATTTTTTAGCTGCTTTAGGGCGCTTAGTTCCGTATTTAGAACGTCCTTGCATACGGCCTTCAACTCCAGCTGTATCAAGCGCACCACGTACGATGTGATAACGTACCCCCGGTAAATCCTTTACACGTCCTCCGCGAATAAGAACAACACTGTGCTCTTGAAGGTTATGTCCGATACCAGGAATGTAAGCAGTAACCTCGATTCCATTTGTTAAACGAACACGAGCATATTTACGTAGCGCCGAGTTCGGTTTCTTTGGAGTCATTGTACCAACACGAGTACATACCCCACGTTTTTGTGGAGAAGACAAGTTCGTGTGCACTTTCTTAAAGCTGTTATAACCTTTGTTAAGTGCAGGTGACTTTGATTTAGTTGATTTAGACTGACGAGGCTTGCGAACTAATTGGTTAATAGTTGGCATTTTGTTTTCCTCCCTTCTTATTTGGTAAGCCCACACATCCAGGTGGTTCTTTTTTGGGTAAAAGTAAAGTTTTTGCAGATAGCTTCTACAAAAACTATTTTACTGTATAATCGCAACAGCTGCTGCTCCAACATCTATTCCGCACGATTTACCAAGTTTCTTCATAGAATCCACTTTGTTAACCGGTACTTTAAGATCAATAGCGGCCTGAACTACTTTCGCTGTAACTTTGGGATCAGCATCTTCCGCAATAACAACTTCTAGTACATGACCTGTTTTCAGAGCTTTCACTGCTTGCTTTGTTCCTACAATAATTTCATTAGCCTGCGCTACTTTTTCATAAGACATTTCGTATCCTCCAAAGTAACAGGTTATTAATAGGAGCAACCTTGAATATATTATCATCTTAAAATCTTTATGTCAACATAGATTTAAAAGATTTATAAAAGCTAACTCTTAGAGCTTCTGTTTGAGCAATCAAACACGCCTAAGAGTTAGCCTAAATAGATTACTCTACTGTTACTGTTTCTTCACTAGTATCTTCTGCTAAAACCGGTTCTGCCTTGCGGTAACGTTGCATACCTGTACCGGCAGGAACCAATTTACCGATGATAACATTTTCTTTCAACCCAAGTAACTCATCACGTTTTCCTTTAATAGCAGCGTCCGTCAACACACGAGTTGTTTCCTGGAACGATGCTGCTGATAAGAAGGAATCTGTTTCAAGTGAAGCTTTGGTGATTCCGAGCAGTACAGGACGTCCTGTTGCTGGAAGCTTTCCGCCAAATAATGCTTTTTCGTTCGCATCTCTGAATTGATGGATGTCCATAAGTGTACCTGGCAGTACCTCAGATTCACCTGCATCAATAACACGAACCTTACGTAACATTTGACGAACCATAACCTCAACGTGTTTGTCGCCGATTTCAACCCCTTGCATACGGTATACTTTTTGTACCTCACGCAGCAAGTATTCTTGAACAGCTGACACATCACGAACTTTAAGAAGTTCTTTAGGATCGATAGAACCTTCAGTGATTTCCTGACCGCGTACTACTTTATCGTTCACAGCGAATTTCAAGCGCGCTGTGTAAGGAGCTGTGTAACTTCTTGTTTCCACATCACCTTGAACGGTAATTTCGTACTGACGATCTTTTCCTTCACTGATGGAAGTAATAACACCATCAATTTCAGAAATAACGGCTTGACCTTTAGGGTTACGCGCTTCGAAGATCTCTTGGATACGCGGTAAACCTTGAGTGATATCGTCTCCTGCAACCCCACCAGTATGGAATGTACGCATCGTTAATTGTGTACCAGGTTCCCCGATGGATTGAGCAGCGATGATCCCAACAGCTTCCCCGACTTCGACTTTTTGACCTGTTGCCAAGTTCGTTCCGTAACATTTCTCACAAACACCATGTCTTGTGTGACAGGTGAAAGCAGAACGAATCGAAACATGTTCGACACCAGCATCAATGATCGTCTTAGCTAAGTCTTCTGTGATCAGCTGATTTTCTGTCATGATGATTTCATCTGTCTCAGGGTGACGTAATGTTTTACGTGAGTAACGACCAAGTAAACGTTCTTCAAGAGGTTCGATGATTTCGGTACCCTCTTTAATGGAGCCTACAAGTAGGCCTCTGTCCGTTCCACAGTCTTCTTCACGAACGATTACATCCTGGGCCACATCAACAAGACGACGTGTCAGGTAACCTGAGTCAGCTGTTTTCAGTGCAGTATCGGCAAGACCTTTACGGGCACCATGTGTAGAGATAAAGTACTCAAGAACCGTTAAACCTTCACGGAAACTTGATTTGATCGGTAACTCAATGATACGACCAGCCGGGTTGGCCATCAGTCCACGCATACCAGCAAGCTGTGTGAAGTTAGATGCGTTACCACGGGCACCTGAATCACTCATCATGAAGATTGGGTTGCGTTTATCCAGTGTCGCCATTAATTTACCTTGAATGGTATCTTTCGCAGCACTCCAGATTGAGATGACACGATCGTATCTTTCATCCTCTGTAATAAGACCACGTTTAAATTGTTTTAATACGTTGTCTACTTTACTTTGTGCTTCGATTAAGATTTCTTCTTTTTCCGCTAGTACGACGATATCTGCGATACCAACCGTAATACCGGCTTTAGTAGAATATTTGAATCCTAAGTCTTTCATTTTATCAAGCATACGAGACGTTTCAGTGATAGCAAACTTCTTGAATACTTCTGCAATGATATTCCCTAAGAAACCTTTTTTGAACGGGTTGATTAACTCTCGGTTTTGGAATACTTCTTTAACGTCCGTTGACGGATCAACAAAGTATTGCTCGGGAGTAGCTACTTCCAAGTTTGTTCTTGTTGGTTCGTTAATGAACGGGAATGTATCAGGTAAAATCTCGTTAAAGATTACTTTACCTACCGTTGTGATCAATAATTGTTTGTTTTGCTTTTCAGTGAACGTTTTGTTGTTGATGGTGCTTGCATGGATCGCAATACGGGTATGCAAGTGTGCATAACCATTTTGATAAGCAAGGATGACTTCATTTGCATCATTGAAGATCATACCTTCACCAACAGCATTTTCACGCTCAAGTGTCAGGTAATAATTACCTAATACCATATCCTGGGACGGAGTAACAACTGGCTTACCGTCTTTCGGATTAAGAATGTTTTGGGCAGCCAGCATCAGCATGCGTGCTTCAGCTTGTGCTTCAGAAGATAGAGGTACGTGAACCGCCATTTGGTCACCATCAAAATCCGCATTGTATGCAGTACATACAAGTGGGTGAAGACGGATCGCTCTACCTTCGACTAGAGTTGGTTCAAATGCTTGAATACCAAGTCTGTGAAGAGTAGGTGCACGGTTTAAAAGAACTGGATGTTCTTTAATAACCCCTTCTAATACATCCCATACTTCCGGTTGTACGCGTTCGATTTTGCGTTTTGCACTCTTAATGTTGTGAGCCAATCCTTTTTCAACAAGCTCTTTCATAACAAATGGTTTGAATAACTCAAGAGCCATTTCTTTAGGAAGACCACATTGATACATCTTAAGGTTAGGTCCAACGACGATTACAGAACGACCTGAATAGTCAACACGTTTACCAAGAAGGTTCTGACGGAAACGACCTTGCTTCCCTTTAAGCATATGTGAAAGGGATTTTAATGGACGGTTACCTGGTCCAGTAACTGGACGTCCGCGACGGCCATTATCAATTAAAGCATCGACCGCTTCTTGAAGCATACGCTTCTCGTTTTGAACGATGATACTTGGAGCACCAAGGTCCAATAAACGTTTCAAACGGTTATTACGGTTAATAACACGACGATATAAATCATTTAAGTCAGAAGTCGCAAAGCGCCCACCGTCAAGCTGAACCATCGGGCGAAGCTCTGGAGGAATGACAGGTAATACATCAAGAATCATCCAATCCGGATCATTTCCTGAGTTTCTGAAAGATTCCACTACTTCTAAACGTTTGATTGCACGGGTTCGGCGTTGACCTTGAGCTGTTTTCAGTTCTTCTTTAAGGAAATCAGCTTCTTTATCCAGGTCAATGTCTTGAAGAAGCTTTTTAATCGCTTCAGCTCCCATTGCAGCTTGGAATTTCACACCGTATTTCTCACGATACGCACGGTACTCTTTCTCAGAAAGAAGTTGCTTTCTTTCCAGAGCCGTGTCACCCGGTTCTGTTACAACATAGGAAGCGAAGTAAATAACTTCTTCCAAAGCGCGGGGAGACATGTCTAAAACAAGTCCCATACGGCTTGGGATTCCTTTGAAGTACCAGATGTGGGATACAGGGGCAGCCAGTTCAATGTGACCCATACGTTCACGACGAACTTTAGCCTTCGTTACTTCAACACCACAACGGTCACAAACGACGCCTTTATAACGTACACGCTTGTATTTTCCACAGTGACATTCCCAGTCCTTCGTAGGACCGAAGATACGTTCACAGAACAAACCATCTTTTTCAGGTTTTAATGTACGATAGTTAATCGTTTCAGGTTTTTTAACCTCCCCGAAAGACCACGAACGGATCTTATCGGGGGAAGCTAAACCAATTTTCATATACTCAAAATTATTTACATCTAGCAAGGGGCCTACCTCCCTTTTAATCTACAGGCTCTAACCCTAATTGCTCTAAATTTATTCTTTTGACCCTACTGTCTCGGATTCTTGTGTGTTAGATTCAGAGATATTTAGCGTGTCAGCTTGTTGTACTTCTTCTTCTTCATCTAAGTCACGCATTTCAATTTCTTCTTCGTTGCTAGAGAGCATCTTAACATCCATTCCTAAACTTTGAAGCTCTTTGATCAGAACCTTGAAGGATTCCGGAACTCCCGGTTCAGGAACGTTTTCACCTTTGACAATGGCTTCGTATGTTTTCACACGACCCACAACATCATCAGACTTAACTGTTAGAATTTCTTGCAGAGTATAAGCAGCACCATAAGCTTCAAGTGCCCATACCTCCATCTCACCGAAACGTTGTCCACCGAATTGAGCTTTACCTCCGAGTGGCTGTTGCGTAACAAGTGAATAAGGACCAGTTGAACGTGCGTGAAGTTTGTCATCGACCATGTGAGCAAGCTTGATCATATACATGATCCCCACTGATACACGGTTATCAAACGGTTCACCTGTTCTACCATCATATAGAACAGTTTTCGCATCACGTGCCATACCGGCTTCTTCTATGGTTGCCCATACGTCTTCTTCACGCGCTCCATCAAATACCGGTGAAGCGACATGTACACCAAGATATCTCGCTGCCATACCTAAGTGAAGTTCAAGCACCTGTCCGATATTCATACGTGATGGTACCCCTAATGGGTTCAACATGATATCGATCGGTGTGCCGTCCGGTAAGAACGGCATGTCTTCTTCAGGAAGGATTCTCGAGATAACACCTTTGTTACCGTGACGACCAGCCATTTTGTCCCCTTCAGAAATCTTACGCTTCTGAACGATGTATACACGTACAAGCTGGTTTACACCTGGTGGTAATTCATCGCCGTCTTCACGATTGAAGACTTTGACATCGAGGATGATTCCTCCCCCACCATGTGGTACACGAAGGGAAGTATCCCGGACTTCACGAGCTTTCTCGCCGAAGATTGCATGTAATAAGCGTTCTTCAGCAGTCAGCTCAGTTACACCCTTAGGCGTTACTTTACCAACAAGTAAGTCGCCATCTTTTACTTCAGCACCGATGCGGATGATTCCACGCTCATCAAGATTGCGAAGTGCATCTTCACCAACGTTTGGAATATCACGAGTGATTTCTTCAGGTCCTAATTTCGTATCACGAGATTCAGACTCATATTCTTCAATATGAATTGAAGTATATACATCGTCTTTTACAAGACGTTCACTCATGATAATCGCATCTTCATAGTTGTAACCGTCCCAAGTCATGAACCCAACCATTACGTTACGTCCTAAGGCGAGTTCTCCTTTTTCCATTGAAGGACCATCAGCAAGGATTTCTCCTTTAACTACCCGGTCACCTTCACTTACGATCGGACGCTGGTTGTAACATGTACCCTGGTTGGAACGGATGAATTTTTGCATACGATATTTATCGAGGTCACCTTTTACTTCTTGACCGTCGATTTCTTTCACACGACGTACCCAAACTTGTTTCGCTTCAACCTTTTCTACAATACCTTCATATCTACAAATCACAGCTGCACCAGAGTCTTTCGCAGATACGTGTTCCATACCCGTTCCGACGATCGGTGATTCCGGATTCATTAATGGTACTGCTTGTCGCTGCATGTTCGCTCCCATAAGAGCACGGTTAGAGTCATCGTTCTCTAAGAAAGGAATACATGCTGTCGCAGCTGATACTACTTGTTTAGGAGATACATCCATGTAGTCCAGACGTTCGCGCTTGATAACCGTGTTTTCACCACGGAAACGAGCGATGACTTCTTCATCAAGGAAGGCTCCGTCATCACCAAGACGCGCGTTTGCTTGTGCCACTACGTAGTTATCTTCTTCGTCTGCTGTCAAATAATCGATACGATCGGTTACTTTCCCTGTATCAGGGTCAACACGACGATACGGCGTTTCGATAAATCCGAATTTATTCACTTTCGCAAATGAAGAAAGTGAGTTGATCAGTCCGATGTTTGGTCCCTCAGGTGTTTCAATCGGACACATACGACCATAGTGGGAGTAATGTACGTCACGCACTTCGAATCCTGCACGTTCACGCGTTAATCCACCAGGTCCTAATGCAGAAAGACGACGTTTGTGCGTTAATTCTGCAAGAGGATTCGTTTGATCCATAAATTGAGACAATTGAGAGCTTCCAAAGAACTCTTTCATTGATGCGATTACCGGACGAATGTTGATCAGTTGTTGAGGCGTGATCGTGTTTGTGTCCTGGATGGACATTCTTTCACGAACAACACGCTCCATACGTGATAAACCGATGCGGAATTGGTTTTGAAGCAATTCACCTACCGAACGTAAACGACGGTTACCTAAATGGTCAATATCATCCGTTAGTCCTACTCCGTGTAATAAGTTAAAGAAGTAAGAAATAGAAGAGATGATATCTGCAGGTGTAATGTACTTAACCTCTTCTTCAACATACGCATTGCTGATGACATTAATCTCAAACTCTCCCTCTTCGTTAGGAGAATAGATTTTGATAGATTGAAGAACAACGTCTTCTTCTAACACGCCACCAGACTGTTGGTAGTTTTTAAACCCGATGCCATTTTCTAAATAAGGAATAACCTTATCAAGAGCGCGACGATCAAGAACCGTGCCTTTCTCCGCCAGAATCTCACCCGTTTCCGGATCTGCTAGAGTTTCTGCTAGAGTTTGACCGAATAAACGGTTCTTAATGTGAAGCTTTTTGTTCATTTTGTAACGTCCAACGTTTGCCAAGTCATAACGCTTAGGATCAAAGAAACGAGAAACGAGTAAACTTTTAGCATTTTCTACTGTAGGAGGCTCTCCTGGACGCAGACGCTCGTAAATCTCGAGCAATGCCT
Source organism: Rossellomorea sp. DUT-2 (assembly GCF_052665285.1). Lineage (NCBI taxonomy): Bacteria > Bacillati > Bacillota > Bacilli > Caryophanales > Bacillaceae > Rossellomorea > Rossellomorea sp. DUT-2. Next base: position 22,667 of record NZ_JBQPEO010000010.1, on the reverse strand, counting down.
TGTCGATACCTTCCGTGTTGTCTTTCTCGAGCGTGTTACGAATGTACTCATTATCACCGATCAAATCGATGATTTCTTGATCAGAGCCAAACCCAAGGGCACGTAAAAGAACCGTTACCGGTAGTTTGCGAGTTCGATCAATTCGTACATATACAACATCTTTCGCGTCTGTTTCATACTCAAGCCAAGCTCCGCGGTTTGGTATAACGGTAGCAGTAAACCCTTTCTTTCCGTTCTTATCTACTTTTCCGCTAAAGTAAACACTAGGTGAACGTACTAACTGAGAAACGATAACGCGCTCAGCACCATTGATGACAAAAGTACCTGTGTCTGTCATTAATGGGAAGTCACCCATAAATACGTCTTGATCTTTTACTTCTCCTGTTTCCTTGTTCACAAGACGGACTTTTACTCTAAGCGGTGCAGAGTAAGTAACATCTCTTTCCTTTGATTCTTCCACCGAGTACTTTGGCTCTCCCAGACTATAATCAATAAATTCCAAGGAGAGATTACCAGTGAAGTCCTCAATCGGAGAAATGTCACGGAACATTTCTCTTAACCCCTCATCAAGAAACCATTGATACGAGGAAGTTTGAATTTCGATTAAATTCGGTAATTCTAAAACTTCACTGATACGCGCAAAACTTCTGCGTTGGCGGTGTCGTCCATACTGAACTAGTTGACCTGTCAACTGATTCACCCCTCAAATCAAGCGTTTTGGTTGTGTCTATATGTCTTCAAGTAGGAATGCTACTCTACACAAGACAAAAAGAAAAAGGGTTTTAATGATAAAACCTCATTTTCAAATGACGAACTATTATTTTATAATCTTTTCCAATTTATCCAATATGTATACATATGGACATAATACCGGAAAATAATATTTTTGCATTTTATAATGTTATCATAGCAGTAAAGCTACGTCAACGGATTTCTTTTACTGATCTCAAGATGTAGTATCCCTTTTTTCTAGCGACAATTTCTACATTTGAAAACAATTTTTCCATTTTATCCATGGCAGACGGAGCACCTTGCTTCTTCTGAATAACGACCCACAATTCACCATTCTCCTTCAGGTAGTCATAACTAGTTTCAAGAATCGAATGAACTGTTTCTTTCCCTGCTCTTATCGGCGGGTTTGTTAAAATGGCCGCAAATTCCGTTTCAACGACATTCGTATATCGGTCACTTTGATAGATGCTCACGTTTTGAACTTTATTCTCTCTAGCATTTTCTTTCGCTAAAGACAACGCTCTCTCATTTACATCAATCATATGAACCATACGATCATCTATGTCTTTCGCTAAAGACAAACCGATCGGACCATACCCACAACCGACATCCAGTAACGGACCCGTTACGCCAGGTAATTCAAACGTTTCAATCAAAGCTCTAGATCCAAAGTCAACTTCCTTTTTCGAGAAAACACCTTGATCCGTTTTGAAACGAAACGCATGTCCTCTTAACTCAAAGGTGATCGTTTGGGGGTTACTCTCTACATCAGGGTTATGAGAATAATAGTGATTGGTCATTATATCATCTCCATCCATTCTTACATCACGTCTATTAACCATCATTCCCAAAAGGGCTGAAAATTACGGACATGTTTATATTCCGATAGAAGCCAGACAAGAAAAAAGCCCGCCAAATATAGCGAGCTTTTCATCTATACAATCATTACTTAACTTCTACGCCAGCTCCAACTTCTTCAAGTTTAGCTTTAAGTTCTTCAGCTTCCTCTTTAGAAATACCTTCTTTAAGAGCTTTTGGAGTGTTATCAACCATTTCTTTCGCTTCTTTAAGGCCAAGACCTGTGATTTCACGAACAGCTTTGATAACTTTGATTTTTTGAGATCCAGCGCTCTCAAGGATTACGTCGAATTCAGTTTGTTCTGCAGCAGCTTCTCCGCCACCAGCAGCAGCAGCTACAGGTGCAGCAGCAGTTACTCCGAATTCTTCTTCGATTGCTTTAACTAGATCATTTAATTCAAGAACTGACATTTCTTTAATCGCGTCAATGATTTGCTCTTTACTCATTTTAAATTTCCTCCTTGTAATGTGTGCTTAATTTTTATTTAAACGACTTGCTTTAACTTACGCGCCTTGCTCTTCTTTTTGATCTGCAACGGCTTTTGTTGCCAATGCAAAGTTGCGCATTGGTGCTTGAAGCACGCTGAGTAGCATAGAAAGAAGTCCTTCGCGGCTTGGAAGTTCAGCGATTGCTTTAACGTCCTCAACTGAAGTGATTGTTCCTTCAATGACACCCGCTTTGATTTCAAGCGCTTCGTGTTCTTTAGCAAAGCTGTTAATAATCTTTGCAGGTGCAACTACTTCTTCACTGCTGAACGCGATTGCGTTAGGACCAGTTAAGAATTCGTTTAACCCTTCAAGACCAGCTTCTTCTGCCGCACGACGTACCATAGTGTTTTTGTACACTTTGAAGTCGATGCCAGCTTCACGGAGTTGTTTACGAAGCTCAGTTACTTCGGAAACATCCAGACCACGGTAATCTACAACGATTGTAGATACACTGTTTTTTAGCTTGTCAGAGATTTCTCCAACGATATGTTTCTTTTGTTCTAGAATGCTGCTCATCATTACACCTCCTGTAGATTGACTGATGAACATTTATACCGTCATCCAATAAAAAATGCCCTTATATCAAGGTAGACATAAGGGCATTGCAAACACGCTATCAGCGGTTATTTTATCGCAATTACCTCGGCAGGGTATTAAGCTCTTAACGAGCACCTACTGTCTACGGTACAAATGTATTCATTTTTTTAACAACAGAACTAATTATAATCACTAGTCCCTAGTAAGTCAATACCAAATTATGCCTTAACTGCGAAAGATGAAGGATCGACTTTAACGCCAGGTCCCATAGTGGAAGTTACAGAAACGTTTTTCATGTAAGTTCCTTTTGCAGCAGCAGGTTTAACTTTAAGCATTGTTTCATACATTGTAGCAAAGTTTTCAACAAGCTTGTCGTTGTCGAATGAAACCTTTCCAACAGGAACGTGAACGTTACCTGATTTGTCAGCACGGTATTCAACTTTACCTGCTTTGATTTCATTAACAGCTTTTGTCACGTCGAATGTAACTGTTCCAGTTTTAGGGTTTGGCATTAAACCTTTAGGTCCTAATACACGACCAAGTTTACCAACTTCACCCATCATGTCCGGAGTCGCTACGATTACGTCGAACTCGAACCAACCTTGGTTGATTTTGCTGATAAGATCTGCATCACCTACGAAATCAGCGCCAGCAGCTTCTGCTTCTTTTGCTTTATCGCCTTTAGCGAATACAAGAACCTTTTGAGTTTTACCAGTTCCGTGTGGAAGTACAACTGCTCCACGGATTTGCTGGTCGTTTTTACGAGTATCTACACCTAAGCGGAACGCTACTTCGATCGTTGCGTCAAACTTAGCGAAGTTTGTTTTCTTAACTAGTTCGATTGCTTCTTCAACTGAGTAAGCTGTAGTACGATCTACAAGCTTTTGAGCTTCAAGAAACTTTTTACCTTTTTTTGCCATTTTATATTTCCTCCTATATGTGGTTTTAGCGGAATAACCTCCCACGAAATAAGGTTGCGAGTGAAACGTACATTTCATCATCGCAACCTCGTTCAACAGGACCTTTAACGAAGCAGGGATTAGTCTTCGATGACGATACCCATGCTGCGCGCAGTTCCTTCTACCATGCGCATAGCTGATTCAACACTAGCTGCATTTAAGTCAGGCATTTTTGTTTCAGCAATTTCACGTACTTTGTCGCGTTTAAGTGTTGCCACTTTCTTGCTGTTTGGTTCGCCTGAACCAGACTCGATACCAGCTGCTTTTTTAAGTAAAACTGCAGCGGGTGGAGTTTTTGTGATGAATGTAAATGAACGGTCTTCAAATACCGTAATTTCAACAGGAATGATTAAGCCAGCTTGATCTGCTGTACGAGCATTGAATTCCTTACAGAATCCCATGATGTTAACACCTGCTTGACCTAGTGCAGGACCAACTGGTGGAGCTGGATTAGCTTTACCGGCAGGAATCTGCAATTTAACCATTTTGATAACTTTTTTAGCCACGAGACACACCTCCTTAAGTCCGTGATGTGGTTATTGGGTTCTTCACCCTCCCACTCATGTAAAAAATGTCTTTATCAACATAAAGAACGTCTATTAGTTTCAGTATCTCTTTGTGGAGACGCACTGACTTATGAAATAGTACCATTTTTTCAGAATGATTTCAAGTTCTTTTCCATTATAATTTATCAATTTGGGAGAAATCCAGTTCTACCGGGGTATCTCTGCCAAACATATTAACAAGAACTTTCACTTTTGCTTTCGCATTGTCTATCTCTTCGATTGAGCCAGTAAAGTTTGCAAACGGACCTTCGTTTACTTTTACTGTTTCTCCTAATTCGAAGTCAATCTCAACCTTTTTCTCTGTCATGCCCATTTGCTTCAGAAGATTTGTTACTTCTTCAGGCAATAATGGTGTAGGCTTCGATCCGGAACCTGATGAACCGACAAACCCTGTAACGCCAGGCGTATTTCGTACAACATACCAGGAATCATCAGTCATGACGATTTCAACAATCACATAACCGGGGAATACTTTTTTCTTTACGACTTTCTTTTTACCATTTTTAAAATCAGTCTCTTCTTCTTCAGGTACCATTACGCGGAAGATTTTATCCTGCATCCCCATTGTTTCAACACGCTTCTCAAGGTTTGCTTTAACCTTGTTCTCGTACCCTGAATAAGTATGGACTACATACCAATTCTTCTCCATTTAATAGGACTAAACGTCCGTCCCTCCTCGCTATTTAAGAATACTCTTTCGCCTTTTTCTCCAAATGAAAAAACCCGTAAAAAGATAACGGGCTCTAAGGTCATGTACTCTATTAATATTCATTATACCATGCTTTCACGGTATATATACAACTAATTCTATGTTTCTCTTACTTAGAACCAATGATCAATCGCATAAGTTCTGAGATGCCCAGGTCAATGACAGCAAAGAAAAGGGCAACAAATACCACTGTTGTAATAACGGTAATCGTATAGCGTGTTAACTCTTTACGTTTAGGCCAGCTGACCTTTCTCATTTCTGATGCAACATTGCGAAAGAATTTAAACATCCGTTTGTAACCTCCAACTAATATCAATACCACTTGGTGCTCCACTATTTTGTTTCTTTGTGTAGGGTGTGAGCATTACATGTATTACAGAATTTCTTTAACTCTAATCGAACTGCTTGATTACGATTACCCGGTACACTATAATTCCTGGAACCACACACCGTACAAGCAAGTATTAATTTAGTAGTCATATATTCCACCTATACTATCCATAGTAAGTCCTATCAAAAATAACACGACCACCAATTTGTGTCAATATGACTTTACATCGTTATTTCGCGAACTTCCAAGTATCGTTCGAGCTTTCTCTTCACCCGCTGCAAGGCATTGTCGATGGATTTCACATGGCGGTTCAGTTCTTCCGAAATCTCCTGATAGGATTGCCCGTCTAAATAGAGAGCCAGGACTTTCCTCTCAAGATCACTTAATAACTGAGCCATCTTGTCTTCCATATTATCGAATTCTTCACGATTGATAATCAGCGCTTCCGGATCCATTACTTTCGCACCTGAAATAACATCTAAGAGCGTTCGGTCTGACTCGTCATCATAAATGGGCTTATCCAATGATACATAAGAATTCAGCGGTATATGCTTTTGTCTCGTGGCTGTCTTAATGGCCGTAATGATTTGTCTTGTGATACAAAGCTCTGCAAACGCTTTAAAAGAAGTCAGCTTGTCCTCTTTATAATCACGGATCGCTTTGTATAATCCAATCATACCCTCCTGGACGATATCTTCCTTATCTGCCCCAATTAAGAAATACGAGCGGGCTTTCGCTCTGACAAAATTACGATATTTCCTGATTAAAAAATCTAACGCTTCGCTGTGACCCTGATGGACGGCTTCTATTATTTCTTCATCATCCATGCCTTCTAATCGATTATCAAATGCTTCTGTCCTGGTGATATTGCTCACACACATCCCCCCGCGCAAAACAATAGATAGAAATATTATACATTACAGAAAATTCAATCGTCAACCTCTCATTGTTCACCACGGCGCCATTTTTCGAAAATTTCAGCAACTTCATCTGATAATTGGATCTTGGAAACCGGCCTTTTATCACTTGAATTCCGTACTTTTCTTTCGATCTTTTTTTCGATGACTTTTACTTCTGTATGCAGCTCCCTTGCTGATTTACGAAGGGCTCCCTGACCAAAGATCGCCCATTGCTCGGTAAAATCAGAAGTGGCTACATGAATTTGAGTTTTAATATTACTTAACTCAATAGCTAATTTTTCAATCCGTTCGTCCGCTGTTTCATTTTCTTTCGTGAAAATGACTTCTACCCTATAATTTTTATACTTACGGGCAATTCCCTGAACGTAATAAGCATCAAACACGACAATGACGCGGTAGCCCGTATACCCTTGATATTCTGCCATTTGCTCTACAAGGCGATCTCTTGCTGCGGCCAAATCCTTATGCTTCAACTCATTCAGCTCTGACCAGGCACCGATTATGTTATAGCCATCCACAAGGAGAATATCCATTTCTGCTATTCTCCCAACGGGTGGCGTTTACGATAGACCTCATACATTAATATACTAGCTGCCACCGAAGCGTTTAATGATGTTACATGACCGACCATTGGCAACTGAACAAGGAAATCACATTTGTCTCTGAGTATTCGGCTCATCCCTTTACCTTCGCTTCCGATAATTAAGCCGATAGGCAGGGTACCATCCAATTGGCGGAAATCCTGCTTTCCTTTCGCATCCGTTCCTGCCACCCATACACCACGTTCTTTCAGTTCATCAACCGCTCTCGACAGATTGGTTACACGTGCAACCGGAATGTGCTCAATGGCGCCCGTGGATGCTTTCGCTACCGTTGACGTAAGTCCCACTGCTCTCCTCTTCGGGATGATGATCCCATGGGCACCCACAGCATCCGCTGTCCTCATGATCGAACCCAGGTTATGGGGATCCTCTAATTCATCCAGGATCAGTATAAATGGATCTTCCCCTTTTTGTTCGGCTCTATGAAACAAATCATCGATTTCTGCATACTGGTAAGCAGCTACGGAAGCCACGACCCCTTGATGATTCTCCGATACCATTTGTTCAATCTTCTTCTTCGGGACGAATTGAACCATCACATTCAATTCTTTAGCCAGTCCAACAATTTGCTGGATGGAGCCTTTCTGAGAACCTTCTGCAATCCAAATCTTATTGATATCCCTTCCTGACTTCAATGCTTCCATAACCGGATTTCTTCCTCCGATAAAATCTTTACTCATTTCTACTCCTCCTTTCCTGCCTGGGCTTGTTCAAATATCATCTTTAACAGTTCCTCTAATCGCTCTGTCCGATTAAGTAAAAACAAATATCCAATAAGTGCCTCAAAAGCAGTGCTGTGTTTATACGTTTGTACATCTGTGTTTTTTGGCGTGGTCCCGGATTTCGCATTCCGGCCGCGCTTGACGATCGAAATCTCTTCTTCCGTTAAGACGTCCTGATCGAACAACGTTCTGAGAATGGCCGCTTGAGCTTTGGCAGACACATACTTCGTCGCCGCTCTGTGCAGCTGATTCGGTTTAATCTTTCCTTTTGTTAATAGGAGCTGCCGTACATACGTTTCATATACAGCATCCCCCATATATGCCAGTGCAAGTGCATTGATTTGTTTTGCATCGATTTGTTCATTTATCTCGTGCAGCATTAAGATCCCCTTTTCCAGCGAATGCCTTGAGGAGTATCTTCCAGGATGATATTCATCTCTTTTAACGTGTCACGAATCTCATCCGCTAATTGGAAGTTACGATCTTTACGTGCCTGAACACGTTTTTCGATCAGTTCTTCCACTTCTTCATCCAACAGTTCTGCTTCCTTAAGGCTTAGTCCCAGAACAGAGAAGAAATCTTCGAATTGGCACAAGAACGTATCAATGACTTCTGTAGCTGTATTCTTCTCCATCAAGTAATAATTGGCTTGCTTGGATAATTCGAATAATACGGAAATTCCGTTGGCTGTGTTAAAGTCATCATCCATTTCAGAGATGAACTGCGCTTTTAACTCAGCTATTTTGTCCAGCCATTCCCGGTTGTTATCCGTTAAGTCTGTACTTGATTCCTTACGGTGCTTCAAGTTCTCATAAGCAGTCTTAATTCTATCCAAAGCGGACTCAGCATTTTGCAGAAGCTCTAAATTGTAGTTGATAGGATGACGGTAATGAACAGATAGCATAAAGAAACGAAGGACTTGTGGATCCTGTTCTTTAATGATGTCATGAACCAATACAAAATTCCCCAGTGATTTAGACATTTTCTCATTATCAATATTGATATATCCATTGTGCATCCAATACTTTGCGAACGGCTTACCTGTAAGTGCTTCTGATTGTGCAATTTCATTCTCATGATGAGGGAAGGTTAAATCTTGTCCCCCGGCGTGAATATCGATGGTATCCCCTAAATAACGCTTTGCCATGGCAGAGCACTCAATATGCCAGCCTGGACGGCCTTCACCCCAAGGGCTACCCCAAGAAATTTCCCCTTCTTTCGCTGATTTCCATAATACGAAATCAAGGGCATCTTCTTTTTTATCCCCTACCTCTATGCGGGCACCTGCTTTAAGCTCATCGATCGGCTGATGAGAAAGCTTACCGTAGCCATCAAACTTTCTTGTACGATAATAAACGTCGCCTTGTGATTCGTATGCAAACCCTTTTTCAACAAGCGCAGAAATAAAATCAATGATGGTATCAATATTGTCTGTTACAGTCGGATGAACATCCGCTTTCTTGCATCCAAGTGCTCCGGTATCTTCAAAATATGCCTGGATAAAGCGCTGGGCAACCGTAGGTACATCCACTCCCAACTCCTTTGCCGCCCGAATCAATTTATCATCCACATCTGTGAAGTTAGAGACAAATTGAACATCATAGCCCCTGTATTCCAAATAGCGTCTCACCGTATCGAAGACAATGGCAGGGCGTGCATTTCCTATATGAATATAGTTATAAACTGTCGGCCCGCACACATACATTTTGACTTTACCCTCTTCTAAGGGTGTGAATTCCTCTTTTTTTCTTGTTAATGTGTTATATAAACGAATCGTCAATATGATCGACTCCTTTCTTCATACTCCCTTAATAATGATTTTACCTCGTTCAATTCCATTTCCAGTTGTTTCATACGATCATTCATCGGATCCGGGAGATCACAGTGATTCAGATCCTTCTGTATCTTGACACCATCCTGAATGACGACCTTCCCCGGAATACCAACGACCGTTGAGTTTGGAGGAACATCTTTAAGCACGACCGATCCAGCCCCTACCTTAGAATTTTCCCCAACTACAATCGATCCTAACACTTTCGCTCCCGTGGCGATAAGGGCATTATCCTGAATCGTAGGATGCCGCTTCCCTTTTTCTTTGCCTGTTCCACCAAGGGTCACCCCTTGAAAGAGCGTTACATTATCTCCGATTTCACACGTTTCACCAATCACGACTCCCATCCCGTGATCAATGAAGAATCTGCGCCCGATCTTTGCCCCCGGGTGAATCTCCACCCCGGTGAAAAAACGGCTTACCTGAGAAATAACGCGCGCGATAAAAAAGAATTTCCTTTTGAAAAAAGCATGGGCTATGCGATGGGCCCAAATGGCATGAAGACCCGAATACGTAAGGATCACCTCAAGATAATTCCTCGCTGCCGGATCCTGATCAAACACAACTTCTATATCTTCCTTAAATGACTTAAACATCCGGATCCCCTCTCCTTGAAAAAATAAAAGCGCAGGTGGCTTGGTCAGAGGCGACAAGCATAAGATGAATGGGCCGGGAAGGCGTTTTTTGCCTTCCTGGACCATTTAGCTTATGACCTCGAGCCTCTAGCCGCCGGAGCTAGACAATAGAAAAGCGCAGGCGGCTTGGTCAGACAATAAAAAAACGCCCCTGTCAATAAACTGACAGAGACGCTTAGGTAGCGCGGTTCCACTCTGATTGAGAAGAAAAACAACCTTCCCCAACTCAAATCCTGTTAACGGTAGGAAACCGCCTTTACCTACTATATTTCAGTAACGGGCTCAGAGGTGCATTTCAGAATCGGAGGGGCTTAAACCACTTTCAGCCGGTGGTGGTTCTCTCTACTAAGCATCCTTTTCTTACTTCTCCTCATCAACGCGATATCATTTATTGTGATACTCTTACTATATTACATAACATCCAAAATGTTAACCTAAAAGAATTTGCAGACGATGTTTAACGGTATCTTTCCCTAAAAGCTCAATCGCATTCGGTAATTCAGGACCATGAGTCTGACCTGTTACCGCTACACGGATCGGCATGAACAGCTTTTTCCCTTTATGACCAGTCGACTTTTGCACCGCTTTGATAGACGATTTAATTTCTGCTGCTTCATAATTTTCAAGAGCTTCGATTTCATTCAAGAAAGCTTGAAGAACTTCAGGAACCTGCTCTTCTTCCAAGACCGCCTTGGCATCCTCATCATATTCAAGATCTACCTTGAAGAACATTTCAGACAGCTCTACGATTTCAGCACCGAAGCTCATTTGCTCCTGGTATAAAGAGATGACGCGACTCGCCCATTCACGCTGCTCGCTTGACATATCCTCATCCAGTTTACCCGCACTGATTAAGTGTGGAAGGGATAACTCCACAACTTGACTTAACTCCAGATTCTTCATGTACTGATTATTCATCCATGTAAGCTTCTGATTATCAAACAGAGCAGAAGAAGTCGATAAACGCTCAGGGTCAAAGATTTCAATAAACTCATCTTTAGAAAATAGCTCTTCTTCTCCTTTTGGAGACCAGCCTAGTAACCCAATGAAGTTGAATAAAGCTTCCGGTAAATAACCTAAGGCTTCGTATTGCTCAATGAACTGAATGATACTTTCATCACGCTTACTTAGCTTTTTACGGCTTTCATTAACGATTAATGTCATATGTCCATAGACGGGTGCTTCCCATCCAAGAGCTTCAAAAATCATTAATTGTTTTGGCGTATTGGAAATATGATCTTCCCCGCGGAGAACGTGTGAAATTTTCATCAGATAATCATCTACTGCAACGGCAAAGTTATACGTTGGCGTACCGTCTTTTTTCGCAATGACAAAATCACCGATTCCGTCTGATTCGAAGGCTACATCTTCTTTCACGATATCATTGAAAGAATAGACCTTTCCTGCAGGGACTCGGAAACGAAGGCTCGGCTTGCGGCCTTCAGCTGCTAATTTGTCCTGATCCTCTTTCGTCAGGTTGCGGCATTTCCCTGAGTAGCGGGGCATTTGACCTGATGCTGATTGCGCTTCACGTTCCGCTTCAAGCTCTTCTTCCGTACAGTAGCACTTATAGGCTTGTCCGCTTTCTAACAGCTCATTTAGATACTGCTCATAAATATGGTTACGCTCGGATTGGCGATAAGGACCGTAATCACCCGGCTTATCTGTGCTCTCATCCCAATCGATTCCAAGCCATTGAAGATATTTAAGCTGACTTTCTTCTCCGCCTTCAATATTACGTTTCTTATCCGTGTCTTCAATACGGATGATGAACTTTCCACCAACACTGCGAGCGTATAGATAATTAAATAAAGCGGTTCTTGCATTTCCAATATGTAAATGACCCGTTGGACTTGGAGCATAACGGACGCGTACTTCTTTTGTCATTTGATTTCCTCCTCTTTGTCTTCCTGCATTAAAGTCTCTGACCTATTTTAACACCGTTATGAAAGGGAATAAAGCGAATTTATCCCCTTACTTCTTTTTGATCAACACGGTCGTTTGCGCTGCGATCCCTTCGCCTCTCCCAGTAAAACCAAGCTGCTCAGAGGTTGTGGCCTTTACGTTCACTTGCGTAATATCTGCTTCTAATAACGCTGCAATGCTTTGTCTCATTTCATCAATATAAGGAGCCATCTTCGGTTTCTGCGCAATGATTGTGCAATCGATATTCCCTAATTCATACCCTTCCTCTTTCACAAGAGCCCATACATGCTGAAGAAGCTTTGCTGAATCTGCATCCTTGAACTCAGGATCTGTGTCTGGAAAGTGCTTGCCGATATCCCCTGCAGCCACAGCCCCCAAACACGCATCCGCTACAGCATGTAATAATACATCTGCATCTGAATGTCCTAATAATCCCTTTTCATATGGTATCGTTATACCTCCCATAATAAGAGGTCTCTCTTCTACTAATTGATGAACATCAAAACCTTGTCCGATCCTAAACATGGTTGTCTCCTCCACTCATTTCCTCTTGCTTCTTCAAAATGGCCTCAGCAAAATATAAGTCCTCAGGTGTCGTCAGTTTAATATTGTCATAATCACTCTCGACAACAGCAACCTCAACATCCATTCGTTCCACCAGCGAAGCATCGTCTGTTCCAAGAAAACCATCTTGCTCCGCTTCCCTGTGCGCTCTTTTCAACAATGAAACACGAAAAGCTTGTGGAGTTTGAACCATCCACAAGCTTGAGCGTTCAATCGTTTCCTCGACTTCCCCATCCAGTACTTTTTTAATCGTATCTTTAACAGGAACAGCAGCAATGGCCGCTCCTGTTGAATGGGTTTTCTCTACTAATTGTTGAATCGTGGATTCTTTAATAAATGGCCTTGCCCCGTCGTGTACGAGAACAATTTCATGATCAACCTCAAGCAATGCATTGTATACACTATGCTGTCTTTCTTCCCCGCCATCTACAAGCTTAACGACCTTCTTAATACCAAAACGGTCTAATAAACTCTTGAAAGCATTCCGCTCCGATGGATGAATCGCTAAATAGATCCCCTGACAATGGGAGTCATGTTCAAAGACGCGAAGTGTATGAATAATGACTGGACATCTATCCAGCTCGAGGAGCAGTTTGTTCTTGCCCGCTTTCATTCGTTTCCCTTGCCCTGCAGCCGGAATGACAACTTCATATTCCATACGATAACTCCTTTAACACTCGAGTAATACTATTTATTATACCTTACTGAATCAATAGAGTCAGGGCAATGATTACTTATAAAGCTTTTTCTAATTGTTTGGGCTTAGCAAAGATCATCCGGCCTGCAGAGGTTTGAAGAACAGATGTTACAAGTACATCTATGTACTTGCCGATATAATTGCGTCCCTCTTCCACTACAATCATCGTACCATCATCGAGGTAGGCAATCCCTTGGTTATGTTCTTTCCCATCTTTGATTACCTGTACCTTCAATTCTTCTCCTGGTAATACAACAGGCTTAACGGCGTTAGCTAAATCATTGATATTCAATACTTGTACACCTTGAAGATCGCATACTTTATTCAAGTTGAAATCATTCGTTACAACAATCCCATTCGTAAGCTTCGCTAATTTTACCAGCTTCGAATCAACTTCCTGAATTTCCTCGAAGTCACCTTCATAAATCTGAACCTCTACAGGAAGCTCCTTTTGAATTCGATTCAGGATATCAAGCCCGCGTCGTCCACGGTTTCGTTTTAACACGTCTGAAGAATCCGCAATATGCTGAAGCTCTTCCAGCACGAACTGTGGAATCACGACAATTCCTTCTAAGAATCCAGTTTGACAGATATCTGCGATACGACCATCGATAATCACACTCGTATCCAGTATCTTCAGGGTTTTCACACCCTCTTCATCAGAATCTTCGTCAGTCCCTTTTTTCTTACCCCTATTTGAAGTGCCGAACAAACTGACCAGTTCATCCCTCTTCTTAAAGCCAACCTGAAATCCTAAATATCCAAGAATCAACGTTAATAGAATCGGAATCACTGTGTTGACAATCGGAATCTCCATTTGATTGAAAGGAATCCCAAACAGATACGCAACAAAAAGACCGATAATCAGACCTAAACTGCCAAATAACAGATCCGTTACTGGAGCTTTTACTAAACTATCTTCAAACCACTTGACGAAATTGACGACATACTCGACTGCCCAAAACGTAAGAATATAAAAAATAATGGCACCAAATATAGCAGTCATATAAGGGTTATTAATTAAAGGAATGTCTGATAAATTTATGACGGTAAATAATTCGGGAAGAAGAAATATCCCCAGTGTTCCCCCGACGATAAGGAAGCACGCTTGAACGATTCTTTTTAACATTCCCTCACCTCCTCCTATTCATTATAAACAATTTACTATCTTTGAAACCTCTAAGTCCTTGAAATTTTAAATTTAATCGAATGGAAACCATTTTGATATACTTATCCCATTTTACTAGCTTCCTTAAGTGAAGGCTAACATGTCTTATAAAGACTGTCAATTTTTTGAAAATGATTCAATTATACCATATATGGCAAATACAGGACCACATACCTATAACTGTCGATCGGCAAACGTTTGTTCTTTGATCAGTTTTAACCCCTCTTTGATTTTCCGGGCCCTGACCTCTCCGATTCCTTCCACTTCATCCAAATCATCCACTGAAGCACTCACTACATGAGGGAGGGTTTCAAACCTCGTAATAAGGTTTTCGATGATCACAATCGGTAAACGCGGAATTTTATTCAACACGCGGTATCCTCTTGGATAGATGGCATCATCGTGGTGAACATACCCATGATAGCCTAATAGTTTTAATAGGACATTATCCTCTAATACCTCTGAATGAACAAGCTCCTGAAATTTATAGAGGAGTTCGAACGGCTTGATATTTCTTTCCTGGGAATAATCCCTTATAATGAGCATCGCCTCATCTTCGATATCCGCCAATAGTTCATTCATCTGCAGGCGGATCAACCTTCCTTCAACACCCAGCTCGCTTAAATAGGTCAATAACTCGTTCTTAATCCTTAAAACCATTTCGAATCTGTGAAGAACTTGCAGCAGGTCGCTTTGTGTGACAAGCTCCTCGAACTCCAACACCGATAAATTAGAAATGCTCTGATCCAGCACCACCTTATACTTCTCCAATGTTTGAATCGCCTGGTTGGCTTTCGTCAAGATGACAGAGATGTCCTTTAATGCATATCGAAAGTTACCTTGGTACAGGGTGATGACGTTCCTCCGTTGAGAGATGGCGATGACAAGGGCATTGGTTTGTCTTGCAACCCGCTCAGCTGTACGGTGTCTCATTCCAGTTTCAGTGGAAGGAACGTACACATCTGGAGCCAACTGTGCATTGGCCAAAATAATCTTCGTACCCGCTTCATTCAAGATGATGGCCCCATCCATCTTGGCCAACTCATATAGATAGCTGGGAGAAAAAGCGCAATTGATATGAAATCCGCCGTCCAGTACAGATTTCACCTTATCATTGTAGCCAACAACAATGAGCCCACCCGTATTGGCTCTCAGCACATTATCAATGCCATCCCTGATCGGGGCACCAGGAGCAACGAATTGTAAAATATCCGACATGGACTTCTCTCTTGCCTTCTTATCTTCCATTTCCTATCCTCCTAAAATAATAGCCAGCGCTTCGTTTATATTTGATACTCCTGTAATCTCTATATCAGAAGGCGGCTGCCACCCACTTAAGTTATTTTGGGGAATAATCACACGTTTAAAGCCTAGTTTTGCCGCTTCCTGGACACGTTGCTCAATCCTCGAAACCCTTCTGATTTCACCTGTCAAACCAACTTCTCCAATGATACAATCGTGGGCCCTTGACGCTTTATCCCGAAAACTCGACGCTATACTCGCTGCAACGGCCAAATCAATCGCCGGTTCATCCAGTTTAACTCCACCTGCCACTTTCAGATAGGCATCCTGCTGCTGCAATAGCATTCCTGCCCGTTTCTCCAATACGGCCATAATGAGTGAAACACGGCTATGATCTATCCCCGTAGCCATTCGTCGTGGGTTGTTGAAACTGGTCGGGGTGACAAGGGCCTGTATCTCCACTAGAACAGGTCTTGTACCTTCCATGGAAGCAACGACCGTTGAGCCTGCCGCGCCTTGGGAGCGCTCCTCCAGGAATATCTCAGAAGGATTTGCGACTTCCTCCAAACCAAGCTCCTTCATTTCAAAAATCCCCATCTCATTCGTCGATCCGAATCGATTCTTCACGGCTCTTAAAATACGATACGAATGATGACGCTCCCCTTCAAAATACAGCACGGTATCAACCATATGCTCCAATAAACGAGGCCCTGCAATCGATCCTTCTTTTGTAACATGCCCTACAATAAAGATGGCGATGCCTTTGGTCTTCCCTATTCTCATTAATTCGGCTGTACATTCCCTTACCTGAGAAACACTGCCTGGAGCAGACGTCACTTCTGGGTGAAAAATCGTTTGAATCGAGTCGATGATGACAAAATCAGGTGAGATCTGTTCAATCGTCTGATGAATCAATTCAAGATTTGTTTCTGCAAATATATATAGATCATCGGATTTCACATGTAATCGATCTGCCCGAAGTTTTGTTTGCTTGATGGATTCTTCTCCGGATATATATAAAACCTTCTGCTTTTGATCAGCCAGCTGGGCAGAAACCTGGAGCAATAAAGTAGATTTTCCGATTCCCGGATCTCCACCAATCAACACAAGTGATCCCGGAACGACTCCCCCACCCAACACCCGATTCAGCTCTTTCGACTCGGTCAATACTCTTGGTTCTTGCTTTGTTTCGATTGAGATAAGCTTTTCTGCTTTAGTTGGCCCGCTATTTTCAGAATGCATAAACGACCCACGAGGCTTCTTCCCCGTCATCTCAACCTCTTCCACCATCGTGTTCCACTCATTACACCCTGGACATTTCCCCATCCATTTAGCAGACTCATATCCACAAGATGTACATACAAACTTTGTCTTTTTCTTTGCCAATCTATTCTTCTCCTCTTTTACTCTATTTGTACTCTAACCCTTCCATATAAATACCCTTTTGGAATGATTGTATCGGTTTTATGTAATGGTTACAAGAAAAGCGCAGGTGGCTTGATCAGGCCCGACAAGCATAAGGCGAGCTCGCTGAAAAGGCGGTCTTTGCCTTTTTGGCGAGCTTGACTTATGACCTCGAGGGACTAGCCACCGGAGCTGGACAATCAGAAAAGCGCAGGTGGCTTGATCAGAGGCGACAAGCATTTCAGAAAAGCCATATTATGATAAAAGAGGTACACGAAAAACATATACGTGTACCTCTTTTTCTATCGTTGTATTAAGTAGGAGTATTTGCTGCTTCTTCTTCTTTTATCTTCACAACAAACTCACTGTCTTCTACATCGATCAATATATTCTGTCCTGTCAGTACCTTACCTCTTAATAGTTCTTCTGACAGTTTATCCTCTACATGTTTCTGAATGGCACGACGCAGTGGACGCGCACCGTATTCAGGATCGAATCCTTCATCTGCAATTTTTTCTTTAGCAGCAGCTGAAAGCTCTAAATGAATATCCTGCTCTTTCAAGCGATTTGTCAATTGGTTGGACATCAAGGTCACAATCTCTTTTAAGTGGTCTTTTTCAAGGGAATGGAACACAATGATTTCATCGATACGGTTAAGGAATTCTGGTCGGAACGCTCGTTTCAGCTCCTCCATCACCTTGCCTTTCATATCCTTATAATCCTGTTTTCCATCTTGAATATTGAACCCAACATATTTATTGCTCTTAAGGGACTGGGCACCAACGTTAGATGTCATAATTAACACAGTGTTTCTAAAGTCTACCGTTCTTCCTTTGGAATCCGTCAATCTCCCGTCTTCCAAGACTTGTAGAAGAATGTTAAATACATCAGGGTGTGCTTTTTCAATTTCATCCAACAGGACGACTGAATACGGTTTACGGCGAACTTTTTCCGTTAACTGGCCGCCTTCTTCATATCCTACATACCCTGGAGGAGAACCTACTAAACGGGAAGTCGAATGTTTCTCCATGTACTCGGACATATCAATACGGATCATGGCATCCTCGTCACCGAACATAGATTCCGCCAGCGCACGGGCAAGTTCTGTTTTCCCCACCCCTGTCGGTCCTAAGAAGATAAAGGAACCGATTGGACGCTTCGGATCTTTAAGCCCCGCTCTTGCACGACGGACAGCTTTTGACACCGCTACGACGGCTTCAGATTGACCAATGACTCTGGAATGGAGGATTTCCTCTAATTTAAGTAAGCGATCCGTTTCCGTTTGAGCAAGCTTAGATACCGGTACTCCTGTCCAGTTCGATACAACTTTCGCAATATCTTCAACGGTCACTTCTGTATTTTCCTGACCTTGCTTTTCTTTCCATGTGTTCTTCGTTTCTTCCAACTCTTCACGAAGTTTTTGCTCTGAATCTCTTAGAGAAGCTGCTTTCTCAAACTCTTGACTTTGAACCGCTGCATCTTTCTCTTTGCGGATTTCTTCCAGCTTGGCTTCAAGCTCTTTCAAGTTTGGCGGCGTTGTATAAGAACGTAAGCGCACTTTAGAGCCAGCTTCATCAATTAAATCGATCGCCTTATCCGGTAAGAAGCGGTCTGAAATATAGCGATCAGAAAATTTCACTGCCGCATCGATCGCTTCATCTGTAATCGACACGCGGTGATGGGCTTCATAGCGATCACGTAAACCTTTAAGAATCTGAATGGACTCTTCTGCCGTTGGCTCATTGACTTGGATTGGTTGGAAACGGCGCTCTAACGCAGCATCCTTTTCAATATATTTACGGTACTCATCTAATGTCGTCGCACCGATGCACTGTAATTCCCCGCGGGCAAGAGATGGTTTTAAGATGTTTGACGCATCAATGGCACCTTCAGCCCCACCTGCTCCGATTAATGTATGAAGCTCATCGATGAACAGGATGATGTTACCTGCTTGACGGATTTCATCCATTACTTTCTTTAATCGATCCTCGAATTCCCCACGATATTTAGTACCGGCTACCACTGTACCCATATCCAGGGTCATGACGCGTTTGTCCCGAAGAATCTCAGGAACCTCATTGGCAATGATCTGCTGGGCGAGACCCTCTGCAATCGCGGTCTTACCTACACCAGGCTCACCGATCAGCACCGGGTTATTCTTCGTACGTCGACTCAGCACTTCGATGACACGCTGAATTTCTTTGCTTCGACCTATAACCGGATCTAAACTGCCTTCACGGGCAATCGCCGTCAAGTCACGGGCTAAGCTATCAAGGGTAGGCGTATTGGCATTTGCATTGCCCGCGCCCTGGTGGTTACTTGAATCATTACTGCCAAGTAACTGCAATACCTGCTGTCTTGCTTTATTTAAACTGACTCCAAGATTGCCAAGTACACGAGCGGCTACTCCTTCACCTTCACGAATCAACCCTAATAAAATATGTTCCGTTCCTACATATGAGTGACCCAGTTTACGAGCCTCATCCATAGAAAGCTCAATCACTTTCTTCGCTCGGGGTGTATAATGGATCGTTTGAGATTTCTCGGTACCTTTTCCGATCAACCCTTCCACTTCTTTCTGAATCTTTTCAGGGCTCAGTCCCAACGCCGTAAGTGCTTTAGCGGCAATCCCTTCACCTTCGCGGACAAGTCCCAATAAAATATGTTCAGTACCAATATTACTGTGCGCCAGACGAATAGCTTCTTCTTGAGCTAATGCTAATACCTTTTGTGCTCTTTCTGTAAATCGACCAAACATCATATTATTTTTCCTCCTCACATGTATCTTTATCTAACTTAATTCGCTCCCGAATCAAAGAAGACCTTCTTATATCTCTTTCATTTGGTCTCAATGGACCTCCAGAATATTGTTGTAAAAATCCAGGTTGGGTTAAAATCATTAGTTCATTCAATATATTCTTAGATATGACTTTGATGTATCCTAAATCTATTCCAAGTCTGACATCCGATAAACACTTCGCTGCTTCCTTGGACTCGATAATTCTACTGTGCTCCAATACGCCAAGTGAACGAAAGATCCTATCTTCTAATTGTATGTTAGACGTTTTAACTAATGCGTCCCGTGCCGAGTGTTCTTTATCAATGATTTGCTTTACAACACTCAATAAATCTTCCACAATATCTTCTTCTGATTTACCAAGTGTCGTTTGATTCGAGATCTGAAAGATGTTCCCTAACGCCTCACTGCCTTCTCCATATATCCCTCTTACCACCAGACCTAATTGGTTAATGGCAGGAATGATGCGATTTAATTGCTGGGTCAGAACCAGACCCGGCAAGTGCATCATCACGGAAGCTCTAAGCCCTGTCCCCACATTAGTGGGACAAGTCGTTAAATATCCATGTTTCTCATCAAAAGCAAAATCAAATTCACTTTCAAACCAATCATCAATCTGATTCGCTCTCTGTAAAGCTTCCTTCAATTGCAATCCTGGATATAAACACTGTATTCGAATATGGTCCTCTTCGTTTACCATTATGCTAATATCTTCTTCACTGGATAGAAGGACAGCCCCATAATTCGTGTCCTCCGCTAAGTTAGGACTAATTAGGTGTTTCTCCATCAATACCCTCTTTTGGAGAGGCTGAATCTCACTTGTAGCTAAAAATTCTAATTCTCCTAAATTCCCAGGGTATAAAGAGAGCTTATCCTTCACGCGATCCACAATCTCTTTAGCTTCTTCTGAAGAATATAGAGTGGAGAAACGAAAGTCCGTCATGTTTCTTGCGAGCCGGACCCGTGAACTTAGAACAATATCTGAATTCGGTCCTTCTTCATTCATCCAGGAACTAACAGCATTTTGTAAAAATTTCTCCAGACTCATCCTTTATCTCCCCCCTCTTTAGTAGCATCTTTCTCCAGGGAGCGAATTTCGTCTCGTATATCTGCAGCTTTTTCGAACTCTTCATCCGCAATCATCGTTTGCAGATCCGATTTCAATTGCTGAATCTTTTTCTTTATGTGAATGGCTCCACCCATGCGTTCCGGAACTTTCCCATGGTGCTCCACATTCCCACTGTGAACACGCTTTAAAAGAGGAGTAAGTTCATCCTTAAACGTTTCATAGCAATGAGCACAGCCGAAGCGTCCTACGTTAATGAATTGCTGAAAAGTCATTTTACACTTTTCACACTGTAATACCTCTGTCTTAGGAATTTCCGTTTCTTTTGCCTGCTTAAATGCAGGTGCTATATTAAGAAGACCTGCCAATAGATTGTTCACAGAGAACCCGGAAGAAGAATCAAACATAAACATTTCACCCTTATCCTGAGCGCATTGTTCACATAAATGAACCTCTGTCTTTTCCCCATTGATCACCTTGGTGAAATGAAGGGTTGCAGGTCTTTCACTACACTCTTGACAAACCATCCTACTCACCTCTCAAAACTTACTCATACTTCAATGTATCCAGCATGGCTCTGAGCATTCTTCCTCTCAATACATCCCGTTCAGGTAAATCTACCATGATCACCGAACGATCCATTACGCTCAGCATAATCTTCGCTTCCCGCTCAGAAATAATATCCTCTTCCACTAATCGAAACACAATATCTGCCGCCGTATTCTGACTGATGGTTTGTGTGATTAAAGCCACTAGCTGGTCGATAAGATGAACTTGATCGTGGGCCTTTACCTTCATGATTCGGATGTAGCCCCCGCCACCTCGTTTACTTTCTACTACATACCCTCGTTCTATCGTGAACCGGGTATTGATTACATAATTAATTTGAGAAGGAACACATTGAAACTTATCAGCAATCTCGCTTCTTTTAATCTCGACTATCTCACTTTCACTCAGTTCTAAAACATTCTTTAAATAATGTTCAATGATGTCGGATATGTTCCTCATCAAACCTCCTCCTCATTTTGACTTTGACTATATTTGACTATAATTATACAACCGCGTTTTAAACTTTGCAATTATGAAGTATGACCTTAGAAGTTTTCCTGTTTTAGGAAGGTTTTAAACGTGGGAATGTGAGATTGTTGGATAGAATTAAGGAAATGGGGCACTGAGAGAGTGGTGTGAGGTTTTGGTTGGGGAGTGCGATGGTATTGTGGCTAGGAGTTGATTTTAGGGATGTGATGGTTGGAGGGATGGATCGGTTTGTGATGGGATGGATGAAGAAGCTATTTTGGTGTTGTGATGAAGGAAGAGTAGAATTTATTATTAAATTTGGATGGATTGTTTCCTAAAAGTTGTGGCGAATTGGGTGATTAGTAAGAGAAAGTGCTCTATTTTGTACCAAAGATGGGTTTTCAGGGATGAACTGAGTGTTTTGAATCGTGGATTCGTGGTAATTGCGTCGTTTTAGAATATTATTGCGTCAATTTTTCGTTTTTTGCGTCTTTTACCAATTATCCTAAATACTCAGAGTAATTAACGTCTGAAATAGATTATCCGATCAGCTGTATAGAGGATGGATGTTCAATCTGCGATTTCATCAATTCAAACAATAAAAAAGAGCAGCCCCTAAGAGCTACTCTTTCTTCACATTTGCCTGGCGACGTCCTACTCTCACAGGGGGAGATCCCCCAACTACCATCGGCGCTGAAGAGCTTAACTTCCGTGTTCGGCATGGGAACGGGTGTGACCTCTTCGCCATTGTCACCAGACGAATATTCAATTGAAGGGTTGTTCCTTCAAAACTAGATAAAGAATTGATGTCAAGAAAGCCGAATATCGACCCATGTTGTTCATTTAAAAAATGACTCTTTGTGGTTAAGTCCTCGATCGATTAGTATCAGTCAAC
>NZ_JBQPEO010000009.1:0-66284 GCF_052665285.1 Rossellomorea sp. DUT-2 | reverse complement strand
TGGTGGTTGAAAGATAATAAAGTTTTCTGTGACTATAATGAACTAGGATCAGAATTACCAGAAGGGAGCTATCAAATACTTGGCGCTTCTGGTTGTGCTTGTCTTGTTATTCCACAATTTAATGTTGTTGCTGTAAGAATGTATAACAGTTTATATACATATGAGAATATAAATTTTGATTACATACAGGATATACAAACGTTTGGGAACTTGGTTGTAAAGGAAATTAAATTACAACAATAAATGAAGTACAGCCATTGACCTCATGTTACTGCAGTTACAAGCTTATTCAACAATCGGAGCAGTTTAGTTGAATAAGGGATAAGTTAAAAGGTTGAAAGTTAGAGGTGGTAAGATGAAGTTCCATCTGTTAGGAGAGAAGGCTAAAATAGAAATAGATGTCATAGGTCGTGAATATCCAATCAGTTCTGATTATTGGGATGGAAACTGGGTTGTTTCAAATGTAAAAGTTGAAATCCCTGGCTATAATGTTAATTTTAACGCAAGTTTAAGAACAGATGACATTATAGATTTTGTGAATGACTTGAAGTTAATGAGTAGAAATTTATCAGGAAAGGCTATTTTGAAAAATCTAGATAGCTTTATACATTTTGAAGGTGAAATGGATAAGTTAGGTCATATAGAATGGTCTGGAGAAACTTGTTATCCAGCAGGAAGTGGTGCAGTATTAACATTCGAATTTGTATCAAATCAATCATATTTAGATGTCTTGATTAAAGAATTAGAGGATATAACATATGTTTATCCAGTAATAGGTAAACCTTAGTTATTTAACAAACGGGGGCAATAACTGAAGATCAGCTAATTGATCACCGGCTATTGTTCTTATTCAATTATTGGGCAGGTTAATTGAATAAAGTGAAACTTTAATGAAGTATTTCACGTCTAACTTTTATCAAAAATTCGCTTAATGATTCGGTGAAGATTGGAGACCTATTATGAATAATGAATTTGATAATAAAACGAAAGAATATGCAATTGGGAGACCTTCCTATCCATCAGAAATCTTGAAAGTAATTAGAGAGCTAGGTGTGAATAATCAATCGACCATTGCAGATATTGGAGCAGGTACGGGAATTCTTACTCATATGTTAGGAAGTTTGGAGTGCAACGTTCTTGCAATTGAACCAAACGAACAAATGCTTGTAGAGTGCAGAAAGTATTGCAATGAATTGAATAATATCCAATTCATTAAAGCTCCAGCAGAAAAAACATCATTGAAAGAGAATAGTGTGGATATTATCACTATTGCACAAGCATTTCATTGGTTTGACAAGGAATTATGTAAGAAAGAATTTCAAAGGATCTTAAAAGAAAATGGGTATGTAGTTATTCTCTGGAATGAGATGCAGAATGACAGTCAATTTGCCAAAGAATATACAACTGTATTAAATAACTATAAAGTTAAAACGACTGCTGCAATTTCTAATTTTGATCCAGATGAAGAGAAAATTAATTTCTTTGGACAAGATTACACTAAGGTATATTATGAAAATTGGCAAACAGCAACAGAGGAAGGTTTTTTAGGAGGTGCACTATCGTTATCATACACACCGTCTAAACTGGATAATACGTATGAAGAGTTTGTTGCAGAACTTCACCGACTATTCTCAAAATATCAACAAAACGATAAAGTAACCTTCCATTATAAAACAGAGGTATGTATTTGTAAGTTTTCAGAGTGAGAAGCCTTTTGTTATTCAATAAATGGGGGCAATAACTGAAGATTAGCTTATTGATCTGGCTTTTACCCTTCTTCAATAATTGGGCAGGTTAACAGAAGAAGAAATAACCCTTAAAGAAGTTTCTTTTGAGTAATTAAGTAACCTTTTTTCATTCTCTAACAACGGAGAGGTGAGAGCTTGGCCAAAGAACAAATTTTGAAGAGGAATAAGAAATTTCAAAAGATTAATTGGATTGTATTCGGGATTATTGTGCTGATGGGGCTTATTCTGATTTCCGAAGCTTCAGAAGGAGTAAAAAACCTGTCCAACTCACAAGCTGAGGATGCGGGGCAATCTCGAATGGAATTCCGATGGGACACTGTAAATTCTACCCTTGGAATAGTATTGCTTTTCCTATCTGTAGTATTAGCACTTGTTTGGAAACGTACATTTCCTTTTAATGTTCCTTTAGCTATAATACTTTTAGGTTTTGGATATCAATTATATTTTTTCACCTATACAGTAGGATGGGGTGGCATACTAGGGGTTATTGGTCTAGTAATATCTGTTTTAGTCGCCATCACGATGATTATTTCCTATACAGTTTATTTTCTTAGGTGAAAAGGTTAAGAAGACATCTTCTGTTAAAGGGGGCAATAACTGAAGATCAGCTAATTGATCACCGGCTATTGTTCTTATTCAATTATTGGGCAGTTTAATTGAAAAAGAACTTAAAAAAAGAAAAAGGGGGATTTACTTTGTCATCTCCTGGAATAGAAATTTTACAATATGATAAAAGATGGGCTGAGACTTTTAAATTAATTAAAGTAGTCATAAGCAATTCTTTAAGTGATTTAATTATTGATATTGAACACGTTGGAAGTACATCTATAATAGGTTTAGCAGCTAAACCTATTTTGGATATTGATATTGTAATTGAGGATAATAGTGTTTTTCCTAATGTAATTAGCAAGCTTGAAAAAATAGGGTACTATTATCAAGAAGAATGGAGCTTTAGAGGTAGAGAAGCATTTGGAAGAAAAGATGAACTTACTCCGTGGGACGGCAAGGATACACAATGGATGGAGCACCATCTTTATGTTTGCAATAAAGATAGCGAAGAGTTGGCAAGGCATTTAGCTTTTAGGGACTATCTTCGTAATAACCAAGAAGCAGTAATTGAGTATGAAAACTTAAAAAAGACCTTGGCTAATTCAGTAATAAACAGAACCTCTTATACTTCAGGCAAATCTGAATTTATAAGTGGAATTTTTAAAAAATCATCTAAAAACCAAAAATAACTTTGGTCATCTTCCATTATAGGGGGCAATAACTGAAGATCAGCTAATTGATCACCGGCTATTGTTCTTATTCAATTATTGGGCAGGTTAATGGAAGATTTGTGTCAGGTTCCAGAGAAAACTAAGTAGGTGAAGAAAATTGAGTGAAGTTATAGAAAAAATTGAAGAAATAGATGTAGGAGAAGTAGGGATAGCTATATATTCCACAGGAGAAAAGAGAGAAAAATTCTCCTTTAATAGTGAGATTGAAGTCCCTCTTGCATCATCTTCAAAAGTAGCAATAGCTTTTTGTGTAGCGAAATGGGTAGATGATGATTTGGCAAATTGGGATGACATTATTGAAGAAGTGTCATTTAATCCAGCAGAAGATAGCAAAGAAGTTTATCCTCATCTACAAAACAGACAAACGCTACCTTTGAGGGAAGCGGTTGAAGTGATGATTGCTTGTCACGATAGTTATATCGCCAGATGTATTGTTGATTTTTGTGGTGGTTGGGAAAAGATAAACAAGTGCATCAAGTCTTACTATCCTTCAATAAATGTTACTGAAAACCCAAGGGATATTGAAAATAAGGCTCAAATAAATGAAATGCTTGATTTGATGATACATATATATCAAGGGTACAAAACACAACCTCTCTTATGGACACCAATCGTTAATGGTTTGGTTAGACAAAAGGGAGATATAAAACAAATACCCGCACACCATCTAAACCATATGACAGGTGGACTAGAAAATGTTTTTGTTGATATCGGTATAGTTGGTGACTTTAATAAAAAGCCATATATCTTTGCACTAGGGGCTGATAATCTACCTAATAGATTAAGCAATCAGGTTGCAGACAATAAGATTATTGAAGCTATGGAGTTGCTTTATGCTGAATATTTAAAACAGTAAGCAGCTTTATTCAATTATTGAAGGTGTCTCGAAAGGCTGGCTTACAGTTTATATACTGGATAAGCAGCCGTCCTTTGTTCCGTTATAGGGGGCGATAATGGAAGATCGATTTATTGTTTTAAGGTAGAAAAGACATTATTTACAGACGGAAAATGATAGATCCTTTTTATAAGTTTTGCAGGGGAAGAATCCATTTTGATCAATCTTTTTTCAAAAATGTAGTAAATGTTGATAAATCAGCATTTCTCATAAATTTCACGATAAAGAGAAAAAGTAAAGATTATTCGGAGAGTGACTTTCACTCAAAGAACCCAATGACAAAATCCTATGTCATTGGGTTCTTTTTGGATTAATGTCTAAAATGGATACTAATCAAAGTAAACAAGGTTAGAGAGAGCAAGCAAGTATTCTTGGAAATCTCTATTTTCCAGGGTACACTGGTTATGATCTACTCCAATAAAAACGGTCATTAAATCAAACATTTTTTGACTATGGCCTAATTTCACTTCTTGGATCTTCCCCTCGTGATCGGTGCCGAAGAATACCATGACATAATTGCCTTCTTGAAGTGGCATCCCTCCTATCACCAGAAGAGGAGAAAAGACTGGATACTTGCTATAAAATTGATGACCCTGGAGTATTGTTCAACTTATTTTCCGAACAAGAAAAAAGAGACCTTAAAGAATGGGAAGAAATGAATAAACAAAACTACCCAATAAAAATCTTTTTATACAATCACCCCTTTTTTGGAAGATACCTGAAAGTCAGTTGGCAAAAAAATTATATTTGGATTCATTACTCTATGTAAACTTAAATAATATTAAGGTTACAGATTTTTTCTTTTTCCATTAACGGGGGGATGAATGAAGAGCCGGTCGACGTTAATATATGGACCTTTGTGTCAATCGTCAATCCAATTGAAGACTGGTTAAAGTAACCCTAGTTGATTAGTCCTCCGTAATACAATTAATTCAAAAACAGGATTGACAAACTAATTGAAATCCTTTACCATAACCCTAATGCTTAAACGCATCATAACTTTAACTTAATAAAGCGATATCTTCTTATCCAGAGAGGTGGAGGGACTGGCCCTACGATACCTCGGCAACGGGTTCTTATGAATACCGTGCCAATTCCATCAAGTCATATGACTTGAAAGATGAGAAGAGCGGGACATATACATATTTTTGTGCCTCTCTTCTTAAGAAGGGGGGCACTTTTTATTTGAGCCATGATAGTCAACAAGAAGAATACATAGCGAAAGGAGCAAGTCCTGTATGATCAGAGTTCAGAATGTTACGAAAGTTTTTGAGACGAAGGATGGCCCATTCACCGCTTTAAGGGATGTTTCCTTTGAAGTGAAGAAGGGTGAGATTTATGGGGTGATCGGATTCAGCGGAGCGGGAAAAAGCACGCTTGTCCGCTGTCTCAATTTTTTAGAGAAACCATCATCGGGAGATATTTTCATTGAGGGGCGCAGCCTTAAAGATCAGTCGGCCATTGATCTGAGGAAAGAGCGGCACCGCATAGGGATGATCTTTCAGCATTTCAATCTGTTTCAATCCCGGACGGTGGCAGGGAATATCGCCTATCCTCTGAAACTTGCAAAATGGCCGAAGGAAAAAATCAGCGAGAGAGTAAAGGAATTGCTCGCGTTTGTTGGACTTGAAGATAAAGCGAAGCATTATCCGGATCAACTGTCAGGAGGGCAGAAGCAAAGGGTGGGGATAGCAAGGGCCCTGGCGACATCGCCTTCGATTCTGCTCTGCGATGAAGCAACATCCGCACTTGATCCTCAGACGACGGAATCGATTCTGAACTTGTTAAAGAGAATCAACGCGGAGTATGGCATTACGATTATAATGATCACCCACGAAATGGGGGTCATCCGGGAAATCTGTGATAAGGTCGCTGTCATGGAAAATGGAGAAATCGTGGAAGAGGGAAGCGTCTTCGATATCTTCTCCAACCCGCAGACCCCGACGACGAGAAATTTTGTGAAGAGTGTCATGAATGATCAGCTGCCGGCATCGGTTCTCGATAAATTGAATGACAGCAAAGAAGGGCGTATCTGCCGCCTCATTTTCAAGGGGGATTCGACGGGCACGCCGATCCTTTCCGAAACGGCAAAGAAATTCAATGCCCACATCAATGTGTTATTCGGCCAGATCACGGAACTTCAGGGCAAGCCGTTCGGGAATCTCATCGTACAGATCATTGGCAGCAAGAAAGAAACGGAAGAGATCCTGGATTATTGGAAGAACAGATTATTCGTAAGCGAGGTGGAGAAGCGTGCAAGTTAACTGGGAATTATTCTGGCCAAGAATTATAGAAGCGACATGGGATACCGTGGCGATGGTGTCATTCTCCCTTCTATTTGCAACGTTGATTGGGCTTCCCCTCGGCATCATCGTCGTGGTCACGCGGAAGGGGCACTTACTTGAAAATAAAGTCGTCTTTTCCGTATTGAGCAGTATCATCAACGTATTTCGTTCGATCCCGTTCATCATCTTGATGGTGGCCATCATCCCCTTTACAAGATTGGTAGTGGGCACATCGATCGGAACGGCGGCAGCCGTGGTACCGCTTGTCGTATTTGCGGCACCGTATATTGCAAGATTGGTAGAGAGCTCGCTCCTTGAAGTGGAACCGGGTGTCATTGAAGCGGCGGAGTCCATGGGGGCCGGGCCGTGGCAGATCATCTTCGGGATACTCATTCCGGAAGCATTGAGTACACTGGTCCTGAATATCACGATTGCGACCATCGGCCTTGTCGGTGCATCGGCCATGGCCGGGGCAGTCGGAGGCGGAGGTCTCGGGGATCTGGCCATTGCTTACGGATATCAGCGATTTGAAACATCCGTCATGATCGTGACGGTCATCATTTTAATCGTGATGGTGCAGGGACTGCAGACAGCAGGGAATACATTATCAAAAATCATCAGGAGACGTTAGGAGAGAGGAATATGAAAAAATCAATCAGTCTAGCAAGTATCGCGATTCTATTATTCACCCTTATACTGAGCGGGTGCTCGGGAGACAGTGCATCCGGATCAGGTGAAAAAGAAGTCGTTAAAGTCGGAGTGAATGGATCTGGGGTGCCGATTTGGGAGTATATGAAAGAGAAAGCAGCGAAGGAAGGGATTGAAATCGAGATTGTGGAGTTTGCCGATTACGTGAGACCGAACCAGGCGCTGGCCGATGGGGATATTGACCTGAACGCCTTCCAGACGATTTCCTATTTTGATTCTTTCGTTGAAGAACATAATCTGGACCTTGTACCGATCGGCTCGACAATCATCGCGCCGATGGGAATCTATTCGGAAAAATATAAATCGGTAGAAGACTTACCGAAAGGCAGTAAAGTAGCCGTTCCTCAAGAGGCGACGAACCTTGGCCGTGCCCTTCTCCTACTCGAGGAAGCAGGCTTGATCGAACTGAAAGAAGGATTTGATCAGTCACAAGGTCTAGAAGCCATAAAAGAAAACCCGAAAAACCTTGAATTCACACCGGTCGTCGCTGCCCAGACACCGAGGGTACTGCCGGATGTTGCAGCATCGATCATCAATAATGGTGTGGCGGTTGAAGCTGGGTTCATTCCGGTTGATGACAGTATCTATATCGAAGGGGCGGAATCCAAGCCGTTCATCAATATCATCGCAGCCCAGGAAAAAGAGAAAGACAATAAGACCTTTAAAAAGATCGTTGAGCTCTATCAGGAAGATGACGTAGCGGAACATATCAAGAAAACATACAAAGATTCCCTGATCCCGACATTCGTGCCGGTCAGTGAATTGCATTAGGAGGGAAAAGAGATGAGTCAACCAGCAGCGATTGCCGATCGTAAAAACAACATCCTCTCGGCAGTGGATCAACTGGCTGTGAAACTCGTATCGACCAGCCATCAGATCCACGACAATCCTGAAATCGGTAACGAAGAGTTCTTTGCTTCAGAGACCCTGACCACCCTCCTTGCAGCCAACGGGTTCTCCATTGAACGGGGAGTGGCGGGTCATGAGACTTCCTTTGTCGCACGCAAACATTCAGGAAAAGAAGGGCCGGTCATCGGCTACCTGGCTGAATATGACGCCCTGCCTGGACTCGGTCACGCATGCGGTCACAATATCATCGGGACGGCAAGCTGCGGGGCGGCCATCGCCCTGTCGTCCGTACTTTATGAAACAGGAGGGGAAGTGGTGGTGTTCGGGACTCCTGCCGAGGAAGGCGGTCCGAACGGAAGTGCGAAAGGCAGTTTTGTAAAGGCAGGCTTGTTCGAAGGAGTGGATGCCTGCATGATGGTCCATCCGTTCAACCGGACAACACAGACAGGGAAAACCCTTGCGGTGGACCCCCTTGATTTCGAATTTAAAGGAAGGTCTTCCCATGCGGCAGCTTCCCCTGAAGATGGCATCAATGCCCTCGACGGTGTGATCCAGCTGTTCAACGGCATTAACGCCCTGCGCCAGCACGTGACCGATGATGTACGGATCCACGGCATCATCACCCACGGAGGGGACGCGCCCAACATCGTCCCTGACTATGCAAAAGCCCGCTTCTATATACGAGCTGCAACCAGGGAAGCGTGCAATGAAGTCACGAAGAAAGTGAAAGCCATCGCTGAGGGGTCGGCACTTGCCACGGGGACGAAATTGAATGTCATCAAGATCCAAAATGAAGTTGACCACTTTCAGCTCAACCGCCGTTTCGATCAAGTATTCCAGCGCTCCATCGAGTCATTAGGGGAATCCTTCGACGATACGGAACGAAAGGGACTCGGCTCATCCGACGCCGGAAACGTCAGCCGGTTGGTCCCGACCATCCACCCCTACATCAAAATCGGCCCCGAATCCCTCGTTGTCCACACGAACGAATTCAGGGAAGCGGCTAAATCCAACGAGGGTGACCGTGCCCTTGTGATCGGGGCAAAGGCACTTGCGCTGACGGGGTATGAACTGCTGACGGATAAGGGGCTTTTGGAGGAAATATGGGAAGAGTTTGGTACAAGTCAATAAGGATGAGAAGACAGCCAGATGAGGGCTGTCTTTTTTGTGAGAGAGCTTGCCCTTTATAGGAGAATCGGTGACGGTAAAATAAGCGGAGTTATTCCGGTTATATTCTGAATGGAACTTATTTTCGGGGGAAATAAGCGGAGGTTTTCCGCTTATGAATAGAAAAATCACCTATTTTTGTACTTTTTGAGTAAATAGGCGGAATTTTTCCGTCTATTTCAGCCATTTTTCTATTAAATTACTAATTAACGGGAATTTTTCCGTCTATTTAACAGAACTAAAAAATCTGATACATAAGTAACCAAACGCTTGGTTTATAATTTCAAAAATATAGATAAAATGCTTATTCCTCCAAAGGGGGATTGCTCAATAGTATCATATTACTGAAATGCTCAATTTCTCTATTTAGATTTGTAGAGAAATTCATTCCCCATCCATGAGGGGCACTATCCTAATATTATAGTTTCAAAGCCTTTCATCCGCTTTTCAGAGCCGATCAAAGGCCTTTTTGCGTGATTGGAACATCCTCTTATACTAGCTCAAGTGCGCAACGGTCCAAGCTGTTCTTTTTAATGGAGACGAGCATAGATATGAAAGTGAGAGGTGTTAAGGATGCATGAGATGTCGCTTATGTCTGAGATCATTAAAATAGTTTCGGAAGATGCCAAAGTAAATGGGATCAGGAAAGTGTCTAATATAAATGTGATTGTTGGTGATTTATCCAATGTACTGCCTGATGCACTGGAGTTGGCATTTTTCCATTTTCAGAAACAGGGTTTGGGCATTATCGATGAAACGACGGAATTAGAAATGATACGTGAAGTGGCGAGATCAAGATGCCAAACGTGTTTGCTGGAGTTTACACCCGACTATAGAGTGGCGCTTTGTCCAAAGTGCGGGCTGCCTGATTGTTTACTCGTTTCAGGTAAAACCTTTCGGGTTGAATCATACGAAGGAAGTGATGAATCGTGAAAATCAAACTGCAGGAAGATGTGTTAAAAGATCAAAACTTGGCTGCTGCATTCAATAGAGAAACGTTCAAAAAAAGCCATACGCTTGTCATTAACTTGATGAGCTCTCCAGGAGCGGGCAAAACAACTTTATTGGAAGAAACGATCAAGGCCTTAAATAATGAGTTCCGTATGGCTGTGATCGAAGGCGACCTTGCAACGGAAATGGATGCGGAAAGAATACGTTCGCTGGGCGTCAAAACGGTTCAGATTAATACGGTGGGAGGATGTCACCTTGATGCCAGGATGATTGCTAAAACGCTTCCGGATTTCGACCTGGATTCGATAGACATTCTCTTCATTGAAAACATCGGGAATTTGGTTTGCCCCTCTGGGTATGATTTAGGACAAGATTATAAAGTGGTGGTTTTAAGTGTCCCTGAAGGAAACGATAAAATCCCCAAATATCCAGTCATGTTTAGACGTACCGATTTAACGATCGTGAATAAAATCGACATCCTGCCGTATGTATCTTTCAATATAGAGGAAGCCATTAGAAATTTAAAAGAAATAAACCCGCAGGCCCAGTTGAAAGCATTATCCGCTAAAACGGGTGAAGGGATGGAAGATTGGGTCAATTGGATAAAGGATGCTCATGAAAAATGTACACAGCCATAAAAGTAACAGTGAAAGGAAAGGTGCAGGGAGTAGGTTTTCGCCCCTTTATCTATCAGCTTTCAAAAAAATATCATCTCAACGGGACGGTACAAAATAACCTGAATGGGGTCATCATCCTGGCTGAAGGAGAGGAAGGACAGTTAGGGAATATGGTGGACGAAATCAAAAGAAATCCGCCGAAATTGGCGAAAATCACTGAGATAACCATTCATCCTGCTCCACTTGCCCATTATAAAGAGTTTACGATCATCCCCAGCCGGGAAAACGGGAGGGCTGTTCCCTGGATCCCTGCAGATGCGGGAATATGTGAGCAATGTTTGGAGGAAATGATGGACCCCAGTAATCGGCGTTATCACTATCCATTTATTAATTGCACTCAGTGCGGCCCACGCTATACGATTATCAATCGTCTTCCATATGATCGTCCATATACGACAATGAAGGATTTTCCTATGTGCCCTGACTGCCAAGTGGAGTATGAAGATCCATTGAATCGGCGGCATCATGCCCAGCCTATCTGTTGTCCGGATTGTGGACCAACCTTATCCCTCCATAATCAAGGCGGTGAATCATTGGCTGAAGATCAATCAGCCATTACCCGGACGATTGATTTGATCAAACAAGGTCATATTGTGGCCATTAAAGGAATCGGCGGCTTCCATTTGGCTTGCGATGCGTATCAAGGATGGGCTGTTGACCGGCTAAGACTGCGAAAGAAACGGCCGCAGAAACCTTTGGCGGTCATGGTCAAGTCGTTAGAGGCGGCTAGGGGTCTTTGTCATATCTCAAGAATCGAAGAAGATATTCTGATGAGCCCTGAAATGCCGATTGTTATTTTAAGGAGTAAAGGAGGGGACGGCTTACCGCCCACTATTTCCCCGGGTTTGTCGACGCTCGGGGTGATGCTGCCCTATACTCCTTTGCATCATCTTTTGTTTAACGATCATAGGTTGGACTGTATCGTGATGACGAGTGCTAATCCTTCAGGTCATCCCATTTTATATAAAGATGAACATTTAAAACATGTACGAAACATGTGTGATTATACCTTAACTCATAATCGCCGAATCGATTTTCCCATTGATGATTCCGTCGTTCAGTGTGACGGAGAACATCCATTATTTGTACGGCGTGCAAGAGGATACGTTCCAGAGCCCCTTAAGACAACATCGGACGTGGATCGTATGATTGCGTTAGGGGGAAATCAAAAGAATACATTTTCCGTCGGGAGCGGGGATACCATTGTCATGAGTCCTCATGTGGGTGATTTAGAAAACGAAGAAATGATCTCCTCCTTTGATTACCAGCTCCGTCATTATAAAGAATATCTTGGGGTTAACGAAATAAGGACCGTTGTCGACAAGCATCCCTTATATGCATCACCTTCCATTGCTAAAAAACTCAAGGGTAAAACCATATCCGTTCAGCACCACCATGCACACCATGTATCTTGCATGGAGGATAATGGTCTGAACGAGCCATGTGCGGGGATCATCTTAGATGGTACCGGATACGGAGAAGACGGGAATATCTGGGGATTTGAATTCTTATATGGAGACGCACAATCATATGAACGACTTGCTCATTTGACATACACTCCTCTTCCAGGCGGGGAAAAAGCCGTGAAAGAACCGTGGAGGAATGCAGTGGGGATGCTGCTTTATTACTGGCCGGAGAGTGGAAAAGAATTATGTATGAAGCTTTTTCCTGAGAGAGTAAAGGAAATAAAGATCATGGACCAAATGATTGTTCATCAGATCAATACGCCGATGGCTGGAACCTGCGGCCGCTTATTTGATGCCGTTAGTGCCATTCTCGGTATATGTCAGGTTTCAACATATGAAGGGGAAGCGGCAATCAAATTATCTGATTATATGAATAGAACGAAACTTGAAAGCACAGGGGAAACGTATTCCTTTCATGTAATTAGAAGCAGCCCAAACCAGTTTCAACTTGACTTATCCCCGATGATTGATGAAATCATCCAAGATAAATTCCAACAACCCATTACAGCCATCGCTCAGAAATTTCATACCACCTTGGTGTCTTGCTGTATACAGATGGTTTTAGAACTATTCAGGAACAGACCGGAATTAAATAGAACGGTCGTACTGTCAGGAGGATCATTTCAAAATGTTTTCCTGGCAAGGGAGATCCGGCAAGGCCTCCAAAAAGAGGGGGTTAACGTCTACACCCATAGAAATGTCCCTTGTCACGATGGGGGATTATCATTAGGGCAGATCATCATTGCTGCTCATACGCTTGAAGGAAGATAAACGAAAATGAAGGTGGCGAATGGATTTGTGCTTGGGAGTACCGGCAAAAGTCATTGAAATGGAAGGTCAGGAAGCCCTGGTGGATGTAATGGGCTCGAGGATGTTTGTGGGGACTTTTTTTGTTCCGGAGGTGAGGGTTGGTGATTATGTATTGCTTCATGCAGGGCAGGCCCTTACC
Source organism: Rossellomorea sp. DUT-2 (assembly GCF_052665285.1). NCBI lineage: Bacteria > Bacillati > Bacillota > Bacilli > Caryophanales > Bacillaceae > Rossellomorea > Rossellomorea sp. DUT-2. Next base: position 53,309 of record NZ_JBQPEO010000009.1, on the reverse strand, counting down.
GTAGTGGATGAGAAATATGCCGAAGAGAGTATAGAAGAATGGAGGAATGTGTTAGATGGGAAGCATGGACCTTTTTTCGGATCCGGTCTTGACTCGTAATTCAGTTGGAGCCGTCATCGATTTAGCAAAGAAATTTAAAGAAGAAAATGGCCAGATTCCAGTATTCATGGAGGTATGCGGTTCTCATACGATGGCACTGGCCAAAACAGGGATAAAAGCGAGATTGAAAGATGATGTACAGCTGATTGCCGGGCCGGGATGTCCCGTATGTGTCACAGATCAAAAGTCGATCGATGCCATGATTCAATTATCAGAAGAGCAAGGCACCATCCTTTGTACATTTGGCGACATGATGCGTGTACCAGGTTCTACATCGACCTTAATGAAAGCGAAAACAGAAGGAAAGGATATCAGAGTTGTATACTCTCCATTGGACAGCGTGAAAATAGCAGAGGAAAATCCCGATAAGGAAGTCATCTTCTTAGGAATCGGATTTGAAACGACCATTCCCATTCTCGTTCTTGCCGTTCGCGAGGCAGAAAGAAAGGATGTAAAAAATTTTTCGATCTGGATGACAACGAAATTGGTGGAACCTGTCCTAAGAGCACTTCTTCATTCGGGCGAAGTGAAGCTTGACGGATTTCTCTTGCCTGGTCATGTCTCCGTTGTGATTGGAGAGCACAGCTACCGTTATTTAGCGGAAGAATTTTCTGTTTCGGGTGTCATTACCGGCTTTGAACCCGTTCAATTGCTCAGTGGGATTTATAAACTGCTGCATTACCAGTTGGAAAAAAAGGTTAAAATCATCAACGATTATACATATGTTGTAAGAGATAAAGGAAACCTCTTGGCCCAACGTTTACTGGAAGAATATTTAGAACCCCATGACGAGGCATGGAGAGGGATTGGTACAATTCCCGATAGCGGATTGGTTCTTAAAGAGAGGTATGCGAGGTTCGACGCTAAAAAGAAGTTTAAGATTTCGGTAGGGGAGCCAAGAGTAACAAAGTGCCGCTGTGGTGAAATCGTCCGCGGATTGATTACCCCGGAAGAGTGTGTACTGTTCAACAAAGGATGCACTCCCACTCATCCAATCGGTCCTTGTATGGTATCAACAGAGGGAACCTGTGCAGCGCATTATCAATTCATGAGGGAGGTGTAGCTTCCATGCAGCGAATCAGTCTGGCTCACGGAGAAGGCGGCGAATTAACACATAGACTGATACAGGATGTCTTTATCCGGTCATTTGGACATTCAGAGCAAACCAAGTTTGATTCTGCAATTCTTGATATCCCTGCACAAACCATTGCTGTCACAACGGATAGCTATGTAGTCAAACCCCTGATCTTTCCAGGTGGAAATATCGGGAAGCTGGCTGTAACAGGAACAGTGAACGATCTGGCTGTAAGCGGGGCTGTTCCTCTTGTGATAACTGCTGGTTTTATTCTTGAAGAAGGGTTCCCGATAAAAAGTCTTAAAGAAATCGTCAACACGATGGCGGGGGAAGCAGAGAAAGCCGGGGTCAACATAATTGCGGGTGATACAAAAGTAGTCGAAAAGGGGAGTGTGGACGGCCTGTTCATTAACACGACAGGAATCGGTGTGATGAGAGAACAGCATCGCTTGAAACCTGAAATGGTTAAAGAAGGGGATTCCGTCATCATCAGCGGTACCATAGGGGATCACGGGGTCGCAATTCTGAGTGCACGCCAGGAGCTTGGGCTGCTCACTGATGTCAGGAGCGATTGTGCCTCATTGAACCACCTGATTCATGAACTCCAGGGAGGAGTCGAAGGTATCCGGGTCATGCGGGATCCGACAAGAGGTGGATTGGCCACAACACTCGTAGAGCTATGTGAAGTCTTTCATTTCACCTTTGAAATGGATGAAGCTTCTATTCCGGTACGCGCTGATGTACAAGGGGCATGTGATATTTTAGGCTATGAACCCCTTTATCTAGCGAATGAAGGGAAGGTAGTGATCATCGTGGATTCAAAGGATGAACAAAAGGTCATTGATATTTTGAAGGGCCATGAAGCAGGAAGGGATGCAAGTGTGATCGGTCACATTACATCCTGTCATGTCCAAACCGGGAAACTGCTTTTACGAACGGCTGTGGGCACGACAAGAAGACTCACCCGCCTGTCAGGTCAGCTTTTGCCCAGAATTTGTTAATCATTTGATAGTGGAATTGGCCAAAGGGGGAGAACATCATGGAAAGCATCGAAATGATTAGAACGCAGATAAATCATCTTGTGACACAATCCCGGCAGGATCTATATACGTTATCAACATTGAGTGATCCTTCCCGGAAAGCGCAAATCCTTCAGCGGTTATGGGATGCACTCTCTTCGATTCATTTTCTTAGTGAATGGCTGGCAAATCAAGCGAAGAACAGTCATCATACAGGTCCAGTTCCTTCGGGGAATGTAAATCAGTCACAAAATCCTTCCGTTCCTTCTTTACCCACTCAGTCTATATCACCGTCCAATCAACGAACGTTTACACCTGAAGAATTAGCCACATTCACCGGGAAAAATGGAAGCCCGGCTTATGTTGCGGTTAATGGCATTGTGTATGATATGACAACGAATCGGGCTTGGGCAGCTGCTACTCACTTTGGCTTAACAGCAGGCAAAGAGTATACGCAGGAATTTGCTTCTTGCCATGCCGGGCAACAATCGATCTTAGCTACATTACCCATTGCAGGGAGGCTGGTTTAATGGAAGGACAAATTCTGCCGCCGGAGTCTTTAACAAATGAAGCCATTGCTGAAAGGTTAGCCACTACGGCATTGAACAGTCTGAAAAGAAAGGTGATCAAGAAAAAAAACCTCATATACTTAGAGTTGAATGGTTGTTCGGGTAATATCATTTCCTTGTTGAACGGTCAGAATCCGGACTTTGAGTACACGCTTAATTCAATGGTCGATCTTCGTTATTGCAATAGTTTAATGGCTTCCGAGGGAGAGCGGGCGATTGAGAAACTGATGGAGGCGATGGATGATGAGTATATTCTAGCCGTTGAAGGAGCCGTCGCATTAAGAAACAATGGGTTATACAACATCATCGGCAGCTGGAAAGGAAAGCCTCTTACAGGTCTTCAAGCAGCTAAAATGCTCGGGGAAAAGGCATCCTATATTTTAGCAGTGGGGGCTTGTGCCACACATGGCGGGGTGTCAGCAGCCAAACCGAACCCATCCGAATCTGTAGGGCTGCAGCAGGTCCTGCCTGATAAAACCCTGATTAAGCTTCCAGGATGCCCTGTCCATCCAGATTGGTTCCTGGGGACATTGGCGCATCTTTTATTATATGGGGCGCCGGATACAGACAATTTAGACCGGCCTTTAATGTTTTACAGCACGCTAATCCATGACCGCTGTCCCAGAAGGCCGTTTTTTGACCGGGGGATATTCGCTGAAAAATTAGGGGATAAAACATGTTTATTTAAGCTTGGGTGCCGCGGTCCCGTGACGAGGGTGGATTGCCCGACAAGGCAATGGAATGGTCACGTGAATTGGCCGATTGGAGATAATACGCCATGCATCGGCTGTGCACAGTTTGGTTTTCCGGATGCCATGGCGCCGTTCATTAGCTATGACACAACAAGGGTGGTAAAGGATGAGTAAGAGAATCGTGATTAATCCGTTGACACGAATTAGTGGCTTTATGGAAATTGATGTAGTGGTCGACCAGAATCAAGTCGTCGATGTCAAAACAAAAGGCAATTTATTCAGGGGTTTTGAGCAAATGTTAGTAGGAAGAAGTCCGTTCGATGCGGTTTATTTTACTCAGCGAATATGCGGCATTTGTTCTGCAGCCCACTCAATGGCTTCATCCCTTGCTTTAGAAGATGCTTTAAATATTGAACCAATGGAACAAGGGAGATATTTGCGGGATATCATTCATTGCTGTGAGTTTTTACAAAATCATATCCGCCATTTCTATCAATACACCGTTCCTGATTATGTAAAGATTGAACAAAACTCTCTTTTTCAGGCGGACCATGACGATTTTCGATTACCAAAGAACATCAATGACCGCATTTCTAAGCATTATTTTGATTCCCTAACGTTCAGTCGTCTCGCTCACGAAATGTTAGCCGTTCTGGGCGGAAAAGCCCCTCATAATCATGGTGTTTTCATTGGAGGGATCACGACACAGGCAACAGCTGAGAAGGTTGCTCACATTGATTCTATTTTGGAGAAGATCATTCGTTTTATTGATGAAAAAATGATCCCTGATGTCTATGACATTGCACACTTTTATCCAGACTATTTTCGATTAGGCGGAGGGTATGGCAATCTATTAACCTACGGTGCTTTTAACCATTATAAAAATCTGGGCACATTATATGTGGACCCGCTTGTATCTACCATGGAAACCGTTGAACCGTTTGATGAAGATAAAATTAAAGAAAAAATAGATTATTCCTATTATAAATCTACTAATAACAGCACTCAGCCAGCTGAAGCATTGACCGAGCCGGATATGGACAAAGAAAAAGCTTATTCCTGGGTAAAGGCACCAAGATATGCCGGCCTCCCCTTTGAGGTGGGACCGTTGGCAAGATTAATCCTGAGTGGAGCGTATACTAACGGGATCTCGGCAATGGATCGGACGATTGCCAGAGCACTGGAGGCAAAGAAGATCACGGAAATCATGAAAACATTACTTCAGCAAATCATTCCAGGAGTAGACGTGCAGAGAAAATATGAACTTCCGGAATCGGCATCCGGGAGAGGACTGGTGGATACGACGAGAGGGGCACTGGGCCATTGGTTAAAGATCCAAGATAAGAAAATCTCTTTCTATCAAATCATCACTCCTTCCACATGGGATTTCTCGACCAAGGATGATCATGGCTTTAGAGGAACCGCCGAAGAAGCCTTAATCGGTACACCCATTCAGGATCCGGATAACCCTGCAGAGATTGGCAGGATTCTTCGTTCCTTTGATCCGTGTATGTCCTGCGCCACTCATGTCTATAGACCAGGAAAACAAGTGCAAACGATAAAGGTGTTTTAATGGAAAAAATAATTGTTTTAGGTATTGGCAATCAATTAATGATGGATGATGGAATTGGCATTTATCTGGTTGAGGAGATATCCAAGCTGAATCATACACCTCATGTATCTTTTTTGATTGGTGAATCGGATATTGATTACTGCATGGGTCAAATAAAGAAAGCCACCTTTGTCATCATTGTGGATGCGGTATATACAGGGAACAATCCCGGGGAGCTTACCGTTTATCCGCTTGAAAATTTACATGAATATCAAACGTTAGACATATCGGCGCATAACTTTCACTTGTTTCAATCACTTTATCAGCAAAGGGAATCAATCCCGGGGTATCTTATAGGAGTGGAGCCTTACGAGATAAGGTTTCATATTGGACTGAGCAACTCTTTAAAAGAAAAATGGAAAACGATCTTACGGGATGTATCAGCCACCATTGACAAGCTAATTGCCAAGAATGAAGAATAACCATTCGTTCATAAGAATAGAAGAACATTCCCCGAGCGCAGGCATATCATGGTTTTGTATATAGGTGAAGGGAATGAAAAAAATGTACCATGTTTCCGGCTTGTACCCATATCAAAATCAATATCAACACGATATCAATCCAGCCATGCATAACTATGTAAGACAGCCTGCTTCCAGGGGATATACTCCTCCCAACCATCCATATGGTGCTGTTCATGCTGCCAAGTCAGAGGCAACGTTGAAAGAAACAAATAGGTACAGACCTACTGCCACCCAGCCAAACACCTTCAAGACAAGCTATTCCAAAGAAGAAGCAGCAGCCATAGCATTACTTTTAGGGATCGATTTTACCAATAGTAAATTTAATTTAACTGAGTTTTGGATGGGAGTAAATACTGAACTTGAACACGGGAAAAAATACAATCCAACAAATGTTACGGCAGACGATCCCATTACTACTGGTAAAATTGCATTGGCTCATTTAAATGAATTTCCTGATTACTATAGAAGGTTGAAAGTTCTTGAAGATGAGGCAAAAGCGTATTGGAACAAGTGAAATTCCAAGTAGGTGGGGACGGTTCCGTTTCTACTTTTTCTTTCAACTAATGCCCCTAAAAGCCAAGAAGTAGCGTAAGATCCGTCCCCGGTTTGCTTAGGCATTGGAGCGGGATTCTATTCCATCGTCATCTTTGCCACAATGGTAACCTTCATCATTACGAAAATAGGAAACATCTTTGATGGAAGCGATGACCTGGGACCTTTGCTTATCGTATCTACCTAACATCACCTGAAATGCCGTAAACTGGAAAGAAAAAGAGGAAGAGAAGAAGACAGGGATGACCAGTAATTCTTGGGGAATAATCATGTTCACTAGTAAAAAGCAGAGCCTGGGAAATCCCCTAAGCTCTGCTTTACTTATTTGTTCAATTGATCTTTACGCTTTCACTAAAGATTCCTTGCCATAAAAAGCGGCTTTAAATAGCTCTTTCATTTGCTCTAGACTAGTTTCACGTGGATTGGTACCTGTACATGGATCTTCCATAGCATTTTCAGCCATTGTATCAACATGCTTGTTGAACTCTTCTTCGGATACACCGTAGTCCTGAAGGGTAGTAGCAAGACCGAGATCTTTGTTCAATTGATAGATATATTCAACAAGAGAATCAGTCAATTCGGTATCGTTATTTCCTTTCAGGTTAAGACGGCGGGCGATTTCAGCAAAGCGATCTTCCACGACCTCACGGTTAAACTGGATGACGTAAGGCAGGTAAATCGCATTGGCATAGCCATGCGGAATGCCGAACGTTGGACCACTTTTGTGGGCAAGGCTGTGCACGTTACCGAGTACAGCGTTGGCAAAGGCCATGCCTGCCATGGCTTGAATGGTGTGCATTTTCTTAGCGGCTTCCTGGTTACCTTGATAAGAAGCAAGAAGGTTATCTTTGATCACTTCAGCTGCGCCTAATGACAGGATATCCGTATACATGGTACGCGGTTTCGCTACATAAGCTTCGATGGAGTGCGTGAATGCGTCCATACCGGTATAAGCAGCAATGTGCTTCGGCAGTTCTTTAATCATAACCGGATCGATAATGGCGACATCCGGCGTTAATTCGAAGTCAGCAACTGGATATTTCACGTTCGTTGTTTCATCGGCTAAAACAGAAAGGTTGGATACTTCCGAACCACTTCCGCTTGTCGTCGGAATACCAGCGAATTTCGCTTTATTGCGAAGACGCGGCAGTTCGAATGGCTTAATTGCATCTTCAAAAGCAAGGTCCGGGTGCTCATAATAGAGCCAGATCGCTTTGGCAGAATCCATCGCGGACCCTCCGCCGATGCCGATTATCCAATCCGGCTGGAACTCCTCCAGGTCTTTTGCTCCTTTTTTGACCATTTCAAAGGTCGGCTCTGTATTGTAGCCTTCCAGTACTTTTGTTTCTATATTGGCAGCTGCCAGGTGTTCCTGTACCTTAGTGAGGTTTCCGTTACGTTTAACAGAGCCTCCTCCAATAACAAGTGCGGCTTTTTTACCTTCAAAAGACCGTAACACTTCAAGTGCATTCTCTTCGAAATAAATATCGCGTGGAATTGTAAAACGACTCATAGTAAAAATAGCCTCCTTAAGTTTCATTCATTAATTATCGTTTTCAGTGAAAAAATTGCCCATGCCGTTCATCGGAGGGCAATGGAATGTAATATTCCCATTTCTTGAATGGATAAAACATCATCGTTTGCTCGCTAAGTATCTGGAAAGTTTCATAACGGTCTTGTGGTAAGACAGAATTCACATACGAATGAAAGGTGAAAATCACCATGTTACTTGCCCCAAACCTAAGATCTCTCCGATCTTCATAAGGATGGAAATAAACTATAAGTCTATTTTTCTACCACTGCTATTTTTTTATAGTTGGGCAGAATAATGGGAATATTTTCTTCTTTTAAATTAGTGAATTGCACGATATGAATTTATTAAACAATGGAAAACTAATCTATAAGTATCTTGAATTCAGGTCTTTAACTAAAGGGGAATGGAGGGTTTCTAATTCATAAGAAAGTTAAAACACTCAACAATATTTAGGTGTATACCTGTGGTAAAATAAGGTAGTGAAGAAGCGGATCTTCCATTAAAGGGCAGGTTAATGGAATAACAATATTTTAAGAAGGTTCAATAAGGTATAAAAAGCATTTTAGAGAAGAACGGAGAAAAATAATATTGAAAAATTTCACTAAGAAAATTTTGAAGTATGCTACTGCTATTTTTTTAATAGTAATATATTTGAACCTATTACTTTACCTGGTAACGTCGTTTAATTTAGAAAACACTGTATTCGAGTTCATTCTAATAATAGTCGCCATAATTTTAGCTGTAATCACAAGTGAATTTATCTTCAGGTCAAATGATGGTTAATACTATCATCTTCAACTAAAGGGGGCTAAAGCTGAAGATAGATCGGGTAGCCGAACTATCTTCAGCGTTTTTTCTCTGTTTATTCAAGGGTCATTTAAGGGCATAAGAAGATTGTTCGAAATCATAATATTTGAAATAATTGGTATTGTAAGACGGTTATTAATTATATATAGAGGGATTTAGAGGTGGAAATATATGCCTAAAATTGACAATATGTTAGCGATTCTATGGATGCTTCGTTCAGGTGAAAAAGTGACGGCAAAGCAAATTTCAGAAAGGTTAGAGATGAATATAAGGACGGTGTATCGTTATATTGATACCATTTCAACAAGTGGCGTACCGATCGTTTCAGAACCAGGACATAACGGTGGATACTCTTTATTGAATAATTTTATTGAGGCTCCACTTTTTTTTGATTTTGAGGAGCAAACTTCACTATTTCACGCGGCTGTTTTTGCAGAGGAAGCCGGATATTATGGAGGTGAAGCACTCAATAGGGCCATTTCCAAACTAAGTAAATACTCAAATCATGAGCAGGAAACAAAGATCAATCAACATGTAACGAGTCTAGAAGTCATAAGTGGATTACGCTCAGACGCTATGGAACCTTTTTTGAAAGAATTGGAGCAGGCAGTAGCGGACGGGTACTCAGTCAACATTCTTTATCATAAAAGTGGCGAAAAGCAATTAAATGATAGATTGGTCGATCCGTACAGAATGATTTATTGGAATCATAAGTGGTATGTGATTGGATTTTGTCATCTTAGAAATGATATTCGTAGTTTTAGAGTAGATCGAATGGAAAGTCTCATGCTAACCGAGAATACGTTTAACCGACCAGAAAATTTTTCAGCACGTGACTTTTTTATAAAAAAACTTCTTCCAACTATAGAGGATAAGGAAGGGATTATGTCTTTGGTTCTTAATGGGGATAAAAGTGTATTGGATGATATTTGCCAACATTGGTTTCTGGGACATTATTTACAAGAACGGACTTCAGATCAAGCCGTTTTTCTTCTTGAAAAAGAGATCATCCATACATATGTACCTTATTTACTTTTACCGTACAATCAATCGATTAAAGTGATTGAGCCAATCAGTCTTAAGAAAAGAATTATTGAGGTACTGTCGGAATTAATAGAATTTCATCAAGTATGAGAACTACCCTGACGCTAACTGTCAGGGTAGTTTTATTATAATGACTATATCAATGGTGATTGGAGTGTGATTGGATGCAAACAAAAAATGCTTTTCTATATGTATTTAATACAATGTCAGACTGGGAATATGGATATTTAATGGCCGAACTAAACTCAGGGAGATACTTCAAAAAAGATGTAGCACCTATAAAAGTCACGACAGTTGGAGCTACTAAAGAAATGATTACGACAATGGGAGGACTGAGCATAAAACCGGATATTTCCCTTGATGAATGTACTCTGGAGAGGAAAGATCTTTTAATCTTACCAGGAGGGACTACTTGGAATGAAGAAATTCATCAACCGATCTTGGAAAGAATTGGCCAAGCTTTAAAGATGGGCACGATTGTTGCTGCAATCTGTGGTGCAACTGAGGGCCTCGCGAATATGGGATACTTAGATACTAGAAAGCATACAAGCAATAACTTGGAATATACGAAAATGGTATGTCCTAACTATAATGGAGAAAAGTTCTATGAGTCGGGACCTGCGGTATCCCATGCGAATTTAGTTACTGCATCAGGAATAGCTCCTCTGGAATTTGCAATGGAGGTACTGAAAAGAATAGATGTGTTTACACCAGATACATTAGATTCATGGTATCACCTAAATAAGACTCATAAACCTGAATACTTCTTCCAGTTAATGAATTCAATAAATAAATGAAGGTACTGAAAAGCCCAATTTCTCTATTTCGATTTGTAGAGAAGTTAGGCTTTTTATTTTGCACTTCAATTATGGTTGTACACACGCATTTTCTTGATGATAGCCCTATTATTAAGTTGATGAAGGAATCAATCCATCCGCATTAATTGGAAGCGACGTCATATTCGGCAATTGATTAATAGACGGAAAGATTCCGCCTATTGACTCAAGAAATACAATAATGAGTGATTTTTCTTTGCATAAGCGGAAAACCTCCGCTTATTTTCTCGTGCTCATGCAAAAATAGTGCATCCAAACTTGCAGCTATAAAAAGTAAAGAGATTCGTCGATTGACGAGTCTCTTTGTTTTGTAATCATAATTATTAGTTGTTTAATCACTCACCAGTTTGTCCATTTTTCTCAGGAGAGCGTAAAACTACTTATACTATACGAGAATAGTAAGCTACATCGGCAACTCTGCCGTGTAAATGCGATTCAGGCAACACTGCCACCAAAGTAAATCCGAGTTTTTCAATTAACTTTTTTGACGGTATATTTTTATTATCTATAGTAGCAAATAGGCGTTTAAGGTTTAATGTGCTTTTACTATGCTCAATGACCGCGGAAACCGCTTCATACGCAAAACCGCTTCCCCAATGCTCCCTCATGAATCGATAACCAATCCCGCCAAGATAACCTTCTGCTATTTCTGGAATCATTACATCACCGATGAATTCATCCGTATCCTTTAAGGCGACCGTCCATTTTGTTTCAGTACGATTCCTAACCATTTCTAACATTGAGTGTTCATCACGAGGGGGATTAATCCCTAGAAATTCTCTTACATCATCATTGTTTAACATTTTAATCATATTGGGAATGTCTTTTTCCGCTCTCGGACGTAAAACCAGTCGTTCTGTTTGAATTATCGGTGCTTCTTTTTTTACCATGACTTATTCCAGCCTTTCGTACATTACATAAATAATCTATCAGTGTGAACGGTATTGAACTGCATCGTTTGTTATCTCCTTATGAAATTTATAAAATAATTCGATACCGATTATTTGGATTCCTTCTTCAAGTAACCTGCCTGTTAATTATAAAGGCGATAGCCTTAACAGGATCAGCTGGTCTTTAGTTAAACCCCTTAAAAAGTTGTTCATTAATGACGCTGATTGAATAGATGTTTTCTTCCAATAAGTTATTAAGTATTTGTTTTAATACATGCGGTTCTCGTAATTCCTCATTTTCAAATGCTAATAGGTCTTTTATTTTTATCCATTTACTATCAGTTATTTCATCTTCTTCGAGATATAATGTGCCCCCAGTAACCTCACCAATAAAATGAAACAAAATGACTTGATTATTCGTATTACTGATAAAATTATATACTCCAGTCGTACCAATCAGTTTTACATCTAACCCCGTTTCCTCTTTTACTTCCCTCTGAGCTGAATAAAGAATGTCATACTCTATATGACCACTGGGAAAGTTCCACTTAAGGACAGCAGTGGGTTTATTCTCTTTTATCATTAACACTTTATCATTACTAAGGATTGATACACTTGCTATTAATACAATTCCATCCTGAGACATCCATTTCTCCTCAATTCTACCTGCCCGTTACTTGAACAAAGGGCGGCTGGTGGTTTAACAAACGCCGCTTAAAGAAAAGAGTTTTACTTCAGAGCTATATCGTATAGATATTTAACTACCTTACCCATTCGCCAAGCAATAATAGCCAAACTAATGGCAATAACTACTAAACTTCCAACCTTAATCAGTTCTAACCTATCCTTCTCCAATCTCTTTCTCCCCTTAAATTTAGTTTCTTACTTCGCTATCTTGCACAATAACTGAAGAGGGTACTGCCGGTTCATTTAGCTGGTTTTCAGTTAGTGCCACATTCCTATTTCATTTATATCCTTATTTTACCACATGGTATGTCGCTGATCTGTCAGTTTATGATATGTTTTTTTTTGATGAAAAAACGGACAAGTAATTGACACTCATTTCTTATCAAAACATCTTTCCCTTAAAAAAGAAACGAAACTATTGCAAACGATTACAACTATGTGTTATTTTATGTGTAACCGGTTACACAAATAACCAACCAAACGAACAGGAAGTGACAAGCGTGGCAACAATCAAGGATGTGGCGAGTGAAGCGGGGGTGTCGGTTGCGACGGTCTCCCGGGTGCTGAATGATAACGGCTATGTAGGAGCCGAGACGAGGAAGAAAGTGATGGGGGCGATCGAGAAGCTGAATTACAGCCCGAATGAGGTCGCACGCTCTCTCTACAAACGGGAGTCAAGGCTGATCGGACTGCTGCTTCCGGATATCACAAACCCGTACTTCCCGCAGCTGGCGAGAGGGGTCGAGGATGAAGTGAGTGAGGCTGGATTCAGGCTCCTTCTCGGTAACAGCGACGAGAACATCCAGAAGGAAATGGATTATATCCAGACCTTTGTTCAAAACAATGTCGTCGGCATGATTTCTGCGACCAATCATGTGGAGCATGATCAGCTGTATAGTGAATTGAATCTCCCACTCGTCCTCCTTGACCGGACCACGGACAATTATCCGGCTGTTTACGCGGACGGACGCAAAGGGGGACGCCTGGCGGCAAAGACCCTGGTTGAAAAAGGGGCGAAGCGGATCACCGTCATGAAGGGACCGGTCCACGTCAAGCCGGCACAGGACCGATTCCGTGGTGCCGTCGAGTACCTAAGCGGGACCGACGTTGATTTCACCGTGATGTCGACGACCTCGTTCTCCTTTGAAGATGCAAAGGGCTGGGCAGAGGAACTGTTCGCCACCTATCCTGATACGGACGGGGTCATCGCGAGCAATGATATCGTCGGGATCGCGATTCTCCATGAGGCCCTGAGGATCGGGAAGAAGATACCTGAAGACTTGCAGATCATCGGCTACGATGACATCCCCCAGAGCAGCCTTTCTTATCCGGCGCTCTCGACTATCAGGCAGCCAGCTTACGAAATGGGCAGACAGGCCGCGGCACTTCTGATTAAAATGATACGAAAAGAAAAAGATATCGATACAACTGTTCAGCTTCCGGTTGAACTCATACAGCGAAGCACAACACGAAAGGGATGAAGGAAGATGAAAAAAGCGAAAATTGCCGTGATCGGCAGTTCATCCATGGATTTGGTGGTCACATCAGCCAAACGACCCGGTGCAGGAGAAACGGTACTGGGCGACAGCTTTGACACGGTACCAGGCGGGAAAGGAGCCAACCAGGCCGTTGCCGCAGCAAGGCTTGGGGCAGATGTTTACATGATCGGATGTATAGGCGATGATCCGTACGGTCAAGAGATTTTAGAAAACTTTAAGAATAACGGTGTTCACACCGACCATGTGGAACCGGTTACAGGTGAAAAATCCGGAACCGCCCATATCATCCTCGCTGAAGGGGACAACAGCATTGTCGTCGTAAAAGGGGCCAATGATCTTGTGACACCAGAGTACGTAGAAAAGACAGCCGATTTCCTCAAAACATGTGATCTCATCATGATTCAGCAGGAAATCCCTGAGGAAACGGTAGAGTACGTGGCAGACCTGTGCAGCAAGATTGAAGTCCCACTGCTACTCAATCCGGCTCCGGCACGAAAGATTTCACAAAAAGTCATCGATGGTGCCAGCTACCTGACACCGAATGAACATGAAGCAGATGTGCTCTTTAAAGGAATGAAGCCGTCAGAAGCGCTGAAACAATATCCTGACAAAGTCATCATCACCGAAGGAGCAGCGGGAGTCCGCTATCATAACGGAACAAAAGAAATCCTCGTTCCTTCCTTCAAAGTCGAAGTCGTCGATACGACAGGAGCCGGCGATACTTTCAATGCCGCATTTGGAACGGCCGTGGCTGAAGGACAATCAATGGAAGAAAGTCTTCGATTCGCAAACCGCGCCGCATCCCTTTCCGTGACCGGTTTCGGGGCACAGGGCGGAATGCCGACAAGAGACGAAGTGGAAAGGAAGCTGGCAGAATGAAACGACATGGCATCTTGAACAGTCACATTGCAAAAATACTAGCCGATCTCGGCCACACGGATACAATCGTCGTTGCCGATGCCGGTCTCCCAATTCCGTCAGACGTCGTCAAAATCGACTTGGCATTGAAACCGGGAGAGCCATCCTTCCTTGACGTGGTAGAACTGTTAAAGGAAGAAATGGTCATCGAAACAGTCACACTTGCAGAGGAAGTCGAAACGAATGCAGGGGTTCACGAACAGATGACCTCTTGGTTTGACGGGATCCAGTATGTATCCCATGAAGAGTTCAAGAAAGAAACCCATAAAGCGAAGGCCGTCATCCGCACGGGGGAAGTCACACCGTACGCGAATTGTATCCTTCACGCGGGAGTCATTTTTTAAAACAAAGGGGGTAGTAGCATGCAGATCAGCATGAAGAATATCCATAAAGCATTTGGAACAAATTCTGTCCTAGAAGGCGTGGACATCGAGATCGGGGAAGGTGAAGTCCATGCCCTGATGGGAGAAAACGGTGCCGGAAAGTCGACCCTGATGAACATCCTGACTGGTCTTCACAAGAAGGATCAGGGAACGATCACCATCGACGGGAACGAAATGACGTTTGAAGATCCGAAGCAGGCCGAGGAATTCGGCATTGCCTTCATCCATCAGGAGATGAACGTCTGGCCTGAGTTGACCGTCCTTGAGAATCTTTTCATCAATAAGGAACCGGTTACACAATTCGGTCTCATCAATACGAGGAAAATGAAAGCGGTTGCGAATGAGCAGTTTAAGAAACTGAACATTTCCATCCCTCTCACAAAAGAAGCGGGTCAGTGCTCGGTCGGGCAGCAGCAAATGATCGAAATCGCCAAAGCCCTTATGACGGATGCAAAAGTCATCATCATGGACGAGCCAACGGCGGCCTTGACGGACCGGGAAATCGAGACGCTCTTCACCGTCATCCGTTCCTTAAAGAAAGCCGGCGTGTCGATCGTCTACATCTCCCACCGGATGGAAGAGATCTTTACGATTTGTGACACCATCACGGTCATGCGGGACGGACGCACGGTGGATACGACGCCGATCCCCGAGACGAACTTCGATGAGGTCGTGAAGAAAATGGTTGGACGTGAACTGACGGACCGCTTCCCGGCACGGGATTCCAAACCAGGAGAAACGATGCTTGAAGTACGGAACCTTACCAAAAAGGGACTGTTTGAGAAAGTAAGCTTCGAAGCACGTTCAGGAGAAATCGTCGGCGTGTCAGGATTGATGGGGGCAGGCCGGACGGAAATCATGCGCACCATCTTTGGACTAGATGGGCGATATGATGGAGAAATCCTTGTGAACGGGAAACCGGTCACCATTAAAACACCTGATCAGGCAGTGAAGCTCGGTCTTGGATTCATCACCGAGGATCGGAAGGATGAAGGTCTCGTCCTCGATTTTTCCCTAAAGGATAATATCGCCCTTCCAAGCCTCTACAGCTTCACGAAGAAAGGCTTGATCAATGATAAAAGCGAACAGGACTTTGTGGAAATGCTCATCAAACGGCTGACGATCAAAACCGAATCAGCCCGGACTCACGCACGGAACCTTTCCGGCGGGAATCAGCAAAAGGTGGTCATCGCCAAATGGATCGGAATCGGTCCGAAAGTGCTCATCCTCGACGAACCAACACGGGGAGTCGATGTCGGAGCGAAACGTGAAATCTATCAACTGATGAACGAGCTCACCGACCGCGGCGTCGCGATCGTGATGGTATCATCCGAGCTGCCAGAGGTACTCGGAATGAGCGACCGCATCCTCGTCGTCCATGAAGGGACCATCGCAGGAGAGCTATCTAAGGAAGACGCAACACAGGAAAAAATCATGACATTGGCGACAGGAGGTCACGCACATGAATAACGCACTCAAAACGAATCACGTCGGCAATCTGATGCAAAAGCTCGGTCCTCTACTCGGACTGTTTGTGCTGATTGCGACCGTATCCATCATCAACCCTAGTTTTCTAGAACCCTTGAACTTATTGAATCTACTACGACAGGTCGCGATCAACGCCCTGATTGCCTACGGGATGACCTTCGTCATTTTGACCGGAGGAATCGATTTATCCGTCGGCTCGATCCTCGCCTTATCCAGTGCCCTCATGGCAGGGATGATGGTATCGGGAATCGACCCAATCCTTGCGATCCTGATCGGATGCCTACTTGGAGCGTTAATGGGAATGGTCAACGGACTACTCATCACAAAAGGAAAAATGGCGCCATTCATCGCGACACTTGCAACCATGACAATGTTCCGCGGATTGACGCTTGTGTATACTGACGGAAATCCAATCACGGGACTTGGCGACAGCTATGCCTTCCAACTGTTTGGAAGAGGATACTTCCTAGGAATCCCAGTACCGGCCGTCACGATGATCCTGACGTTCGCGATCCTGTGGGTGATCCTGCACAAAACCCCGTTCGGCCGCAAAACATATGCCATCGGTGGAAATGAAAAAGCAGCCCTGATCTCAGGTATCAAAGTACCACGCATCAAAGTGATGGTCTACTCTCTGGCCGGTTTACTGGCAGCACTCGCAGGAGCTATCCTGACGTCACGCCTGAATTCAGCCCAGCCGACAGCGGGTACATCCTATGAACTCGATGCCATCGCCGCTGTCGTTCTAGGCGGGACAAGCCTGTCAGGCGGACGCGGACTGATCGTCGGAACACTGATCGGTGCACTCATCATCGGAACGTTAAACAACGGTCTGAACCTGCTCGGCGTGTCATCCTTCTTCCAAATGGTCGTAAAGGGTGTCGTCATCATCATCGCGGTTCTCATCGACCGAAAGAAAGCAGCGTAGGAGGGATACTATGAAAAAAGCATGGTTACTACTAATCAGTTTGTCACTCCTATTCCTCGGCGCCTGCTCCCTGCAGCCGCCGGAATGGGCTAAGCCAAATAAAAGCTCGAACCCTGAAGACATCAAAATCGGACTATCCGTTTCAACACTGAATAACCCATTCTTCGTCTCCATGAAAAACGGGGTAGAAGACGAAGCGAAGAAACAAGGCATGGAAGTCGTCGTCGTTGATGCACAGAATGACGCCGCCAAGCAAATCAATGACGTAGAAGACCTCATCCAGCAGGGCGTCAACGTCTTACTCATCAACCCGACGGACTCAGCGGCCATCTCCACAGCCGTACAATCCGCCAACAGCCTGGGTATTCCCGTTGTCACCCTTGACCGCTCAGCGGAAAAAGGAGACGTCGCAACACTAGTCAGCTCGGATAACGAAAAAGGCGGCGAAATGGCCGGCCAATATCTCGTCGAACAGCTTGGTGAAGGATCGAAGGTTGCTGAACTTGAAGGTGTCCCTGGAGCATCCGCCACTCGTGAGCGGGGAGCAGGATTCCACAACATCGCCGATGAAAAGCTAAATGTCGTGGCCAAGCAGACTGCAAACTTCGATCGTACCGAAGGATTGAATACGATGGAGAACCTGATCCAGGGGAATCCAGATATCAAAGCCGTTTTCGCTCATAATGACGAAATGGCGTTGGGTGCACTGCAGGCGATCCAGAGTTCTGGTCGTGACGTTTTAGTCGTTGGATTTGATGGAAATGAAGATGCAATGACTAGCATTCGTAATGGTAATCTGTCTGCGACTGTCGCTCAGCAGCCTGAGAAGATCGGTCAGTTGGCCGTTCAGGCTGGGGCTGATGTGTTGTCAGGGAAGAAAGTAGACAAGAAGATTCCGGTTCCGTTGAAGTTGGTAACGGAGGAGAATATAGAGGCAACAGAAGAATAGACTAGGTGGGAAGCTCCTTTCGTGTGTTTGTGCGGAAGGGGCTTTTTCTTTTGGATAATGAAGTTAGACCCTTGGTACGTGGCATTAATTGTAATCAGGTTCGCAACCAAATAGATTTCATCTATTAGATTTGATGCAAAAAGATGAACAACTCATGAATCTATAATAATGCAGATCGAATGAAAAACTGGTATTGCATTAATAATCTTTTTGAGGAGGGGATTTTAATGATACATACGAAAACGCCTGGAGAAATTTACGCTCAGAATGATTACTGGACTGTTTCATACATTTACATTCGACCAGACAATACTGACGATTAAATATCAGTGGCAGTTCATCATTTGAAGATTTTGGGGTCAAACCCTCGATACACGATTTTGAGCAGTCATTGTAGAATCTTCCTGCGCAATGAAACAACTTCATTTAGATCTAGTGGGTCATACTCACGTCACATTTCCGATGTACCATAAAAATAATAAAAACTTCTATTGTATTCAGGAAAACGTTCCTCATGCAGATGAATCAGACATTGTGTTGAGTGCGCAATAAAGCAAATGAAGAATATGCAGTGACATTATTTTTATCTCGTCACCTATACTATAATGGTGACAATCGATATAATTCTTACTCCTGGTTGTACATAAAGATATTTTTTTAGAATGAGGTGTTATCTTGGCCACCATTTTAGTTGCAGATGATGATCATTTCATCAGGGAACTGATCGGGATCTATTTGAAAAAAGAGGGATTTACAGTTGTAGAAGCAAACGATGGTGTAGAGGCTGCGAATCTTTTATCTGAGCGCACCATTCATTTATGTATCATTGATGTGATGATGCCAAATAAAAACGGCTGGGAGCTTTGTAAGGAAATAAGGGAGTTATATGACCTGCCGATTTTAATGGTTACGGCTAAGGGTGAGAGCGAAGATAAAGTAAAAGGCTTTCAGCAAGGGACGGATGATTATATTGTCAAGCCATTTGATGCACATGAGTTAATGATGCGGATTAAAGCGCTGTTGAGGAGATACAAAATCAATACGGCAGATAGAGTAACCATTGGAAATGTCATCATCGATGCGAACAGGATGGAAGTGACCGTTAATCATGAGCCTGTTCTTTTTCCTTTAAAAGAGTTTCAACTCCTGTACAAACTTGCCAGTCATCCTGGTCAAGTGTTCTCGAGAGACCAGTTAATAGAAGAAGTTTGGGGAAGTGATTTTGAAGGCTTTGATCGAACCGTCGATTCACATATTAAGAAAATAAGAAAAAAATTAAATCAACAAACGGCTTTTGATATCGTGACAATCAGGGGACTGGGCTATCGTTTAGAGGTATTGAAGGTTGTTTAACACGTTATATGTTCGCGTTGTAGTCACATTCATTTTGGTTGTAGGAATAAGTTTGACAGCCGCTTTTTTTATCACTTTCAGCTATTATCAAGAACGTGTGTTAAATGAGTTGGAGGAAGAAATGATCCAGGCTGGAAAGGGGATCATTCAGTTACAGAAAACGACGGGACAAGAGAACCTTGAAAGCTATTTAGCGGGTATACCAGCCATGACGATAGCCCTCTATTCAGAAGATGGAGAAGTGAAGGTGTTTGGAAAACATACGGATGAACCATTGGCAGCCTCTTCTGACGTCCAGAAAGTGCTGAATGGAGGCGTGTATCGGGTGAAATCCACGGAAAAAAGATTGTTAAAGAAAGTGACAATCGGTTTGCCATTTCAAGTGGAGGAAACGAGATATGCGCTCTTTCTCAAGCCAAGAATCATGGAGCGCATTGATGTTATTAAAGAGGCTCTGATTACCGTATTAATGTATGTGTTGATGATTGGCAGCCTTCTTTATTTACTGGCAGCTTACCTATTAGTCAATCCAATCAAAAAGCTTACCGCGTTGACAACCAAAATTGCAAAAGGTGACTTCAAGCAAATTAACTCCATTAAGCAAAAAGATGAAATCGGCGAATTGGTCAGAAGCTTTAACAAAATGACTACGGAACTGATGAAACTCGAAACGATGAGAAAAGAATTTATATCCAATGTTTCACATGACTTACAATCACCTTTGACATCGATCAGGGGATTTGCTGTTGCGTTAAAGGAAAATGAGTTTTCAAAAGAACAGCGGGATCATTACTTAACCATTATTCAAAAAGAAAGTGAACGACTTGCAAAGCTGAGTGAGAACTTATTAAAACTTTCCGTGTTGGAAAGTAAGGATTCATTACTGGAGAAAGAAACCTTTCGCCTCGATCAACAAATCAGGCACGTTTTCTTAAGCCATCAGCCCCAATGGCTTGAAAAAGAACTTGAGTTGGATTTAGAAAAGGTGGAGAAAGCTGAGATCACAGCAGACCGATTGCAATTAGAGCAGGTATGGCATAACTTACTCACCAACAGTATCAAATACTCCAATCCCTGTGGCGAAATTAAAGTAGCGGTAAGGGAGATAGAAAACAACATCCACGTTGATTTTTCCGACACGGGAATGGGGATTCCTGAAAAGGATCTTCCGTCTATTTTTGACCGGTTTTACAAGGTGGACAAAGCAAGGGTCCCTTCAGGACAGGGCAGTGGATTAGGGCTGGCCATTGTCAAGAAAATCATTGACCTTCATGAAGGTGAAATCTCCATTGAAAGTGAAGTTGGAGCAGGAACTTCTATTCATATCGTTCTCCCGAAATAACGGCAAACTCTTCTATAGAGTCTGCCTTTTTTTATGTTTCTTGGTCATATTCAGGGCACATTTCTCTTTTATAGTGAAATCATAATCGAAAGGAGACATGCGGAAGATGAAAAAATGGATTGATTTCAGCTTGAAAAATAGTGTTGCCATCCTTGTGTTAACGATCCTGGTGGTAGCAGCTGGTTTACTATCAACAAATACGATTAAGTTGGAAACCTACCCTGACGTGGAGGTTCCAACCCTTATGATACAGGTGGGTTATCCGAACCATTCCTCCGAAGAAGTGGAGCAGGATATCACACTGCCAATCGAGGAAGCGGTTGAACAACTGGCCCCATATGAAGAATTAACGAGTACAACAGGGGCAAACAGTGCCATGATTCAAGTAAGCTATGACTTTGATGAAGACATGGATGAACGGGAACGTGACATTCAATCAGCCATCAGTAAGCTTTCGCTGCCTGAAGATGCCACTCTTACGTATAAACGGTTATCAGCCAGTGCAAAGCCTATCTATCAGATTGCCTTTGCAGATGATGAATTAACAGCGTTACAAGATGATGTAACGGATAGCCTTGTATCACAGCTTCAAACCATTGCAGGTGTGAGTGACGTAACAGTCTCAGGAACATCCACAACCAAGCTGGTCGTAGAAGTAGACGAAGAAAAAGCAGCTGAGAAAGGGGTAACCGTGACAAGCATCATCAATGTGTTGAACGAGAAAAATCACGTGATGCCGCTTGGAAGTCTGGATGAAGAAGGGCAGATCCCGGTTAGTATAGAAGAGGACATTTCCAGCGTTGAAGAGATGAAGAAGATCCAAATCCCTGTCCCTCAACAAGGGAACCAGCCCAATGGAAAGGCTTCAACTCCCTCCAAGCCTCAGCAGTCAACGTTCATTTCCTTAAGTGATGTGGCTGAAATCAAAGAAGTTGACGAACAGAACAGCATCACCCGCTATAATGGAAAACCGGCACTTTTGTTAAATGTAACGAAAACACAGGATGCGAATACGGCAGAGGTGGTTGAGCTTTTAAAAGAAGAGGTGGAAGACTTCAATGATTCATATGACTATGAAGTATATGCCATCACTGATCAAGGGAAAGAGGTAGAGAAATCCGTCAACTCCCTATTAAAGGAAGGCGGATTCGGTGCCTTATTTACAATCATGATCATCCTGTTGTTTTTAAGAAATTTTCGGGCCACGTTCATTGCCATATTATCATTACCGATTTCGATCTTAGGGACCATTGCCGTTCTTGATTATTTGGGATACTCCTTAAACATCATGACTCTTGGCGGGATGGCAGTGGCCATCGGCCGGATTGTCGACGATAGTATTGTCGTCATCGAGAACATGTTCCAATGGATGCATAAGAAAAAAGAGCTGTCAAAACGGGAGCTCATTCTGAACGCTACTAAAGAAGTCATCGGAGCGGTTACGTCGTCTACGGTGGCCACCGTAGTTGTGTTTCTGCCCTTGGCTTTTGTAGGGGGAATTGTAGGAGAGTTCTTTAAACCGTTCTCGATTGCCGTGGTGACATCCATTGTTCTTTCCCTGCTTGTGGCATTCATCCTCATCCCGGTATTGGCTTTGGCCCTTTTAAAAGAAGGACGACATGAGCAGAAACAGGGTTGGATTCAAAAAGCATACAACCGGTTATTAAAAGGTTCACTGAACCATAAAAAGATGTTCATGGTAAGTGCTGTTATATTATTGGCCGGAGCCCTCTTCATGGTCCCTTTAATCGGCAAGTCCTTTCTGCCAAGTGGCCCAGCAAGTGCAGTAGAGGCAGACATTGAACTTCCAGTGTCCGCAACACTTGAAGAAACCAATACGCTTGCAAAAGAAATAGAAGACACGCTAATGAACGAAGCGTCCGTAGAGTACGTTCAAGGCTCTGTCGGATCCGTCAATAACACGAATCAATTAAAGCAAAAAGCATCGGCTGATTATAAAGCCACCTTCTTTATTCAATTAAAAGATGGGTACACCGTGACAACAGAACGAAAAGCCCTGGAAGAAGAAATAACAGAACTGGTCTCAGGATCATATAAAGAAAGCACCGTTCAAACGCAAGAGGTACAGCAGGAAGGACCTCCGTCTGGAAAGACGATTGACATCACCCTCTTCGGGGAGAATGTAGAGGCTCTCCTCGATGCTGCCGATCAGCTGGAAGGTGCACTACGTGAAAATGAGCAATTAACGGATGTGTCCAGCTCTGCACAAAAGCTTCAAACGAAATACAAATTGGAACTAACAGATGAAGCCGTTGAACTAGGCGTCAATCAATATAGTATCCACCAGCAGCTAAAGGAAAAAATGAATGAATTGTCAGCGGGTGTCATGGAGGTTGACAGCAAAGAGCTTGAGGTAGTGGTAACATACAACGAGCTCATCCGTGACAAAGAAGAACTGGAAAATACGGAGATCCTCACACCGCAGGGACCAAAACCTTTAATCGAACTCGCAACGATTGAGGAACAGTTCATTCCAGCAAGTATTCAGCATAAAGACGGCAAACTTGCCTACACATTATCAGCAGAAAGTGTTAGTGAAGAAGTTGGTGCCGTCACTGAACAAGTAGAAAAAGATGTGGCCTCACTACCCATCTCCGAAGAAGTCGAATGGGAAGTCGGTGGCGGACAAGACATGATGACAGAAGGCTTCCGTGACCTTGGTCAGGCCATGATGATTGCCATAGGACTGGTGTTCTTAACGCTCACCATCACATACGGAGGAGTCATCACCCCATTTGTGATCCTTTCATCATTGATATTTGTCCCAATCGGCTCTCTAGGGGCTCTCCTGATCACAGGTGAAACCCTATCCATGAGTGGAATGATCGGGATGCTGATGCTAATCGGGATCGTCGTCACCAATGCGGTGGTCATGCTGGACCGCGTAGAAGCCAATCGCATCAGCGGAATGACCTTAGAACATGCAGTGGTCGAAGCCTGTACAACGCGCTTCCGCCCCATCCTGATGACGGCACTTGCTACAATCCTGGCACTCGTCCCACTTGCTTTATCCACATCCTCTTCAGGTGTGATATCAAAAGGACTCGCCATCACAGTCATTGGCGGACTGACCACCAGCACACTGCTCACCCTTGTCTTCATACCCGTTCTGTACAGTGCAGTAGGGAAATGGAGAAGGTTATCTTAAACATAAGTTAGATAAAGTACCAGAATGTTTCATTTTAAGAGGGGATGTCGGTTTGATTGAATACATCTCCAGTGTTCTTCTAACATATATGTATTAACTAACAGGCAGGATGAGCATTCTGCCTGTTCCTATAGGGGGGATCGTGATGAAGAAGTGGATCATCGTTAGTGTTGCCGTGATGGTGGTATTATTGAGCAGCATGTATGTGACAAAGCCTACAGAGGATAAGTACGCAGAGTGGCTGCTAGGTGTTGTCAGTGAAAGAGTTGGGGCGAACCAACCTTTAGAGAATAAAACGTTGAAGGCGTTAGGGGAGAAAATGATTAAAAGTAATTCAGAGTATCATGATTATGTTTTTTTTACTGTTCATACAACCCGGTTTATGGGGAAGGAAATGACGTTTATTGGTGTTTATGGTTCTTTTGTGCCTGTTAGGAGGTAGAGGGGTAGGGAAGGAAGTGAGAGATTTAGAGCTGAGAGATTTAAAACAAAGTAGATAAGTAGGGATAAAAACTATACGACTAACCAGAGTTGTGCAATCGAATGTACCTGGGTGCATTAGTATAAATATAAGTCCGAAAATAATAACAGCAATAATGGAGCCAATTGAGCCTAAATTCCACCAAAGTGCTCTATTACTTTCCTCAATTACAATTGGGGTAGAGTGGCGACGGTTCCGCCTCTACCTTTTCCTTTCGACCATCTCCGGAATTCACCCAAAAAGTAGAGTAAGAACCGTCCCCGGTTTGCATTTCATTGTCAGGATGATGTAATCATGATGTTTGAGTAGTTCATACGGAGGAGTTCTGGTTCGAGCACTTGGAAGAGAAGAGGAGAATTCAAATCTACATCATCAATGGCTGATAAGGTCATTAGTTTGAAAGTGGGCTTTTCCAGATTAATGAAAAAAGTCGAATGGGATCCTTCCCCATTTAACCGGAGAAAAACCTAAAACGCAGGGTTGTACCAATCATCAAGATTTAAACAAAACTTCATTTTACCTCTCAATAAAATAGGTTGTCAATACTAAAGTTGTATTTTTATCAAAAAAATGGTATGATTATTATCTGGTGATTTTTTACATTGAACGTTTCGTTTTCTATCTTATTTATTCCGAAGGGAAATTCAAACAGTTTTTGTGAGCTTTTTAGGCAATAGTACCCGAGTGTTTATACAAGGAGGACTAATATATTGAATTTAATCAATAAGAAAGTTACACATGAGCGGTTTGGTATTGGAAGTATCGTTAATCATAATGATACGGTAGTTGAAATCCATTTCGCCTCGGAAAATAAAAAATTTGTTTACCCGGATGTATTTGGACAGCACTTGAAACTGCATGATAAAAGTGCTGCCAATTCACTTGAAAAAATTTTACACGAGCAGGAAATGGAACTCAAAGAGGAAGAAATGCAGAAAGAAGAGGAAAAGGCACGGCAAAGAAGAAACCAGGAGCTTCGAGTGGGTCATGAAAAAAGTATGAAAAATCATAAACTTCATCCCGAATCGCAGATGGTTTACAGGTGCGATACAGAAGAACAGAGTAGCTCCTTTTCAGATTGGACGGTTTCCTCTGGTGAAATAAAAAGTGGTACTAATAAGGGTAAGCCAAACAAGCCCAGTCGCTTACACCAAAACAGTGCGGTCTTGCTGACAGCAGTCGATCCCGGCATGCCTGAAAAAGACAGGCGGATCTTAGGTGTATATATGGTGAAGGAT
Organism: Rossellomorea sp. DUT-2; assembly: GCF_052665285.1. Classification (NCBI taxonomy): domain Bacteria; kingdom Bacillati; phylum Bacillota; class Bacilli; order Caryophanales; family Bacillaceae; genus Rossellomorea; species Rossellomorea sp. DUT-2. The sequence goes on along the minus strand of NZ_JBQPEO010000009.1, from coordinate 27,681 downwards.
CATTTCATCGGTAAATTTTGTGAAGATGGAAATATTCCTGCCCATTCCCATTACAGACTCCAACTGACAGACGAGGAATCGAAACAGATGCCTTTCTGGAAGTACTATGTCAATGAAAAATCCCCTCAGCAAACGACATGGAATACAGGCAAGTACCGATATTTTGATAATTCCTGGATGGCTCAGATTTTGCGCGACATCGTTTCATTGAAAAGTGACACGGAGGAACAAGAGTTGGCACAACAATTTCTGGACCACTTCTCTAAGATGAATCAAATAGTAGAGCAGGAGTTAAAAGAGCCGAATGGAGCATTATTGCGTGCTTAGATAAGAACAGCGGGGGAACTGGCGCATATAAGGTGAGAGAGTGTGTTAGGTTCACTTCGAATAGTGTTAAAAAAGGGACAAGGCGGCCGCCTTGTCCCTTTTAGTGTTTTTGTGATATTGGGGTCTGACCCCATTTTTCACTACAAATATGAACAGCATTATCATTCTTCTCAAATTCCTTATGTAAATATATCTGAGTTGTTTATAGGTACAGTTTTGGGTATTAATTTTTTGGTGGGTTATGGAATAAATTGTTTAGTTGGACACCATCTAGTGAAAACCCAAAAGTTTGGATGAATAATTGAGAAGAGGTAGCGAAATTTGAAAATATTTATTGTCCATACAGAGAAGATATAAGAAATTTTAATCGACAAACCCTATTGCAAAGATGGGTTTGTAAGAAGGGAAATTTAGAAAAAGAATTAGAAAAGCATCAATTAAAGAGCAGAGTAAATTATGAATTATTAATTAAGAGAAATTCTTTCTAAAGTCCTTTAGAGAATCATGGCTCTAACCACTGTCAATCTAAAAAGAACCCCTAACCCTAAGCTTTATGGGTTCTTTGCATTGTCATTTTATTTACTAAGTTACCTAGGATTATTAAGGACAAAACTAAAGTGGTTGAAATAGATGAATTATCTGTGGTGACTCCCTTAAGACTTTATCTAGTAAGACCAAATCTTTTTGCTATAGTACTTGGGCTTTAGATAAATTGTTGTTGCTTGTTCAATCATTTTTCTCTCCATAGAATTAAGTAAGTTATCTTCAGAAGATTTGAAGTATTTAATATACTTAATTTGTTTGTACAACTCAGGGTTTGTTGAACGATGTGCCCCACTCCCATCACTTATTAGTCTCTTTTTTATTGAAGTACCAGTTTCTCCTACATAAAGCAATCTATCATGTGAATCATATAATAAGTATATAAATGATCCTTTCTTTGTGGTTTCATGTGCGTCTTTGAAATACCCATTGGATGTAATAACTTCTTCCATATCAACTGTTAATAGTAGATCAGCTATTGTGTTGTAAATATTACGGGAGTGTTCAAAAATTTCCTCTTTTATGTCATCCATAAATTTTTCCTTTCAAGTTCATGTTAATTTGAAAAGCAACTAATTAGTTTATATAATTAATTACAAAGTTTTACATTAATTATTGTTATAATACCACTTTCGAGGTTTTCATTCACTTTAAACACTCAATTTGTATTAAAAGATACTAGTTATGTAGGGGGAAAATATGTCTTCTAAGTTATTTCAATCATTATTGAACGATATAAAGGTGAACAATGCAGTCGTAATAGTGGGGGCTGGTGTTTCATTTGAACCCGGTATGCCATTATATTCTCAACTTGCTCCAATAGTGTGGGAAGTTGTGAGTTGCTATCCGGATATTGATGATAAATTCATTGGAACGGGAAGTACAAAAAATAGAATTGGGGAAGAAAGTGAAAAGTTAAAAGAAGCTTTTGGATATATTGAACAAAATGAAGATGCTCTACACCAATTTAAGAGTATTTTTAAAAAGTTAAATGACAAGATTATTCTCCCCCCAGAAATTCATAAAAACATTGCCAGGTTGATTCATGAAAACTTTTTTGAACTTGTAGTTTCTTTTAATTGGGATAGTTTATTAGAGTTATCATGGTCTGAGTTGTATGGTACACATATCAATGCTAGGAAGAAAAACATGATTAAACCCCATGGAGATGTTTTAAATTTATCCACAAGCTGGATTTTACCCAATTCCCCAGGGAGAGTTACTGAAAATGAAAAAGAATATGTTAATATGTTAGCAAAGGAAAGACCTAGAACCCTTGTTATTGTAGGTTATTCTGAAAATGACACACAAATAGTAAAGGATTTAATTAGCCCTTTTGAAAATAGGTGGAAAGTATATAGGGTATCCCCTTTCTCCATAAGTGAAGATTCTATTCAATATACCGCAAGGGAGTTTTTTGAAAGACTAGTAGAGGAAACAATTGATAGTGAAAAATATAAGGATTGGGAGTTTTTAAATTTTCAAAATCAGAATAAGAGTATAGGAAGGGCGATATTAGGTTATAAATTAACTCCACAAGATGTCGAAATATGCCCAAAACTTCCTCAAGTAGAGAGAGCTATAAGAATCTTAAAGTTAAATAACTATGTAATAATAAAAGGAAAGCCAGGATCGGGAAAGTCCATTTCTAGCTATCAAATTGCTTATAGCTTTTTAAAAGAGGGTTACGAAATTATTAGGTTTAGGGTGGAGAATTTTACTGATGTAACTAATCTAAATATACCTTTTAATCCAAGAGCCATTTATATTATTGATGATGCTCAAGTTCTGCCTAATTCACTATTATTAAAATTACAAGAAAAAAGTTCTGAGAATCAAAAATTCATCCTATCTGTCACTGACGATATTGAAGTTGATTCAGCTGTAGTCTCTATAGTAAATGTCGAGAATATAGAAGGTTTAAGAGAATTTTATCTTAAAAATAAAGCGACTGTGACAGAGGTAATTTCTAGTATCGATAATGATATAGGGGATTTCTTTATGCAAGAGTCTTTTGAAGATAGAATAAGTGTGGCATCTCAACAAGGGAATTTATGGATGTTTAATTATTTTTTGAGAGGGGGTTGGAAGGACACAGAGGCAAACTACTTCCAGGCAAAAGAATTAAATTCATCACAAAGAATAATCTTTTTGCTTTCTTTGAAACAAATAATTTCAAAGGATAAAGTTGTTGATTTAAACTGGCTTAGTAAAGTTGCAAAAACATACTTTTCAGAAGAGGAAGAGTGGGTCAATCGTACATTAGAACAGTTGAGGAGAAAAAAGTTAATTGATTCTTCAAATATAAGAATGATACATTACGAAGCTGCTAAGAAGCAGTTGAATTATATTTTTAATAACGACAAAGAAAATAGAACGAAATATGAAGAGGTAATTAAAGAAGAGTTGTTATCGAGTAAGAATTCATTACTAGGGAAAGTTTGGTTTTTAAATGCAACATTCTCTGGTGGCATTAATCATTGTATAGCTTCTAAAATTTCTGTTAATGAATTTTATAATATAGTCGATGAGAGTATTAGGACGAGTGCCCAAAGAATTAATGTGGATGCAATGTATTTTATTGATGTTCTAAAGAGGTCTATTAGGGGGTATGAGCCCTTTGATATTTATAAGTATTCATCTCATATTTTATTTGAAATTGAACATGTTACTAACGAAACAGCATATCCATTAAGTAGAGTTATCAATGAGTTATATAATACTCACCATGAAGAGGCAAAAGAACTTGGGAATAGATTAAATATAGAAAAAGTAGCAGGTAGAGTATCTACCCTTCAAAAAGATCATCTTTTTCAATGGAGTAAATTTATTTCAAGGTTAGGTCTTCTATTTAATAGAGATAATGCTTGGAAGTTTAGACAAATGTTAGATGAAAAGAAAATAGAAAAACAGTTACTTTCTATGCAAAACAGTAAGCCGGAATTTGAGAGCTTAGTAGAATTTATTGAGACTATTTATTCATATGATAAAGAGTTAGCTAATAAGTTTTTTTACTTGAAAGATGAAAGCTTTAAAGCTGCATTTAAACAAGATCCATTAGAAGCTTGGAATTCTCTGGGCTTTACATTTACTGCCTTTTTAATGGGGTTTAATTCCCTAAAATCAAAAAGAGAATATATAAAAAAACCTCAGAAAAAGATTTCTGAAAGAATAGTTAGTTATATAAATCCAGAGCAATTAGCAGAAGATCTAATAAAAGTGCCATTCCGAAAATGGCATAATCTCTCTCATTTCTATCATATTATTAAAAAAATTGACCCCAACAAGTATGGTTTACTTATAAAATCTCTAGACCTAGATCGTATAAACAAGAAATTTGATGCAAATAATGTATGGCTAGAGTTTCACAGTGAGATAAATGAGTTTCTCTTTTTATTCATTGATCAGAAATACATCAAAATCATTGATGATTTTATTTTTGAAAATAAGGAAAAATTATTGGAAAAGAATGCTTTTCAGTTTGCTGTATCTCCTAAATTAATTAATGATCATTTATCAAACGATATATATATTCCTATGTATCGGGGTGCGTATTCAAAAGATCGCCTTGAATGGCAGGCCCTTGAAGTCATTTTATATATACTTAATAATAGTGATAGAAAGCTTTTACAAAGTTTTTTAATAAATAAGTCTAAAGAAATAGCAAATGCCATTTCAAGCTTTGATCAAATTGATCTTAATAGCATAATAAACTTTCTGGATTTCCTAAAAGGATTTGATGGAAAAATATTTAATAATATAAAGGAATCTATTGATTTGAACTTACTTAACCAGAAAGTGTACAAATGTCTTAACTTCGAATACTACTCAAGAGAAATGCGTATTGAAAATAAAGAAACTGTCACAATATTCCTTAAACAATTGGACTTAACAAAAAATGTAAACTTTAAACAATTTATTGATTTATAGTATTGGTATTACTTCTATTTACAGTAATTAATTTAAAGAATATAATAACTTTAAATTATACCAATTAGGGATTATTTAACAATACTATACATAAATAAATTAAAGGGACCCCCTCAAGAATTCTAGCTATCTTTTAGCTAGGTTTCTTTGAGGGGGTATTTGTAAGATTGAGAATAAAAACGTACCCTAACTGTAGTAAGAGAAGTCAAATCAAAAAGAAATAAAACCATATAGAAAAGATTATATGTATTGGTATTTATAAAATCAATCAGTCGGCCGTTTATCCCCATCCCCTTACCGATTTTATCGACAAAAGATATTAAAGTTTAGGGTATCAATTAACACCTAGAGAACTGCAGCAAGTATTGCTTGTAGTTTATGACCTTTTAATGCATCAGGTTACTTCTAATAATGAAGAGTACCAGGGCTTAAAGAAACATGGCTTGAAGGGATTTACATTACAAGATGGAAGTAATTATATAAGTTTAACTAAAGAGGGTGAAAAAAGAAAACCAGTCTTGAATTGTGAAATTTTCCTCAAACCTTTCTATCTTTATCTTAGGGATATAGGCCAAATAAATTTGGTAGTTGAAGAATATGGAAGTCCAGAGGAGCGGGGACAAAATATGAATAGATTAAATTTAATAACTCTTGGTAATAAGGATATTGTAAAATCACATAATTTTATTAAGAACTCGGTTTTGATACCTCAATTCGAGGAACTGAATAAAATCCTTTTATTATCTTTTTCAGAAATGAAGGTACAAGAATTGCCTTATATCTCTTGAGGAACTCGCTAAAGATATTAATCATGAAAGCCCACCAGCTATTTCAAGTGGACTTTCAGGTGTTACATTGACTTATAATGCAAAATCAATGGATGAAGTTATTTTGACTTATAGGGAGGAACCAGTGAGTATTCCAAAAAAATGTTCAAGAATTGAAATGGTGTATATTTCAAAAGATAAATTCAGCTTGGCCGAAAATGAAGCTTTTTTATCACAAAAGTTTGATCTACTTATTGAGAAATTAAACTATTTAATTTCTTCTATCATTGTTCTTACTAAAAATACATATGTTTCTAAAATTACTAAAGAATTATTGGACCTTATTATTTTCTATTCAATAATCGACTTTAAAGGTTTGAATTAGTTAAAGAAGGTTTGTTCAATTTAAACTTTAATAAGGTTGAACAAGGTGGTGAGTATCTTTCTTATACAGATACCAAAAGAATCATGGAAGGTATTGATATATTGCCGAATAATCCCTTTTATAAAGCAGCAGAATTGTTCTATTTATCAAAAAGATATCTATATGCTGGAGATTACAATAGAGCTGTAATTGATTCTCAAACTTCGGTAGAGAAATATTTCTAACTGCACTCTATAAATTTTTACTAAGGCATGATGGGTTTTCAGAATCTGAAATAGATTCAAAAAGCAGTAAACTGCGCCTTAAAAGTATGGTAATAGATTAATTTCATAAAAAATTAGGTGGAGATTTTGATATAAAAGATACAAGTTCTCCAGTGGGTGGATGGTGGAAAAATACATATCTATTAAGAAATGATGTTGTACATGAGGGACACTTACCTGACTACCAAGAAGCAGAGAAATGTGTGAATGCTGTAAACACTTTGAACAAATACTTAACCGATTTATTTCACACTGAGAAAGTAAAGGAAGTCTATCCGGAATTGTCAATATTAGTAGGTAAACCTACATCATGAAAACTTGCATCAGATTTTATTAATACTGAATTTGCTCCAAAGCATTTTTAAGGTAAAACCCTCGGCATGTGAAACGTCCTGTGCTGGGGGTCAGACCAAATTTTTAAAAATATATTAATAATTGGAGAAGAGTTATGGATAAAAAATTTAGTGATATTAAAAAGGAAATTCAAAGGGTTATTAAGGAGAATGATTTTTGTATAGTCTTTGATACAAATATATATTTAAATTTATATGAATATTCACCGGAAGTAACAGATTTTTTTGTCGGATTGTCTGAAAAGATTATTGATAATTTAATACTTCCAGATACAGTTAAAAGAGAATTTGACAGAAACCATAGTACCTGCCTCCATCGGCAAAGAAGAAAATTTGAAAATGTAACTGCTATATTTAAATAAGCCCTTAGACCAAATGAAGGATAAAATTAGTAAGCAATTTGATATCTTAAAAGGATTCAAATTTCCTAATATTGAAAAATTAGAAGGCGAAATTGAAGAACATATTACAGAAGTGGAAAATGCATTTAAAGATTACGCTTCGGAATTAGATACTTTAAAAGAATTAAACAACCGTTTTCTAGATAATGATAAAATTAAACGATTGATAGATTCATTAGTCAATAAAAATAATCTTTTGCAAGCATTTTCTCTCGATGAAATTTATTTGTTATGTGCCGAAGGGGAAAAACGTTATAAAAAGAATACGCCGCCAGGTTATAAAGATGGAAAAGACAAATCTGGAATACAGGCTTATGGAGATTTGCTTATTTGGAGAGAAGCAATGAATTACTGTAGGGATAAGAAATTGAATTTAATATTTGTTACAGATGATGTTAAAGAAGATTGGTATGAATTAAACAATTCAGAACGCGTTGGCTTTAGACAAGAGTTGATAAATGAGTTTAAAATGCAGACATCTAAGGACCTCTTAGGTGTAACTTCAAATGAATTATTTGCAGCGTTAGCTGATATTAATAATATGGAAATTCCTACTACAGTAGAATGGGTATTAGGTTACGACGTAGACAATTATATAGAAAATATTATGGGTTGGGGTATTACAGGAGATATTATAGGAGCACTAATAAATTCAACAGATCGATTCGTGGATACCTCCACATTAACTAATTATGATGGAAGTGAATTTGAAATTCAGGATGAACTACTTAACAGTGAATTAATATCGTATGAATTTGAAGGGTACTATGATGGGGTTGCAGAATATAATCTAAAGTTGAAAATTAAGGTCCAAGCTATATCTCAGCAATATTGGGGAAGAGATCATGACACAAAAGATATAATATTGTCTGATTCTACAACACATATACTTGAAGGGGAATTAGGTGTAAAAGTAACTCGTAGGATAGAATCTTATTTGGAAGAATTTATTAATGACCATTCATATGGAATTGTAGAAATTATTAGCGGGCAACTTGTAGAAGTTTATAGTTATACTGAAGATGAACTTTGCATAGAGTGCGGTAATGAAATCGGGAAATACTTCGATATGAATGATCATCCTATATGTGAAGGGTGTATGGTGACAAATTCAAAAGGAGAAATCTGCCCAAACTGTGGCAAAAAAGTTGCTTTTGAATTTATGGGTGGCCAGGGTTTTTGCAAGAATTGCGAAGATCAGTATGATTTATAATTTTTCCTGGAATGTAGTTATTTCATAAAGCAAATAGGAAGTTGATAAACCCACCTGCATATTGGGGTCAGACCCTTGGCACGGTGAAGCATCAATGTACTAGGGGACTAACCCTATGTTTTCAAACTATTAGTGGATTTTTAAAAGTTTTGGATAAATTTAGAGCATTTTTTACAATTTATAATAAAAGTAATTAAACATAATTATCTTATTATGGGGAGTGCTAGTATGGAGACTTTTTTAACAAGTATTAGATATAAAAACAATAATATTAACTTAGCTTCTAATGAGAAAAAGCACTTAATAATCACCGGTAAAAATGGTTCCGGAAAAACTAGTTTGTTACAAGCACTAAAAAAACAACTAATTCTTATTGAAAGAAATTCATACAAAATATACGATAAAAAGAAAAATTTGAATGAAAATCCAAACAACGACTATACAGACTTTAATAATCTGTTCAGTATTAGTAATGAAGAACTTATATCTAGTCTTACAGAAGTGGAAAAAACCAACTACTTATTAAATGAAATATATAAATTAAATTTAGAAAAAGAAGTGCGAGTTAGTAACAAACAAAGAAAGTATGTATCTCTAGAGTTTAATGAATTTCAAGATGAAGAGTACATTCATAAAATACTTAAAAGTGGTTTTATTGTAGCCTTCTTTGATTCGAAAAGAGCCTATTCATTCGAAAAACCAATGGGAATCACTGTTACCGCTACATCTCGCTATTCAATAAAGGACCAAGCAAGTTCTAAATTTGTTCAGTATCTTGTTAATCTCAAAGCCGATCGTGCTTTTGCTTATGAGGAGGGAAACAACGCTAAAGTAGAGAGTATTGACAAATGGTTCCAAAAATTTGAAGAAAACTTGCAAGAATTATTTGAAACTAACAAATTAGAATTGCGGTTTGACCGTAAGACTCTTTCCTTTAATGTTAATTTTAATGGAAAGTCTATGAACCTACTCTATTTATCTGATGGATTCTCTTCTGTAATTTATATTATTTCTGAAATTATTATGAGAATGAAAAATAAAAGAAGGCACCAAGAAGAAGGAATAGTAATAATTGATGAGATAGAAACACATCTCCACGTAAGTTTACAGAAAAAAGTCTTAAGGTTCTTGACAAACTTTTTTCCGAACATTCAGTTTATCGTTTCTACTCATTCTCCTTTTGTATTAAGCTCAATTGATGACGCAATTATATACGACATGGAAACTAAACAACAATTAAAAGATATGTCAAGCTATTCTTATGAAAGTATAATTGAAGACTACTTTAATATAGACCAGTATTCTAACATTATAAAGAATCAATTTGATACTTACCTAAGATTGGTTAGAGAGGAAGAACTTTTGAGTTCAAACGAAGTCATAGAACTTAATAAATTAAGAAATTATTTTAACAATATTTCAGACTCCATTGCTCCAGAAATAAAATCCAAGTTTTATCATTTAGAACTTATGCGAAAGAGTGAAGTGAATGATTTATTTTAAAAAATCGATGCCTGCCCCATCTAGCCTTATAACAGAAAAAAACAAGGCGAGTTCAACAAATTATAGACTGGAAGATGTAATAACTAGAATAAGAACTGATTTTAAGAATAAATGCTATTTATGTGAGTATAAGGCACCTACAACAGTAAATGTGGAGCATTTTATTCCACATAGAAATGATCGTAAACTGATGTTTAAGTGGGAAAATTTATTTTATGCATGTGGGCATTGTAATAATTTGAAGTCTGATAAATTCGACAATATAATTGACTGTACAAATTACTCAGAAAGAGTAGAGGAACGTATTTATTTGAAAATGGATCCATACCCTTTCAAAGAGGTTGAAGTAAAAGAATTAGATGATGATGAAAAGACAATTAGTACTGTTAAACTATTAAACCTAATATATAATGGATCTACTCCTCTGAAAACAGTTGAAGCTGAAAATATACGGAAAAACTTATTAAAAGAGATTATTGAGTTTCAAAAACTCCTTGTAAAGTATAGTGCTCTTGATGAAGATGATGATGAACTCGATAGTATTAAACTATCAATACATCGTCATTTAAAGGATTCCTCGGCCTTTACAGCATTTAAACGTTGGATTATCAAGGATATTCCTCATTTAAGAAAAGAATTTTATCACCTCTTTCAAAGTAAAGATACAGTTGTAGGTTAAGTGTAAATAAATTCCTATCAAATCTACTATTTTTCTGACTCATGGAACAGACCCTCGGCACGGTGAAGTATTAATGCATTGGGGGCCTGCCCCCGATTTTTTTATTTTTAGAAAAGACTAAAGGAAAATTATCATTCCCGCTTGTTAGCTTTCATTTACCTGAAAGAATGAAAGTCTTTTCTTGGATCACATTTTTTATTGATGTTTATGAATAGGAACCTGTCTTTCCATCCTACCTCGTATCTTACTAAACATATAAACAATAGAAGTAACAATAAAACAACTAAACCCCGGCGAAAACGAATCAGGAATCACCAAATAAAACACCATCCCAATGACTAAAACAACCAACGCCTCACGATTAAAATTAGACTCCCCACTCGCAAGCCGTACAAGCGCACTCTCAGAAATCCTCCCTCTCCTAATAACCAAATAATCAGCCACCACAATCGCCGATATCGGAATGATCAGGATCCCCAGATAAGAAATATACTCCTGCGCATTATAAACCAGCTGCGGAAACGAACTTAAAATGATTCCGGCAACACTAAATAGCAAGGCACTTTGAATCCGCGATAGGGACGGTAGTGCGTTAAGCAAACTATATCCCCCTGTATACGCATTACTAAGATTAATCGAAATCATCGACACCATCGCACAAGCCGTGATTACCAAAAGAAGCAGACTGGAGTCGGTCAGCTGACTCGCTGCCACGAATGGATTCAGATCCTTGAACAAACTGGCACTCAATCCTCCAAGCAGAGCGGTCATCATGAATCCGACAACGTTTCCTCCATACAGCCCCCAGAATCCGTGGCGGTCGCTTTTGCTGTAGCGGGTGATGTCGGAGGATGCGCTGACGCCTGAGATGTATTGGACGAAGACGAGGCTTGAGTAGAATAGGAACGTTCCGATGGAGAAGGGTTCCTGGCCTTGTGTTAGTGTTGGGAGGGAATCGGCACCTTCTGTCAGGAACAGGTACAGGATGATTCCCTGACCGATCACGAGGATCGGAATGAATAGTTTAGTAGCTTTCTTGACGGCTTCAAAGCCGATGAGGGCTAGAAGGGTCATGATGATAGCCAGTCCAATGGCGACAGGAATGAATGGAATTGTATAGGGTGTTACTTTTTCCACCATAGAGATGATGACGAAGGTTCCTCCGATGGTCTGTACGCTGAACCAGTAGAGGGACGTCAGGGACCGGATGGGGGAGGCGATGAGCATCGACAGCCGGGTTCCGATGATGGACCGTAGGACATATTGGGCGGGCAGGCCGTAGCGGGAGCCCGGTAGAGACAGGAATGATACGAATAGGAAGGCGACGCTTGCTCCGAGTACGGTTGCTGTGAAAGCTGCCTGGAAGGATAGTCCTCCTTCAAGGACGGCGAGAGCCGGGATGAGGAAGTTTCCTGCGTTCACGGAGAAAGCGAGCTGTATGATGAAATATTCGATCCATGTGGTTGATTTTAATTGTGGTGGGACCTTTTCAAGTCCGAGCCGTTCGATCATGGGTTGTTTCATGAAAAAGTCTCCTTTGGGTATACTAAGATGCACTGTTTCTATTTTAAAGAATTTTTGGAAAAAAGCGAAGAAATAATCATTAAAATTTTTAAAGAAAAATAGAGATATTTCCTTATTTATTTGTTAGAATGTAAGTGCTTACAGGGTGAGTAATTGCCCTTCGCTATTATATATGAATAGTGTTATATTTAGGAAGTAAATGCTCCAAGGAGCAATAGTGCATTTAGGAGGTTGGCTTAGTATGCGTATTGGTGTACCAACGGAAATTAAAAATAATGAAAATCGGGTGGCTATGACTCCCGCAGGTGTTGTGAATCTAGTTCTTTATGGACATGAGGTTTACATCGAATCAGGAGCTGGATTGGGCTCAGGATTCACAGACGAAGATTACGTAGCAGCAGGTGGACACATCGTTGATTCTGCAGCGGAAGCATGGTCCATGGACATGGTCATGAAAGTTAAAGAGCCACTTCCAAGTGAGTACTCTTATTTCCGTGAGGGACTTATCTTATTTACATATTTACATCTTGCTCCAGAACCTGAATTAACGAAAGCGTTAATCGATAATAAAGTGATCGGAATCGCGTACGAAACGGTTGAACTGAATCGTGCCCTTCCATTATTGACTCCGATGAGTGAAGTGGCTGGAAGAATGGCGACTCAAATCGGTGCCCAGTTCTTAGAGAAGATCCACGGTGGGAAAGGTGTATTACTTTCAGGTGTACCAGGGGTTCGCCGCAGTAAAGTAACGATCATCGGTGGAGGGGTTGCCGGTACGAACGCAGCGAAAATGGCTGTCGGACTTGGTGCCAACGTAACAATCCTTGACCTTAACCCGGATCGCCTTCGTCAGCTGGATGATATCTTCGGAAGCGACGTAACAACGCTTATGTCCAACCCATTAAATATCGAACAAGCTGTAAGAGAAGCTGACCTTGTCATCGGAGCTGTTCTGATTCCAGGAGCGAAAGCACCTAAATTGGTAACAGAAGACATGATTAAAGCAATGACGCCTGGTTCAGTTGTCGTTGATATCGCCATCGACCAAGGTGGAATCTTCGAAACAACGGACCGCATCACGACTCATGACGATCCAACTTACGTGAAGCATGGCGTTGTACACTATGCCGTTGCCAACATGCCTGGTGCCGTACCTCGTACGTCTACGATTGCGTTGACGAACGTAACCGTACCTTACGCGGTTCAAATCGCAAACAAAGGCTACAAAAAAGCATGCTTAGACAACGAAGCGCTATTAAAAGGTATCAACACATTGAACGGATATGTAACATACCAAGCCGTAGCCGAAGCACACGCTGTAGACTACTCAGACACAAGAACACAATTAGAGCAACAATAACACCACGAAGCCGACTGCATGGGAATGTTCAGTCGGCTTTTTTATGTAAATATAGTAGAGATTATGCCTTAAGTTGATTGGACTGCAATACTTTACATAACAAAATGGGAATATACAGAAAAAGCCACATCCTGAAATGTGGCTTTTTCCGTATTTTTTACTCTATTCGAGATTTGCATGTTTCCCATACATTTTAGTAGAATCCAATCCCTTTTTCTCCATAAATCGCAGGATGATGGCATCATAAAATAACAACATCGTTTGCTCAAATAGAGAGCCCATTGGTTGGATCGTTTTGTAATCACCTTCGGACTGGTCTTTCGTTACTCCTGGTAATGTAACGGTCAAATCAGCTAATTCTCCAATGGTTGAATCAGGAGAAATGGTTATTGCTGCGACGGTACCTCCCAAGCTTTTTGCTTTCTCAGCAATGGCCACTAACGTTTTGGTTTCTCCTGAACCTGATCCAATGATTAATAGATCATCCTTTTCTAAGTTAGCTGTTACTGTTTCCCCAACGACATAGGCATCAATCCCCATGTGCATCATTCGCATCACAAAAGATTTCCCCATCAATCCAGATCTGCCAGCACCAGCCACAAAGATTTTCTTGGATTCTAAAATCAGGTTTACTAATTTCTCTGCCTCTTCATCAGAGATTAAGTGCACTGTTTGTCTTAATTCTTCCACGACTTTGGCTAAATATTGAGTAGACTTCATCGTTTCATTACCCTTGGTGAATTAATTCCTGCATTTCACGTGCAGTCGCTCGTTTATCTTCTTTGCTTGTAATCCCGCCACCTACAATGATGAGGTCAGGCTGTTCTTTAATAACTTCAGGTAGTGTTTCTAATTTGATTCCACCGGCAATTGCCGTTTTGGCATTTTTCACAACGCTTTTGATCGTGTGTAGATCTTCAAAGGAATTTTTTCCTACAGCTTGCAGATCATAACCTGTGTGTACACAGATATAATCGGCACCAAGTTCGTCCAATTCCTTCGCACGGGCTGCAACGTCTTTCACGGCGATCATATCAACAAGGATTTGTTTACCTTGTTTTCGGGCTTCTTCTACTGCGCCTTTGATTGACTCGTCTTCTGCCGTTCCAAGAATCGTAATGATGTCAGCACCTGCAGCAGAGGCTTGACTTACTTCATATCCGGCTGCATCCATAATTTTTAAGTCCGCTAATACGGTTAAGTCAGGGAATGCTGCTTTTACTTCTTTCACTGCTTTTAGGCCTTCATTGATCACCACAGGTGTACCAATTTCTACTACATCAATATACTCTTCTACCTCTTTTACTAATGCAATGGCTCCTGGAATATCCACAAGATCTAATGCTAATTGTAATTTCATTTAAATTCGCTCCTTATAATAAATTTTAATTGGTTATGCTAAGTGTTGTCATGAGAATGTATTTACTCACTAGCATGTTGTTTAGTATAATCAGTATGTAAATAAATTTAAAGTACGCACATTTATCGCATATAGTGACAAAAAGTATACTATTGGATGAAATAAAGGGGAGTTGACGTAAATGCCAAATTTAGGAGAGAAAAATTTTAACTGTGAAAAAGAATTAACCCTCGCAGTAATCGGTGGTAAATGGAAAATGTTGATTTTATGGCATCTAGGCAAGGAAGGAACGAAACGATTTGGTGAATTAAAGTCCCTTATGCCGGGAATTACCCAAAGAATGCTTGTAAACCAACTACGCGAACTTGAAGATCATTTAATCGTACACCGAGAAGTTTATCCTGTAGTCCCACCAAAAGTTGAATACTCACTTACCGAGCATGGGGAAAGACTGTTACCAATCTTAGAGGCTATGTATGAATGGGGCAAAGATTATATCGAGAATGTACTGGAAAAGGAAACGGATGATCAATCAGCGGTAAAATAGATAGTCTTTCTAACCAAGGGTTAACCTTGGTTTTTTTACTGTTTTATATGAGTAGAGACAACAACTTAATTGCCACTACTCGCTTATTTTTATAAAATTGGGGTATAACATAAAATAGCATACGAGAGTAAGAAAAATAGATAAGTTTATTTGGAGGAGATGCAAAATGAAGATTTCATATCACGGACATTCAGTAGTGAAAATCGAAACAAACGGTAAAACGATCCTTATCGATCCGTTCATCAATGGAAACGAACTGACAGATCTTAAAGTGGATGACGAGAAACCCGATGTGATCATCCTTACACACGGTCACAACGATCATGTAGGTGACACGGTCGAGTTGGCGAAGAAAAACGATTCATTAGTTATCGCTAACCACGAATTGGCTACTTACCTAAGCTGGCAACTAGTGAAAACTCATCCGATGCATGTCGGAGGAGCTTATGAGTTTGACTTCGGGAAAGTGAAACTAACTCAGGCGTTCCACGGATCCGGTCTGATCACAGACGGCAATGAAATCATCTACATGGGTATGCCAGCAGGCGTTCTCTTAATGATTGAAGGAAAAACCATTTTCCATGCAGGAGATACGGGGCTATTCTCCGACATGAAACTGATCGGGGAACGTCATCCAATCGACCTTGCCTTCCTACCCATCGGTGATAATTTCACAATGGGACCAGAGGATGCAGCGACGGCAGCAAGCTTCTTAAAAGCGAAAAAAGTCGTGCCGATTCATTATGACACGTTCCCGCCGATCAAGCAGGACCCACAGAAGTTCATCGACTTGCTTGAAGATTGTGAAGGACAGGTCATGAAGGCTGGAGATGTAATCGAATATTAAATGGTATGGGTGGTGCAATTGCATCACCCTTTTTCTCATGTTTACACAATATCCTCCATTCTCTCGCATATACATGATACAAGCCTAGAGAGGAGGAAAAACGTATGAAACAACGATACATTCTCTGTCTACTATTCACAGGGGCCCTCATCTATTACGGAGCCCCCCGCATGTCCATCTTTGCAGAAGGCCAGGAAGGGATCTTCGCCATCGGCTGGCTCGTACTCGCCACCTGTGTAGTAGCCGGAAACCTCGCAGCCCTTCTTTACACACCTAAAGGAACAAGTAAGGGCAAGAAGTTGAAATCCAAGCCGGTGCGGAAAGTCAGATCAAGATCATTTGGATGAGTTTTTTATTTAATAGGGTATTGTTTTACGTGAACTTGATAGAACCGAACCGCTGATGTTGATTGGAGCGGAAGGTGCTCGACTCCTGCGGGAATAGCGGGAAAGTTGAGACCCCACAGGGCTTTAGCCCGAGGAGGCTCAACTCACGCCCCACTTTAGATTAGCCCCTGCAGCGAAAATCAACCAGCACTCTCTCATCTAAAGTGGGGCTTTCACTATCGAAAGCCCCGATAAAATTGAAACACCACGCTTTTCACATTATAATAAACATATGAAGCAGGACGTTATAAAGAAGGGTGAAAAGCTTGGCTACTAAACACGAACAAATATTAGACTACATAGATACATTGCCAGTCGGTGAAAAAATCTCCGTCCGCCAAATTGCAAAAGCATTGACCGTAAGCGAAGGAACGGCATATAGAGCAATCAAGGATGCCGAAACAAAAGGATACGTCAGCACCATCGAGCGCGTCGGGACGATACGGATCGAACAAAAGAAGAAAGATAACATCGAAAAGCTCACCTATGCAGAAGTGGTCAATATCATTGATGGACAAGTATTGGGTGGAAGAACGGGATTACATAAAATGCTCAATAAGTTCGTCATTGGAGCCATGAAGCTTGAGGCTATGATGAGATACACGGAAGCTGGGAACCTATTGATCGTCGGAAACCGGACCCAGGCCCATGAGCACGCACTGAGAGCCGGTGCTGCCGTCCTGATCACCGGGGGATTCGATACAGAGGATCATGTCAAGAAGCTTGCAGATGAGCTCGAACTCCCGATCATTTCTACTTCCTACGACACCTTTACAGTGGCGACCATGATCAACCGGGCCATCTATGATCAGCTCATCAAAAAAGAAATCGTATTAGTAGAAGATATTTTAACAAAAGCAGATGACACAGCGTACTTGCATATAGATGATACGTTGGAGGAATGGTACGAAAAGAATCAGTATACGTTCCACAGCCGTTTCCCGGTAGTGGATAACAACCTGAAAGTACATGGCATGGTCACCTCTAAAGACGTCATGGGGCAGGAAAAGTATACGGGGATCGATAAGATCATGACCAAACAACCGATCACCGTCAGCCCGAATACAAGCGTAGCCTCTGCCGCCCATATCATGATCTGGGAAGGGATCGAATTACTTCCCGTAGTGAATGAACAAAACAGGCTCCAGGGAATAATCAGTCGTCAGGACGTATTAAAGGCATTGCAAATGATCCAAAGGCAGCCACAGGTCGGGGAAACGATTGATGATTTGATCAGTAACGGAGTAGAAGCAGCGGGTGAAAAGAAGGGCGATAAAGAAGTCTACCTTTTTGCGGTGACTCCTCAGATGACCACGGGAATTGGTACGATCTCGTATGGCGTATTCACTACACTAATGACAGAAGCGGCCAATCGTTCATTGAAGCCCTACAAAAAAGGTGATATCGTCATCGAAAATATGACCATCTATTTCATCAAGCCTGTTCAAATGGAGAGTATGCTTGAAATTCACCCGAAAGTGCTCGACGTCGGAAGGAAATTTGGTAAAGTGGATGTAGAAGTATATTGTGAAGGTGTAATGGTCGGAAAATCCCTGATGATCTGTCAGCTGATTGATCGTCATTAAGTTTGTTTCTGAATAAGCAAATGATGGATGTGAGATTTTCTGGAATCACTTGTAGAATGTTCGACAAAAGGTTCATAAAATGAATTTCCGGTTCATAAGTTGCCGAAACTGGATCATAAATCTGGAAAGAGGATCATAAGTAACGAAATCCGGTTCATAAATCCGGGAAGAGGGTCATAAGTAGCCAAAATCGGTTCGGAAAGTTGAAGAATGACCGCTTTTTCATCCATAGGCTACTTAAAAGGTCATCTTTCACCCGATAATTGAACAAAAGGATGCTTTTTTTACCTGAAAAAATCAATCCACTGACTAAGAAATCAGAAAAAAAAGACCGGATAAGCATCCAGTCTTTTGTCGCATTTATTGGTTATCCAGTTCTTTCGCTTCCCTCTGAGCATACGGGAGCACATGCTTGTACAGCTTATATCCTGCCCAGCAGCTTCCAAGCCCGATCAGGATAAAAAGACCGCCGATAAAATACGTCAGCGTTCCTGGGAATAAAAACAGCTGGTTTATACCAAATAAGGCAACAAATAGCCCAAGGGCAATGCTTGCCTTTGCCGATAACCATTTCTTTTCCATTGGTCGATTCGTTCGAACCTGTCTGATTTTATAAAAGACATAAAACGTGAATGTTACGACAATCAGTAGTGCGAGAAAATACATAGTTTTGTCCTCCATCGTTGACTTCTCTCGCTACTATTTTACAGATATCAGGACAGAATGCCAAATAAAAAATCCACTACAAAGGAGATTCCCATGAAAGAACAAATACTGGAACTCATCAAACAATATGAAACCATCATCGTACATAGACATGTTCGCCCGGATCCTGACGCATACGGCTCCCAGGGAGGCCTCGTGGAAATGCTGAAAACGTCCTTCCCGGATAAAAAGGTTTATGCCGTCGGGCAAGAAGATGAAAGTCTTCATTATTTAAAACGCCTGGATGTCATTGAAGACCATGTGTTCGAAGGAGCTTTAATCATCGTGTGCGATACGGCTAATGAAGAACGGATCTGTGACAGACGCTATACATTAGGGGATAAGCTCGTTAAAATCGACCATCATCCCAATGAAGATGCATATGGAGACTATTTATGGATCGATACATCCGCAAGCTCAGTAAGCGAAATGATCTATGAATTCTACTTGTTCGGTAAGGATAAAGGACTCACGCTATCTGATGAGGGCGCAAGGCTTTTATTTGCCGGGATTGTGGGGGACACGGGAAGATTCCTTTATCCAAGTACAACCCAGAATACGTTCGATATCGCAGGTGAATTGATTCGCTTTGATTTTGACCGTAATGAACTATTCAATAAAATGTACGAGATTGATTCCAATGTCATTAAGCTGCACGGATATGTCCTTCAAAACTTCGAAATGGATCAGGATGGCTGTGCAAGCATGATCATGACGAAAGAAATTCTTGAAGAGCATCAGGTCATTCCTTCAGAAGCTTCTTTACTGGTCAGTACATTGGGGAACGTAAAAGGCATCAAAGCATGGGTTTTCTTCATTGAAGAAAGTGATCAAATCAGGGTCCGCCTCCGTTCCAAAGGACCAATCATCAACACCATCGCCAAAAAATACAACGGCGGAGGACATCCACTGGCAGCAGGGGCTTCGATTTATTCATGGGAAGAAAAAGAAGAAGTGATGAAGGATTTAAGAGAAGTGTGCAGGAATCATAGATAAGTCTTAAGAGGAGCCGGCAGATGCCGGCTCCTCTATTTCATGTTCTGACGGAACTAGATAAAAAGGTTCAAGCTCCGGTCCATTGACGGGAGTATTTTTTTGTTCATGTCCCTGTAAAATAGGCTTTTGTATCAATCACAATACCCAGCAAGGTGACATAAATTGTTTGGGAGTGTTCATATATAGTGAATTTACCTAAATGACAGAATTTTTTTCTTGGAAAGCTCGACTGTTCTTGTTCCTTAATTGTGAGAGACAATGGGTAACTTACTTGGGAGGTAATAAAATTGATGAATCATTTTCACAATGAAATTCAAAATCTGAATGTTGGTGATTTCCAGGCAACACAACCTGTTTCATGGGATCAAAACATGTATGATCCTAATGACGAACGACTCTTCCTTGGATTTGGCGGCTGTTTTGGCTTTGGGTTCTCATGCTTCTTTAGCTGTTTTGGGTGTGGAGGCTGTGGTGGATGCTTCCGTTGCGGTGGGTGCGGAAGATGCGGCGGAGGTGGCCGGTGTGGCGGTTGCGGCAGATGTGGACGCTGCGGCCGTTAATCAGCTTTTAGAATTTCGTTTTCAACATGATCCCTGTACGAGTCAGTGCAGGGGTCTTTTTTTATACATAAGGGACAAAGTGAGACACATACGATGATAATGATAGTCACATTAGCGGGTGTAAGGAGGAGCGCTATGGAAAAATTGGACCCTTCTATGCGTTTAAAAGTAAAGAGGGATACGTTTTATCTCCCTGAACCAAACAGCGGTGTTTTCTTTAGGAATAACCAATGCTCTTTCCGCATGGAGGGACGTGGAATCGATCAGTGGGTTGAGAAGCTGCTTCCGATGTTTAATGGGGAGTACTCCCTTGAGTATTTGACGAACGGACTGCCTGAACCTTATATAAACAGGGTCATGGAAATAGCGGAGGTTTTGCATAAAAACGGATTTGTCCGGGACGTGAGCAAGGATCTGCCACACCAGCTGCCCCAACATGCAGTGAGTAAATTCGCATCACAGATCGAATTTGTCGACAGTTTGGCAGGTTCGGGCGCTTCAAGGTTTGAAACCTACCGCGGGGCCAATGTCCTGGCAGTGGGATCTGGCCCATTTCTGACTTCACTCGTTTCATCGCTGATTGAATCCGGATTGGCTAAGCTGCAGGTGCTCTTGACCGATGAGGTACCGACGAATAGAGGGCGGCTGCAGGAACTCGTGGAACATGCGCGTAAAACGGATCCGGAGGTAGACCTCCTGGAAGTCGGATTCAGTGAAGACGGATGGCGGGAGACCCTGAAGCCCTTTGATTCCATTTTATATGGTAGTCAAAACGAAAACCTTGAGGAATTGGACCTCCTCCATGACATTTGCCGGACCGATAAGAAGCTGTTGATTCCGGCGATTTGCAACAGGCAGACAGGAATCGCAGGACCCATCATCCACCCTGATTCCGAGGCTGGATGGGAATCTGCATGGAGGCGCGTCCATTCTACTGCCTTACGAAAAGAAAATCAGTTTTCGATGGAATCGGCGATCCCTGGAGCGATGCTTGCAAATATGATTGTCTTTGAACTATTCAAAGAGCTAACGGGAGTGTCAAAATCCAATCAGAGAAATCGAATCTTTCTGATGGATACAGAAACGCTTGAAGGAAGCTGGCATTCTTTTTTATCCCATCCCCTGGAGACAGGGCATTTAGCAGCTGAAGCGGTTCAGAGTGTGGAGTCACGGATCGAACAGGTTTCAGAAAGATCTGACCGTGAGAAAGTGCTATATCTCTTTACTCTGCTAACGTCAAAAGAAACGGGGATATTTCATGTATGGGAAGAAGGAGATACGAAGCAGCTGCCATTGGCTCAATGCCGTGTGCAGCCGGTCGATGTCCTGACCGAGGGTCCTGCGGAACTGCTGGATGAGGTGATCTGCAGCGGCTTGACCCATGTAGAAGCACGCCGGGAAGCCGGGTTAAGAGGGATAGAGAGATACGCTTCAAGATTGGCCAGTTTGATTGTTCCTCGGGAGACAGGTGAGTATATGGCCACCTGCGCAGGAGCGACGTTTGCAGAATGCCTCGGCCGCGGTCTTCGGAAGTGTTTGACTGATGGGCTGAGGAAAAGAGAATCGGTTCAAAGCAGTACGATTTCCCGTCTTGAATTGGATAAGGTTGAGGATGAGGCATGCCGTTATTATCTACAGGCACTGACCACCATGCAAGGCCAGCCGGAAATCGGATTAGGGGAGGAATTGGCCGGATTTCCTGTCGTCTATGTTCGTGGAAGGAATGGCTGGTATGGAAATACCGATGTAACGATCACCATGGCACTGAGGAACTCTCTGCAACAAGCGCTCTTTCTAGCTCAGAACGATAAGGAGGCTTTCGACGCAACACCGGTTGTTGTTGCGTTAGAGCAAGGAAAGCCAGAGAGGATCACCATTCCAGCTAGTGAAGACAGGACCCAGCTCCTGAAAGAAGCAATCGAAACCTTGAAAAGGAATCAGAAGCAGGTAGTGGTATATGAACTGAATATTGAGTCCGTTTTTAAACAGGAGCTCGAAGGCGTGTTTGGTGTGCTGCTGCGAGAGGAGGAAAACGGATGAATTCTTTCGTGGTGATTGTGGGGGATGGGCTGCTTGCGGACCTTGTATGTGCACAAATTTCAGCGCGGTATCCCGTTTTCCGGCAAGAAAACGTTGAAAAAAAGTTCCCGGCACAGACAGATCTGGTGCTGACACTTGATGATAAATGGAATCCGGCTGTGCATCAAATGGCAGAAGAAGTGATGAGGGAGTCGTCTATCCCATGGATGAGAGGCTTCGTTTCGTTCGGAGAGGGAATCATCGGCCCATTGGTTCTACCGAACACACCAGGATGCTCACAATGTGCCGATTTGAGACGTCTCCTTGGAGGAAAGGAACGGAATGAAATGCGGGAGGTACAGGAAAAACTCGCTGAAGTGGGTGGAATCACAAAAGATCCATGGGCTTCGAATACCGGTTTAGTGCACATGGCTCACATCATCGCAGCAGAAGTTAGCCGGGTCCTTGAAGGGGCAAAGCCACACTCCAAAGGAAGGGTATGTCTAACCGACTTGAAAACATTGAACAGCTCCTGGCACTCTTTCGTTCCCGACTCACTATGCCATAATTGCAGCCCGATATCAGACGATTCACCAGAGTTAGCACGTGTTTCCCTCAAACCCAGTCCGAAGATCCATGCCGGCAGTTTCCGCTGTACTCCCCTGGATGAACTGAAAAATGTCCTGATCAAAGACTATCTGGATAATCGGACCGGACTTTTCAACAGCAAGATGTATGACCTGGTGACGCCATTTGCCGATGCGAGCGTCAATATGCCGATGTTCTCCGGGGATGAAGGGACGGCCGGCCGGACTCAAGTCTACTCAGACAGCGAGCTGACAGCCATTCTTGAAGGATTGGAACGTCACTGCGGTTTGCAGCCCCGGGGCAAAAGGACAGTCGTCCATGACAGCTACCGACAGTTGGCGGAGCATGCACTGAATCCCCTAAAGGTCGGCGTCCACACCGACGAGCAGTACGCCATGCCGGGTTTCCCATTTGAAAAGTTTGACCCTGATCGGGCAATGGACTGGGTGTGGGGTTATTCACTCATCGATGAGCGTCAGCTCCTTGTCCCTGAGCTCCTTGCCTATTACAGTCTGGGCTGCAGCTCATCCGGTTTTGTCTATGAAACGTCCAATGGCTGTGCACTTGGAGGAAGCAGGGAGGAAGCGATTTTTTACGGAATCATGGAGGTGGTCGAACGGGATTCGTTCCTTTTGACCTGGTATGCCGAGCTCAACCTGCCGAGTCTTGACCCTCTTACAGCAGAGGACGAAGAACTGCAGTTAATGATTGACCGGATGCGGGCGGTCGCAGGGTATGATCTACATTTGTATGACTCTACCATGGAGCACGGAATTCCAAGCGTCTTTGCGATGGCCAAGAACAGGAAGGATACAGGGTTGAATCTGATCCTCGCGGCGGGTGCCCATCTGGATCCAGTGAGAGCGGCAAAAAGCGCGATTCAGGAGCTCGCCGGGATGATGCTGAATCTGGATGAAAAATTGGATAAGAACAAGGGGAATTACGAAAAAATGCTTGACGATGATTCCCTCGTAAGGCAGATGGATGATCACGGTATGCTGTATGGACTGCCCCAGGCCGAGGAACGTTTCAAATTTTTACAGGATGACAGCCGGCCTTCGCGAAGTTTCAAGGAGGAATTCAATTGGAGTTCCGATCACAGTGATCTTACGGATGACCTGAAGGATATTCTTGAAAGATTCCGAAACCGGAACCTTGATGTCATTGTCGTTGATCAAACCGCACCAGAACTTGAAAAGAACGGACTATACTGTGTGAAAGTCTTGATTCCCGGCATGCTTCCCATGACATTCGGACATCATCTCACCCGTCTGACAGGGTTGGATAGAGTCCTTAACGTCCCTGCAGAACTGGGATATTATGACCGACCGCTGACCTATGAGCAGCTCAATCAAAAACCGCATCCGTTTCCTTAAGGTACTAGGAGGTAAGGAGGATGAGTCTGGAAGGATTTTTACAAGATCTGCAATGTAATATCAATCGGGCCAATCAGCCAAACTGGGAAGTGGACTGGGAGGATGCCCCTCTTCCCTACAAGCTTTACCAGGATTTGCGGGCTGTGCCATTGTCTCTGGAAGTACCTGTGTCACTGATCGAGAGCCAGCCGCCGTCAACACCCGATTTAGAAAGAATCGGGCACTTTCTCTGGTATGTCTATGGCATCACCGGGGTAAGCCAGTCGGTGGATCCGGATGATTCTCTGGATCAGGAGTCTTACCCCATCCACTCCTATCGGCGGTTTGCTCCATCAGGAGGGGCGCTTTACCCAAATGAACTCTATATCTATTTAAAGTTGGATGATTTGCCCGCTGGAATCTACCATTATGATGTCGCCCACCATCGCCTCGTCCTGCTCCGGGAAGGGAATGTCGATTCGTACTTAGAACGGGCACTCGGCAATCGCTGCGATATCTCAACGTGTTTTGGCGCAGCCTTTGTCTCCACACGATTTTGGAAAAACTTCTTTAAATACAATAACTTTTCCTATCGGCTGCAGGGACTGGATGCCGGTGTCCTCAAGGGACAGCTGCTGGAAACGGCCAAACGGTTCGGATTCGAGTCAGGGGTATATGTTCAATTTCTGGACTCAGCGATCAATCGTTTGCTTGGGCTGACAGAGGAGGAGGAAAGCGTCTATTCCGTCATCCCGCTTTCGGTTGCTGCAACGAATTGGGCTGGAACTGGGAGGGGAGTGTTCCGGACACTCAGCGCAGAAGAATTATGCCGCGAGCTGCCGGCTATTTCTGCAGAACTCTACGAAAAGTCGGAAAGGATTAGAGAGTTTCCTATGTTACTGGCAGTGAATGAGGCTTCCCAAATCGATTCAACAGGCGATTTTCAGAAACTAGGAAAACAACAGGTTTTTAGAACAGGGGAAAACGAAATCCTTCTGCCAGAGGTGGAGTCCTTTACGTATGATTTTGTTGAAGCATGCAAAAATCGCCATTCCCCTGAAATGGATTTTGTCATGGGTAAGGTCAGTCAGCAGAAACTCGCGACGATATTGAAAAAAGCCACTCAGTCCTACTCGTTCCGTAGCGACATCGACGAAGTTCCTTACGGTAGTGAATCCGGTGTTTCTATTTTTGGCTGTTTTTATAATGTGGAAGGCGTACCGAATGGCGCATACGCATATGACATCGGCCGCCATTCATTGCAGGAAATCAGCTCAGGAGATTATCGTCTTCAGCTTCAATCAGGTCTGTCACTTGATAACGTCAATTTGCTTCAAGTGCCCCTATGCCTTCATATCATAGGAAACAAAGATTACTATCAAGACACCCTGGGCTACAGAGGCTACAGAATCATGCAAATGGAAGCCGGAATGCTTGTACAGCGCCTGCTTTTGTCTTCATCTGCCTGCGGGTTTGGCGGACACCCGCTGCTTGGGTTTGATACAACGTTGACGGATGGAATTTACAAACTAGATTCAAAGGGCCAAACGACCTTGATCCAAATACCGATCGGACCTTTTCGGGAGCGGGCTTGGATGAAAGGGAGTTTGCTAAGTTGAACATGAGTAAGGAGAATAAGGGGAGTAAATCTGTTTGTAGTGGATTTGCATCTCCTTTTTGTTTTGACAGTAGAGCGGGGAAGGTTCCTCTCTAACCGGAGATATATCATTTCAGAATGAAATGAGGCGATGTTTTTTTGATGGTTATTCAGTTAAAGGGCCAGATTGTTGAAGATGTAGTTTAGCACTGGTAGTGGGGAACCGTATCATAAATAACGGCAAAATGAATCATTCCTTTTACATTGTTATGGTACAATTGTATGCAATAAGACTTATAATGAAAATTATTTATTGATATATCCTGCCAAGGACTAACAGTGCTTTAAGAAGGAGTTGTGGCAAATGAATATTAATAAAAGCACAGAAATAAAACGCTCATCAAAAGCAGAAAACATTCTACCTCAGATCACTAGTAAAACTAAGCTAGGCGACTTACGAAAAATCGCGAAGGACATTAAAAAAGATCACGAACTAGCTATGGAACTTTGGTCAACCGGAGAGTTTTTGCCAAGACTATTGGCAATCTTAATTATGGACAAAAAACTTCTTTCACAAGATGTACTAAATAAGCTTGATCAGGATATGCAGACTCACACATATGATGAGCGAAATAACTTAATGGATTGGTTAATGGCTAATCAGTTCACCAAAGACAAGAAAAACATTGCATTGATGGAGTCATGGGAAAATAGTCCTTCTGCTCTTCAAAGACGAGCTTTCTGGTATTTTCAAGCGAGATTGAGATGGACTGGACAAACACCGCCTGATAACACCGCAGACTTACTATCTGCAATTGAAGCTACTATTACGCAGGAAGAACCGGAAGTTCAATGGGCTATGAATTTTACCGCAGGCTGGATAGGCGTTTATGATGAAAAGTATCGAGCACGTTGTATGAAACTTGGTGAGAAAACGGGTCTTTACAAAGATGAAATGGTATCAAAAGGATGTACTCCCAATTATTTGCCGGAGTTCATTACGATTGAAGTTAACAAACGAATTAATAATTAGTTACCACTGAAAAATTCATAAGGGTTTGATGTGAAAATAAAGGAATTCAAAGCGTCAATATGGAAAGGATCTGAAAGTAAGCTTCCAGATCCTTTTTTTATTGGAGGGGAATTTTGGAATTCTGGGAGCACAATCCTACAGGTGGAGGAGAAGAAAAAGGACTTACTTTTCAATTCTTTTGGGTATCAACTGACGAAGAAATTGAACTAATAAGAGGTCACGCAGATTATTTAAAGCTAATTTTCAATTAATGAAATTTTGTAACCATAAATGGAGGTGTTTGCTGAATAAGCAGCCCCCTTGTTAAAGTAAAGGGCAGGTTAACAGAAGAAGAAATAACCCTTAAAGAAATTTCTTTTGAGTAATTAAGTAACTTTTTTTCATTCTCTAACAACGGAGAGGTGAGAGCTTGACCAAAGAACAAATTTTGAAGAGGAATAAGAAATTTCAAAAGATTAATTGGATTGTATTCGGGATTATTGTGCTGATGGGGCTTATTCTGATTTCCGAAGCTTCAGAAGGAGTAAAAAACCTGTCCAACCCACAAGCTGAGGATGCGGGGCAATCTCGAATGGAATTCCGATGGGACACTGCAAATTCTACCCTTGGAATAGTATTGCTTTTCCTATCTGTAGTATTAGCACTTGTTTGGAAACGTACATTTCCTTTTAATGTTCCTTTAGCTATAATACTTTTAGGTTTCGGATATCAATTATATTTTATCACCTATACAGTAGGATGGGTTGGCATACTAGGGGTTATTGGTCTAGTAATATCTGTTTTAGTCGCCATCACGATGATTATTTCCTATACAGTTTATTTTCTTAGGTGAAAAGGTTAAGAAGACATCTTCT
>NZ_JBQPEO010000008.1:0-74004 GCF_052665285.1 Rossellomorea sp. DUT-2 | reverse complement strand
TCCCGGAGTTATCCCAGTCTTACAGGCAGGTTACCCACGTGTTACTCACCCGTCCGCCGCTGATTGATGGGAGCAAGCTCCCATCAATCCGCTCGACTTGCATGTATTAGGCACGCCGCCAGCGTTCGTCCTGAGCCAGGATCAAACTCTCCGATAAAAGTTTGAATAGCTCTTTAAAAATAAATCTAGAATTAACGTTGACGTATTGTCTTGTTTTGTTCAGTTTTCAAGGTTCAATGTTTGTCGTTTCTGTTCGAAGCGACTTGACCATCATATCAAGAATGCAGTGTGTTTGTCAACAACTTTTTTCAAAAATTTTTCAATCCCTGTTTCATGTTGTTATGTACCCGCTGCTCTCTTGCGACGGTTTTTAAAGTATATCAATCTATTAGAAATACGTCAATACTTTTAAGGGAGTTTTTATAAAAACTTTCAGACTCCCTATTTTCTTCTACTCTACTCTCTCCAATGATTACATCATCTAAAACGCAGCTTAGACCCTTGCATTCGAGACTCTTAAGGTTTTCACCCGAGACTCTCATATTTATATAGTAGAAACTATACTTATTTTGTTCCCACTATTAAATTTCCCAAACTAACAAAAAAACCCATTATCATTCTCCTCTTGAGAGAATGATAATGGGTTTTAATTATTCTTTAGTCAATCTTGATGATGTTTTCGTCGTTACGGTTTACTTTACCTGACTTCTCGATTGTTACTTGTTGACCTTCTTTAAGGTTCGTGAAGACAATCGGTGTCATGATGGAAGGCGCGTTTTCTTTGATGTAGTCGAGATCGACTTCCAGTAATGGTTGACCTGCTTCTACCTGGTCTCCCTCTTTTACCAGCGCTTCGAATCCTTTACCTTCTAATTTAACCGTATCGATTCCAACATGGATCAGAACTTCACGGCCTGCTTTGGACTCAAGTCCGATGGCATGCTTCGTCGGGAATACGTTTACGACTTTACCTGTGATAGGAGAAACGATTGTTCCTTCTGTCGGTACGATCGCGAAACCGTCACCCATCATTTTCCCTGAGAATACCTGATCAGGAACTTCCGTGATGTCTTTGATTTCTCCAGTGATAGGAGCTACGAATTTTTCGTTCTTTTGTTCTTCAGTTGTTTGAAGTGCATCTGGGTTCACTTCTTCAATTTGTTGCTCAACTTCTTCATTTGCGCTTGTTTCTACTCTACGTGGAGCTTTCCCACGGATGATATCTTGCATTTGTGATTTGATCGTGTCTGACTTGGGTCCGAAGATTGCTTGAATGTTGTCTCCGACTTCAAGTACTCCTGAAGCACCTAATCTTTTCAGGCGTTTCTTATCAACACTCTTCACGTCATTAACAGAAACACGGAGACGAGTGATACATGCGTCTAAGTGAGCGATGTTTTCTTGTCCACCCATTGCTTCCAGGATATTGTATGGAAGGTCCCCAGCTGAACTTGCCGGTGATCCATCGTCATCTTCATCTACATCTTCACGACCAGGAGTCATGAGATTGAACTTACGGATAGCGAAACGGAATCCGAAGTAGTAAATGACAGCAAAGACTGCCCCTACAGGAATAACGATCCATGCGTTTGTTTGAGGGTTGATTAGACCGAATAGGATATAGTCGATTAAACCACCTGAGAATGTCATACCGATTTTAACATCTAATAGATGCATGGTTAAGAATGATAAACCGGCAAAGATAGTATGAATACCAAATAGTACCGGTGCTACGAATAAAAATGAGAATTCGATTGGTTCTGTGATACCTGTCAAGAAAGAAGTTAAAGCTGCCGAGCCCATGATACCGGCTACTACTGCTTTTCTTTCAGGTTTTGCTTCATGGTAGATCGCTAATGCCGCTGCCGGAAGACCGAACATCATGAATGGGAATTTACCAGTCATGAAAGTACCTGCAGTTAGATCTTGTACACCATCTTGAATCTGTTTCATGAAGATCGCCTGGTCTCCACGAATAACGTTTCCAGCTTCTGAAGTATACGTACCGAACTCAAACCAGAATGGAGAGTAGAAAATGTGGTGAAGTCCGAATGGTATAAGAGCACGTTCGATGACACCAAATATGAAAGCAGCAAATGCTCTGTTTTCACCAAGCATAAAGTTAGAGAATGAATTTAGGCCATTTTGAATCGGAGGCCAGATTATTAACATTAATAATCCTAATACAACCGCTGAAGCTGCCGTTGCGATTGGAACAAATCGTTTACCTGCAAAGAATCCCAAGTATGAAGGGAGTTCGATTTGGAAGAAACGATTGTACATAGCCGCAGCGAGTATCCCGACGATAATACCCCCGAATACCCCGGTTTGAAGTGTAGGTATTCCGAGAACAAGTGCGTATGCAGGGTCTACACCATCACCTGTTACATCCCCAATTCCTAAACCTTCAACTGTTCCCATTGTTACGTTCATAATCAAGAAACCAACGATAGCCGCTAAACCAGCTACCCCTTCACCACCGGCTAACCCGATGGCTACACCTACTGCGAATAACAGGGCTAAGTTACCGAAAATAATTCCACCTGCTTGTTCCATGACGCTTGCGACCATTTCAACGCCGCCGTTTGAAAGGAATGGAGCGATTTCTAATAACGTCGGATTTTGCAATGCATTACCGAATGCAAGCAGAAGACCGGCAGCTGGCAAAATCGCTACAGGCAGCATGAGAGCTTTACCGACTTTTTGTAAAACACCAAAAGCCTTTTTAAACATGAAGTTTCCTCCTTTTATTTCGTTCTTTTTTTCAACTAATTAGATGATGGTTGCAAACAAAAAAGGCATGAGAAAAGAGGATAATGAACGTATAAGGATAGACTACCCCAAACTATACGTTTCAATCATCTTCTTCACTCATGCCTGATCGTATCAGTAACACGCAAGAAAGATAAGTGCTTTATTTAACTTTACTCTGAATACGCTGCAAATGCATTGTTAAATATACAGCCTCTGCATCGTAGACAGGTTTTTGTAATGTTTGCTGCATCATCTTGATCAGCTTCCAAGATAAATTATAGCAGAGAGGGTATTCCTCTTTCAACAGTTTTGCGATTTTTTCTGGTTCTTCTACGCGTTCTCCCCTAAGTACCCGCTC
This sequence comes from Rossellomorea sp. DUT-2, assembly GCF_052665285.1. NCBI lineage: Bacteria > Bacillati > Bacillota > Bacilli > Caryophanales > Bacillaceae > Rossellomorea > Rossellomorea sp. DUT-2. Next base: position 70,892 of record NZ_JBQPEO010000008.1, on the reverse strand, counting down.
TATTGTATATCGAATGTGGCGCACAAGCCTCATATAATCGACGCTTTCCTTATTAATCTTCACATCCAGTTGTTGTTCGATCATCGTGGTCAGGCGACCAATCAACTGGGAGTGTTGATTCACTTCCGACAGATCCTTGTTCATCATGGCGCTATGGATATGTAGGGCAATGAATCCCACTTCCCCTTCCGGCAAATGAACATCTGTCATTTCATTGATCATACCAACCACTTCTCTTGCTATTTCGTATTCGAATGGATACAGCGTCCTTGTTTCTACCAGAAACGGATTGCGGATCTCCATCCCTCTCATCAATCGGTTAATCGCAAAAAGGATATGGTCGGTCAGGGCGATGTGAATATGCTCATTTAGAAAAGAGTTGGTTCTTTTTCTGATTAACTCGATGGCAGAAATAATGACGTTTGACATATCATCATTTAAGAAAGGAAGGAGGTTTTTGTACTGTTCCTGCTCTTTCTCTCCTTTTAACACAAACATTTTTTCTGCAATATCATTCTGAATGGGGTCCCCTTTTTTACGGTTGAACCCTATCCCTTTACCGATCAGCACGACTTCACCGTAGCTCTCGTGATCCGCAATTAATACATTGTTATTTAAAGCTTTTTTCACATTTAAAGTAGACATCGTCATTCTCCCCATAATTTCGACCATTTTCGACACTATCCGATTCCATGATTTTAACGAAAACCCTCACTTTTTTCAATTCATACTTACTCTACAGGTATATCTTCTCTAGACCTTCCCCCGTTTCCTCTTTTTATGTTTCACTCTTTTCCGCTAAAAAATAAGAAAAAGCTGATCTACGAGAGACCAGCTTAAAGAATGTTTTGTTTTAAACTAAGAATATAAAGTACAGAACGAAGATAACAAACAAGAAATACATGATAGGATGGATTTCTTTCCCGCGACCTTTCATGATCATCGTGATAGGGTAGAAGATAAATCCGATCGCGATACCAGTGGCGATACTATATGTTAAAGGCATGGCTACGATTGTTAAGAATGCAGGCACAGCTACCTCAAACTTCTTCCAATCAATTTCACCCAGTGATGAAACCATCAATACCCCTACAATGATAAGTGCCGGTGCTGTTACTGCCGATGTAATGACGGCAAGCAACGGGAAGAAGAAAATCGAGAGTAGGAACAAGACTGCCGTTACCACTGACGCAAATCCTGTTCTAGCCCCTGCCGCTACCCCTGCTGAAGATTCGATATAAGACGTGGTCGTTGATGTCCCTAAGATTGCTCCTACCACTGTTGCACATGAGTCAGCAAATAAAGCTTTACCAGCGCGTGGTAATTTATTTTCCTTCATTAATCCTGCTTGATTGGCTACCGCTACAAGGGTTCCCGCCGTATCGAAGAAATCAACGAATAAGAATGTTAGAATCACTACAAGCATTTGTATCGTAAAAATACTGCCCGCGTCATTGAATAGAGGATCTAATGCTGCTCCAAACGTAGGAGCTAGACTTGGTGCTGCATCTACTACTTTTTCCGGCGTGTCGATTAACCCAACGATCATTCCGACGATTGCCGTTACAACCATCCCGATGAATATACCGCCTTTAACGCCTCTTGTCATCAGGATGACGGTAATGATGATTCCGAAAATAGCGAGAAGAGTCGAGCCATTTGTTAAATCTCCAAGTCCCACTAAAACTGCATCATTGTTCACAATGATTCCGGCATTTTGAAAACCGATAAATGTGATGAAAAGTCCAATCCCCGCTCCCACGGCATACTTCAATTCAGATGGGATTGAGTTAATAATTTTTTCCCTGATACCCGACAGTGTGAGTACGATGAAAATCAAACCTGAAATTAACACACCTGTCAACGCTGATTGCCACGGGACACCCATCGTCAATACTACTGTGTATGCGAAAAATGCGTTCAACCCCATACCAGGAGCTAAAGCTATTGGATATTTCGCAATCAGACCCATAATCAAGGAACCAATCGCAGCCGCCAATGCCGTAGCGACGAATACTGCACCGTAATCCATTCTCATGCTATCCGGAAGATCCGGTACGGATTGAAGGGTTAACGTCAATGGGTTGACGATCAGGATATAAGCCATTGAAAGAAACGTCGTTAATCCCCCGATGATTTCCCTTCTATAAGTCGTTCCTAACTGGTCAAACTGAAAGAAATTTTTCATTCTTGTACTCCTCCTATTGAGTCGTCGCAGAATCTTGCATTTCCATAAAAAAAGCCTCGAACTACCAGAGTTCAAGGCTTTGACTGTTAAGATCATGATGAATAGGTAAATGAAAAAAATGTTTAACAGCCCTATTCACAATCACCTCGTAGTCAAGCCATTTACGGTAGCTTGGTAGAAACGCTCGGGCCCTATTCCCGAAATTATACGACGTAATACTATTATAATGTTTTGTTATGATTACAGTACTATTGTACCAACACAACCCATGACCGTCAACACAAAATACGAACATTATTTATTATAATTTATATTAATGTTCGCTTTATACACAAAATGACAGGCATTTCCCGTTTTTTGTCGAATTCTAAAAATCGACCTTCGACGGGAACTGCCTGTCATCTATCTATTCAAGAATCTATGAATTTCTATTCCCACTCAATCGTCGCAGGTGGCTTACTCGTCACATCATACACAACGCGGTTAATATGATCGACTTCGTTTACGATGCGCGTTGAGATTTTCTCCAGTACATCCCAAGGAATACGGGCCCAGTCGGAAGTCATACCGTCAATGGATGTCACAGCACGGATTCCGATCGTATAGTCATAGGTTCTCGCATCCCCCATCACTCCGACGCTTCGGATGTCGGGCAGAACCGTGAAGTATTGCCAAATGTCACGATCAAGTCCCGCTTTCTTGATTTCATCACGCAAAATGTAATCAGACTCACGAACAATCTCAAGCTTCTGCTCAGAAATTTCACCAAGCACACGAATTCCAAGACCCGGTCCCGGGAATGGTTGACGCCATACGATTTCATCAGGAATACCCAGTTCAGATCCTAATGCACGCACTTCATCTTTGAATAATGTGTTCAATGGCTCGATAAGTGTGAACTGCATGTCTTCAGGCAGTCCACCAACATTGTGGTGAGATTTGATCGTCTGAGCAGTGGCTGTTCCACTTTCAATGATGTCTGTATATAAAGTTCCTTGCGCAAGATACTCGATACCTTTAAGCTTAGTCGCTTCATCATCAAATACGTAAATAAACTCATTCCCGATGATTTTACGTTTTTGCTCAGGGTCAGAAACGCCTTTCAATTTATTTAAGAAGCGGTCCTGTGCATCCACTTTAATGACGTTCATATTAAAACCATCAGAGAAGGTTTTCATTACGCTGTCTGCTTCACCTTTACGAAGAAGGCCGTGATCGACGAAAATACATGTCAATTGATCACCGATTGCTTTATGGATCAAAACAGCCACAACGGAAGAGTCCACTCCTCCACTTAATGCGCAAAGAACCTTTTTATCTCCCACTATTTGACGGATCTTCTCCATTTCGATTTCAATGAAATTCTCCATGGACCAGTCGCCTGTGCAGCCACACACTTCGAATACGAAGTTTTTCAGCATTTCATTCCCGTGCACAGAGTGACGTACCTCAGGATGGAATTGAACGGCATATAACCCTTTTTCTTCGTTACTCATGGAAGCAATCGGACAAGAAGGGTTCGTTGCGTTCACATTAAAGCCTGCAGGAGCTTCCACGACAAGATCTCCATGACTCATCCATACGACTTGCTCTTCCGGAAGGTTGGAGAATAACTTAGATTGTTTTTCAATATTGATAGCCGCTTTTCCGTATTCACGGTGCTTCGCTCGTTCCACTTTCCCGCCGAAGTGCATGGTCATAAGCTGCATACCGTAGCAGATTCCCAGAATCGGAATGTCCAAATCAAAGATACGCTCATCGCAACGGAATGAGTCTTCACCGTAGACACTGTTCGGTCCCCCGGAGAAGATGATCCCGGTTGGATTCATTTCCTGGATTTCTTCAAGGGTAACTGTATGCGGGTGGAGCTCACTATAAACACCAAACTCACGAATTCTTCGCGTGATTAATTGATTGTATTGACTTCCAAAGTCCAAAACGACGATCATTTCTTGATTGTGCAATTCTTCTTTACCAAGCATTCAGTTCACCTCATCAGTTTTTTATGGGTCAGGACGGACTCCATCCTTATAGTACCTGTTGTTGTTAGCATTCCTAAAAAAATAAAAAAAACCAGACTTCGCCTTAAAAAAAGGCAGAATTCCAGTTTTTTGCATACAGGGATGTCAAATTAGAACACTGCCTTCATAGTCCAGTCATTTAAGGTGACCGGGTAGATACTTTCGAACCGTATTATCGAGGATATACGAAGGATGCTAACGAACGTTATTATGAATTTGACATCATTTTATACCTTGTTTTAAAAAGGGTCAACCTGTTGTCCTTTTAATTAAATTTTCCCACAATTCCCTCATCTTCGTCCAATCTTCTTCCGCTTGCCTCTGACCATATAAAATACGTTCATAATTATTGGTCAGGCTCGTCATTTCATGGGTACCAAAGAATGAGTCAATATATCGCGAATATCCCCTCAACGTTTGCCCGTCATCCATTTTCAGTCCGTATCTCTCAAGCTGTTTGATTAAAGAAAGATAGGCTTCGGAAAACGCGCCATCTGATGATTTTCTGCGATAGTAGAGAATCAGGACATACGGCATCCACCGTCTTCTTACGATGTATAAAGCAATTCCCATGATAAGCAAGAGCATGAATCCCATGACAAGCTTGCCCCAGTTTTCCACAAAGAATGTTTGAATATCATCCCAAAGCTTGGACAGAGAAAAACCGCTTCCATCCGCTCTTGAATCATCCTCTTCAGGTTGAATCGGCTGTTTCGGTGTTTCCTCCTTCTCAGGAACAGGAACTTCGCTGTTATCCGACTCAGGTACATCCAGGTCATACTGATACGAAACGTTATTACTGAATCCAACAGTAGGCTCAAATGGAACCCACCCTACCTCAGGGAAGAATACCTCCACCCAGGAGTGAGCATTATTATTGGACACTTCATACAGCTTATACGTCGTATCCACTTGTCTACTGTATTCCCCTTCTGTATATCCCTTTGCCCACCTTGCCGGGATTCCAAGTGCCCGGACTAACACGACCATGGAAGTCGAGAAGTTATCACAGTACCCTCTCTGGGTTTCAAATAGGAACTGATCCACGTAGTCCTGCCCTTCTTCAGGCACCGGCACGTCAAATTGGTCGTACACATAAGCTTCTTTCGAAAAATAATTCTCGATCGCCCTTACTTTGTCATACCAATTATCTTCTTCCGATGTAATCTCAAAAGCCAAGTCCTTCACACGCCGGGGAGTCGTTTCAGGAAGTTGTGTATAACGGTCCACAAATTCAGGAGTCTGCATGATTTCCTGACTTTCGTTCGCTGCTTTCATCTTCTTCTGCGAATAGGAAGGAGAGCGATAGGAAAGTTCATACTCCTCTAATTTAACGGCTTCGTCTTCCCCTTCATAACTTGTAATCTTTTCGTTAACGGGATTAAAGGAGAAATAGCCTTCTTCATTTCCGATTATTCTTTCTATCCCATAAGGATAGACAACATGGGAATAGGTTCGTTCTACCATTACCCGCTCTGTTTCCACCTCTCGTTCTCCATCCGGTTCGTTTGTGGTGAAGGGAACCATTTCCTCTGAATCAAAAGGGGTGGCGGCCAGCTGGTCATCTGGAATGGATCGCTCCCAGCCCTTGCCTGTATATAAATCCTTCGTTTCAATTCTCCAGTAGTGTTCTCTCGTTACTTCCGCATTAAAAATGACAGTAGGATCACCGACAAAGGGACCCCCGAGCTGAGAATCATCTGCATCATAACCTACTTTGTTCAAGCCACTGCCCCCGGCTCCTTCTGCAAAGGATTGAATATAAGGAACCGGATCCGGCCAGATAGGATCTGCCTTTGGCGCTGCAAAAGCAACAACTGAACTCACCCCAAGCATAACCGTTAGCGGTACAATCCAGCGGTGCCTGCTCATCTTGGATCCAAGAAGGTTCTCCCTTTGAACCAAACGTTCGAGAGCCAACAGGCCCATTAACAAAAAGCCGAAAATGACCACTCGGATAATCGCCCGATCTCCTTCATAAATCGTGAACGTATCTATCAGACAAATATAGGTCACGGTCATCACATAAAAGAGGAGAATGGTCTTTTTAACCGATAACCAGTAATAAAGCAAATACGTCATCAGCCATAGTAAAACAAAGAACAATAAGCTTCTGTACTCAAACGAAAGACTTGGCCATTCACGCCCAACTGTCAAACCGATATTCAGCCATAGGTCTTCCCCAAACTTCTCTAACCATGTAAAGGTAAAAAATGAACCTGAATAATACAATCCATGTATCGCAAACAAAATAAAGGATAGCTTAACCGCCGCTGTCAGGAAATAGTGAATCCTGAAATAGGACAGGACAAGTGATAAAGCAATAAATACCACAAAATACGTCAAACTCCCTGTATCCGTCACTACCTGAAGAGGCTTCAGCCATTCCCAAAGAAGCAGAAACCCAAACAGATAGATCATGATCGTAAAAAATCGGTGTTTAGGTGTTTCATGACTCATGCTCGTTTCACCTCCACAAAAGCAGACGAAAAGTCACCTTCAAAGCATACCTTCAGTCGAATGCCACGGGACGAGGCGTAAGCTTTCAACGACTTCTCCTCGGCCGTATAGGCGTCCCCTTTACGCTTCACCAAAAAGATCACAACCGAACTGTTCCGCTTCGCATACTGATTCACACTCATGATCATCTTTTTTGAAACAGACGAGGTGACAAACAGCACAGCTGCGGATTGGGAGTAGTTCAACCCTTCCCCCTGCAGTACTTTTCCTAAAGCGTAAGGACTATCCTGTCTGACCTTCGCCAGATGATAGAATAGCTGACTTTGATGCTCTTCACCGCCGCGAATCGGAAAGGATACATGATCCTCACCAATCGAGACCAGTCCCACCTGCGCCCCTTTTTTCAAAATGGACCGAATCATCGAAGCCGATAATGTCACCATCGATTCAAAGGCAGGAGAACCCTCCCGATCCAATACCATCAGCACATCGTGGGATTGACGTTCCTCAAACTCCTTCGTCATCAGCTCATTGGTTCTGGCAAAGGTCTTCCAATGTATCCACGAGAAGCGATCCCCCGGTTGATAATCACGTATACCCGTTGCCATCGTCGTGTCCTTCTGAATCTTCACATTTGAAGTGGTCATCCCTTGATCATAGCGATTTTCCAAAGGCCTGTAAGGAACATCGACGAACGCCGGATATACAAGAAGCTTATTGGTGCAATCGATAGATGCTTCCTTTTCAAATATGCCAAAGAAATCGCCCGCACGGAGCCGGACAGCAGAGAAAACATGCTCTCCACGGGGGAGTTCTTCTATGTAATACGTGAGCTTGATTCGTTTTCTGAATCCAGGGTGAATCATCGCTTTCGCCTTTTGAAAACTGGAATGGTGAAAAACGGAATCTGTCACCACATCCTCTAACACCATATAAAATAAAGGAAATGGAATCTTTCGTGAAAGGGTGATCGTCACCTTCAACTCATCCCCCGCTTTGTACTCATTTGATTCGAAACTCCTCTCTACATAAAACTCAGAAAGAGGATATAAGAATACAGAAGCAGCATACAGGGCGAATGGCAGAAAGCTATAAAATAAAAACCAGCTGACAAATCCTCCCTGGAACATCGCGTAAGAAAACGAGATCCCCACTAAAATGAGCAACAGCAGAAACTTCCCCAAGGGTTTAAGAAATTGAAGTTTCGTCTTCATCCTATCTCACAAGCCTTTGTACGGGAACCGGGATACGCGCCATCACTCTTTCCACTACTTCTTCCGGAGTGATACCTTCATATCTCGCTTCAGATTTCATGATGATTCGGTGTGAGAATACAAAAGGTGCCAGGTATTGAACGTCATCGGGAACCACATAATCCCTGCCCCTTAAAAAGGCATAAGCCTGACATGCCTTCATTAACGCGATGGATCCACGTGGACTCGCCCCCAAGTAAACATTGGCATGAATCCTTGTACGATTCGCAATTTCCACAATGTATTTCTTGATCGTGTCATCGACTACTACATCTTTCACTTCCCCTTGAATATATCTCAATTCCTCCAAGGTCATTACAGGCTCCAGCTCATCGATCGGCGGGTTTTTTTGAGCACGATGAAGAACCTCCATCTCTTCTTCCGGTTCAGGATACCCCATTTTCATCTTTAATAAGAAGCGGTCAAGCTGCGCTTCCGGTAGAGGATATGTCCCTTCATACTCAATCGGATTCTGTGTCGCCATAACAAAAAAAGGTTTATCAAGCTTCCTTGTCATCCCATCGATCGTCACGCTGCTCTCTTCCATGCCCTCAAGTAGTGCGGACTGGGTCTTCGGTGACGTCCGGTTAATTTCATCCGCGAGAATAATGTTCCCCATGATCGGACCCGGCCTGAATGTAAATTCCATTTCCTTCGGGTTATAAATCGACACACCAATCACATCCGAAGGCAATAGATCCGGAGTGAACTGAATGCGTTTGAAGCTCGCTCCCACCGATTTCGCCAGTGCACGGACCATCATCGTTTTCCCCACACCGGGAACGTCCTCGAGCAATACATGCCCACCAGCCAGAAGTGAAACGACACTCAGTTCCGCTACCTTCCTCTTTCCAATCATGACTTTCTCTATATTATCAATGATACTTTGCAGCTTCGGGTTTACCATTTCATAAGTCATCTTACCCCTCCTGGATACATCAATATCGTCTTTAACTATTACTACTTTCGTTTAAAATGTCGAAAATCCTCTATAAAATGGAAAAATAATATAGAAATTTTAGGGATTTGGTAGGATATAAGTACTCGTGGGTCTGTTACCGTCCGTTTCTGTCGATTGTCAAAATACGTAGACAAAATAAAAAGCCAACCCCGCATGCTGAGAGTTGGCTTCATTCCATTCTTATTTCCAAAAATCATCAAACACCGTTACAGGCAGATGACGTTTATGCTGTGTTTTCAGGTAATGACCTTCAATTGCTTTCTTTGCTTCAGGAGGCACTTCTTTTCCTTCCAGATAATCGTCCAGCTGATCGTAAGTGACACCAAGGGCCTCTTCATCCGGAATTTGCGGACGGTCTTCCTCAAGGTCCGCCGTTGGTTTCTTTTTGTACAAATGTTCCGGACAGCCAAGTTCCATTAAGAGCTTCTTCCCTTGTCGTTTGTTCAGACGGAAAAGGGGAACGAGGTCTGCCGCTCCATCACCGTACTTCGTATAAAAGCCGGTAACCGCTTCAGCAGAATGATCGGTACCCAGGACAACACCATCCTTCATGGCAGCAATGGCGAATTGAACTTTCATCCGCTCACGTGCCTTTTCGTTTCCTTTTACAAAGTCGGAAAGCTCGATGCCGCTTTTCTTCAAAGTTTCGACGCTGGCATCTACTGCCTGCTGGACATTCACCGTCAAAGAAACGGTCGGTTGAATGAATTCCACTGCATCAATGGCGTCCTCGGCATCTCCCTGCTCACCGTAGGGAAGTCTCACGGCGTAAAAAGAATAATCTGATGAATTGGATTCCTCGTTCATCTCGTTAATTGCCATCTGTGCAAGTTTCCCTAATAAAGTGGAATCCTGACCACCTGAAATGCCAAGGACCAAGCTTTTCAAAAATGAATGCTTTTTCAAGTACGATTTCATAAAATCAATACTGCGGCGTATTTCTTCCTGCGGGTTGATGTCCGGGGACACCATCATTTCTTCTACAATTTGTTTTTGAAGAGAATCCATGTTTTCACACTCCATTTAGGTTTTATCATAATTCCTCGATCTGATTAATTTACCCATCTTTTAGAGGGCTTACAGCGTTTTGTTGAATTTCTCTTTTACATTTGCCTTAACCTTTTGAATCAGATTCATTTTGTTCGTCCAGCATTCTTCACTTAAATCCACGGGGTATCCCTCTGGGTTCATGGAACGTTTATACTCGTCCCACAGCAGGTCGAGGTTTTCATTCACAAAGGACCTCATTGATTCTAATGATGGAGATGTATAAACCAGCTCCCCGTCTTTAAAAATATCCTCGTGAAGCTCTCTCGCTTCAAAGTTGGTGATGAATTTACTAATATAGGTATGCACAGGGTGAAACATTTTCAGTCGGCTTTCATTTTGAGGATCTTCATGCTCTAAGGCTATATATTCCCCTTCTGATTTACGATTAACCGTATTGATGATACGATAAACCTTTTTGAGTCCAGGTGTTGAGACTTTCTCAGCATTACTGGATATTTTAATCGTATCTTCCATTTCCCCCGACTCGTTTTCGATGGAAGCGAGTTTATATACGGCTCCTAGTGCAGGCTGATCATACGCTGTTATCAGCTTCGTCCCCACACCCCACACATCAATCCGGGCTCCTTGGGCTTTTAAATTCAGAATCGTATATTCATCCAGATCATTTGACGCAATGATCTTGGTTTCGGTAAAACCTGCTTCATCAAGCATTTTACGGGCTTTCTTGGATAAGTAAGCCATATCACCACTGTCCAAACGAATACCCTTAAAATTAATCCGGTCGCCAAGCTCTTTTGCTACCTGGATGGCCGTGGGTACACCCGATTTCAATGTGTCGTAGGTATCCACTAAGAACACACAGTCCTTGTGGCTCTCAGCATATTTATGGAAGGCTTGATAGTCATCCTGATAAGCCTGAACCATTGAATGGGCATGGGTGCCTGATACCGGCATCCCAAATAACTTACCCGCCCGAACATTACTCGTCGCATCAAAACCGCCAATATAAGCAGCCCGCGTCCCCCAAATGGCCGCATCCAGCTCATGGGCCCGTCTCGTCCCAAACTCCATCACGACTTCATCCCGGACCACTTGCTTAATTCGATTCGCCTTCGTCGCAATCAGGGTTTGATAGTTCACGATATTTAAGATCGCCGTCTCCAGTAACTGAGCTTGTGCCAAGGGAGCCTCCACACGGATAAGAGGAACATTCCCGAACGCAATCTCCCCTTCCTGCATCGAACGTATCGTCCCCGTAAATCGAAGTTCCGCTAAGTACTGAAGGAACTCCTCTTCATAGCCCAATTCCCTTAAATACTCAAGATCACTCTCAGAGAAATGAAACTTTTTCACATATTCAATGATCCGTTCAAGCCCGGCAAACACCGCATATCCATTCCCAAAAGGCAGCTTTCGAAAGAACACTTCAAAAACAGCCTTTCGATTATGGAAATCATCATCCCAATACGCCTTCGTCATATTAATCTGATACAAATCTGTATGTAAAGCTAAACTATCATCCGCATAGTGCGTCATGTATTTCTCTCCTTTAAGCTGAAGCCATTTGTCGAACATGTAATGTCTTTTCTATTTTAACCAATTTTGGGTGGGATATCGAATGTTTTGGGTTGAAAAGAACGGACATGGGGTGCATGTCCGTTCTTTAATATACGTAGCATTTGATTTAAACAAACGTTTGATTAAATTCAATTGCCCCGTAACTCTACTGGTTCTTCAGCCTTTTTAAGAAGGTCGAGTATTTTGGACGCAATCTCCTCTTCCATTTCGAGCTCTTCATTTGAAAAGCTTATTTTGTGAATGACTTCGTCCATCCCTCTCTCCCTAAGAGCCTCTCTCTCAAAATAACCACCAATATTTTTTCTTATAAAGTATTGCAATTCGACATAAAGGTCCAGTCCTTCAGGATGAATGTCATAAATAATCTCAATCTCTTTATACTTTTCCTTAAACTCATCAGGGGGGAAGAACTCCAGCTCATGGACAAGTGGAACGGAACGTTTTGATAACATGGGGTATAGTGGATGATTGAGAATCCGTTTATCAATGACGAATCTCCCACCAAAACCAGAATAATAAATGACCTCTTCCCGATTTGTTTTCAATAATCCCAATCGTTCAATTAGGATTTTATTTACTTTCGTCGTGATTGGATGAGGGTTCACGTTGATAAAATCAAGATCACGAGGATCTAATTTATACGCAATGTCTACATCTGTTTGAATCCAGCACTGGCGCTTTCCAATATTATGAGGGACGTACAGGGGAACGGTCATTGAAAAGGGCACGGTCACTTCATCTGCATTTCTTTGTTCCTCGGTTAACCTTATTTCCACCGAGTGTAAAGGCAGATTACTGATATGATTATCCATTGTCATAAACTGTTGCAAAAGGGAAACATTGATGCGTTCAATCTCTTGTAATCCTTTTTTGCTTCTCAGTGCAACCTTACCTACCAACTCTTCACCTGGTGTAATCGCATCCGTCGCCAATATGGTATCAACCATTATTGACCCTATGGTTCTGGAAATTTTCTTTTTGAATTTCGCTTTATTCAAGGCTTTTTTGTGTTTGTTCAGCATTCAAGGTCTCCCCCTTTATTTTTATGTATATAGCATAAAAAACACAATGAGTAGAATCTTCTAAAGTACCTAAATACGATCTATATGTAGACAAGCTTGATATGAATTACAACTTACTCGTGGGATATTAAGTTTATTTCGACAATATAGCTTTCGGATGCTTCAAAAAAGCAGGCAATGTTATTTGCAATAGAGCCGACATTAAATATAGCACTGAGCCATATGAAATATTCTTATTAAAATCATTTGCATTTCCGATAATGATAAACATTGGACCAACAGTTATGCAGATAAAGACTACAATATGAAAGGCCACGCTAACCCTATTTTCGAAAGTCTTTGAAAAGGCTTGAAAAATATTCTCCTTTAAGAGAGTTGTAATAATAAAGCCCGCTCCCCAAATCCCTAATAAGAAAAACCATATGGAATTTCCTTCTTGCCAGAAGTATTTAATAAGCGGCTGGGCAAACAAAAAGGAAAGACTAAAAACCAAACAATAGCTTTGTATAGAAAAATACCTCACTTTAAGTTCCACTAGTCTCCAAGAAACCACAATAATGATGACCAATATGCTAGACACAACACTGTTCATTATGAATTGTGGAGTATACCATTCTGGTAAAGCACTAAATAAAAATGTAACAATCATTATAGAAACCGTTACATGTAGAATCCTGCTTTCTTTAAAAGAAAGGTTGTTTTTCTCATCCAAAAATATATCACCCAATCTCGATTTCAATTTATCTCCTAGCTCTTTTTCAAATTTTCTTTGCCGAATTCTCTATAGAATCAGATGCTTTTTTTATCCTGTTCGAATACTCCGTTTGAGTGCCTTTCCTTGTATGGATTTCATAATAAAGAAATTACCGGAACCTATTAAGCTCCCCCAATTGTAGTACCTGCGTCTGGAACCAACGAACCAATGGCTTAGCAAAATGAGACTAACATTATACAAACCTTAAGAAACAGCAACTTTAATAGTTTTATGATATTTATATCTTCAAACCTTCGCTTCCCATTCCCATTAACCACATTAACGAACGACACCCGTTAATGTTTCATAATTGCGTTGAAATAAGACTTAAGACCTCCAGATGTTCATTATCACAGAACTAATGACCTAGACATTATAAAAGGTTATTTCCCTTATCTAAAGGAAAATAACCTTTTAATTCCAACTTTATGCATTATTTGTAATTATTCATATATTAAATTGCAAGTTATTTCAATGATTAGTTTTCATGTCTTTTTCACCCAATGAAATATTTTTCAACTATAGCTGATTCACCAACGTCTCAAGAAGCTCTTCCCTACTCATAACAACTTCTCCCCCACCTTGAACGAACGACTTATTCCCTCCACCTTTCCCGTTGATCAACGGGAAGACCTTTTGCGCGACCTCTCGTAGGTTGGCGCTCGGTGAGGAACCCTTCGCCGCTACGAGCTGAAGCTTATGATCATTTTGAACAACCAATAACACAATTGCTTCTTCTCTCTTAGCGACGATATGCTGTGCGATTTTTTGAAGCTCTTGGATGGAGCGGTCCGAGTAAGCTTTTTTGATTAATGTATAGCCTTCTTGTGAAGTTCCCTCCCCAAGTAATCCTTGTGCTTCATACGTTAAGAGAACCTCTTTCAACCCTTCTAATGCTTTCTCTTGTTCTTTTTGCTTGGCAACCATTCGCTCGACGGTCGGTACCATATTTTCTTCAGGCGCCTGCAGCACAACGGTTAGCTCTTTCAGTAGTCCATGCTTACGGTGTAATTGATTCAGTACCCGGTCCCCACATACAAACTGCAATCGAATATGGCCTTTATGCTTTTCCCAATCGAGTATCTTAATCGCCCCGACTTCACTCGTAGAACGCGGATGTGTACCTCCACATCCGTTGTAATCAAAATCCGGTATCATCACTAATCTGATATCGTCGGTGACGGTTGGCTGCTTTCTTAATGGATATTGGGACAATTCCGCTTCTGTTACCCATCTTGTTTCAATATATCTGCTCTCTCGAATGACACGGTTCGCTAATGCCTCTGCTTCCAGAGCTTCCGATTCAGTTAAATCACTCACGTCCAAATCGATGGTTAAAACCTCCTTCCCTAAGTGAAAACTGACCGTCTCATATAGTAATGCTTCCGCAAATGCTGCAGACAGGATATGCTGCCCTGCGTGCTGCTGCATATGATCAAAGCGTCTGTCCCAATCGATCTGTCCTTTTACGTCCCCTGAAATATCTTCAAATGGTTCTTCTATGTAATGACGGATCTCTCCGTTCACTTCTTCCACATTGATAATCCGCTTATCCTTTAATGTTCCCGTATCATGGGGCTGGCCACCGCCTGTTGGATAGAAAGCTGTTTCTTCTAATACGACGTACCAGCCTGAATCATCCTGCCGTTGATCCTGTATGGATGTTTGAAAGGTTTTCATATAGGCATCTTGATAGTATTGTTTGACTGTCATCGGTAACCCTCTTTCTGAACTGTTGTATCCATACTTTATCATAAGAGGGATGGATAGAACCATTTCAGTCCCTTTGGTTCTTATCCATGGATATCGGTACCGTCCCTACTTGTTCCCAGGGGATTCCCCATCGCCTTTCGAATTCTTCCTTTGCCCGTTCGTCTCCTTCAATGACTCGTTCTACCAGCGTTCTGAGTTTCATGGTTAAATAGTTCATGTTATCACCTGCTTTAGTTTAGTAAAAAGTAGAAGTCACATGGAGCATACGTAAATAGTTTCATTACGGATGTCTTTTTATCATACTTTTTACCTATCAGGTGATTTTCTAAACTCGTCAACTCTCTCTGAACGCAAAAAAAGTGGTCACTCCATAAGGAATGACCACTTTTATCTGGATTGCTCCAGAGAATGGGGATGATGATTACATCATGCCGCCCCTAAGGTGAGAGTGTGTAATATCTTTAACTTAATGTGCGTAAAGTGCGATAAATCAAGGTTTTGTTAAATTCTTACTGTAACATCTTTAACGGGATTTTACTGTTTTTCACTGGATTGCGTTAGCAAAATGTTAGCAAACCAAAACAATTATGTTACCGTTCCGTTTTTCATACCATCCTCACCTAGAGAGTACTCGCTAGAAAACATTTAAGAAGTGTCTTAAAAAAGACCTCAAAAAATTATCTTCCCTTAATCACTCAAAACGTTCATTTTTTTGTCTTTCCATGTTCAATTCATTATCCCTTGTACGATGAATAACTTCTTTAAACTTCTCTTCTTCCTCCGTTGCCCATTGCTTAATAACCAGGTTGCTGTGCTTTTTCAGTTTAGTTATTAAGCACAAGAAACTTTGTAACCTATCTGCACGAGAACCCCACCATGTTCTTGGGTGAAATGATTTTTTAAATATATTTAATATTAACACCGGGTCATAAAAACTATCCATTATCCACCTAGCTAAAGGTGTCCACTCCATTGAACTATCTTTAGTAATTTGTTGAAAAGGCTTTATGACACGTGCAATAACTGGATAACGAGTTGTTGAACTGACTTCACACCATTTTTTAATAATATCGTCATTTATATTTGATAGCACTTTCCCTTCTCTAGAAAGTGCTTCGGTTAACCAACCATCCAGCTTTTGCTCTTCACCTAAAAATTCATTAAGGAATACTTCAGGCTGTGTCTCGGATAAAGAAGACAAAACCCCTTGAAAATCTGATGGGAAAATTTCAAATTTTTCATATCCATTTGCAAGCTTTTCACACAATCTCCTAGCGTTTTCTTTTCCGGATGCCCCCTTTAAACAATATTGAATAATTCTTGATAATTCATAATCATAGTGGGCTTTGTTATTGTCTTCTTTTGAAAATTTATATTCTAACAAAAGTTTCTGGCCGGCATATAATATACAACCACTAATAGGAGTTTCTTTTGAAATACCATGTAATCTCATGTTTAATATTTCAATGGATACTTCTAGTCCATTTTCTTTTTGTGATATTAATTCTAATAATTCCGTAAGATCTTCATCATTTATAGTTTCATGAACTCTACCATATGCTATATTTTTATATTGCCAAATAGGAGCTTCTCCATATTCAAGTGATTGTCTTAATCTACTTACACCACGAGAGTCAATCTTTACACTTATTTGTAATAATGGAAAAATAGGAGCTAGAATTGGATCCTTTACGGATTGATCAAGTATTTCTTGTGTAAAGGAAAAATCAATTTCTGATAATCTATTTAAAAAGCCTCGGAGTACTTGATAGTTGCGTTTTGAAGCATCTATATAGGATAACTTATTACAAAAACGAATCCATGTTTCTTCATGATTGGTAGAACCGTCTGCTATTCCTTGCCCAAGACTAAATAGTCCAGGCCCATTATTACTCAGAATGTCCAACAATAATCCACTTAAAGTTTCCTCATGGGACCCAACCGCACTCCCAATTTGATGAATCTTCTGCTCTACAGTTGTATATTCATCATTATCTATATCATTAACAGCATCGACCAAATCATAAATGCTTCTTCCTGACATTGAATAGAATTTTGCTTGTTCTATTAAAGATCTCGGCTCCAAAAGCACTATTAATTCATTTAATCTTTTGTATACCTCTGGCTCCATATTCTCTCCATCAAATCTCATGGTTGTTTTTACGGCTAACCAGCCTTCTCTCCAAGGGCTTTTTGAAGAAATAATTTTTGAGACATCTTCAAGTTCACCATATAATCTTCCATTTACCCAAAGCCCTCTAAAATTTGTGGCCAGTAATTCTCTTGCTTTAAAAGCAAAAGGGCTTTCTGAATTTGCCACTTTAAGAGAGTAATCAATAAAAAATTTGTACCATTTTTGTATTTCAAATCTGTTTGTTGGTTTATATCCATAATCTCTAGGTCGTGCTCCAAATTCAAAGATGTAAGATGAACTAAAATGAGTTGTTACTAAAGCTGCATCCAATAACGAGACTCCTAAATCAACTTCATCTTCAATATCGGATTCTATTAATTTCTTTATTGTAATTAGTCTTTGATCTGCCGAAGCATGGGTCCCGGAAAGATAAATATAAAAAAGAGACTTTAGTAAATTTCTAATGGAATTTACATTTTCATTTGGTTTCTCCGAAAGTGCAAACTTGCAAAGTAAATTAGTTGAGCGAATAAATAAATGTTTATCATAGGCCAAAGATCTAAGAAGATTTGTAAATTCATTATAGAAAGCATTGTCTCGCGTAAAAAACTTTTTATTCTTACTAGACTTAATTACTCTTTCTATTGCAGAAAGTGTTAGTTCTGGATTTAATGGAGCAATATTTCTGAGCAGTGTTACTCCCAACTCGTTAAGATTACTTACATCTCCGAGTAATCCATCTTCCATCAACCATCTTTTAGATACTTTGAGAGCTTCTTCACTTTCATGTAGATAACTTAATCTTCTAGAGAATGATTTTAAAATCCTCTCATTACCTCTGTTTTCAAATAGGCTACATATTTTTTCAATTGGTATGTTTTCTAGAGCTCTTTGAGCGAGTTTGTTAGCAATTGCATGGGGAAGTACTGCACGCCACTCCCCCCGCTTTTGAACCAGATCACGCCGCATTAACTCACTTACATTACTATACATTTCTTGAACACCCATACCTACTAATTCACTTAGCAGTTCTATTTCTGCATACTCAGAAGGTTGTATATTAAATGAGTAAACCAACGAGCACGCCTCTGCTGCTCTTAATAGTGGCATATTGGGCTCATTTCGCTGTTGAAATAAACGAATGAATAAATCATTATCTTTTAACTCTGATAAGTTTTCTCCACGTTTCACTGTGTTTCCCAAGGCAATTGCAATCCTAGCATTTCCTCCAGAAAAGTTTGAAATACTCCGTGCATCTACTTCTGTTATATGACTAAATCTTTTTAAAATGACTTTTTCGACTAAATCAATGGAAGCTGGTTCTAAGCGAAAAACCTCGGTTTCTTCTGGTTGGTCATCACTAACATCATATTCAACTGTTATTAGACTTACTAAGCTATTGGGCTTCGAACATATTAGACCCAATCGCCTATGCAGATCTGGTGGACAATTATCTACTGCAAGAATAAATCGAGATTTTAGAGCAACTAGTCTTTCAGCAAAGTTAATAGGGTCTGGGTTCGGGCTGTCACTAATATCCGTGTAAATTACTAATGATTTGTTTAAGGGATTTTCTCCTATTCTTTCATCAAACAATGCTTGTAGTAATCTTGTTTTTCCTACTCCAGAAAGACCTACTAAACGAACTGCCGATGCTGGCCTCTGAAGAATATTTCTTATTTCATTTATTCCACCACATGCTGATAAACCTTCTGAATAGGATTTGGGTTCGAAAAATAACCGAACATGTTCATCTAACAAATACTCTTCTTCAACACCTAATGAGCAATTTGCCCAATTCTCATATGTTTTCCATCCTTGTATTGGCCTTCCTACTTTTTCTCTTACCCATAGAACCAAAGCAGGGTGACTACGTACCCAACCAGCAATTCGTTCTCGATCATAGAAATCTACTTTTACATCATCTTTAGTCGGGTAGTCAGACAATGCGTCTAACATAGCTTCCTTACGGTCTTTGAGAGCCGAATCAGCGGTTGAGCCTTGGCTACTAATAATAATATAAGCTCCCTTTGAATCTACTAAATCTTTTATAACTTGTCTAAGCTTACCTTTTGGTCGCATTTCATTAATAATTTCTGCTCTTGGCATATCTGGTTTTTTCACTTGAAAACCCGTTTGAGATTTTGGTATAAAACTATCAGCATGTATAGGAGATAAAAGGTCAACCCTGACATCAATACCACCATCTTTAGCGTTTTGGTGTCCCCCCCATGTCACTCCTGCTGTAGGTAATCCGTAGGTACGAAGTTCAGCCTCACAAAGAAGTCCGATTAGAGATCTTAAATCGCTATCACTTAATTCGGTTATATCTTTACCATCAATTTCAAGCATTCTTCTTAAACCTCCTCCTCCAATAAAAAAAATCCTCTAATAACCATTTTAGATTATTTACTAAAACCACCCTATCTTTTTAGTGAAAGATAATGCAAAAAGAAAGAGGCTCACCAAAAATTTTATTAACTATTGAGAAGCCCCTTTAATATTAATTATCTTTTGTTAGCATTTTGTTATCAATTCGGCCCAAAAACTATATACCAAATGATTGATCAACTATCACATCATGCCATCCCTAAGGCGAGAGTATTTAATATCATATAACCACTAAACCTATTAATCGGATTTTTCTATATCTCTCTGACTTATTTACAATCCATATGGTTTTGAGTGTTTATTAACACATCTCCGGATGTTCAGGACACTTAGGGTTGTGGTTTTCAGTAACTCTTATATATTTAGCTCCTTCTAGCTTCAATATGACCGCCATCCTCTATCCATGAATATAACCATTTGACCTCAATATCGTAATAATCAAAATAATGCACTATGTCTTTTATGTTGGAATATCCATACCAGTCATATTTATGAACAAGTTCCACGTTATTTTTTGAAATACTAGATAATTCTTCCTTATCCGAATCACTTAGTAATACTGACGCTAGAAATAATGGTATACTATTTTCCTCATTTATTGGTACTTCAATCAACGGCTTGGATAGTACTTGACCTAATTCAGTTAAGCTAAATTTACTTCTATTATCAATATAGTAATCTACTAATGATTCCACAGTAATATTTTTATAAGTACCCTCTATTAGGTCTGTACCAGTTATTTTTTGATGCTCATCGGGATTTTTGATGAAATTCATAAGTACTTCGTCTGATGGAGGTAGAGTATTATGAATGAACCCCCAAGCCTCTTTCCAAGAGTCTAAACCCAAATGCGCAGCAATAGCTCTTGCAGTCAAAATTTGAACTTGAGAAATGATCGTTTGAGTGTCAACACTTGAAATGTTGAAGAAAGGAGGGAGTGGCCAGATTAACTTCTCTTTATATGACATTCGACCGTGTGCTATAGAATTTCGTATTTTAACAATTTTATTAATAAAGGAGTATGTTTGGTCGTCTAACATAGAATGCCTTTTTAAAAAATAATTTATCTTTGTAGAGATTGAGGCTTCATCGTTAATTAGTACTTCCTTTAAGATTCTAAATTTATTATTAATAGTATCTTCTCTAGCTTTACCACTTAGATTAAGTATCTCTGAAGAGAATAATGTTAGAAAACTCTTAATCTCTTCATTAGCTTCCACTTTAAAATCATTATAATAACAGCTTACGAGCAATTCTAGAATATGAAAATGCGTTAGAATTGCTTCGTCATGATAAGTATTCACTTCACTTTCAGCAACCATATAAAGTGCTTTTCTCCATCTATCTAATAAAGTAATAATTAACGTTTTAAAACGTTTATCTTTAAACTTCTCAAGTAATAAATTTAAATCCTTTGAATGATCCATTCCTTCTAAGGAAAAAATGGTGCACTCTATATTCTTAGAAGGATTAATTCCATTTTCTACTATCTGATGTTCACCCTTTTTTAATTCATAAATTGTAAATAGATGTCCCGTAAAATAGCACAAGATACCTTGAACTACTAGTAAATCTGGTCTAGTATAACGTTTTATTTCCAATAGACTATCAATACTGTCGATTGTTTTAATACATTCAACAATTAGTTGATTGTTTTTAGTATAAACAGTTGTATCATTTATTTTAAACTCAACATTAAAGTCATCAATACTTGGTATATCGTAAACATCTTTGTAAAAGATTACTCTTTCTTGTTTTTCATCCACTTCAGTCACCACTTTCTATCAAATAGCTATTATTATAAGTCTCAATAATGTTCAGGATATGTCTGTATGCGTGCGTTTTTTAAGCAATATTTGAATTCTTTAGTTTATATTATTCAGCAAAAAACTCAGTATCATGATATAAAAGGTTCGAAAAGTCATCGTGTTTTTTTATCTTTTCCTGTTGATAATTTCGCTAATATCGCCCTTTTATAAAAGTGAAGGCGTTACTTATTTCTCCTACAAATAAAATAATTCGAGTCAAAATTGTAGTCTTCATTTACACCTATTCTCATAGGTTAAACTAAATTCATCCAATCCCCTTGAAGACATAATACTTTCCTTATACTTTGCAATTTTTATTAATTCAGAAGTCGAAGACTTTATTGGCACATCCCCAACACACAGTAGCCCATGTACAGGGATAGGACCACCTAATATGTAATCCCCTTTACTGTCCTTAACCAGATGCAAATAATCTAACAACTCTTCTAGGCCAGTAATTGCATAATCGATTCTCGAAGTATTCTTTACCTCACCAATAATTATTTTTACAATCTTAGAAGTCTGTCTATCAGATACCTCCAGTAAAAAATCAGGACGACCTTGCCATAGAAAGTCAGATGTGCTTCTTCCAAACAACTCATATGCCAAGATATTCGCTCTTGTAAATGATTGATATTTCCGATTTAGATAAGCATTACTACTGTCAGATATTTCATCAATCGATATACTGAATTTCACTTTACCCGAACCAGTTGAATCGTGATAAAGTTTAAAAATATAAGACTCAGTGTCCCAAGAGGCTACTAGGTTTTGTGATCCG
Organism: Rossellomorea sp. DUT-2; assembly: GCF_052665285.1. Classification (NCBI taxonomy): domain Bacteria; kingdom Bacillati; phylum Bacillota; class Bacilli; order Caryophanales; family Bacillaceae; genus Rossellomorea; species Rossellomorea sp. DUT-2. The sequence goes on along the minus strand of NZ_JBQPEO010000008.1, from coordinate 48,817 downwards.
TCCATTAAATGAAGCTGGCTTTCATCGGTGTTACTCTTAATCAGTTGTATAACCCAATAAAGTTCAAATAATAAATCTATTTTATCAGGTGCTATAAATGTTTCTTGAAGAACATTCTTAATGTCTTGTTCGCTATACTTTCCATTCATTAACTTCCGATAAGATGCTAATAATTTTGCAGCGTTTCGATACAACTTATTTCGATGACTTAATGTCTTTTCTATAATTCGATCGGATACTGAAAAAGAATCTACACGTTGTAAGTAAATATTCTTTTTGTATGTATGGGCTAAGTAACTTTTTATACCTTGCCACTCTGCAAACCATTCTCTATTTTCAAATCCCTTAATATAATTGTCTTTAAATAAAACATTGTATAGTATTCTCAATAGTTCTTTAAGAACTAAGTTCTCAGGAGTATTATAAGAACGGATATTTTCATTTATCGAATACACTATTTTATCCTTTGGATTACGCTCCACCCGTTCTTTTATTGTCTGCGCCCAATCAATTTGCCCTCTTACTTCTCCATAATAAGTTTCATTCTCCAAGATGGTTGTTGTTTTAAAACGTTTTATTAATGTTGGCAGTTCTTTAACAAACTCTTTTGTTTCTTCTCTAAGCAAAAAGCGAATGGTTAACAGTTGTTCAATGTTTGATATATTTGTATTCATCTTGGATATAAATGAATTTAACTTTACTTTTCCTGCCTTTAAATAACCGTGGAGAAATCCAGATATTTCTTCAAGCAATTCATCTTCTTTTACACTCATTCGAATACACCTGTATCAAAGAAATCATCCACAAAGTCATTTAGCTGCTTCAAATCAATTATTGCATCTGTTTCAACAGTCAATTGTGCAATGAACTCTTTTATTTTATTAAAAGGAATCCCTTCAAATTGAGGTAAAACATAAAGAATGATTGCAGAAGTAAAATCGTCGTTATCTAGTGTGTGTTTTGCGATATCCTCAACAATGGCTGGGCCAATTTTTCGATATTTATTAATCAACTTCCATATAGTTACTAGGATATCAGCGTTTGGATATATATACATGTTCCAAGCAGCTAAATATTGTTCAATCAGTTCAATTGTAATATTCTTTGGTATTCCAACCGGAATAAAGGCAAATCTACGCATGAATGCGTAGCTCATCTCATACAAAGAGGCTTTATCAATTGTATTCATTGTCCCAATGATACGCCAATCATTTGGAACTACATATGTATAATTATTTGGTTGGATTGTAGTTAATTTTCCTTGTGGTTTAATCACAATAGTTTCTCCGCTTTTAGACTGGAATGGGAGTGTTACTTCGTCTCCAGTTAAGACAGAAAATAATGAACCAAATGCCTTATCTATATCTGAACGGTTAATTTCATCAATGATTAGCCACGTATTTTTAGGCAGGTGGGTTTCCTTATCTTTTACACAATCCAAGAATATTCCCTCGCAAAAATATAAATTCCCTTGATGATCAGGACGATATCCTCCAATGGTTTCATAAGTGGACCAATTCGAAGCTGCGGTTACCATTTTTGATTGCACACGATGCATTTTACAAATCTTACTAGCTAATTTTGATTTTCCTGTTCCAGGTGGTCCAGTAAAGATAATGTGTTTACCATTCCTTATTGCTGTAGTAATTTGATCTATAAGAACTTCAGGGTTTTCGAATATTAACCCATCGAGGAATGGGGTTACATCAAAATCAACCTGAGGAATCTTAGGGTTGTTTTCAGTGCCATCACCTGTATAAGATGTATTGCCACCATTACCGGTTGAAGATGATTTTGTCTTTTCACTTTCTCTCCATCCTTCAACGATTGGTGTTCTATAAAAATCAATTCTTTCATTTAAATACTTCTCTTGTAACTTTTCTCGAATTAGAAATATCTTTTCGTCTGTGTCAGAAATAGAGCTATCTTCGATTATACTTGAATAAGCCTTTGCTATTTTACTTTTGTGCCCCCAACTAGCAATACGTTCAAATTTATCTGGAAGCAGCAAATGTAGAAAGATATGCTGCATCTGTACTCTTTTCCCTACCGATTTACGAGTTTTTTCTGCAAATTTTTTTAAGTTAAATGCATTTTTTAAGATATCCTCACGTTCTCCTAGAGGTTGCTCTTTAAAATTTCGGGCTACTAAACACAAGAAAGATATCTCAATATACTTACTGGTGTTATAAAATGTACCTGTAGCACCTAACCCTTTCTTTAAACCTTCAAATACTGGTTGTGATGGATCTAGCTTAAGCCCCTTCCATGAAGCAATCATTTCTAATTTGTCCACTTTAGTTTTGTAACTGATTGAACGATTGTAAGGGAAAATATAATAAATAAATATTAATTCAATTGCCAACTTATATATACCTTCAGACTCATTTTCTAGCTGTTTCTTTAATTTGCTATCAAAATTGTCTCCAGACTCATCAGGGTTTTCTACAAATATAGATTTAAATTTATTAATGTTCGTAAGAGTCCAAACAGATTCTCCATCCCATATTAACGATCTATCATTAAGTAGGCATTCATTTTTCCATTTTTCTGCAGCATCATATATAGCTTTTCGATCATTAATTTCTTTTTCAAAATAAATTGCCATGGTTTTCTCCACCTTCTTTAATATAAGTACCTCTGAATTTAATTCCTATTAACCTTCCTTACAAACACTTTTCACTTTGAAATTCAATATATCTTTTTAAAGCAAGCATATAATGCCCTTTTGAACCCTTATATTCTTTTTCAATAGCTGTTTCAATACTGGGAGTTACTACTGATTCCCCGTTATAGATACCCTTGTTAACTAATCCATTAAAACGACCTACGTAATCACGGGCAGATTTCTCACCAAGCTTATATTCATTCATTAAGAACTTTTTAAACTCCATTACTATTTTCCTCCCCTGCTTTTTCTCACTATTTAATCGGTAAACTTTAATTTTTTTTGAAATAAGTTTGATAGGATTTGAAACTTATGATACTCCCCAAATTTTCCTATTCTAAAATTTTTTGAATAAGTTTTACTGATAACAATATAGAGACAAGGAGAAAAGCAATGTTGAAGTACCATATGAAAACAAAAGCAGTTCTTATAAAGTCAAAGTTAAAAAAAGATATCGATGACTGACTTATAGTATTAAAAGCTAAAGGGGTCATAGAATATACCACTATAAAACTCATTGCCAAAACAGGTATCCACTTAATGAGCAAAACATTTTTAATATTCTTTTTTTGTCTTTCTAATGCTTTAGGTTTATCGGTCTCCAATGGTTCGTCTAAAACCATTTTTATTTCCGGATACCTAATACCAAATAAAACAGTTACAAATACTAATAGGATACTTATTGCATCAAAAGAGTCATTTAAGATTGAATTTAACTCATTATTCATCCTCTTGCTCCGTTACAGCTACTTCTTGGTTAATGCCCAATGCGTTGTTTAATAATTCATAGGTATCTTCTGAGATTTGATACTTCCTTGCACTGCCTCTAACTTTAGAAATGGGATCTAATTGCGGTGCATTTGTACTAACTAATCTATTAAGCTCTTCTAACACGTTATCTGATTGTATTACAACATGATAAGTATCATTGTTAAATTCAGATGAGACAATTGTTTGCTGAAGTGTATTTAATATTTCAGATTCCAATTGATACCGAAATCTTGTTCTTACATTTCTTATTAATGCTCTACTTTCTGTCTCTGTTAATTGAAACATAGACGATACCTCTGCCTCTGTTGGAATTCTCCCTTGAAAATAGTGCTTGATTAGATGCAAAAGTCTGTGCTGTTTAATTTCGTCTGCCCTAGTTGGTAACCCTTTACCTAGTAACATTTCTTTGTATTCGGTCAACGCTGCCACTGCAATATTTTTGATTGCTAAATTGAATTCTTCAGTATCGTCAGTTTTAAAAAGTATCTTTAATTTTTCTATTTCTTCTTCCGTCAAATAGTCATTAGTTAGTTGTAAGTTTATCATGTAAACTTCCTCTCCCATTCCACAATATGAATATAAAAAAGGCAACCTAAATAAAGTATCTTTAGGTGCCTTTTCTTAGTAGTAATTTGTTATAAGTTAAGCTCCGGCAATCTCTTCCGAATTTCGATTTATCTCATCAATAACCCCAATAATCTTACGGGCATCGTCCATATTATCCTTAAACAACTCAACAATACTTCCGACTGACTTAAATGGGTCTTGCTGTAACACTTTCTTATCTATTACTCCGTTCTTCACGACATAATCCACAATAAGTTTCACAAACCTACTTTGATAGATATTAAGTTTTTCGTTGGTTAGAAACTCCGAAAAAGCTTCATTTGCTGCTAGAGGATCCAATCCTACAATTTGTCTTACGAGCCTAGTAATAGGAGTATCCCCAAAGTCCTTTTCGTAATCTTCTTTAGTTCCTAGTTCATTCCAAAGAATACTTTCCAACGTCTTTATATCTTGATCAGTAAGCTTCTTGTTATTTCTAAGCTTGTGGATTGCTATTTCATCTCTATGTTGTTGAAGATAGTGATGTACTTTCTTCTTATAATTTTGTAAGTCATTGGTGTGGAAGATCGGACCACTTTCTTTTACCTCTAATACTTGATCTTTGAAGTTTGTGAAGTACATTTTTTGCTTTTCTTTTTCAATAAACTTGATTAGGTCACGTAGTGCTTCACGAACTCTTTCTAATTCAAAGATATCAGCACTTTCCCAGAACTCTTCAGTTAAAACCTTATTAATAATAGGCTTTTGCTCTACTACTTGTGGTATTGTTCCTAATTTAGACAATGCTTCTGCAGTTGTTACCACACTTCGTATTGGCTTAGTAGCATTCTTTGTTTGTAATTTAGCTAACTCAATAGTGTACATTACTAAGTCAAAACGTTTAGCAAACTCGTCATCATTAAATGGTACGATGATATGAGAAACATGCTCTTTAATTTCATTTACTTTCATTACCGTTAATGAGTTCCAATTAGCTTTATTTTTATATTTATGAACATGTTGCAAGTGTTGACGAACTCGGAAATTTTCATCATCCAATGCATTAATGTCGGCAAACACATCATTAATGATTTCGCTACGGTGTGAAATATAATCTTCCGTTTGATATTCGATCCCTTGAAGTTCTTTTATAATTTCAACTTTTGAATTAAACAGTTTTTCCGTCAAACTCTCGGTAGCTTTTCCTTCAATACCCTTCGGATTCTCTCTGAAGAATTCAAAGTTACCGCAATAGTCAAATATTAAGAAATGAGTTTTATCCTGCCCTATCCCCAGTAGGTCTGGGCATAAACGTGTTCCACGACCAATCATTTGCCAGAACTTTGATTTTGACCGGACCTTTTTAAAGAATACTAGGTTAACCACTTCAGGAATATCTACACCAGTATCAAGCATATCAACTGAAACAGCTATCTGAGGCATTTTTTCTTTTGTTGAGAAATCTTCAATTAGGCTTTGGTAATAATTCACGCTATAGTCAATGACTTTCGCAAATTCTCCACCATACTCTGGAAATAAAACATCGAATCTTTCAACTATCTTTAACGCATGTTGGTGATTTTTCGCAAAGAGAATTGTTTTGCCAAGTTTGTCTCCACCTTCAACATGTATTCCCTTTTCCATTAAGTTCTTGAGAACGGTATCAATTGTGTCAGCATTAAAAAGCCACTCATTTAATGCTCCACTATCAATATCATCTCCAACCTCATCTTCAAATGTTTCTTCATATAACTCTTTTTCCTCATCTGATAAATCATCGTAACGGATACCTTCTTCAAGGAATTTCATCCTTGTTTCGATGGTTCTGTAATCAACCAAATATTCATCTTCAACCGCTTTTTCTAACTCGTAAGCATACGTCGGAGTGCCACTTTCCATGTTAAATACCTCATACGTATTTTTATCAATTTCATCTTTTGGGGTAGCAGTCAGTCCAAGCAGCATACCGTCAAAATAGTTGAAAATTGAACGATACTTTTTATATATACTTCTATGAGATTCATCAATAATGATTAAGTCAAAATGACCAATAGTAAATAACTTCTTGCCATCTTTACGTTTGACTTCATCAATGGCATTCATCATAGTTGGATAGGTTGAGAAGACCATACGACTTTCATCAGGATTATCTTTGTTATCCAAGAGGTTACATAACGATAAGCTAGGTAAAAGATTATTAAAGTTTTTCTTTGCCTGAAGTAGAAGTGTTTTACGATCTGCTAGAAACAAAACGTTTTTCACCCAGTTATGGCGAGAAAGGACATCCACAATCGAGATAGCTGTTCTTGTTTTCCCGCTACCTGTCGCCATAACTAGCAGCATCTTTCGCTGATTTCGTTCCAACGCATCGCAAACTGCTAATATTGATTCCTTTTGATAGTAACGATTCGTTATATCATCGTTAATTTCAATATTTTTCAGTTCACGCTTCATTGTGAGGCGATCTATAACAAGCTTTAAATCGGCTTTATTATAGAATCCAGATACCCTTCTTGGTGGATAGGGTTTATGCCAGATATAGGTTTCAAAACCATTGGTATAAAAAATTACGGGACGCTGCCCATATTTTTGTTCAATGCAGTCGGCGTATAGTTTCGCTTGTTGCTTACCGATATTAGGATCTTTTGATGTTCGTTTTGCTTCAACTACACCTATAGGTTTACCATTATCACCAAGCAGTACATAATCAACAAAACCAATACCTTGATTATTCGGCATTCCTGTCACTTCAAATTCCTTTGCAACATCCGTACCGAATTCCCATCCAGCTAATTTTAAATCAAGATCAATATACTTCTGCCTTGTTTCAAACTCACTTATTTCATCAACCTCAAAATCATATTGGTCTGTATTTATTTCCCGTTTAATTGTATTTACCTTTCGAAGCTCTTCATTTTCCTTCATCATTTCTTCTAAACGACGATCTTTAGAGCTTAACTGGTCATATAAGTCTTGTAGCTCTTTTGGTCTTACACGTTTCTCTTTACCATGTTGTAGTAAGGACTCGTCAAACTCCTTCGCAGTATATTCATCTGAGTAACAGTAATCTATCCAAGCTACAAACTGATGTAAATTGTGCAGAGATAATATTGCTTCATCACGATTGATGCTTGCGTTGGAGTGGACTGATACATTTCCCAACTTAACAATGTACTTCAACAAAGGGAGTAAATCATCATCAATGATAGCTAGAAAATTAGAATCGTGAATTAAACTTGATAAATTCTCTTGGTAAGGTACTTTTAATTCACTATCAGAGCTATAAAGCCATTTTACCGCAAGCTCAAGTGCGCGACGTGACAAAATCGCACACGTCGCAGGGCTAACAATAAGAGCTTTCTCTGCTTCTAGGCAGGCATTATTGAAATTTTTATACTTAGGTTTTTCTTTAAGAAAGCCAAAGTTTGTTGCCAATATTACCCCTCCTTTATTTAGTCTTTAAAATTTTTTCTTGGATTGATAATTCTCCTTTAAAGGCTCGTTGCATTATCGAATTAAATAGGTTTTCTAGTTCTCTAAGGGTAGTTAGCAGTAAAGACTTTTCTTGACGTATCCTATGAACGATTGCTGTAAATTCTTGTTGTTTATTTAAAGGTGGATTAGGAATTGGGATTCTCTTTAATTTGACCCCAGTTAAATGTGCGATAGTTGCTTTTGAAGTAAAGTCTTTGAACCCCCCGTTACCTGCAAAATATTGCATCACACTCTGTAGATATTCAGGAGTTGCAAGGTTATTCTTTATTCTTGCTCTATGGAGAGCTTTTTGAAAATAGATGCTCTTATTATCCCATTCCCATATTGCAGTTCTACCAACTTCCCCGCCTTCACAGATAAGTAAATCTCCTTTTTTGAGAGATAGTGTTTCTAATTCTTCATCGAGGAAGTCCATTTGAGGCAGGTCATCTAATATAAAATGTCCCCATTTTACATTTCGATTTGCTAAATATGGTCTTGTGTTTTGCCCTTTTTGTTTTTTTTTATCTAACATTTTTCCTAAACGAGTATCACATATGTCACTAAACTCTAACAGAGTCCATTGTTTAGTATTTCGAAGTGGGTCCCCAAACATCTCTAGAAACACACTTTGTGTTAGTTGGTCTAATACCTCCACTTGTACTTTACGTTTGTCAATTAAGGATTTAGCTTCATTTAGAATATTTACTACCTTTAACTGATATTCTAAAGGAGGAACAGGTATATTTATTTCTCCGATATATTTCTTTGAGATATGTTTAAGTCCGGCACCTCTAAATCCGTTTTCTAATATATGAATATTGCCTCTTAAATAGTAATATATATATTGCATATTTATTAAATCTCGATTGAGAGCTTGTAAAATAAAGCAATCCGTCGATACAGAAAATTGACCTTTTGAAAAATGGATATTAGCATTTCCACCAGTTCCAATTATTATACTTTCACAGTCAACCTCAAAATAATCTAAGAATTTATTTTGTTTATTACTAGATGTGAAAAATGGATATTCACCTTTCAATTTTCCTTCACTAGCTTTTATATTTGATTTGGGTAGAAACTTGAGAAGTTCTGAAATCTTATATTTAATTATTTTCACTTCAACACTTCCTCCAAATTTTTTATCCCATATAAAATTTCATCCTCTAAACCTTTTATTCTTTGAATTAGTTCTTGTGGGGACTCATACTCCACTTCCTCATACTCAATTTCTTTATATTTATCAATAGACAAGTCATAGTCATTTTCACGCAATTCATCAACCTTAACCAAAAAGGATTGCTCTGTTCGTTTTCTTTCTTTTTCATCTTGTAGATTATGAAATCTAGCAATAATATCAGGGATATCATTTTGTTCAATAGGACTTCTCTTATCATCGAGTGAATAGCCGTCTGCTTTCATATCATAGAACCAAACATTGTCAGTACCACCAGCCCCTGTTTTAGTAAAAACCATGATTGCGGTAGATACTCCAGCATAGGGTTTAAAAACACCACTAGGCATTTTAATAATCGCTTCTAGTTTATGAGTATCAATAATTTCTTTTCGAATTTTTTTATGAGCTTTTGAGCTTCCAAATAAGACACCATCTGGTACAACAACAGCGGCACGACCACCAGCTTTTAGAATACGGATGAATAGTGATAGGAATAGGATTTCGGTTTTCTTTGTTTTTGTAAGTTTTAATAATTCGTTTGAAACTCCTTCTTCATCTAATGAACCCTTAAATGGAGGATTTGCTAGTACAAGAGTATATTGTTCTTTATCTTTATTTACTTCTGCTAGAGAATCTCGGTAATCGATATTAGGGTTATCAATGCCGTGAAGCATCATATTCATTGCCCCAATACGCAACATCGTTCTGTCCATATCATTTCCGTAGAACATCGTGTTGTTAAAATGCTCTTTTAAGCCTTGCACTAAAAACAGATCACTTTGGTTTTTTCGTAAATATTCTGCTGCTGATACAAGAAAGCCAGCTGATCCCATTGCCGGATCGATAATGACATCTTCCGGGGTTGGTTTCATAAGTTCCACCATCATATCGATAACGTGGCGTGGTGTGCGAAATTGTCCATTTGTCCCAGAGGTTGCTACTTTTGATAGTAAATACTCATATAAATCACCTTTTGTATCGCGGTCTTTCATAGGAATGTTATCAATACCATCAACAATTTTAGAAAGCATATTAGCCGTAGGTATCATAAACATTGCGTCATTCATGTATTTTGAGTAAGCAGAATCCTCTTTGCCATGTAGGTTCTTAATGAAAGGGAATACTTCTTTTGATACGACTTCATACATTTCTTCAGCTGATCCAATCTGCTTAAAATGACTCCAGCGTAAATGCTGCTTATCTTTAGGGAACAGGCCTTGATGTTCCGTTCCAAGAAACTCTGCTTCCTGCTCTTTCGTTGTCTCTTGTTCATCTAGTCCTTTTATAAATAATAGGTAAGTAAATTGTTCTATTACTGTTAATGGGTTTGTAATTCCCCCAGACCAAAATGTTTCCCATATTTTATCTACTTTATTTCTAATTTCTCCTGTAATCACTTTGTTTCCTCCTTGAATTTTCCATTAGTTATTATATCACTATCTAAAATATCCAGATAGTAAGTGGGGAAAAATCATTTACAACTCTTACCCCCACCATTAAATTAGTTCAATTGAAATCCAACCAACTTAATACGTGAAATTATTAATAACTTCCTACCTAATTGTTTTAAAAAGCAATTGCCTTAGTCAAATAATAAATTAGTAAATTCCTCAATCTGCTTTCTGACAGCTCTGAGATCCATTAATTTTAGTTCTTTGTTAATTTCATCGATTATCTTTTGTTGTAATTGGATAGTCGGTACAGGTACTTTGATTGTTTTGATTGCTCCAAGCTTTATAAACTGTTGAGCAGCACCTCCTGACCGGCTTTCAAAAAACTTTTCGGCCCATGTTGTATTGAAATAATAGACCAAAAACTCCGGCAAAACTTGATTAACATCGGGCATTACAATAGTAAGGTGCTGATTGGCCACTGCCCCTTCAAATTTTTCATCGACTAATGCAGCTTTACCTATAGTACCGACCCTGGAGATAAGCACCTCATTTTTAAAAAGTGTACTCTTTAAATTTATCTCCTTAAATTCCTCATCAATATAGACCAGTTCTTCTTTTGAGATGAGGTTTCCTTTAAGGTCCTTAATGCGTACATATGGTATACCTTCAGTTTTATATTCCTTAGAAGGAATGGCTGCACCAGATCTGAATTTAATGGTGATATCTTCTAAAGATTTAGTTTCCACAGACCACGCTTGACTCTTGTTATCCATATAAAAGCCAACATCAAGCCTATCTTTCAATTTATCATATGGATAAGGTTGATATAGTATTGACTCCTTTATCAACTCTTCTTCTATAATTAGAATATCATTTTTAGTAAACACTTCTTCTACAACCTGTTCAGTTGATTTAGTATTATTATTTCGTTCTATCCAAAGAGAGAAATATTCGTTAGCTTTATTTTCAATAGCATCATTAAAACAGTTATCAGGAACCTCTAAATCTTTTAAGTCCTTTAACTTAACCGTTGGAACTGTCATCCCTTTTGACAAAGCTGTAATTTGTTTATTAAAAGAATTACTCCTTAAAACAAAGTAAAGGACTTCAGCTAATATTCTTTTGGGTCTTAATACTGCAAAAGTTGTGTTTACAACACACCCTTCAAATTCTTTAGTAACAACCGCAACTAAATTTCGCTCGGGTCGAACTGTTGAAATAAGAATATCCCCTTGTCTGACGATTAACCTGGCTCTAGCCGGTAATTCTTCTCCGTGCATTTTTTTTGCTGACAAAAGTATTCCTTCTTCTGTAATACAATTGGAATCTATATAGCTGTATTCGCGATCACTTATGATCTGATCTTGATTTAATCTGTCAGGATTAAAATCTACAACCTCATTTAATGGCGTACCTTTTATAACTGCCAAATCCTGCTTTGATAATAATGAAGTTACAACCCATTCATCATTATTAATAACGTTATATGGAAGTGTACTGATCTCAACCATTTGGCAGTCCCCCTTTTTTCCATTTTGAAAATCCTCCAACAATTTCCTTAAAATCTTCAACGCTATCTGCTCTTGCTAGGAATATTTCATCAGCTGACTCATTAGCTTCTTTTTTCTTACGTAAGACTAGTACACTTACCTTCACACTAGCGTATGGCTTTAAGGTGTGCGTAGGTAAACTTACTATAGTCTCTATAATACTTTTTTCTTTTATGAAATCTCTTGTAATACTGAACTTCTCACTAAACAAAACACTTTCAGGAACCAACATCACAATGTACCCACCTGGTTGCGTTACGGTTATAGCCTTTTCAATGAATAAATCAGATGCATCAACTCTTTTTTGTGCTAGTTTATAATTGATGTGTAACTCTTCAGGCAGGTTATATTTTAAGCCTAATGGTGGATCCAGCAAAGTAAGAGAAAAGGTATTAGCTTGTAACTCCTCATCCTCTCGTATCGAATCTTTACAATTCACTTCAAATGCATTTATCCCGCTTACAATAGACATTATTTTTGAAATGGTACAAGTATCTTGATAGATTTCAAAACCGATTAGTCTTTTGATGTTATTGGCTCCAATTACATCAAAAGCAATTGAGCCATATCCAGAGGCTAAGTCAACAACACTATCCTTTTTAAAATCTAATTGCTGAACTAATCCTACATACAATTCACGTAAATGTGGTGGAGCATTGAACTGACCTATGATTGGTTTGTTAACCTCTAAACATTTCATTATTATCTGTCTTAATGCAGAATGGACCGGTGGTAGTACACTGATTTTGTTTAGAAAGGTCACGAGCTGCTCTGACTGAAGATCATAGTTAACTTGTTGGATATCAATCTCATAAAATTTTGAAGCTTCAAATAGCAATTCTTTAAACTGTTGAAATTCTTCAATTTTTACCCACTTATCGAGATCACCATGTTCACTTAAATAGGTTCTTACTAATAATGTATGGGCCATAACTTTCCCATACTGCTCACTTGGAAGATATCCTCTAATCCCCTCTAATGCCTCCCAGGCAGTTTTTTCAATCAAATCGTCCTTTGTTAGATATAAATGCTTACTTTCAAATTCCGGCTCATCAGTTGGTAAAAATGTATTTCCATCGAACCAGTACTGATTATCAGGAAATACTAATAACGCATAAGGTGCTTTTATTCCTTGAACATATTTCATTAATTGTTGCTGGGCACTTGGATTTGGTTTTTCCTTTATTTCAACAACAACTTGAACCTCTTCATTACCTTCATCATTTAGTGTATAACCAACCAAGTCAGGACCACTCCGACCTATTTTTACACCGCTTTTAACGATAGGTAATCCTTTTTGTTTTAATTCTTTCTCAATTTGATTTAACAACTTTTTCTCCAAAGATAATCCCACTGTATCTCACTCCTTTTTTATTAAGCAATAATCGCTTCTGTTTTTTTATTAAATCTCATCAACTTCTGCAAGTAGAAGTTTTCTTTTTCTGCCTCTTTGCCACTTTCATATTCCTTCTTATTTATTGCCTTGGCACTGGCAACACTATATAAGATAGTATTGTTCTTTTTTACACCAGGCATTTCTGACACAATTTCCAGTACATCCATTAATACACAATTGTTATCCGTTTGAAGGTAGCGAGGAACACTAACCTCTTTCTTCTTACCTACATGACCATACCGACATACCACCCTCCAATACTTATACTCATCCATTGACGCGATTACCTCCTTATTGTTTTATTTCGTTATATCCATTGGTGCGTTTTATTATATTTTCATTAAACCATCAAATTAATCTCCTGTCAACACTCCAGTGAAATTTACTTTAAGTGAACTAAACAAAATACGCACCAATGATAAAATAGTTAATGATTTGGTTTTCTACTAAAAAAGGAGCTCAACATTTGGTTGAACTCCTTTTTAGGATGGTTATGCACCCTTTTATTTAGTGCAGCATTTGGAGATTTATTTATATAATAAGTTTTGAGTTGTTTCAATTTTACTATGTCGCAAGCGATTCTTTATCATGTCGAGAGATCCCCCCGCATTAACTAGCAAGATAGCATGCATTCTTCTTAAATCATGAAATGTTATTTTCCTAACATTCGCTTTTTCGATTAAACGATAAAACTCTATTCTAATGGCAGAAGGTTTTCTGACTCCTCCAGTTTTATCGGGGAATACCAGATTTAATTTATTCTGCTTTCGCTTACCCATCTCCCTCCGCTGCTTTTCTTTGTACTTCTTTAGGGTAATCACCAGATTAGAAGGCAAAGCTATGGTATGGGAGCCACTTCTTAATGGTTCAATTTGTTCTTCTCCACTTCCTGTTGAGATAGCATTCTTATTAACAGTTAAAGTTTCCTTATCAAAGTCGATATTATCCCATGTTAGGGCCAAAAGTTCTCCTAGCCTCACCCCTGTAGAGAGTACAAATTTATACATTTCCCCGCTACCTTCTAGTTCTGCTACTTTGAGAAACTCGATTATCTCTTTATTACTCCACGGTACAAACTTTCGTACTGGCTTTTTATTCATTTTCATCATACCTTTCATTGGTTTTTTATTTATAACTCCTATCTAAACAAGAGTTTAGAACTGGTAGAACGACAAGAAAACACATTATACTTCCTAATATCCCTTCTGTCCTTTTTACTCTCAACAAAATCATTTTTTACCTACTCTTAGAAATGATCATTTTTAGTTCTCAAGATTCAGAGATTGAGGACGTAAGAAGTTAATGACCGTATGTATCACTACTTCTATAACCTAACTGATGCTGTACTCTTAAAATTTGTTTTCTTAAATCCCCCTTTCAAGTCTTTTCCAAGATTAAATTAGGAAATAAAAAAGGGCAGACGGATAGTGAGATCACTAATCCATCGCCCTGGTCCTTCCAGCCGCAATGCATTTAACTTAAGGCTACTATATTGAATTAACTTCATTATATTCGCGGTATTGCTGCATTTCAAATAGAAGCGATAAATTTTTTCATTGAATCAAGAACTTTCACTTTAATGCCCTCTAAGAAGTGCATTTAGAGTTTTATTCATGGATTCGTTAGGAACTTCTTCCTTCTCATTGGCAGTGTTATAAAAATTGATCTGAATTCGCCTCCAAGTAATTTCGATAATTCATATTATAGTTAAGATAATGCATCGTTGTTTCAATTCTCTCATGACGTAATTGCTCCTGTATAGAAAACTCGTTCGCTCCACTTATTAGGAGCAGCTGGGCCATAGTATGCCTCAGATCGTGTACACGTACCGCCCTATCAATATCAGCTTTATCATAAATTTGTTGTAACATTGAAACCAATCTGCTTCTATTCAAGGGCTTACCTTTATAAAAGAATACTTCTTTATCTTGTCCATTAGACCACTTCAACCATTCAGGGTGTCTAAAGTATTGTTCAAAAGCTTCTTTCAATTTGTCTACAACTGAAACAACCCCTGCTGATGTTTTCTGGCCACGAGTAATCTCTATTGTTTGAAACTCTAGATTTATTTGTGACTTTTTCATCAAACAAACCTCTTGTGAACGTAATCCACATGTTAAAAACAAAAGCATTAATACATAAGATTGCCTAAAAAAAGGATCCACTTTTTTTGATGCTGATAATAACTTACCAGCATCTTCTTTACTGAAAGCACGATCTACCTTTTTAAGCTTATAATACGGATTCGGGTAATACGCTGTTGGGTTTGACTTTATTAAACCTACCATTTTCAAGAATTTAAAAAAGCATTTTAGTGCTTCAATACTATTGTAAAGGGTAGAATGACTGGCTCCATTCTCTATTAGGAATTCCACGTAATCATCAATAAACTCTTCATTAATTGGATCATATCTCGAATCTAATCTTCCAAACTTAAACTTATCAAAATTCAATTCCCTTACAGGCCCCAAGGACATGATATATTTCCCAAACCTCTTAAGAAGATACTTATAGTTATCCTTTGTTGACTGAGCTACATGTGTGTGTTTATACCATTCCTTATAATAATCTGAATCCAAAATAATATTGCTTCCCACGTTCTTAACCTCCTCTTACAAAAGCTTCGCAATTGGATTCTTCTCCATGTCTTCTTTTATCTGTTCTCTACTTTGTTTTGCATATGGTTTCAATGATGTTACAGTAGAATGTCCCATCAGGTCCATCATTGCATATAAATTGATGCCTGACCGAATACCGTAAACAGCATAGCTATGCCTAAAATTATGCACGCTAAGTTTCTCTACTTCTTCGTTATTAATCGAGTTTGCTTTCTTTGCTAAACTTTTTACCATCCCTCTAACTGCTCGGTCTGTTATCGCCGTTTCTCCTCCAGTTGATGAAAAAACATATAAATTTCCATAATTGGCTTTAAGTGCTTGCCAATTCTCAGCGAGGTGCCCATAAATAAAATCAATATACTTCATTAAGACATGTAAAGCATCAAGTTGAATATATGCAGGAAGAAGCTTCTTTTTTTTACGTTTTCTCCTCACCATAATCATTTCTTCTTCCAAATCAATGTCCGATAAAGTGATACCAACAAGTTCACTTACTCTTAATGCTGATCCAAGGAAAACACTTATAATCGTGTAGTTACGGAGTCCGAAAGCTGTTTCTTTACTTAAAAGGAGTAATTCCTTTAATTGTTCAATATTATAAAATCTTGGTAATCCTTCTTTGTTCCAGTCCACCCTTAAAGTCCCGTCAAACTCTTCTTTATTTAATAAATAAAATTCCTGCACTACTGTTTTTATAAAAGTTCTAAAAAATGCTGCTTTTTTAGCGCTTGTATTACTCGAAAAATCACTTTGACCAAAATAATCAAGCAATGCAGTTGTTGGATATATAACTTCCGTTAACTGTACATCTAAGGTTCCATATTTTCTCATGATAAAATCACCAAATAATTTTCCTTCAGATTGGTAGGTAACCTTAGATGTATCTGCTAATCCTTTAAACTTTGAGCTTGCATAAAAAAAGAGCAAGCTTTCTTCGACAGTGAATTGTTGAAGGGAATTTCCTTGTTCTGTTGCCTCTCTATCTCCACTTAGACCTAAAACATTAAATGCAGCCATTTGGAGGTCTTCCATGTTATGCAACTCTAATAGTTGCTGGATAGCAACTTGAGCAGAACCATGCTTAGAAACTTCTTGGTTAAAGGTCATCTTTTCGTCCTCCCGTGTAACTTAATTTAGTCAGCTCATTTTTAACAAATTTTCTTTCTAAATGAACATATTTGGCAACAGTGTCATCAGATATATGCCTTGTTAAGCTTTTAATAATTTGCGATGGGCAATACATTATTAATCTTGTCACAAATATGTGTCTGAACAGGTGTAGACCGCCTCCATAATCCCAGCCCGCTATTAATTGGTATGTGTTAAATAATAGCCTTAAATCTTCAAGGAATATCCTGGAGTCATCGCAAAAAATGTGTTTTTTATCACTAGACTTTTTATACTCAATCAACAAGGCATACACTTTTGATGGTATCGGCAAAATAGCATCCATTCCTTTAGTATCCCTTATAGAGATTGATTTTGTACTGAAGTTTATATCCTTCCAACTAAGGCTGGCGACCTCACACCCGCGAAATCCCATTAGTATCATTAAAGAGAGAGCTAGTTTGTCCCCTACAGGGTCAGAAGAATAACGCCCAATAGTATTTATAAGATCTTGTATCTCTTTATCTGATGGTAGTCGCCTGTAGAAATATTCATCAGCTTCAATATTTGTTAGCCTTGTCGTAACCTCCTTAACTATTTTCTTTTTTTGAAATAATAACTGAAAAAAACCACGTACATACTGTAAATTTCTTTTAGCCGTAATTTCCGTTAATACCTCTTCTTTAACTTGTTTTATGAGGTAAGATTTATAATCATCAAGGTCTTCACTGGTTACCATATTGAAAATAAAAGTGTTAACGGATTGACCTTGAAACTTAACCAGTGAATTTATTGCCCAGTTAACAAAGAGTTGTACTGGACTGTAATAATTATTATTAAAACTCTCCGGTTTAATGTTTCTTTCTTTCTTCAAGACACGTTCAACAACTCGAACTAGAGGATGATTAAATTTGATCTTCTCTATTTTTTCTACATAATCATTAAGACGTATCTTCGTGAATGGCTTTAAGCTATTAAGAAAACTTTGATAATATATTAATTCTGTGGAACTTAAAACCTTAACGACGTTAGTTAGGTATTCAGTATTTAAAAAATCACTTCGCTCAAATTCACCTGATTTCTTCTTAGTTAATTCCTCCATTTTAGTTAACACCTTTTCAAACATAGCCATGTTGAGGTTATACACTCTAGTTGAAGAACCAAATTTAGTCCTCATGAATTTCTTTACAAATCGTGAATCTAAACGGTCCTTAGCTATATTTGCATAAAGCCACTCGTTTACATTTCCCGACTCTAAAGAACTTTGTTTTACGTTTAAATTCAAGTCATACATTTTTCCAATCATGTCATCCATCCAACTTTCAATGAGATGTGAGTTTTTCCTATTCACATCTTTTCCAAATGGCGACATTTTTATTCTTTTTTCGGAGAACCCTTTCCGAGAAATATCATTCTCAAACCAACCTTTCCTACCCTTTCCAAAACGGCTCATGTCTTTTTCAGTAAACAAATTCTCTATACCGCCTGACTCGTCAGCTTCATCAAAGTCAAAATCAAATAAAGACAGCTGTACTGTATCTTGGTTTTGCATATCTTGTTTCTCCTCTCTTTTCGACTTCTTAAATTAATGAATAATCTTCTTCACCACTTTATATTGAGCACAAAAAAAGCACCGTCCTATATCTGTGAGAAAACACACGTAAAGCGTGTTCCTACAGATATAGAGACGGTGCTTCCGCTCTAGATCTATTTAAAAAGAAAAAAGATTATTCTATTTTCACTCCAACAATAAACTGAAGTGCTTATGACTAAACTTTATAATAATTTCTTTTGGGTAGCAACTATAAGTAACACTTTTGTGTAAAAAAATTTTAGTTTCGCGTTAGAGCTCTATACATTTTAGTTTAATCCATTTTGGAATAAGTTCAGCGAGTATAAATCCTCGCCAGAGCCAATTAGTGTTTAAAAAAATTCCCGCAATTTTATTCTTGACAATTCAATATATCTCACTTTAAGATGTTTAACATAATCAAATTTCATAAATCATTTGGGTAAACCCCACAGATTGGATCAGGAAGGACCTGCCAATCCAAGTATAAGATTATATGTTTTCAACTTGTAATCTTACTACCTTGGGTGCAGTCTATCTTTCTTTCCGTTTCTGTGGGGTTTTTCTGTTTGATTTTACAGGAGGCAATATTTATGAAAAAAAATACACAGCACAAAACTTGGGATTCATTACCCGATACTCTCACAGCAAAACAAATTTCTGAATTTCTAGGAATCTCTAGAAGAAGGATTTATGAGCTATTTCAAGTGCATGTTGATCATGGGGGAATCCCCAACTATGAAATTGGCGCTTCAAAAAGAGTGGAAAAAGATGATTTAATGCAGTGGATTAAACGACTGAAGGATAAGAAACAAGCATAGCCACTGATGGAAACAAGTATATATGGAAAGGCTCTCTTAATAATTTATGTGGAGCCTTCTCCTCCTTTCTACATTATATTAATTATATTTGGAAGTGAGGTAACAAAGGAGTATGAAAGGTCATTATAAAAGAAGAAATTGCAAGTGCAACCCTAAAAAGAAATGTACTTGTGGGAAGACTTGGACTTTTTGGGTGAACATTGGACCTGATCCGAAAACCGGAAAAAGAAGACAGAAAAGTAAAGGTGGATTTAAAACAAAGGAGGATGCAGAAAATGCTGTGTCTGCCTTAATTACTGATGTGAAAAAAGGTACTTTTATCAAAGAATCAGACATTTTGTTTAAGGATTTTGCTGAACAATGGTTGCCTATGTATATTGAACGAACTTGTCCTAAACCTGGAACAATTCGACTTCGAAAATATAGCATAAATAAATTACTCCCCTACCTTGCTCACATAAAGCTTAAAAACGTTTCAGAGGAAATGTTCCAAGATGCTTTAGATGATCTAAAAGCTAAAAATTTGTCCAAAAGTACAATGGAGGGCATCTTAGCAACAGGTAAAATGATATTTGATATGGCCGTCCATAAGAAACTGATAAGAGAAGATCCAGCAAAAAAGGCTTATATTAAAAAGGATCCTAAAGTAATTAAAGAAACAGATGAGGATGATCAAAAGAATTCAGATGAAGATCTTCCAAATTACTTTGAAAAAAAAGAGCTGAAAATCTTTTTGAATGCAGCAAAGAAAAATGGGCTGTTTATGGATGAACTCATTTTCACTCTGCTAGCCTACACTGGTATGAGGGTAGGTGAATTAGTAGTGCTTAAATGGAAAGATATTGATTTTACTAAGCGAACTGTCCGCATTAACAAAACGTACTATAACGAATATAACAATATCGCTAAGTACGAACTGGTACAACCTAAGACAGAGAAATCTAAACGTAAAATTATGGTATCAAGCCTTGTGATTGAAATGCTAAAAAAGCATAAAGAAGAACAAGAAAGAACCATTGTTAGATTAGGGGATTTATACACTAATAAGGGATTTATTTTTACAAATGTTCAAATCCATCATGGCTTCCCTATCTTAACAAAGTTAGTGGAAAATAGGATGAAAAGATTACTTAGATTAGCTAATTTAAATACGAAGCTCTCTCCTCATAGCCTACGTCATACCCACACTTCACTACTTGCGGCAGCTGGAGTAGAACTAGAAGACATTAAAGATCGCTTAGGTCATTTTGATGATGAAATAACCAGGAAGATATATCTTCATATTACAGACCCTGTGAAGAGAGAAGCATCTGATAAATTTGATAACTTCATGGAAAGCTAAAAAATATTCATACCCCTCATATGACAAATTAACTTTAACCAAATCGATCACATACTATTGAGGCAAAAAAGCATTGGTAAATTAAACATACCAATGCCTTTTTATAATACTTTGACTAGAGATAATAACTACTTATATTTCACCAACTCAGTCTGCCTGTACTCCAAAGTTTACAACAATGTTAGAGCATCTGTGTTACGAATCCCCAAGCGTAGGAGAGTTTGTAGAGTATTAGCATGAAGATATTGATTAAATCTGGGTTAGTTATTAGTTGAATCTACCTGCTAGAATTAACGACTATACGCTGCTATTTTTCTACATTTATTTAGACGATTTCTATATTTACCACTGGGGATTATTCTATGGTGTTGTAGAAATAAAATAACCAAATGACTATAACTTGTCATTTGGTATAAAAAAGACGTTAATTATTAAAGTTATTTTTTCATAAATTCAAAACTTCACTACCTGACAACCTGCTCGCACTGTTTTTTCACATTAGGAAGTAAACCTTAAAACCCACTAAAAGTTAGTAACCTGTATCCTTATTGTCATTAGAAATGATTTTCAAATCATCTGACTCAATTATTTCCAGTGGTGGGATATTATCTTCCATAAAATCACCTCCTTTTCAACGTAAGTTTGTACAAGGACATATGATCCCTCTTTATTATTAATACAATCAGCATAGAAACAACCATTGGAATTAATACAAGAATGTTATAAAAAAGGTGCAACTCTATTCTTGGGACGAACAATTGTATGATACTAACTGGAACTATGCTTCCAAATAGGTTGATTCCAGAAACATCTTGGACTACCAAAAGGGTATGTTCGAACAAGTGCCATATTTGTAAATAAATTGATAACTTCCACCAAATTTCAGCTTTACCTATAAAACTCCGTTTGAAAATTTGTAGGCCTATCAGCATTTCAAAAGCATACGAGAAATGAAACCACTCTGCATCAACTAGTTGAGGATATGCTAAACCCAAAAGCCCCTTCGCCTCATCTCTATCCCAACCACAAATATAAACTTGGCTAGTTTGAGTGAAATGCTCAGACAAATGCAGAATAATGGTTATAATAAAAATCCCCATTGCCGGTATGAAGTATTTAGTATTTAATCTTTCTAAAAGATTTTCCATATCACATATATCACCTCTAGTAAAAATTCACTAAAATACAATTCTCTAAATTTTATTAACAAATTAAAGACTATAGATTAATTGTTTATACTTACTTTTAATTTATTCACTAAGAGTGAAGGGGATCCAAAGCACCCATTTATTATTGAAGAATTATCATAGCAAAAATCATCACTTATATCTTTTACACCTTTTAGAAGTTTGAAAAAATTCCCAGAAATCAAGACTCCATCTAATCTAAGTTTTTCCCCATTGCTTCTCTTGAAGTAACCATCTGCTAATACACTAAAGTCCCCAGTTATTAAATCAATTCCTGAATTAGTAGCATAAATAGTATCTAAAACTATACCTGTGTGAAGATTTTTCATCATTTTTTTGATAGAGGTTTTTCCTTTTTTTATATACATATTGGTTGACGCTACTCTTATGTTGCTCTCTAAATTCTCACGATAGCCATGACCGTTTGAATTTGTTTCAAGTAATTTGGCGGTTTCATTGTTATGCAAAAGGTTATTTAAGAACCCATTCTTTACCAGTACCACTTGTTGCGAATAGTTCCCTTCAAAGTCAAATATTGAATTTACTAAGCCTTCACTACATGTTGGATCGTCATATATGTTGATTAAATCACTCGCCACTTTCTCTCCAAGACTTTTAGTTAAATACTTACCCTCAACAGTATCTGCAAAGAATACGGAACTAAAACTACTCAAAAGTTTAGCAGCAGCAGTATTCGATAAGATTGTATTGTATACGCCATTTATTTCATTCTTAGCTATTAATCCTGCTCTTTTCTTTAATCGATTAAAATTAATGATTAAGCTATCTAGTAAAATACCAAAAGGATTTTCTTTGGAATAACTAATAAAACTTTTTTCTATTGTGTGGTATTTTACATGAATTAAGAAACCATAAATAGATTGCTGTTGTACCTTACAACCTTGATGAAGATTTGAAGAGTATTGTTCCGATAATAGATGATAATATTTTGCATTTAAAATTGTAATCTCTGGGTATAGTGCATTTAACTTTTCTTTGACTTCTAAAAATCGTTTCCATATTTGTTGTTTATTTAAGTCTTCTAACTTTTCTCTTTTCTTCAAAGAGACATAATCATCATAAGAAAAATCATTTGTACAACGGCTATCATATTGCCTAATTAATCTGACAGAATCTAATAAGAAAGTTTGAATAATATCGAATTCTTTTGAAGATGTATAAAAAGTTCTTACTTCCTCAGAAGTATTTAAAACTTTTATCAAAAATTCATTTTCATCTGATTCTGTATAAGATAGTTCATTTTGATTTTTTAAATCAACTTCATATTCTTTTTCCAATGAATGTTTTGCAAAGATCTTTACATCTTTAAGTTTTAATTCCAAGGATTTTAAATTCACTTTGTGTAGAAAATCTAATATCTCGGTATTCAAGATACCCCCCCCTAAGAGAGAAATTAACCAACAATTAAGCTAGAAACTCTAATGGTGGGTTGCCCAATTGTTACCGGTATAATCCCGCTTATTGAATTACATAAGCCAGCTTCAATCTTCAAATCATTGCCTACCATATCAATATCTTTTAGAACAGTCTTACTGTTACCAATTATTTTTGTATCTTTTATGGGGTATTTAATAATTCCGTTTTCTATAAAATAGCCTTCTACAATTGAAAAATTAAAATTGCCTGTTTTCGGATTTACAGAACCCCCACCAATAGTCTTGACGTATATTCCCCGTGCTGTACTATTCAATATAGCTTCAGGAGTATGTTCTCCTGCCTTCAAATATGTATTTGACATCCTAGCTGTAGGTTGGTATCTAAAGGATTGTCTCCTAGAGGAACCATTATTTTTTATTCCTAACTCTAACGAGGATTTATAATCTACCAAGTAATTTTGTAATACTCCACCTTCAATTAAGATATTATTTCTTGTAACATAACCTTCATCATCAATACCAGTTGTTCCCCAACTATTGCTGAGAGCCCCATTATCTACATATGTAATATGTTCTGAAGCTATTTTTTCACCTATAGCTTCTTGAAAAATCGAATTTTTTTTTGAGATTGTAGCTGCCTCTAATGCATGACCACAAGCCTCATGGAATAATACTCCTCCGCTTCCATTCCCAATAATTACTGGCATTTTTCCATTAGGAGGTTTTTTACTACTTAACTTATTAACAGCCATTAATGCAGACTTCTTGGCTGATTGAATAATGAACTTGTTAGAAAAATGATTCAGGTCATTTGAAAAGCCGGGTGAATACACTCCTGTTTCTATTCTATTCCCCTGAGTAGCTACAGTTTCAATTCCAAATCTTGTACGTACCCTTACCTCAGAGACGTTAATTCCATTCGTATTGGCTATACCTACTCTTTGTATTGAATCCTTATAGTAAACTTCAACATGATCGATTTCCTTATGAGCAAAAAGGGCTTCCTCGTATGCCAAACGTGCTTTTATATGTTTTTCTGTCTCTTTAATCTCCTTATTATCAATAAAATTAAATGCTGTAACACCTTGTCTAGACTCATCATAATTAACAGGGTATAAAGAGTTGGCATCCTTGCAGAAACTATTTAGAGAACTAATTAATTTATCTCTAATAAGATTTGTTGAAAAAAAATAAGAAACCTTTTCATTATTAATAATTCGCACCCCCACACCTATATCTCTTCCAGCAATGGGGTGTACGACTTTATTATTCCGAACAGTAAAGGCGTTTTTTGTTGTGTCCTCAAAAAAAACTTCTACAAATTGGTTTCCGTTAGATAAACCAATATTAAAAATATCTTCTATTGTGTTTTTTGAAATCATAAGCCTGACTCCTGCAGGGAGTTAACTTGGGATATTTCTTCACATTCAGCTATAAAGCTATTAATTTTTTCTAAATACTTAGCTTGATTTTCTAAAGAAACGATACTATGTCCCTCATTTTCAAAGAAAAAGTAATCGAACTTCTTATTGTACTTTTTTAGTTTATTCACTAGTATTTCTGATTGATTTATTTTAACTCTTGGGTCATTTTTCCCATGGAAAATCAAAACAGGTTTTTTAATCTTATTAATATGATAGATTGGTGAATTCATTTTTAATTTTCCAATCTCCTTAATAGGGTCACCAATAAAATCAATTAACATTTCTCTCCAATGTTGAGGTGCATCTAAAATATACCTTTCTAAATCTGTTGGTCCACAAACACTAATACAGCCTTTCCCGATTTCTTGATATTTAATAATTAACATCTGGGCTAAGTACCCACCAAAACTCCGTCCCATAATAATTGGTTTATCAAAAGAATAAAAATCTTGTAGATATTTAAAACCCATTACTATATCTGCTAGGGCTCCTTCTATCCAGTTCTTTTTACCAAGTTCAAGGAACTCTTTTCCATACCCTGATGATCCTCTATAATTAGGACAAAAGATGCTATAGCCCTCTTTAAGAAACAATTTAAAATGAGGTTCTTTGGTGAATTCTTTTTCAGAATGATTAGGACCCCCATGAATCCAAATCAAAAGCTTTCCACTTTTATCTTTCGGCTGATGCAATAGCCCTTCAATTTCTAGTCCGTCTAATGAGGTATATTTGAGTCTTTCAATAGATGCCTCTACATATGTTTCATTTTCATAGTTAGTGAGGTTTAAGTACTTATTATCACTTAATAAAAATAAGTTTGTTGTGTGGTTTGCGGAACTTCCCATCACAATTAAAGCCCCATGGTTCATAGAAAAACCTTCAACTATAGAAATATCTTCAGACATTTTTCTATACTTTTTTGTTAGGATATTATACCGGTAGATATAATCTCGAGTGCCGGTAGTTGTGGAGAAAATAAGCTCATTTGTTACCTTATCTATATCCAACATTCTTATATTCTCATTTTGAAGCTTAAATAAAGTCTTAAGCGACTGTTCGTTCATATTATAAATTGCTAAATAGGCATACTCTTCTCTATAGTTAGTTACCAATAAAAGCTCATTATTTGATATGAAAGCTGTATCAAACACAGTAAATGAATCTTCTTCTTCGCAACTGAATATATCTTGCCACTCGTCATCAACTTTTAAATAGGGTAAACATCGAGAGTTGTTAATATGCTTAAAATACAAAAACTTTTTCTCATCTGGACTTATATCATAAATATGTGTTGGATACCCATATCCCTCATGCAGGAGTTGTAAGGCTTCATTTTTAAAGTGGTATTGATAAGTATTAAAGTATTGTTGATTAACTACATTTGAACTAAAAATCAAGGTGCTGCCATCCTTACTTACTTGAGGAAAATATATGTTAGACATTTCTCTCCCTTTGAATTGCTTTAGCTCTTTATTTGTTATATTAAAATGGTACAAAAGATTATTTTCCTTTCCCTTTTCATCCATTAACAAAAGTAATTCTTCTGTGGATAAAGGCAAAATGGATAAACATTTATTTTCAAGGGAAAGAAGTAATTCACCATCACTAAAACTTCCATTACTTTGTTTCTGACTATATAAATGATAGATGCCGTTCCTATTTGTTAAGAAAAATAACACTTTACTTTGGTTTTCATAAGTAAAGTATTCTATTTTTTCTTCTGTTATTAAGTTAACCAATTTTTCCTGCTGAAGAGTCATATGACTATAAACTCCTTGTCCTTTAAATCAATTTCATAACTACCATTTAAATCATTTAATAATAATATTTGATCGAGTTTTTCCTGCAATCTACCTTCATAGGTTCTAATATCAATTTGGGTTAAGTCTTCTTCAGATAAGAATTTTATGTTTTTACGTATTTTTACATTTAAATTTTCCGCGGTAATTACATAATTGATTTGCTCAATAAAAGAATTCCACCTCTTTTGTATATATATATCGGAGTACCTTAAATAAATCATAGAACCTATTAGTTCAGGTAATCTATTGTTATTATCATGTGCCGGGTTATTATGATGTTCATTATTAACAAAACCAATTGCTTTTGTGCCATGTTGGCTTTCATAATCAGTAGCAAAAACGAATAAACAATTACTTAAAGTGAAATAGTTATCATTTGCATCCTTTATTTTACCTTCTTTAATTAAAGTAACTATGTAATCTAAAAACTGATTACTAGCAAACCCAATATTTCGAATGACAATCACTCGATAAGGTGATTGTTTAATTCTTTCAGCTAAGGAACTTTTATTAATCGAATAATTCTGATTATATATGTTATAAGCAGTTGCTTCTTCTAGCTTACTCGCGGCATTAATGATAATTGGGTCTTTTCCATGTAATTTTTCAGAAATAATAGTTGAAAAATCTTCTATGGTCTCTGAATTACCACTTAGATTTAAAGTAGTTGGTTCAACTCTTTTTCCGAAGGGACTATTATACTTTTTTAGAATATTAATTATTTGATTTAATGCTACTTGATCAAATATTTCTATTAATTCATGTTTTATATTCTGTATTAATCGATATGTCTTTTTATTATATAAATCTGAAGTAACTCCAAAAATATTCTCAAATGTATAAAAAATATGTTTCTCCAATAACTCCTTGTCACCTTCTAGAGATGCTACAGCAGCAGCTTCATCTAATATGTCGAAAGCTTTGTCTGGAAACTGCCTATTTTTAATAAATTCATTACTAATATTTATTATTTCTCTTATTTCTCTTTCATTAATTTTAATTTTATGATGATTTTCATAATTCTTTTTTGCTTTTATAAGAATTTTGTTCGTACTTTCTAATGATGGTTCATCTATTTTAATTGGATGAAATCTTCGCTCTAATGCTAAATCCTTCTCTATATAAGTCTTATATTCTTTCGTAGTTGTAGCACCAATTAGTTGAAAGTCCCCTCTTGCAAGAGCGGGCTTAAGTATGTTTGCAGCATCTACTGTACCTTCAACTCCACCAGCTCCAACAATCATGTGAATCTCATCAATAAATAATACTACGTTTTTTAAACTACTAGCTTCTTGTATAATCTGAGTAAGCCTTTCTTCAAATTCTCCTCTATATTTAGTTCCAGCAATTAGACTGCCTATATCCAGAGAAATAATATTCAGATCCTTAAATTTGCTATTTTTGCTTTTCAAAATCTCTAAAGCAATCCCTTCAACAATCGCAGTCTTACCTACTCCAGGTTCTCCGACTAAGACGGGATTATTTTTAGATTTACGAGATAAAACTTGCAGCACTCTTTGTATTTCATTATCTCTTTCATAAGCCGGGGTATATTTGCCTAGCTGAGCGTTCAAGGTAATATCCTTACCATACTTATTAAGTGTTTTAAGGTTTTTAATATTGTTTGAAAGTGTTTTTTTCTCCTTATAACCTTTAGGGAATTGTACTTTTCCACCAACAATTCTTTGGCCATTATAGTAGTCTTTTAATAAGAGAAAATTTAAACGATCAGAATTTGTTTTATGTTCCGAGAGGATCCTAAATACTTCATTATTCTTGTGTTTCATAATTGCTACTACTATGAGTTCTGTGGTTATTTTCTCCAAACCAATACACTTTGTTTCTTTTTCTGCAGTTTCAATTATCTGTTCAAAAGTAAATGAGAATTGTTCATTTCCATTTTCTTCTTTAATTATTGACTCTTGTTCAATATTTGAAATTATTTTAGAAACATTTCCAGAACATTGTTGTATATATTCTATTATCTTGTGATTATTATTAAGAATGGCTCTAAATAAGTGTTTTGTTTCGATATAATTAGCTTTAGTATCGTTTTGACTATATTCACTTGCTATTTCAAGTAAGCTTTCGAATGATGAATCAAAAATTTTTTCTCCCATTTGATCACCTACATTATAAATTTCTAGTTAACATTGAAATTACTAGCAATGGTACTTCCTGATTTCTAATCTTTAATTTACTGGCTGCTTTATAAACCTTATCCATATTTTTTCTAATAGTTAACCTGCTATCTCCCATTGAAAACTCCATTTCAACTTCTTTTCTAAATTGCTCCATTACACTCTTCCCTATTTCAATTAAATCCTCAGAAAAAGTAATATTTTCTTTTTCTCGATGACTTAATGTTTCTGATAGTAACATTAATTGATTTAATTTTTCACAACTATATGCCATCCCAAGCGCTTGATAAAGTAGCCGACTTTCAAAGATCAGTAACGTAAACGCCTTTTCCTCAATTTCACTCTTTTCCAGTATCAATTTGATTCACTCTCCTATTGTTTTAATTTGTTACCGGGTTAATGCGACTCCAATTCGTTAACTTCTTTAATTTTTTATTTTTTTTATTTATTATCCCTTCACGCATAGCTATCTCACTAAATATTCTTTCAGCAGAAATTCTTGCACCGTCAATATTTTTTGCCGCAGGCCCTAAGCTTAATGCACTTTGTGAACTAGCTACAAATATGTTTTTATTGTGTTTAAGCTCTAGTGTTTCATCTGAAAGAACTGGAAAGTCATTGAAGAGATCATATTCACTATTTGTAAACTCTGGAAAACTCGAAATAGCTAATCCTATCGCACTAATAACAAGATCACTCCTTAACTCAATGTCATTAGATAGTTTTATTGTTTTATGTTTTTTATTGTCTTCGTAAATATCTATAATACCTTCCCCTTCAATAATGTTTAGTTGCCTCGTTTCTTTATATTCTTGAAAGATTTCGTAATGTTCTAGCATCGCACTTCCCTTATAGATTTCTTTAATTTTATTTATTCTTTCAGATAATGATAATTTCATATATGGTAGAAAGCCTTCATCTCTCCAATATTTGTGTGGAATATCAGTACAAGCATACCTTTCTTCATCTCGTATAATCCAATTAACCCTTTTACCGTTCTTCAGACATTCAAGAATAATATGCGCGGCAGTATTTCCACCACCAATAACACTCACAGTATTACTTTCATTGTTTAAGTAGCTGCTTATATCAGCTTCATATGCATTGATAACTAAGTTACTGTATTGAACTTCTTTAGATTTTTGACCTAACGCTAATATTACATATTTTGTTTTTATTAAACTTCCGTTTTTACTAATCAACGTCCAAGTTCCATCGGTATTTTGTTCTACTTTCGCTAAATCAAATTTAAAGCCTCTATTATGTAGATTATGAGCTTTGACCACATGGTTAACGTGAGATAAAAACAGATCTAATGGCGGTAATGACCTTTCACTCATTCTAGCCAAATGAAGCTGTTTTTTTTCGATTTCACTTAATTCATCAATAGCAAGCCTTCCGAAATCTGCCAAGGATAAATCTTCAGATGGAGCCAAATGATGAATATATGAACTTCTCATTACTTTTTGTTTAACATTCTTAGTACGTTTATAGAAGTTTTCAGCAAACATTTCATTGGTATCCAGTATTGCTATCTTTCCCTCAGAAAATCCGAGATGCCATGCACGAGCTGCTAGGGTAATTCCAGCTAATCCAGCTCCAACAATAACTAACTCTGTAGTTTCAGGTACCTCGTCTATCGATCTTAAATATGGTAAATGTTTTATTGTGAAGGACCTATCTTTTGCTTTTTCTTCCATTAAACTGGTGTCAATACTTGGCCCTAAGACAGAATCACAATCATTTATATACTTCATATAATATCTCCTCCTTTTTCTTTTCTAGCTCTATTGGTTCCACTTTTGAGATTGGTTTATCTAATGACCGATTGAAAATATAAAATATTCCTGTTGTGAAAATTAATGCAGAGGTGATACCTAAAGGAATTCTAGTTCCTATAAACTCTGCCAAGGTACTTGATACACTTGTTGCGAAGAGAATAGTTCCACTACTTACAATGACCCCCGCACTTCCAACTCTCGCTAAAAGTCTATCAGGTGTTATTGACTGCCTGGCTGTTCCATATAAAACAAATGCCATTGAGAGCGCTCCATCAAAAAAGAACATACCTATGCAAAAAATGACGAAACTGGATGAGATAGTGATTAGAAATACTCCCAAGGATGAAACCATTAGAATCGATCCAAGTAACTTCCCCCAACCTATCTGCTTTACCTTAGCCATAACTACTACTCCAAGAAGATTTCCTAATCCTGCACTTGAAAAGACAATTCCGACTAGAGTAGCATTTAACTCTAATTCTTGCTTAGTCAATACTAAAACAAGTAAGCCAACAGAGATTGTTGAAAAATATAATGTGAACTGAGTAAGTGTTAACAATCTTTGAATTTTATTACCCAATAAGTATTTAATTCCATCAAATGCTTCCAAAAAAGAGCCCTTAAGCTTTTTAGATCCTTCAATGGATTCTTGAGATTTTTTTTCCTTCTCAATAGGATCAAAACTGTAAGTTATAAATAAGATAGTTAAAAAAGATAAAAGAAATGAAAGTGCGTCAATTGAGAGTGTCCAGGCTGCTCCAATAAAGGTAATGCTCAATCCTGCTAACAATGGCCCGATTAAAGTACTAACTGCATCTGCCCCTTCAAAAGAATTATGTACATCTACAAGTCTCTCTCGACCAAATACTGCTGGAAGCATTGAATTAAAAGCTACCCTGAAAAATAAGCTTGCCATCCCCAGTAAAAACAACAGCCCTCCTATTATAGGCAAGGTTAAATTATCAAAAAATGCAGCCACTACCAAGATAGCAACTGCAAGGAATTGGGTGAAATCCGCAAAAAGTGATACTATTTTTTTATTTTTATTCTCAACCCAATTCCCTACAGGTACGGCAAGAATCATAGGTCCTATATGTTGGCAAATAATAACTAATCCTACTTTTAAAGGAGAACCTGTTGCGTTCAGAACGATCCAAGGCAGAGCTAGTTCAGAAAATCTAGTTCCAAATATGGTTAAAAACTGACCAAGCCACAATAGCCTGAAATTCTTATCTCTAAAGATATTAAGCATTTTTTCACTTCCTGTTTTTAGTAGCTAAGATACAGATAAGTAGTGATGGATATTAATTTAAAACAAGATAAGTATTAAGATTACTTAACTAACTGCTCTTTAACAAATACTTCTGGTAAAGAAAGTTCTGTTACTGGAGTAATAACTTCCATTTTAGGATAAGAATCCTTAAAGTTACCGTTTTGGATCATGTTATCAAACTCCGGTAAATCCTCAGGAACCATTCTTGAGTGAGCTGCAATGATCTCTGGCATTTCAGTTTCAATCTTTGCAAACTTTAGAATAGGCTCACCAGGTCTAACTTCACCATTGTTTTCATGCCCTCCACCATGGAAAATCACGCTATTTGATTCTGGAATGTAACGAGTGTATCCATAGTTTCTAGAAGTTAGTAGTTCAGGTTTTCCATCCTTCATTGGAATAGAGATACCTTCACCTAATTTCATTTGCCACGCTAACCATGGATTATCAGTTAAATTCGTTTCAGCTTTGATTAGTGTCCATTCACCAGCACTTGGCAACGGCACACGCATAATAATTTGATACTCATCTGTATCAATACTCCCAGTAACAAGTACTATTCTTCTTTCCTCATCAATTGCTGCAGACATATGAACATCAGTAGCTCTCATAAGTATTACCTCCCAAAATGTTATGTTTTTCCACCACTACTTACCTTATATTCAATCTAACACAGGCTCATAAACCTTAGTATTGATAAATACTTAGAATTTTTGATTAATTAAAAATAGGATTCCTCTGAACTTTATCAACCTGCCACCCCTTCCATTTGCACTAATTTTACTGTAAAATTCCAGTGTAATTATACTTACATTGGAGGTAAAAAATGAGAAAAACTATTTTAAAGTTAATTCTAATTACTGGACTAGTACTTTCTGCTTTCAACTTTAATAGCTCTAACCTTTATTCTAGTGATCAAGATTATCCAGACCCTACTTCAACAACTCAAACATAAAATATATAGAAAAAGAACGCCATACTATGGCGTTCTTTTTTAAAAGGTCTTTAAAGTTAAAAGCTTTTCAAAATAAAAGCTAGCTCTTTTATGATGATATATTGATTGGTAATAATAAGCTATCTCTGTATATAACTCAGACGTGAATTTCTTATCTTCCTTACTTTCAAAATAAGGAGCTACACATTTTTCTAAATAGTTTATGTATTCTTCAGAAATTCCTTTGTCTTCCATTTTATACTTAAGCAAAAAAAATTTAATTTCATATACTTTATTTTTTACTGATCTGCTTAACTTCATCCCAAATTCGATATGCTTATAAATTTTTATTGCATCCTTTTCTTTAGTCAAGATCATTAATAAAGAGATCATATAAAAAGAATTTAGTTGTTGAGACACATTCTTTTTGAGTTCCAAGCTTCTTCTGAAATAGGATTTTGCTTGGTCAAGATCTTTCAGCAAAAAATAACTATAACCTATATTATGTAAAATTTTCGACTTGAAGTCTTGAGGAACTTTATTCTCATTGTTATTTTCAATAACATTTTTCATTAATGATATAGCTTCCACAGGGTTGTCCATATCATTTAAGTTAATACCCAATAATAAATTGCATTCTAAACACCGTTGGAAGTTAAATTTTTTTTGAAATCCTTCCAGTGCTTTATAGGCATATATTAAAGATAATGGTGAATTGTTTAACCTACTTGTCACAAGTGAAAGTTGGTAAAACAAGTCAGGGTCATCCATTTCTAGTTCTTCAAGTATTTCCTTACTCTTT
This sequence comes from Rossellomorea sp. DUT-2, assembly GCF_052665285.1. Taxonomy (NCBI): domain Bacteria; kingdom Bacillati; phylum Bacillota; class Bacilli; order Caryophanales; family Bacillaceae; genus Rossellomorea; species Rossellomorea sp. DUT-2. Next base: position 15,642 of record NZ_JBQPEO010000008.1, on the reverse strand, counting down.
TGGAACTGCTCAAGCGAACTCTTAAATTGGTTATTTATATAATAATAAATACCTAAAAATTTATAATAATAGTATTTATATTGATACTCTAGAATACTAATCAATTCTTTGTATTGATTTAGTTTATCTTTATCAATTTTATTGGTTTGTTTTGTTTGTATGAGATACCTAAATTCGAATAGCTTAAAAAGTGCCTTAACAGATAAATCAATTGACTCCACTTTTTCTCTTAATTCTTTGTAATCTTCATGCATTTGCTTAATGTCATTAATTTTTATATGGTTATACCATTTTAAAATATGTTCACTAAGGAGCTTATCAGGGTCCTGCTGTATTTGCACTACAGTTATACCTAATCTTTCACACAATAGCTCTAGAATCTCATCACTAGGATTAATCTTTTCATTTTCAATTTTACTTAAATAAGTTGTTGAACAAATTCCTTTGGAAAGTTCGCTCTGTGTCAGTTGTTTTTTATTTCTATAAAACAGTACTCTTTTTCCTAATTCCATAAGATTCTCCCTTTAAAATATTCTAATGAGGTGAAAAAGATATTATGCAGCAAAAAATTAACTTATCTAGTCAAGAAATTTATGTTGCTCAGTTAGTCAGTGAAGGTAAAACAGATGGTGAAATCGCTAATACAATCTTTGTTAGTAAAAGAAGAGTTGGTGAAATTATATCGAATATAAAAAACAAATGGAACATCTCCACCCGGGTAGAACTAGGAATTCAAGCCTATCGTTCTGGATTGTTGAAAGAAAAAACATTTTCATAAAATATGCAATATATTGTAGTACAAAAAATTCTGACAACAAAATATAATTTAACCATAGAAAGGGGGGAAATTAAGATGAGTTTAAAAAACGAAGCAAATATCAAACGTTATATTGATCACTACCTAAAAGATGAAAAGATGTCAGTAGTAGTACAGCCACTTCGCATGCAAATTCACCTAGCAAAATAACAATTTATGATTCCCACTATCTATGGATGGTGGGAATTCTTTAAAGGAGGAACTATTAGTGACCCAATTACTTTCTAAGAAAGAAATAATGTTGCCTTTCTTAACCAAATCAAACATTGAAAGAAATATAGATATACTTAAAGAGTTTTGCGAAAAAGAATTAAACTATACGCTAGCCAAAAATTTATCTATAAAAGAATATTATTTTGAAACAATTAACTTTCTTCAGGATGTTCCTGTTCCATACTCTAACGATGAAATGCATATCACCTTTTTTGATCAAGCCTTGCAAAATAAGCTATTATCATTAGGTATGATTGATCAAAGTGACTTAGATAATGACCAACACATTTATTCAACAGACGAACAACAGTTTATTCGAAATAATTTAAATAAGGCAATTGAATTAATAAGGGTTCTTCATCCTAACCTTCATGCAGCAATAAACACTCTTGTTGGGACTTTCTTAATACTGAAGAAAGACCTCTTTGGTGGGGGATCAGTTTCAAATGTATTAGGACTAATATGGTTAAATCCACAAGCAGATTGGACAATAGTTGACTATGCAGAAGCAGTATACCATGAGTTTATTCATCAAAGTATATTTTTAGATGATATGGTAAATTGTATGTTTCCAAATGCAAATGACTGTGCCACTGAGGAAGCACTGGTAACCTCAACAATCTTAGAAATGAAGCGACCTTTAGACAGATCATTTCATGCTGCAGGAGTCTCAATTGGTATAATGCATCTATATTTTATGCTAAATGATAAAATTAAGTCTAAACAATACTTAGCAAACCTACAGTTAACCTTAGATGAAGTTAACGAAAAAAAGAAATTTTTAGGCGAACAAGGATTACTAACGTTAGATTTAATGAGAAAATTTGTGGATAACCCCAATTTTAGTGATGTTACTTATTCTCTTAACAACTAAACCTTCAGAAAATAGAACTCATTAGAAGCCTAATGAGTTCTAAATTTTTTTATTGTTGTAATTGTTTTACTTTGCTTAATACTAAGAAATCTCTGGACTTTATAACTAGGAGTGTTACTACTAATAATAAAGCTCCTGATATATTGAACACCCAGTGAATTCCCACCTTATCAACAATGATTCCAAAGACTAATGAAGTCACACCAAAAATACTTGTTACGAGCGTCATTTGAGCTGAGAAAACTTTAGGTAATAAATCTGTTGTTGTGCTTTTTTGTAATATAGTTTGCTGAGACACATCTTTAGGTTGTGAAAATAAACCTATCATGCCAGATAGGATTAAAGCTAAAATTGGTATTGAGATATTACCAAAAAGCAATGTTAATACCGCACTTAAGCTCGTCCCTAATAAGATGAAATTATAAGAATATCTTTCCAACAATTTGTCTTTCTTTAAGGAAAATAAAGATCCTACAAACAAACCTAGAAAAAATGATCCGTTAATATATCCCCACCATTCTTTATCCACACCTAACGCTTCTTCAACGTAGATATAAAGAATTGCTGCAATCCAGACAACACTTGCGATAGTTTCCATGATATCCATACTGATTAATGTTCTCAGTCTTTTATTATTCCAAATTAAAACCCAACCTTCTTTTAACTGTGTTCCTTTACTAATTGTTAATGGCTGTTCTACTTTTTTTACATTTTCTATCAATCCGATTAAAATAGATGAAAAAAGATATAAGACGCAAACTGTTAGTATTACTAACTTATATCCAATTAAAACCAATAAAATACTACCAATTGGCCAACTACCTAATTTAATTGTTTGATATAGGGCAGAAACTAAACTATTAGCCTTTACCAACTGTTCTTCAGAAACGAGGATAGGCACTAGTGAGTTCTTTAATGGGTTAGCACACCCATCTAATAACCCAATCAGGAAGACTATAACTAACAGTAGGAATATTGAGTCGAAAGAAATGTAATAAGAAAAGCACCATAACACTATCAATAAACCTGTTTTCATTAACTGAGTCACAAATAAAAGTTTATTAATAATATATTTATCTATTAATAGTGGAGAAATAACTCCAGAGATAAACATTGCACTAGTAATTACTAGTGGAACCATTGCAGTTAAAGTTGCTGATTGTGATAAGTTATACAATACAGAAATAGTTGCAATTATATAAAAAACGTCAGCTATGTCTGCTATTGATTGACCTATCCATAAGTAATTAAACGACCTATTTTTAAACATTTTTATACCCCTTTTATTCTATCAATAGTAAATTTATTTAGTTTTATCATTTTAACTAGTAACTAAGAATTCACATCGGGGTATATCCTTTCTATCCTAAAAAGGGGTATAGATTTCAGGTTTTTATTATCCTAATTATCCCATAACAAGTTATTATTTTCAATTTTCTTATGTTTTGCTAATGCCTTAGACTTTTACTTCTCTTTATTATTTTCTCGAATTATTTCTTCTTGAGTGGACATAATGTTATTTTAAAGCAAATCATTATAAGAAAGAGAGGTAAATCAATGATATGAGAGGACATTTCTACAGAAGAGGTTGCAAGTGCAAAAAGAAAAAATGCATTTGTGGCTCAAAATGGGCTTTTACCATTGATATTGGACTAGATCCAATCACCGGAAAAAGAAAACAAAAAGTAAAGAGCGGTTTTAATACTAAACAGGAGGCTGAAGAAGCTGCTGCCACTCTAATTCATGAAGTAAACCAAGGAATATATTTAGAGGAAACAGATAAAGCCTTCAGTGATTTTGCAGCTGAGTGGCTTCCCGTCTATAGTGATTCAAAAGATGTAAAGCCGGGAACTATTCGTGTACGCCTCCATGAGATTGGAAAATTATTGACCTACTTTGCTCAACTAAAATTAAAAGACATTACAAGAAAGATGTATCAAGATGCTTTAAACGACCTAAAAGACCAAGGTTACTCTGATAGTACCAGGGATGGAATTAACAGAACAGGAAGAATGATATTCCGAAAGGCACTCGAACTGGAGCTAATTAAGAAAGATCCTACCGAGTTTGCTTATGTAAAAAAAGATAAGAAAACGATTGAACAGTTAGAGGAAGAGGAAATTCCAAAGTACCTTGAAAAAGAAGAGCTCGCCTTGTTTTTAGAAACAGCCAAATATAATGGGCTTGAACATGATTACCTGGTGTTTTTGGTCTTAGCCTATACAGGAATAAGGGTTGGAGAGCTAGTTGCTCTTAAGTGGAAGGATGTGGACTTCATAAACCACAACATAAGTATAACCAAGACTTATTACAATCCCAATAATAATACCTTAGAATATCAATTAGTGACACCGAAAACCCGAAAGTCAAGGAGAAAAATTATTGTAGATGAAGAAGTAATTGGAGCCTTAATGAAACATAAGGAAGTTCAAAATGAAGTAATTAAGAGAATAGGGAAAGATTACTACGATCAAGATTTTATATTTGCGAAGATGGAAAGAAAATTCGGTTATCCAATTGTCATTAAGACAGTACAAAACAGAATGAAGAGACTACTTAATATGGCCGATTTAAATTCGTCATTAACACCACACTCTTTGAGACATACGCATACGTCTCTCTTAGCAGAAGCCGGTGTTTCGCTTGAACAAATCATGGATCGGCTCGGTCATACAGATGATCAAATTACTAAAAATGTGTATCTCCACGTAACCCATGAAATGAAAAAAGAAGCTTCCCAAAAGTTCTGCGAACTCATGAGAAGCCTCCGTTAATATCCTCAATGTTAGCAAAATGTTAGCATTTCACTCTTACCTTACTCAAAAACCCACTCATATCAAGGGTTTGGGGGCGTTATTACATCATGCCGCCCATTCCACCCATGCCGCCCATACCAGACATATCTGGCATGCCGCCGCCTTCTTCAGGAATGTCCGCTACTACTGCTTCAGTAGTCAGGAACATTGCTGCTACAGACGCTGCGTTTTGAAGTGCAGAACGAGTTACTTTGGTAGGATCTACGATACCTTTTTCGATCATGTTGACCCACTCACCAGTAGCTGCGTTGAATCCGACACCTACTTCTTCCTTCTTCAGACGTTCTACGATGATAGAACCTTCTAATCCAGCGTTGTGAGCGATTTGACGGATCGGCTCTTCAAGAGCACGCAGCACGATGTTGATACCAGTTGCTACATCTGCATCCGCTTCGATTGATGCTACTTTGTTGTATACGTTCACAAGGGCAGTACCACCACCGGAAACGATACCTTCTTCCACTGCTGCACGAGTAGAGTTCAATGCGTCTTCGATACGAAGCTTACGCTCTTTAAGCTCAGTTTCAGTCGCAGCTCCAACTTTCACGACTGCTACTCCACCTGCAAGCTTAGCAAGGCGCTCTTGTAATTTTTCCTTGTCGAATTCAGAAGTGGACTCTTCTAATTGAGCACGGATTTGGTTTACGCGAGCTGCGATTTTTTCCGGATCTCCAGAACCTTCTACAACAGTAGTGTTTTCTTTCGTTACCACTACTTTCGCAGCGCGGCCAAGTTGAGTGATGTTCGCAGATTTAAGATCCAGTCCAAGATCCTCTGTGATCACTTCTCCACCTGTAAGTACCGCTAAGTCTTCAAGCATTGCTTTACGACGGTCACCGAAGCCAGGCGCTTTAACAGCAACAGCGTTGAATGTTCCGCGAAGTTTGTTCACAACAAGCGTTGCAAGTGCTTCACCTTCAACATCTTCCGCTACCATTAATAGTGGCTTACCTTGTTGTACGACTTGCTCAAGAACAGGAAGTACTTCCTGGATGTTGCCGATTTTCTTGTCAGTGATTAAGATGTATGGATTTTCAAGAACGGCTTCCATCTTATCAGAATCAGTCACCATGTATGGAGATGCATATCCACGGTCAAATTGCATTCCTTCTACAACATCAAGTTCTGTTGTGAATCCTTTTGATTCTTCGATCGTGATAACACCGTCGTTCCCAACGCGCTCCATTGCTTCTGCAATCAGTTGACCCACTTCTTCGTCAGCAGCTGAGATTGCCGCAACCTGAGCGATGGAATCTTTGCCTTCGATTGGCTTAGAAATCACTTTTAATTCTTCGATAGCCGCTTGAACCGCTTTTTCGATCCCTTTACGAACGCCAACAGGGTTAGCACCAGCTGTTACGTTTTTAAGACCTTCACGGATCATCGCTTGAGCAAGGACCGTTGCAGTCGTTGTACCGTCACCGGCGATTTCATTTGTTTTGCTTGCTACTTCAGCAACCAATTTCGCACCCATGTTTTCGAATGCATCTTCGAGTTCGATTTCTTTCGCAATGGTTACACCATCATTTGTAATAAGTGGTGAACCGAATTTTTTCTCAAGTACCACGTTACGTCCTTTTGGTCCAAGAGTTACTTTTACTGCATTTGCTAATTGATCGACACCGCGAAGCATGGAACGGCGTGCTTCTTCGCTGAATTTAATATCTTTAGCCATTGATAAAGTCCTCCTCTTATTTAAATAAAGTATTGTTTATATACGAAGTTTGATTATTCGCCAACTACAGCCAGAATATCGCTATCACGAAGGATCAGGTATTCTGTGCCTTGGTATTTCACTTCTGTACCAGCGTATTTAGAGAAAATGATTCGATCGCCGACAGCTACCTCAAGAGCAACGCGCTCACCGTTGTCAAGAATGCGACCAGTACCTACAGCCATCACTTTACCCTCTTGTGGCTTTTCCTTTGCGGAATCCGGTAGCACAATACCGCTTGCTGTTTTTTCTTCTGACTCAACTAGCTCGATAACGACGCGATCACCTAGTGGTTTTAACAAGTGAAACAACCTCCTTGAAATTATGTAAATGATATTTATTAGCACTCGCTCACTGTGAGTGCTAACACAACTATTATATTAATTAATTCGTTTTCATTTTGCAAGAGTCCTGCTTAAAATTTTTTTCGTCATATTTCTCTTTTTTTCACACCCTCCTATCCTATGCCTCCCCGTATGGCTTTATTACTATCGATTGAAGTGTGACAATTCTAACAAAACCCTTAGATTTGAACAGTTCCTCTTTTCTTAGTAGAATTGTACAAGAGTGAGATCAAGATGAAATGAAGTTGTTCTTCATCTAACAGGTGCCAAAGGAGATCAAACGTTGAAAAAACATTTCGGATATATCTTAATTACCTATATTGTCATGCAGCTTTCAAGTATTGTAGGCATCCCCTTATTACTTAAGATTGGTGTAGATGTGCTTGGACAACCCGAAGATACAGTTAAAAGTGTTGTTCCGGGATATTGGCTCATCATCAGCTTTACGTTAACGCTGCTCGTTGTGTGGGGCATTCTAAGGAAGAGTGAAACAAGCACCGGACTTGAACGTTCCGCTCCCATGAATGCAGGCAGTTCCATCGTATGGGCCGTGGTCGGAATCTTTATGGCGTTCATTGCTCAATCCGTCGCCATACAAGTCGAGTATGCGCTCGGAATCGAGATGGGGTCTGAAAACACTCAGATGATTATCAGCATTATTGAAAAGGTACCCCTATCCATGATGGTCGCTGCAATCATCGGGCCTATACTGGAAGAGATAGTATTCAGAAAGATTATCTTCGGCGTTCTTTACGAGAAGATGAATTTCTTCTTCGCCGCGTTAATCAGCTCTGTTATCTTTGCCCTTGCTCATTTTGAGCCTGTGCATGTGATCCTGTACTCTGCCATGGGCTTTACCTTTGCGTTTCTTTATGTCAAAACGAAGCGTATCCTGGTTCCAATATTTGCCCATGTTGCCATGAATACAACGGTCGTTCTAATGCAATCTATCTATAAGGATGAAATTGAAAAAATGATCAACGAAGCTGAACAAATACAAGGATTTATTGGAGGATTATTTCTATGAGGAGATCACCATTATTCTCAGGCGTGATCTATCTCCTTCTCGGTGTGCTCTTCACATACTTTGCTGTGCAAAATGTACAGGATGATGGTTGGGGATTTTTCGCTTATATGCTTGTCTTTCTGGCAACCCTTGATTTTGGCTCCGGGTTGCGGATGGTGTTGCTGCATTTCAAAATCAAAAAGAAAATAGAGAATAAAAAATAAGGATTGATCAAATGATCAATCCTTATTTTTATCCTCGAACTGTTCCATTTCAAGCTTTTGTTCTGCTTCTAAAACCTTTTTATACCCGATTTTAGAAATCCAAATACTGATTTCATAAAGAAGAAGCAAAGGAACGGTCACCATTAAATGCGAGACGATGTCCGGTGGTGTAATGAAGGCTGCAATGACCAACAGTATGAAGTACGCCACTTTTCTCATTTGCGCCAGCAGCATCGGGGTAATAATCCCAAGGCGTGTCAGAAACAGCATAATAACCGGCAGTTGAAAGAGAAATCCAAATGGAATGGTTATTTGAAACAGGAAATGAAAGTATTCATTAATTCCAATCACTTGCTGGATATTCAGATTGGTTGATAAACCCATCATGAATTTCACAACATATGGAAACAAAATAAAATATGAAAATGACAATCCACCTAAGAAAAGAATGACAGAAATCGGTATGTAACTAAGCGTTACCTTCCTCTCTCTCTCGTATAAGCCTGGACTTATGAATGACCACACTTGAAATAGGATAAGGGGGGATGTCATGATGATCGCAATAAACATGATCATTTCCATATAGATTTTGAGAGGGTCTGTAATCCGAAAGGCGTTCATCGTCAATTCTTTCGCTTCATCCGCGTGCTGCAAGTATCGAATCAACGGCTCCGCAAGAAAAAAGCTCACGATTACCGCTAACAAGAAGAAAACGACTACAAACATGAGTCGTTTTTGCAATTCTCCTATATGTTCATAGACTGTCATGTCTCTTTGACTTTGACTCATGGCGTTCATCCTACCCTACTTAGCTTTTTTACTATTATCGTCCTCATCATCTGCTAAGCCCTTTGTTGCATTTTTAAATTCGCGTAATGTATTACCGGCTGCTTTCCCTAACTCAGGCAATTTCTTTGGTCCAAAGATCAGTAAAGCAACAACCGTTATAAGTACGATACTACCTGCACCTAACATAATGAGACACCTCCTCTTTTACCATTCTATCATAACGTAAATACGAATCATTTTCTATTCGGATATGATTCCATCTTGTGACATTTCCGTGTCATCCTCTGAATAATGCTTTAAGAAGTATACCAGTGATTGAAGCTCAACTGCCAAATCAATATGATGGACTCGAATATGGTCCGGCACCGTTAATCTCGCAGGAGTGAAATTCAGGATTCCCTTAATATTAGAGGAAACCAATCGGTCTGTGATATTCTGAGCAGAAGATGCCGGAACCGTCAGAATGGCCACTTCAATATCATGCCCCTCAAGACCCTCTTCTAAATCATCTAAATGATAAACGGGTACATCGCTAATTTGTGTCCCAACCTTCTTTTCATCCACTTCAAAAGCCATTTCAATCTTAGTATTATTATTTTTTATGAAATTATAATGAAGAAAAGCTGTACCGAGATTCCCTACTCCTATCAGCACAACCTTCGTAATAGCATCTTGATCCAATGTCTTACGAAAAAAGGATAGAAGATAATTGACATTATATCCATAACCCTTTTTACCCAACGCGCCAAAATAAGAAAAATCCCTGCGTATCGTGGCAGAATCGACCTTCACCGCTTCACTCAATTCTTTCGATGAAACCCTCTGCTTTCCCGACGAGTACAGATTCTTGATAAAGCGATAATATAGCGGAAGGCGCTTAGCCGTTGCCTGTGGAATTTTCGTTGTATCCTGGTTCATATTGTATTCCCCCACATCTATTCAAAACCTCTGATACCGCTTCCAAAATAGAAAGCATACAGAATTTAAAACTCTACTACCCATCATACACTATATTTTATCCTAAGTGTACGAAGATTAATAGTCGATTTATTGCCGTTCACCTCCCAAATACGGTACACTAGCACTATGAAATAGAGGTGAAACGTCATGATTCTACTACAAGTGAATCAACTAACGAAAAACTTTGGTGCCGATAATATCCTATCAAATATTAAGCTTGAAATACAGACAAGAGATCGGGTTGCTCTCGTCGGACGCAACGGAGCAGGAAAGTCGACTCTTTTAAGAATAATTGCAGGACATCTCTCCTATGATTCCGGAGACATCACGAAACCAAAAGGGGTTACCATTGGATACCTGGCTCAGAATACCGGCTTGGAGTCTGATCTTTCCATTTGGTCGGAAATGCTGACCGTCTTCGAGGAATTGCAGAGGCAGGAAAAGCAATTAAGAATATTGGAGCAACAGATGGCCGATCCTTCGGTGTATGATCAAGAAGAGCTTTATCAACGCGTATTAAAAGAATACGATGGGCTTCAGGTCAGGTTCAAGGATTCTGGAGGTTACCAATATGAAGCCGATATCCGCTCTGTCCTTCACGGCTTGAATTTCGCAGATTTCGATTACGATACAAAGATATCCACTTTGAGCGGTGGCCAGAAAACCCGTCTCGCTCTTGGTAAACTACTCTTAACCAGACCTGACATTCTTATTCTCGATGAGCCGACCAACCATCTTGATATTGAGACTTTATCGTGGCTTGAGACATACCTTCAAAGCTATGAAGGAGCCGTCCTGATTGTTTCCCATGACCGATACTTCCTGGATAGCGTCGTCAATCAAGTGTATGAGATTTCCCGTAATCGAAGCAAAAAATACCTGGGTAACTACAGTAAATACCTTGAACAGAAAGCAGAAGACTACGAAAAGGATCTCAAGATGTTCGAACGCCAGCAACAGGAGGTCGCTAAACTCGAAGACTTCATCCAACGGAATATCGCCCGTGCTTCAACAACTAAGATGGCCCAAAGCCGCCGAAAAAAGCTGGAACGAATGGACAAGATGGATAGACCCCTTGGAGATGAGAAATCTGCCAACTTTGCTTTTCAAATTGATCGTCCAAGTGGAAATGATGTTCTCCACGTCCAAGATCTTACTATCGGATATGGAATAGACGAACAGGTTTCCTCTCATAACGACTTCTCTGTTAAAAAGGGAGACAGTATCGCCCTTGTAGGTCCAAACGGGATCGGGAAATCGACTCTGTTGAAAACATTGGTCAATAAACTGCACCCTCTAGAAGGAGCATTTAAATTCGGATCGAATGTTTCGATTAGTTATTATGATCAAGAACAAGCCGAACTATCTTCTAATAAGACCGTCTTAAATGAACTGTGGGACGAATACCCAATGAAAATGGAAAAAGAAATCCGCACTGTACTCGGGAACTTCTTATTCTCAGGGGAAGATGTCTTAAAGCCTGTTTCCACACTGAGTGGTGGAGAAAAGGCACGTCTGGCACTTTCCAAGCTCATGATGGAAAAAGGGAATGTCTTGATCCTGGATGAGCCGACGAACCATCTGGATTTAGACAGCAAAGAAGTGCTGGAGAATGCCTTGATTGACTACCCTGGGACGATTCTCTTTGTATCACACGACCGTTATTTCATCAATCGAATTGCCACAAAGGTTGTAGAACTGTCCAAAAAGGGATCGACCGAATACCTTGGCGATTACGATTATTATGTAGAGAAATTACAACAGCAGGAAGAGCTGGCTGCCCTCGAACGGATGGAACAAGGAGAACAGGTGTCTTCACAGGTGACAACTCAAAAACAGTCCCATAAAATCGATAAAGAGTCGAAGAAGCTTGAGCGTCAACGAAAACGAAGAGTAGAAGAAATCGAAGGTCTCATGGAAGCTCTTGAAGAAGACATCCAGGAAAAAGAGGATCTTCTCTGTGACCCTGACGTCTTTCAAGATCACGAAAAGGTACAGGACATCAATGACTCCCTCACAAAAGCAAAAGAAGAGCTTGATTCTCTATTGGAAGAATGGACAGAACTTGAAGAGATTCTTCAAGAAGAACAGTAATCCACAGGATTGGGGATAACTCTAGGACCCCAATCCTGTTTTATTCCACATCATTATCCACAATTCAAATCCCGTTTATCCGTTGTTAACAGAGTTTTTCCACATAATCCACAATTATAACTTGAGTTATCCACATACACTTCCAAGAAATAGGTTATTAACACTAGATCTTTTTCACAAAGTGTACACATCATTTATATAGTTACTAACACTTTATCCACAGTCTGTTGATAAAACGTATGTTCGTTTCTTTTTACTCTCATTCACTCACAAGATATCAACAATCACTGGATATAAAAAAAAGCTTAAACGAAGTTTCGTTTAAGCTTTCCCTTTTAGAAGTTCTCGATATCAAGTCCAGGATGAGCATTCATATCCATGCTCCCTCTTTTTCCTTGTTGGAATAAGACCGTTCCAGCAGCTGCAATCATAGCAGCATTATCCGTACAAAGTGATAAAGGAGGAATGATCAACTCCGCTTCCACCCCTTCAAATGCTTCTTGAAGGGCAGCGCGTAAGCCTTTATTGGCGGCAACTCCACCAGCAAGTAATACTTGTTCCACTCCATATTCCTTTACCGCTTTAACGGTTTTGGTCACTAACACATCAATCACACTGGCTTGAAAGCTCGCCGCCAAGTCCTGTGGATGAATGGTTACTCCTTTTTGCTTCGCATTGTGTAGCGTGTTAATAACCGCCGACTTCAATCCACTGAAGCTAAAATCATAGGAACCCTCTTCCAGCCATGCACGGGGCAAATCAAGATTAGGTTCCCCTTCATGAGCCAACCGATCGATATGGGGTCCCCCAGGATACGGAAGACTCAAGGTCCGGGCCACTTTATCATAGGCTTCACCGGCTGCATCATCCCGGGTCTCCCCGATCACTTGAAACGAACCATGCTCTTTCATGAACACAATCTCTGTATGACCTCCGGAAACAACTAATGAAAGCAGAGGAAACCTCATCTCTTTCACCAATCGATTTGCATAAATATGTCCTGCAATGTGATGGACACCTACCAAAGGTTTGTTATGAGCAAACGCGAGTGCCTTGGCAGCATTGACACCAATCAGAAGGGCTCCCACCAAACCGGGTCCTTCCGTCACGGCGACACAATCAATTTCGTCCATCGTCATACCAGCTTGTTCAAGCGCTTCCTCCAGCACAAACGTAACCTGCTCCACATGATGGCGTGAAGCAATTTCAGGGACGACTCCACCGAACCGCTTATGACTTTCAATTTGAGACGAAACAATGTTCGCCACAATCTCTGTTCCATTTTTCACAATTGCAACAGCTGTTTCATCACAGCTTGTCTCAATTCCCAATACAAACATATCTTTTTTCATAAATTCACCCACATTACTAAAGCATCCTCTTGATTATCGGAATAATACCGCTTACGGATTCCTCCATCTTGAAACCCGAGCTTTCGATATAAATGTTGTGCAGCTGTATTGGATACCCTGACTTCGAGGGTCATCACACGAGCTCCAAATTCAATCGCAATACCCATGATCTTGCGCATGAGGCCTTCTCCCAAGCCCCGCCCCCGATAATCCGGGAGCACAGCCACATTGGTGATATGAGCCTCATCCACTACAAGCCACACCCCACAGTATCCTGCAAGCTTGTCTTCATCCTCGGCAACGAGATACGTAGACAGGTGGTTATGTTCGATCTCATTCAAGAAAGCGTCCCGGCTCCAAGGAATGCTAAAAGATTGATTTTCAATTTCCATTACAGCATCTAAATCATCAATCGTCATAAATCGTATATCCATATTCTAACGTTCCCTTATCTTCTATTCAGATTTTTTTTGAGATTCCAGCCATTTCACTTCTGCTTCAGCCATCCGTATATAATTAGGGAGCACTTCATGAGCCGACGCCTCTTTCAGACCACTACCAATAAAAGCAAGCTCAGATGGACGCGGATTATGACTGACAAAAGGAGCGATTTTTGCCTGATCTCCCAGTACTTCCATAATCATGTTCTCGTGAAGGGCAACATCATTACCGACAAAGAGTATATCTTTATTAAAATCTTTTAACTTCGTCACCCATTCTTCCAGCAGTACGTTGCAATCATTTTCCACACAAATTAATTGATCTCCCTGAAACTCATAAAGTCCCGTGTATACCTGTCCCCTTCTTGCATCGAACAAGGGAACAATATACCCTGTAAAATATCGTCCAGAGGAAGCCAGTGTCGCAAGACTTGATACTGGAATAAGGGGGATGCCGAGAGACCATGCAAGGGTCTTCGCCAAGGTCACCCCTATCCTTACACCTGTATAGGAACCCGGACCATTTGCAACCACAACCTTCGTTAAGTCTTTCGCCTCAATCCCGCAATCCTTTAACAATTGTTCGATAGCCGGCATGGCTCTTACTGAATGATTCTTCTTAATATACGTAATGTACTCCCCAATTACTTTGTCTTCCTCGATAAGCGAGACGCCTAACGGATAATTGGAGGTATCAATCGATAATATCGTCATGACACAATCTCCTTACACAATTCACTATATCGATCGCCATAGGGCTTCAACACGATTCTTCTCGTGGAATCGCCCTCCCGGAAAATCGATAGACTTAATAATTCTTCCGGAAGTTGATCTTGAATTAAGTGAGCCCACTCAACGACGGTCACACCTTCCCCTTCAAAGTATTCGTCGAATCCCAAATCTTCAAAGGAATCATCCAACCTGTATACATCCATATGATAAAGAGGCAAACGACCCCTATATTCTTTAATGATGGTAAAGGTGGGACTGTTAACCGTCTTTGTGACACCAAGGCCTTTGGCAAGACCTTTGGTAAAAGTCGTTTTTCCCGCCCCAAGATCACCTTCTAATGTTAACACAGCTCCAGGCTTCAAATGAGCTGCCAATTTCTCTGCAAACTGGCCTGTTTCCTCTGGACTGGTCGTTATGATCTCAAACTGATTCATGTTAATCTCCTTAATCGTCATTTAGAGTATAAAAAACCCTTAGGATCGTTTGTTACCCTAAGGGAAAATGTATATATGTAGTTTACCCTTTTTCGGGTATGAGAGTAAAGGTTGTGGTCACAGACAATAAAAAAAACGAAACAAAGTTTCGTTTGAATAAACAATAATGGCGGTCCGGACGGGACTCGAACCCGCGACCTCCTGCGTGACAGGCAGGCATTCTAACCAACTGAACTACCGGACCAAAGTTTTTTGACGAGAGTCAAAATAACTATCCATGCGTGACTCATAAAGGAATATCCTAACCCAAGTCAAAAATGGTATTGCGGGGACAGGATTTGAACCTGCGACCTTCGGGTTATGAGCCCGACGAGCTACCGAACTGCTCCACCCCGCGACGATATAAATGTTACTTAAGATGATTACTACTATCTATTCTACTATATGCAGCCTCACTAATAAAGTGATTATGCAAAAAATAAAATTTCGCCTGGCGACGTCCTACTCTCACAGGGGGAGATCCCCCAACTACCATCGGCGCTGAAGAGCTTAACTTCCGTGTTCGGCATGGGAACGGGTGTGACCTCTTCGCCATTGTCACCAGACGAATATTCAATTGAAGGGTTGTTCCTTCAAAACTAGATAAAGAATTGATGTCAAGAAAGCCGAATATCGACCCATGTTGTTCATTTAAAAAATGACTCTTTGTGGTTAAGTCCTCGATCGATTAGTATCAGTCAACTCCACATGTCGCCATGCTTCCATCTCTGACCTATCTACCTAGTCATCTTCTAGGGATCTTACTCACTTACGTGATGGGAAATCTCATCTCG
>NZ_JBQPEO010000007.1:0-83581 GCF_052665285.1 Rossellomorea sp. DUT-2 | reverse complement strand
GCACGCCGCCAGCGTTCGTCCTGAGCCAGGATCAAACTCTCCGATAAAAGTTTGAATAGCTCTTTAAAAATAAATCTAGAATTAACGTTGACGTATTGTCTTGTTTTGTTCAGTTTTCAAGGTTCAATAAAAGTAATAAATTGGAGCGGGTGAAGGGAATCGAACCCTCATCATCAGCTTGGAAGGCTGAGGTTTTACCACTAAACTACACCCGCATATAATATTGTGATGGTCGGGAAGACAGGATTCGAACCTGCGACCCCTTGGTCCCAAACCAAGTGCTCTACCAAGCTGAGCTACTTCCCGCTAGAAAAGCATATGTATTACTATGAGTATGAAACACTCGCTTGTAGAAATAAGATGGCGCGCCCGAGAGGAGTCGAACCCCTAACCTTTTGATCCGTAGTCAAACGCTCTATCCAATTGAGCTACGGGCGCAATATGTTTTAAATCCTTTTGGTGCGGCCGAGAGGACTTGAACCTCCACGGGGTCGCCCCCACTAGGCCCTCAACCTAGCGCGTCTGCCATTCCGCCACGACCGCGTTTAAAGCGACAAACACTATTATAACGAGGATACTCTGTTGTGTCAACAACTTTTCAAAAAGTCATTTAAACAACTTTCAAAGTGCGGGTGAAGGGACTTGAACCCCCACGCCTTGCGGCGCCAGATCCTAAGTCTGGTGCGTCTGCCAATTCCGCCACACCCGCATAAATGGTTAGATGTTTTGCTATCGCAAAAAATCTTTGGTGAGCCATGAAGGATTCGAACCTTCGACCCTCTGATTAAAAGTCAGATGCTCTACCAACTGAGCTAATGGCTCTTAAATGGCTGGGCTAGCTGGATTCGAACCAACGCATGTCGCAGTCAAAGTGCGATGCCTTACCGCTTGGCTATAGCCCAATGTTTCGTCAAAAAGTGACGAGGTTTATATAATAACATGTCCAAAACATTAAAGTCAATAACTTTTTAAATAAATAATCTGGCGGTCCGGACGGGACTCGAACCCGCGACCTCCTGCGTGACAGGCAGGCATTCTAACCAACTGAACTACCGGACCAGAGTTTTTTGCTTTAGCAAAATAACTTTCATTATTTGCGCTAGCAAAATGAATATTCATTAAGTTGCAATAACAAAAATAAAAATGACCCATACGGGATTCGAACCCGTGTTACCGCCGTGAAAGGGCGGTGTCTTAACCGCTTGACCAATGGGCCATGTTCTGAAAGTAATGGCGGAGAAGGAGGGATTTGAACCCTCGCGCCAGTTGCCCGACCTACACCCTTAGCAGGGGCGCCTCTTCAGCCACTTGAGTACTTCCCCATAAAAATGGCTCCGCAGGCAAGATTCGAACTTGCGACCGATCGGTTAACAGCCGATAGCTCTACCACTGAGCTACTGCGGAACGTAAAGCATTCTTTCGCTTAACTCGTCTTATCGACTCTTTAGATTATAATGACTCCGCAATTTATTGTCAACTACTTTCAAACACTTTTCATTAGAAAAAGATGCTCATGATCAAGGGAGTAACCACTCAGGATTTCCCTTCCTTCATAATAACTTCCTTCACTAATTTAAGCTTGCCTTTACAACGTCCACACACGTATTTTCTTATATTGATCTTCCTTCTTCTTTTAAACTCCAACCCGCACTTCGAGCACACATAAATCAAATACCTTTTTCTATTATTCACACTCGTTAATATCGAACAATGTCTTGGACCCCCAACTTCATTTAGAAGCCTCTTAAAATCTTCATCTCCATGCTTATATCCTTTACCTTCAATATGCAAATGATAATGACACAACTCATGTTTAATGATTCCTATTAATTCATCCATACCATGCTCGTCCAAATATTTACGATTAATATCAATATTATGACTACCTAACATATACCTTCCCCCAGTGGTTCTTAGTCTTGGGTTGAAATATGCTTTATGAAGGAAAGGCTTACGAAAAGATTGAATAGATATTTTTTCAACAAGAAATTGAAGCTCAGCGTCCGTCATATGAAATCCTTCTTTCTAAATTAGAACATGACAACCTATTATAGCATAAACTAGATATCACCCTTACTGTTTCAGCATGACAAAATACTCAAAGGAATGTCATCACACGGATTCAGCTGGCACTTTCTTAGAGATAAGGAGGTTACCCCATGCCTAATTGGCTTGTGAATCAATTGAGGAGAGCCTATTTTGAGAAGGATCGATATCAAATCAAGCTCCTTAATCAATGCTGGTATTTTTACCGTAAGAAGAACAGCTCTTAAGTATGAACATTAATCATACCCCATCCTAAATGGCAAAAAGAGCTGACCTGAGATAGCATTCACTACCCCGCAGTCAGCTCTTACCTGATTATTGAATCATCGTCAATGCGACTCGGCCTTTTTGAACATCCACGCTATCAACCCAAACGGTTACAACATCCCCAACAGACACCACATCTAATGGATGCTTAACAAAACCATTTTTCAGTTTTGAAATGTGGACAAGTCCATCTTGTTTCACACCAACATCGATAAACGCACCGAAATCCACTACATTTCTTACTGTCCCTTGTAACTCCATACCTTGTGTTAAATCTTCTAGTTTCAAGACATCCTTCTTGAGAAGAGGTCTAGGAAATTCATCCCGTGGATCACGCCCTGGTCGAATTAACGAATCTACAATATCTTTCAGCGTTAACTTCCCTATTTCCAACTCCTCAGAAACCTCTTCTAAATTCAATTGGTTCAAAGATTGTTTCAATTCTTCTGACCCTATGTCAGCTACACTCAAACCAACTTTCACAAGAAGCTTCTTCACATCGTTATAATTGTCCGGATGAATAGATGTTCGATCAAGTATCTCTTTCCCATCCATTATTCTCAGGAATCCTATACATTGCTCGTACGTTTTTGCACCTAGTCTTGGAATTTTCTTTAATTGGGATCTGGAAACAAACTTGCCTTCTTCTTCTCTCTTTTTCACAATATTAGTAGCCACCGTCTTGGAGAGTCCCGCAACATATTGTAATAGTGATGAGGAGGCAGTATTCACATTTACGCCCACTTGGTTTACAGCGGTTTCCACTACGAAGGTTAAAGATTCATTTAGCTTCTTTTGTGAAACATCATGTTGATATTGCCCTACCCCAACTGATTTAGGATCGATTTTCACTAATTCAGCTAACGGATCCTGCAATCTTCTTGCAATGGAGACGGCACTTCTTTCTTCAACCTGAAGGTCCGGAAACTCTTCTCTTGCCACATCTGATGCTGAATAAACACTCGCTCCCGCTTCGTTGACTATTAAATAGAAGATCGATTGATCCATATCTTTTAACACATTTACAACAAATTGCTCGGTTTCCCTGGATGCCGTCCCATTTCCAATAGCCACAACCTCAATCGAATATTTTGTCATTATCGCTTTTATTGCTTCTTCCGCCTTTGCGAGTTGAGACTGGGATGAATGTGGATAAATCACATTTATATCAAGAGTTTTTCCTGTTTCATCAATGACCGCTAATTTACAGCCTGTTCGGAAAGCAGGATCGACACCCAAGACCATTTTTCCTTTCATCGGTGGCTGAAGCAATAGCTTTCTCAAGTTTTCAGAGAAGATATGAATGGCTTGATCCTCTGCTTTCTCTGTCAATTCATTACGAATTTCTCTTTCTACCGATGGTTGGATCAGCCTTTTATAGCTATCTTCCACAGCTTCCTTCACAAGAGGGACGGAGATGGAATGAACATTTTTAATGACCTGTCTTTGCAAATAGTTAAGGATACCTTCTGCATCAGGCTGGATATTCACCTTTAATATATCCTCCTTTTCCCCTCTGTTCATTGCTAAAATGCGATGAGGAACTACTTTATGAATGGGTTCTTGATAAGAGTAGTACATTTCGAAGACCTTTTTTTCGTCTCCCTCTTCCTTTTTTACCTTTGATTCAATTAACCCTTTACGGAATGTATAACTTCTTATGTATTCTCGGTATGAAGCTTCATCAGAAATGTACTCAGCAATAATGTCTTTTGCTCCATTTAAAGCTTCCTCGGTTGTCATTACTTCCTTTTCTTCAGACACGTAGAGAGAAGCCTTTTCTTCAAGCTCTCCTGATGCCGGGAATGTAAGGATCCATTCCGCCAGTGGTTCCAGTCCTTTTTCTTTCGCTATGGTCGCTTTTGTTCTTCTTTTTTGCTTATATGGACGGTACAAATCTTCTACCGTTTGCAGCTTATCCGCCTTTTTAATGGCCTGGGTTAACTCTTCAGTCAACTTCCCCTGTTCTTCAATCAATCGAAGAACTTCTTCTTTTCTTTGCTCTAAATTTTGCAGGTAATTCCATTTATCCATAATATTACGGATTTGAACTTCGTCTAGTGCTCCGGTCTGTTCTTTCCGGTACCGTGCGATGAAAGGAACTGTGTTCCCTTCCTCCAGTAGTGAGATGACGTTTTTCACATTTTTTATTGATAGGTTCAATTCTTTGGATACTCTGATAAGTAATGGTTCTTGATTTGTTAATGTTGCTGCCAATTGTATTACCTCCATTAAAAGGATTCTTATTTATTTTACCATAATTGTCTTTGAGGATTGAAAAGGCGGCTTAAAACATAAAGCATATATCTGATGAATTGAATTGAAACTTTGTCTCCGCAATCCACACTGTGACCGTTCCTTTCCGCTACAGGCACTTCCTTTCCGCGGGGAGGAAGTCGAGCCTCCTCGACGTTCCGTCTGCGGGGTCTCGACCTTTCCTCTATTTCCCGCAGGAGTTAAGTGCCTTCCGCTACAATCCACTCTTCGCTACTATCCAAACTAACATCAAGGAAGAAGAAAATTAACTAATACCGTCCCCCGATCCAGCACTCACTGAATTCCTGGGGTAAGTAAAAATCCAACTGTTTTTGTAAAAGACTCTATTCGTAAAGTTTGTTGCTATTGTAGAGGAGAAAGTAATAGTTGATTTCCGCTCCAGGATGCTCACTTTCCGCGGGGCTGGCGGTGAGCCTCCTCGGCAAGTCTCCGGGGTCTCACCTGTCCAGCTATTCCCGCAGGAGTCGAGCATCCTGCAGCGAGAATCAACTTTCTTAGCATCGCTTTGTTTGAAAAGGCGAATTTAATAACATCAATTTTTCAGCCTTTCGAAGAAGGCTTAATGTTGAACGGAAAACTCTGTTCAATTAACATCATTATTCAACTGAATTTACACCCTACCATTGCAATCAACTTTTTAAAGGGCTTATAAACAAAAAAAACTTACCCTAAGACCGTTAGAGTAAGTTTCCTATAATGTATGTTGTATCATCTGATGTACCGTCGACTAGAGATTGAATATCACCTAAAGCGCCATGAAGCGTTGGATATCTTTGAAGGATATTTTTTACTCCTGATATACTCAGTCCATCTGAGTGAATGAGAAATCTTGAGTTGGAATCGTAATGAAAACGTTGGGTCTTATATGTTTGCGGCCTTCCGGATAAATACCCTGTAACCGGTAATGGATAAGTCATCTTTCCTTCAGGTGCATACATATAAAAACGTATATTTCCTACACAGCTATACACAAACTCTTTGGAATGGTAATAAGCTTTAATGATCGCTACTGCAGCGCCTCGTTTTTTCTGAAGAGCTTCGTTACAACGACTCATGAGGGTTTCAACATCCTCATGGTGATGTTCTTCCACTATATCGACGACCACATGAGACGATTCATAAGCAAACTTACCACTTCCTAAACCATCGGCCAAAACACAGATAAAGTATTCGCTTGTAGAGGTATAGAAATAACTGTCTCCACAATAAGGATTTCCGTTTTTCGATACTTGCTCTGCATAAAGCTCTATTTCATTTTGTTGAAGATAAGCCATTAATAATGACTCTCCGAATCGTTCATCTCTTCCTGAATGGCTTCCCTAAGCTTTTTAATCGCTCTTCTTTGTAATCGGGAAACATGCATTTGGGAAATGCCGAGCTTTTCGCCAGCTTCTTTTTGGCTTAAATTTTCTAAATAGGTGTGTTGTATAATAGCCTTTTCTCTGTCGGAAAGAACATGAAGCACTTTCTCAAGAACGAGTCGCTGGTTGACTTTCTCGTAGCCCTCATCCTGGTCTCCCACAATATCCAATATTGTAACAGTGCTTCCCTCTGAATCCGCTTCAATCGAGTGATCCACTGATAAAGCTTGATAACTCCTGCCCATTTCCATTGCTTCCAGAACTTCTTCTTCACTAACTTCCAGATATTCAGCAATTTCATGGACTTGAGGAGAACGTTCTAATTGGTTGGTTAACTCTTCAACCGTAGATTTTATTTTCGGACCAAGCTCTTTTATTCTTCGTGGAACATGTACGCTCCACGTTTTATCTCGCAGGAACCTTTTTATCTCTCCAATGATTGTCGGAATCGCAAAAGCCTCGAATGATCTACCGAAAGATTCATCGTACCTTCTGATTGCACCAAGCAATCCAATCATCCCTACTTGGATAATGTCTTCGTGGAAAGACCTTCCCTTTGAATATTTCCTCGCAATGGACTCAACAAGATTCTGATAATGTAAGATCAGTTGACTTTGTGCATCGTCATCTTGTCTTTCCTGATAGTCTTTGATCCATTGAAGTACTTTTTCTTTTTGAGCCTGCTGGTTAGGTTGAGATAGTTTTTTCATCCCTCTCCACCTGCTCCCCTGATAGGAATTTAGTCATAAAGACTGTAACTCCCTCCTTGTGATGCACTTTTACATCATCCATCAAGCTCTCAATAAGGTAAAGGCCTAACCCACCTTCTCTTAAGAACTCCACTGAATGATCGGCATGATAAGGACCAACAGCACTGCGAATTTCTTTAAAATCAAAACTTTCACCGTGATCCGCTACCATAACCTCAAGACGATCCTCATATAGCGCGAATCCAACAACCACTTCTCCGTCGTTGTCTTTATACGCATGCTGAACCGCATTTGTGATAGCTTCACTAGTAGCAATCTTCAAATCCTCAATTGCATCGTAGTCAAATCCCATACGACTTGCAATTCCTGAAAGCGTCAAACGAATGACCCCGACATACTCCGGCTTTGCGGGAATCTTCATCTCGATGTAATCAAAAGCTTTCATCATTCCACGCCACCTTCTACCTTGGAATTAATATTCATAATATCCCCTAAACCTGTAATATCAAACAGTCTCTGCAGACGATCGGATAAACCGATTAGATTTAATTGCCCACCGCGAGCTTTAACTGTTTTGAAAAGACCAACAAATACACCTAATCCAGTACTATCCATATATGATACTTCTGAAAGATCCACCGTTATATCTTTATTATCAGCCTCAGCAGAGGGTAAAAGCGTTTCTTTAAGCTTCGGAGCTGTATATGCATCAATTTCACCGGCTACTTTGACGAGTAGCTCGTTCTCTTTTTCTTTCATATCTATTGATAAGTTCATAAAAAGACCACCTTTTTTTTGGCAACATTTATAATAAGTCCTTATACATTTACCCTATTTATGACAAGAATAAACTTTATTTATGAATTTCTTTTTATGATGATTAGAGTGAAATCGTCTCTAAGCTCAAAGTGCTGCATCTTCTCGAGTTGTTTGTATACATTATTGACAATCTCTTGAGGGGGAAGGTGATGGTACTTGCTTATTAATTGAACCAAATCTTCCCTTTCGATGAAGCCATCTTCGGAACGGCACTCTGTTACTCCATCGGAGAGAAGGATGATCATATCACCTGTCTCAACCTGTCTTTCGTATTGTCGGTACTTCGCTTTTTTATCTACACCTAATAAAAGACCCTTTGCATCAAGATCTTCAAATTCATTGGTTGACTCTCTATAAAAAAAGCCGGGTTCATGCCCAGCTGATGAGTATGAAAATAGATGTTCCTTCGAATTGTATACACCGTAAAACATGGTTATAAACATACTTGCATCCACATTTTGTTCCACTACTCTGTTTAAGCTTTCCAAAACAGCATTAGGTTCATTCCGGTACTCAGGTAAACTATCCATTGCATACTTGATCATGGACATGCAAAGAGCTGCAGGTATACCCTTACCAATTACATCGGCAATGGCAACACTGACGCTGTCATTCTCATCCTGAACAAAGTGATAGTAATCTCCGTTCATCTTTTTGGCAGGTACACTTACAGCTCCAATGTCCAAGGCTTCCACTGAAGGGATGACCGTCCCTAACAGGGTTTGTTGCATATTGGATGCTACATCTATTTCGTTATTTAATTCTTGTTGTTTGGTTCGTAGACTCTGATGCTCCCGATAAGCAAAACCATAGCCAATCATGACTTCAAGTAAAATATCGAATGAGTGAAGTACTTGATGTGGTATATTAGGCTCCATTTCTAATATCACACTCTTATGGAGACTAATGATTTCCTCTGGCGAAACATGGTGCTCAATTGATTTACGACTAAATTTCTGTCCTAAATAAAGGGCTTTTTCATCTTGTTCGTTTAGGTAGTGCTCTATAATTTCTCTATATTTAGAATCCATTAAATCTCTGAAATTCATTTAACTCCCCCTAGCGGAGCCACTTAGTCGCTCTGATATCCGTCCCTTCTCCAGGCACAGACTCGACGTTAAACTCGTCCATTAAACGCTTTACTCCAGGCAAACCTGCTCCTAAGCCGCCTGATGTGGAATATCCATCTTCCATTACTTTTCTAATATCTGCAATACCAGGACCTTCATCCAATGCGATAATTCGCACACCTTTTTTCCCGGAATCGAATAACTTTTCAATACAAATCTGACCATAGCCAGCATATAAATATATGTTCCGTGCTAATTCGCTGATAGCCGTAGTGATACGAGCTTGGTCAACGGTCCCGAATCCGAGCTCTTTCGCTACATTCCTCCCTAACTGGCGGGCAGCAACGATGTCCCATTCATTCGTGATCTTCACGCAGGATTGGCTATCCATACCTAGTCCCCCAGTTCCAATTGTAATTTCTCCAGACCTTTTTCCAGATCCAGAGCGGTCAGGACGTCCTCTAACCTGATACCAAGCTCGATCAACGTTATCGCTACAGCAGGCTGGATGCCCGTGATGACTACTTTAGCACCCATTAATCTTGACATATTTATAACATCCCCAAGTACTTTAGCAATGAATGAATCTATAAAATCTATGGAAGTAATATCGATTACTACCCCTCTGGCGCTGGTTTCGTGAATCTTCTGCAGAAGATCTTCTTGAAATTGAAGGGCTGTTTGATCATCAAGCTCCCACTGAATGGAAATCAACAAACAATCATGCAGCTTTAAAATTGGTATTCTCACTCTAATCCCTCCACCGAAACTATTTTTCGATTTGTCATTTCCAGAGCCTTTTCTATTCCTTTTCTTAACGTACTATTTGTACTGAACTGATTAAGATCAATTCCTAAATTAACGATCGTCTGGGCAATCTCAGGTCTGATTCCCACCAGCATACATTTTGCCCCGACTAAACGCACAGCTTCTGCCGCCTGAATGATATGATGAGCAACCATGGTATCCACTACCGGTACACCTGTTATATCAATCAGCACAACTTCCGCTCTATGCTTCACCACACCATTTAACAGGTTTTCCATGATCAAGCGGGCACGTTCAGTATCGATGGTGCCGACAAGAGGCATTATGGAAATCTTTTCGAATACCGGTATGAGTGGTGCAGATAATTCCTGCAATGCTATCTTTTGAAGAGAAACCGTTCTTTCCCACGATTCAGTATAAGCTTTAACCACTTTGTTATACATCGGTGTAAGCCATTGGTCAAACTTCTCAACCTGTGAAGCGTGATTTTCATCTGTGATCAGCTGATCCTTAGTCATACCTTCGTAAACCACTTTACCAAATGTACCTAAAGCAGTTGTCACAAATGTCAGAGGCCATCCCAACCTGACAACCTTTTCAGCGAAATCCTCCAACCGGCTATTGAACTCCTTGGAATCTCTTAAGTTAGAAGCAATCATTTCTACAAACTCATGGCTTGTCTTAGTAAATACTTGATCTGAAACAACTTGAAGAAACTTCTCATCCGCTTCGTTCCTCATTCGTTCCATCCAAATACTAGTGATATCTGATTTATTATCATGAATATAATCCGTGACTTCACTA
This sequence comes from Rossellomorea sp. DUT-2, assembly GCF_052665285.1. Taxonomy (NCBI): domain Bacteria; kingdom Bacillati; phylum Bacillota; class Bacilli; order Caryophanales; family Bacillaceae; genus Rossellomorea; species Rossellomorea sp. DUT-2. Next base: position 73,459 of record NZ_JBQPEO010000007.1, on the reverse strand, counting down.
AACATTTAGTTCTCTCCATTCTATCATATGAAATTTGTACTTCGTATTTATGCCGAATGATGTAACTTAATTTTAAAGTAGTTTACAACAGTGAACTAAAAAATGACGTAATTACTTTAATAGTAACAAATAAATACAAAAAAGAAAAAACCTATGCCTTTTCGGGTATTTTTAGTGCTTACTTTTCCCATTATAAATTGTTTACGGTGTTTTGTCATAAAATTGACTATATTTCCATTATCCATATTCTTCTTTTGGGGTTAATTGGAACTAGACTTCTCTTCTAAAAAGGAAAAAAGAAAAAACAAAAAGGCTTAATGATCAAGAATGTTGTTGATCAGCAAGCCTTCTGGTTTGAAGTTATATTGTTCCTATTGTATAGCATGATAAAGTATCTGCACACGATGAAAAGCTCATGGTTAGAACTGGATTAGACCTACACTGATTTGCAGGGCGTCATCCACTTTTTCCATCATCTCATCATCCAAGTGCGTAATCTTATCGGTAAGACGTTGTTTATCAATCGTTCGAATCTGTTCAAGCAAGATAACGGAATCACGTTCAAAGCCATAACGTTTTGCATCAATTTCAACATGAGTAGGCAGTTTCGCTTTTTGAATTTGAGCGGTAATGGCAGCTACAATAATTGTGGGACTAAACCTGTTCCCTATATCATTTTGAATAACAAGTACCGGCCGAACTCCGCCTTGTTCTGATCCTACAACAGGAGAAAGGTCTGCAAAATATACGTCACCACGCTTTACAATCAAAGGATTAACCCCCGCTTACTAAGCGTTCGACTGTATGTTCTGCCTCATATTCTGCTTGAATCGCTTCTGAAGCGATTGCGAGATTAATCTTAGCCATTTCCATATAGCCGCGTCTCATAGATTCACGTAATTGTCTCTTCTTACGCTCTCTTAAATACATTTTGGTTGCACGATAAATAAACTCATTGCGATTCACATTTTCTTGATCTGCAAAGCCGTCTAATTCTGTAACGAGCTGTTGCGGTAGACGAATTAAGATTTCTGTTGTTGCGCTGGATTCAGACACAAACTACACCTCCACCAATCACTACATACCGTTTCTGTTCATTAACATATTTATCATACCATCAATTAAGGGGAATGAAAAGTTAATTTATCAATCTCTTCTATTATCCACCATATAAAATACTAATTATTCATCAATTTGGCGGTTATTTTCCTGTTGACTGTGAATACCTGTCGATAAGAGTTTATTCGATACTTCCGTCGGCTCCCCGTTTCGCATATAGATACGCGGCACTCTCGTAGTGATCATACAAGGGATCTCATAGTTAATGGTATCAAGCTTATCAGCGATTTCATCCATTGTAATCGCTTCTTCACCCTGATTGCCTATTAACGTTACACGGGTACCCCTATCAAGAAATCCAGGCAGCCGAATCATACATTGATCCATACATACCCTTCCAACAATTGGAACTCTCTCACCGTTCACAATGACGTCCTGACCTTGTAATTTACGCAGCCAGCCATCAGCGTATCCAATGGGGATCGTCCCAATCCACTCTGCTTCTCCCGTTTCATAAGTAGCCCCATAGCTCACTTTCTCTCCAGCTGAAAGTTCTTTTGTATGAATAAGTCTGGAATGAAGAGAAAACACTTCTTTTAAAGGAAAAGGCAGCTCGGGCTTCATCTCTTGAGATGGAGTCAGTCCATACATGGCAATTCCCACCCGCACAGCATTAAAGAGGGTGTTGGTTTTCCTTAATGTAGCGGCACTATTTGAAGAATGAATATAAGCTGGTAATGACTCCAGTTGATTCAGCATGTATTCAAATCGAGCTAACTGCCGGTCAAGATAGTCATCGTTTAACTCATCAGCTGTGGCAAAATGGGTAAAGATCCCCTCAAGCTTAAATTGGGAATGAGCTTGAACATACTGTTCGATAGCCATTAATTCCTCAGTGGAACGAACGCCTATCCGACCCATCCCGGTATCGCACTTGATATGAAGGTTTAATCGATCTCCTTCTGACAGCTGATTTTCGGCTTCCACAAGCCACTCTTGATGGAATGTGGTTAACGAAATATCCAAATCGGCCGCAATCTTGACATCTTTCGGTCTCGTAACACCTAATACGAGAATCGGAGCGGATACGCCTGCTCTTCTTAACGAAATCGCTTCGTCTAAGAATGCAACAGCTAAGCCGTGTGCCCCAGCAGAAAGAGCAGTAAAAGCGGTTTGCACATCCCCATGCCCATAAGCATTCGCTTTCACTACCGCAAACACTTTTACATCTCCAGGAATATGGTCTCTAATATTCTTTACGTTTTCATATAAATGATCTAGGTTGATTTCTGCCCATGTATCACGAAAAAATTGGGTCTGGGTTTCCACTCTGTTCACTTCCTCATATCTTTACACAAAACATTGTCATTCTATTCAAGAATACCATTGATTATTCATATTTTCATTCATTGTGTCAAATAGAATTTTGAAGAGGGGGGGTGGATAAGTGTTTATGAGGCCGTTCGAGGAAGACCTTTGGGTTTTTAGAGCGATATTAATTTCTTTTACTGGCGTTGGGTAGATGATACTTTTATTTCTCTTCTATCACCTCTCCCTCACGCACACCAAGAAAAGAGGCGAACCTGATAGGCCCGCCCCGTTCAGTTATTTTATTTCACCATCGAACCTTGTACGGATTGAGCTACCATCACCATCTCAGAAGGAGTCAGGTCATTGGAGGCAAGCATATAGTCCACTCCGTTATTGGTCCATCTGATTGATTGCTCTGTCATGGCCGCTACTGTGAATCCTAAGTCCACTAATTCACCTTTAAGAGAAGTAGAAACCGTCATCGTTGGAACGACCGTTGTTTTTTCTTGTACGATAGTGAAGGATTTTTCACCATCGTACGTTAAGATTACGCGTTTACCCGTATCGGTGGCGACTTCTTTTTCTTCAATTAATTCGGTGCCGGTGATTTCAGACATTGGGTAAAGAACAGTGAATTCTGTGTCCTCTACATTTGCCGTAACCGGTACTTCAAGTTGGGCACCTGTCATGTTTTTCTTCATGTCGAAGTCTTTTTTATCGAATCCGGCTTTCATATCCATCTTGGAGAACTCTACTTTTACAAGTGGATTTTTATCAGAATCCAATACATTGACCGATGACGGCGTAAGGTCTTTCTTGTTAAAGGCAATCTCTTGAGTCGGAAGCATCTGACTGTTTTGATAGCGTGTCTTCGTGTTAAAGATGTAGTGATCCTTTGTTTCTTTGAATGTAGCCTCTTTATCCTCTAACACATCTTGAACAAGCGATTCATACAAGTACGCCTGACTGCTATTTTCAGGCCAGTTGCTTTGGAATCGGAAGCTTTTGTTCAGTGCCGGCGTAAGGACAAATACTCCCTCATCATTACGTAAGATCATTTGACTCTGATCTTTCGCAGCGTTCTTTAATGCCACTCGATAATAATTAGGGTCATTATGCCACACTTCCACATCATAGGTTTGAGGCTCGTCGCCCACCTGCAGGGTCATTTTTGCATCTGCTTTGTACCCCTTCATATCCTCTACTTTAGCCTTAAGATCCTTGGTTACATCTTCTTTCGATTGCTCTCCACAAGCAGCCAGCATAAGCACCGCTAACATGGCCATCACTAGTATCACTAGCTTTTTCTTCATTTTTTCAACCCCTTTTGTCCCAGGATAAACGTAATTGAGAGAGGGGAAAGCCAGCCGTCTAAGAATGGACGATCCTTATAGAAAGCCCCGTTCCTTAGTCCAATTGCCATTCGCCAAAGAACCGCGATTGTTAAACACCTGGCCTTGTCTCTCTTATTGCACTACTGAATATATGAGACAACCTGAAGGATTATGCTAGTGAAGATGACAAGCTTGAAATAATTTTACTCTTCGATGATCACCTGTGCAGCCGCAAATTCCCGGCTGTGAGTGATGGATAGATGAGCATTCGCCCCATCCGGCTTTGAAAAATAAGGCTTTCCGTTCGGATCCTTACTGATTTCAATATCCTGAAAGGAGAGTGCTGTTCCGATGCCCGTTCCATTCGCCTTGGCAAAAGCTTCTTTGGCTGCAAATCGTCCTGCTGCGAACTCAATCTTGCGCTGCTCGTTTAATGTAGAGAAAGCATCCTCCTCCTTAGCTGTTAAAATTCTCTTAACGAACTTCGGCTGCCGTTCAATCATCCTCTGAATGCGCCCTGTTTCAACGATGTCCAATCCTATTCCTTTTATCATATGCGATTCCCCTTCTACTCTTGTCCTGTCTTGCATAATTGTATAATGAACTATACTCGTGATTTCCGACGTTTTCTTATACTATAGTATTGACTGCGTTTTTTTTAAATAAATGATTTAGTAATGCTATAAAAAGAAACAACCTACTTAGGAGGATACAATATGTTTGTCCGGACTGAAAGTTTTTCACAATTTTTACGGTTCTACCCCATTATTTCCCTGATTGTATTCATTCATATCGCCCTATACCTTGTCAGTGCACTTCCTATTTTTCCACAACTGTGGGTGTACGAGCAGCTGGCCGGTGTGAATTTATTTATTAGCGAAGGAGAATGGTGGAGACTCGTCACCCCTATCTTTGTACATTTGGGATTCGCTCATCTGCTGTTCAATTCGTTTTCCCTTGTCCTGTTTGGCCCCCCATTGGAAAAGCATCTGGGAAAAGCGAAGTTTATCGGTCTATATTTAGCAAGCGGCGTGTTTGCCAATATCATTACGTATATTATCAAGCCCCTTACGTATAGTCATGTGGGAGCATCAGGAGCGATTTTCGGGTTATTCGGCTTTTACATCGCCATGATTATTTTAAAAAATCATTTCATCACGAGAGAAAGCCGGCAAATCATCCTACCGATCGTCGTCATTGGTGTAGTCATGACCTTCATGCAATCAGGAATCAACATAACGGCCCATATCTTCGGACTAATCGGCGGCTTTGTGATCGGGTGGATTTCAAGTAATAAATAAGAAACAAAAGTGACCCGCTAACGAATCGCGGGTCACTTTTATCGTTTACATACTATGAGAAAACCAAGAAGCAATGGTTCGGAGGTCCTTCTTTTCAAGATCCCGGATCGGACTGGCATACCCAGTCTCTCCAGATTTTATCGTCGTTCTGAGACTGCCCAAGTCTTTTCTCGTTTGAAACCAGCTTTCATGGGTGTCCAGAGATTGAATGCGACTTTTCTTTATATGCATCGTATTTTTCAATACGCCCCTATACTGTAATGATAATTGTCCATCAACAATCTTCCAGCCCCCGGCACGATATTGGTAGTATCCGAGAATCCCGAAAGGAATCATCAACAAGCCGGCCCAAAGACCATATGGCCAGTACATAAAACAAACAGCCGCCGTCGGGACCACCACCCAGACTGCCTGTCTGAACACATATCTTCTTAAGGATCGTCCCGGAAGTCTCTTAAAGTCATCGTGAATGACATAATCCGGAAATAAGTCATTTAATAATCCCTGAATTCGTTTCTTTTTTACTATCGGGAATAATTTTATACTTGTACTGTCTTTCTCTAAAACAGATCCACCTGCATTTTCAATGTGGATGGTGCAATACCCCAATAACTGCCTGATTGGATTTTCCACTACCCGGATTCCTTGAACACGATTCAAGGGAACCGTTACCTGCTTCTTCTCCAGGAGCCCTCTTGTCATGACAATGTGATCATCCACAATTTTTATTCTGAAATCACCATAAATAATAAATGTCCAGGCAATCGATAATAGCCAGGCAACAAGCAAGCCCAAAAAGGCCATCACCGAAACGACAAACACTCCGCTCTTCACAAAAACAGCCAGCTCATCGTACACAGCTTCGTACGGAATGAACTCATTAAATTGGGACAAGAAAACAAACACCCCGGAAATAATGACCCCGACCCCGCCTGAAGTCGTAGCAAGAACCCAAATGTCTCTCGAGGAGAGCTTGAAAAAGGGGGCTTCATCTTTCAGAGTCCCCGTATTTTCGCCTGACAGATCGTCGGTTACGATGTTACCCTTTTTCTCCCGATAAATCATTTCCTCCAACTCTATTGCTTCTTCTTTTAAAATAGCGGTCAATTCTGCTTCTGATTCCCGGGGATTCGAAGACCCTGCCGTTTCGACCTTGACCTTAACCAACCCAAAAGGACGGTGCAGAATGCCCTCAGAAAAATTCAAACTCTGAATCCGGTCAATGGGGATATACCTCTTCTTTTTAACGAATAGTCCGTACTCGATCCGCAGCTCCCCTTCTTCCACTCGATATGTAAACCGAAGCCACTTCACAATCCCTGTGACCAGAACGAACACAAGAACTGCCGCCATGGATATAAGAGGCATATAATCCCAAAATCCTGTCTTCTCTCCCTGGTTATTCAATACAAATAAAAAGACAAAGGGAACGACCAAGTCCTTTAACTGCTTAACAAAATTCGCTACGGCTGAAATAGGATGAAGTCTCTTGTGCTCAGACATCATCTTCCGCCACCCTCGCAAGTTGTGAAATGGAGTTTCTCAATTCATCTGCCTCCTCCACATCCAATGCCGGTATCTCATGAACCGTGGCTGCCGTCGAGATCGTAATGGTTGCCAACCTATACTTTTTTAGAATTGGCCCCTGAACCGTATCAACATGCTGGACCCTCACCATCGGTACCAATGTGCGCTTCACGATAAAAATTCCTCTTTGAAGCTCAATCTCCTGCTCCCTCACCTCATAACGCCATCTCTTCCATTTGATCGTTGGAATAAAGAAAACAAACAAATATGTAAATAGAAGCAACACGGCCACTGCTGCTGCAATGATCCATTGTGGCCACTCAAACATAACAGTTAAAGTAATCGCTCCTGCGGCTACAGCTGCAACGATCAACGTTTCAAACACACCATATATCTTCCACACCTTTAAAGCCTTTGGTGAAATCCGTTTTTGCGGCTCTCCGATCATACCTATCCCCTCACTTCTCTCTTTTACTAAATCTTACAGTATATTTACGATTTGGAACAGAGATGGTTTCAGATTAAGGAGAAAGCTTTGGGAGATTTGCCTATTTTATCCTAAACGAACTTTTATCCACCCACTCAATCCCCTCAATCCCCTGCAGGTCCTCCACTAATCGGAACAATGCGTCATCCTTTTTCTTCGCTTCAATCATACAATCAATTTCATCCACCGTTCCCTTTATCCCTTGAAGAAAATTAAGAAACATCTTAGGGGTGATGAAATCGGCATGGGCTTTGTAATCTTCCTGGGATCGAGGGCTTGAAATATGCATCTTCACAGGTAACGATGACTGGATCCACGTTCCAACGATCCTCTCCCAATCCAACAACCAGTCCCTTTCGTTATAAGCAAGATGATGATGGTAGTCAAATACAAGGGGGATCCCGAGCTTTTCACATAGATAAAGGGCATCAGCTGCACTGAATACCGTATCATCATTTTCGAGAATGATCATTTGTTGAAGAGAAACGGGAGTCAGACCCCAATTGTGTATGAATTGCTCAAGTGCCTTTTCTTTGTCTTCATATGCACCACCTACATGGAGTACACAGCGGTGAGTCGGATCGATTCCCATGCCTTTTAATAATGCCTCATGCATTCTTAACGTCTTCAGCGTATTTTTTAACACATCCACATCACTGGAATTGAGCAAGACAAAATGATCAGGGTGAAAATCCACCCTCATGGGATGAAGCTTCAGGTACTCTTCAATCGCTCTGAGCTCCTCCTTTAACGGAGATATGAAATCCCATCCTTTCAATTCAGGATGATTCGCAAGAGGGATCAACTTTGAACTGAACCTGAAAAAATGAATCTCATTAAGAACATTATGCTTTAAAAGCCGCAGGCAGTTTTCAAGATTCGATTTTGCGATCCGTTCGAGTTTATGAATAGCGGCCTCACGATCCTTGATCCCGGAAAACTGCTTATAGGTCATAGTTTGAGAAGGTGATGCATTCTGGAGGTTCATGCTCATGGCAACATAGCCTAACTTTACGAGTGTCATGTGGGGTGGACTCCTTTTTGGGGTTAGTATGTGCGGAATGGGGGGGTTTATCTCGTTGGTTTTGAATAAATGACAGCCTTTGTTCCTCCTTGTGTCTCTAATTGAAGGGATTTCAATATCTTATAGGAGGTGTTTCGTGATTTCAGATGTAAAAACCCCCTCAGTTGGCGATTGGTTATGTGATCACTTATTAGTAAGAAATAATCCCGAAGCGCTTCTATATGGGCATATTTAGATGAACTACCACACTTAACGCAGGACCACGCACCACTTACTCTAATCATTGGTAAGTGATTGCACTTTTCACATCGGACTCCAGTCACAATATCGCTTTGGGTAAGAGAATATGTCTCCATAAAGTCTATCTCGGATTCTTCATGATTTTTTAACATGGTTTTCTTCATTTTGGTTATTTCTTTATCAGTCATGGCATCTTTTACGTATAACTCATTTAAATCTTTGATATTGTCTATTATATTTTGGGCATGAATAATGTTTCTGTAAGGTGAGTCAGCTGGTGGGGTTTTGGTGAAATTTAAGATAGTTGATGGGTTGCTGAATACAACGAGGTGTTCGATGGGAGGGTGTTTCAGCTTGTGAATACTGAACCATTTTTGCAGTAATAATTTTTGTCTTTGAACCTGAGAAACCGGGTCAGAGAATCCTTCTGTTAATCCTTTATAAGTACGGGTAAGCTGTCTTAAGAATGGATCAATGGTGACTATTCCTGAGATGTTCTTTACTTCGATAATTAAAATATAGAATGGAGTGAGGATAAGGAAATCCATTTGGAAAAAGCTTGAGAATAGAGGAAGCCTCACATCATAAAAGATTCTATATTTCTTGTCTTTCAAGAAGCCGAGGTGGTAGTAGACGGTTGCTTCACCGTTGTAACCTGCTTTTCTTTTCTTTAAATCTTTATCTACGATGGGAGTCTTTTGATGATTGAGAGGCAGGCGCCATAATAATGCTTGGCTATTTTCAATATTGATAGGGATTTTAAATTCTTTACAGATCAATTGATCACTCTCCTGTAAGGTTCTGCTTACTCTAGTTCGCCACAGGCTTAAAAAACCCTTCTTTTCCATTAAAAAATCCACAGTTTATCACTAATTGCGTCGTTTTGGGGTTTAATTGCGTCGATATCTGAATAATTGCGTCTTTTTTCACCTTAATTGCGTCTTTTTTCTGTTTATTGCGTCGTTTCACACAATAATTGCGTCTTTTTGTAAAAAATGGAAACAAACCGTGATCCTTGCTCCTTTCCCACACCTCCTAATCCAACCAGCACAAACAAAAAAAACACGACAACCCAAAGGTCATCGTGTTCCCATTCTCAATCAAAATCAAGAATTGTTATAAGATTTACGTTTGCTTGAAGATTGTGGTCTGCCGCCGCCAGTACGGTTGCGATCTCCGCCACGGCTTCCGCCTCCGCGATTTCCACCGCCGCTGCGTGGTGATCCACCACGGCTTCCGCCTTTACCGCTGCGTGCTCCACCTTTGTATCCACCGCCGCGATTTCCACCACCTCTTGATGGTAATGGACGCTCTTCAGTGATATCAACTGGTGTTGTATCCGGCTCTTTCGTCAGGACACGGATTGCTGCTGCAACTGCTTGAACAGAATCGTGGCCTCCAAGGAATTCTTCTGCTAATGGATAGTAATCCTTAAGATCACTTTCTTTAGCAGCTTCAGCTAATTTTTCAAGAGCTAAGCGTTGTTGTCCTTCAAGAGCTTCGTTTAAGCTAGGTGGCTTAAGAGCCGTCATTTTTTTCTTCGTTGTTTGTTCAACGATCTTCAGGTAACCCATTTCTCTTGGTGTTACAAAAGTGATGGACATCCCTTTCTTACCTGCACGACCTGTACGTCCGATACGGTGAACGTAGCTTTCAGGATCTTGAGGAATATCAAAGTTGTAAACATGCGTTACGCCGGAGATATCTAATCCACGAGCGGCAACGTCTGTTGCGATCAGGATATCGATGCGTCCCTCTTTGAACTTCTTAAGAACCGTCATACGACGAGCTTGAGAAAGATCTCCGTGAATACCTTCTGCCAGGTAGCCGCGAATGCTAAGAGCACGCGCTAATTCGTCTACTCTGCGTTTTGTACGACCGAATACAATCGCAAGTTCAGGTGATTGAACGTCGATTAAACGGGAAAGAGTATCGAATTTTTCTTTTTCGCTTACTTTAGTGAAGAATTGTTCGATGTTCGAAACCGTTACTTCTTTTGACTTTACTTTGATTACTTCCGGCTCTGTCATAAAGCGATTTGCAATGCGTCGGATAGGATCCGGCATTGTTGCAGAGAATAGAAGTGTTTGTCTTGTGCTTGGAACCGTCTCAAGAATGCTTTCGATGTCTTCGATGAAGCCCATGTTCAGCATTTCGTCTGCTTCGTCAAGCACTAATGTTTCAACGTTTTCAAGGTTGAGTGTTTTACGTTTGATATGGTCAAGAAGACGACCTGGTGTACCAACGATGATATGAGGGTTCTTTTTCATCGCGCGGATTTGACGTTGGATGTCCTGTCCTCCGTAGACAGATAACACACGTGCACGCTTGTCAGCTCCGATACGATATAACTCTTCAGAAACTTGGATGGCAAGTTCACGAGTTGGTGCAATGATAAGAGCTTGAACGTTTGGATTTTTCACATCGATTTTCTCGATCATCGGAATTCCAAATGCTGTTGTTTTACCTGTTCCAGTTTGTGCCTGACCGATAATATCCTTACCTTCTAAACCGACTGGAATTGTACTCGCCTGAATTGGTGTCGCTTCTTCAAAGCCCATACGTTTAATTGATTTCAACGTAGATGCGCTTAAGTTTAAATCTGCAAACTTTGTCAATGTTACATTCTCCTTTAATTTACATCTTTTATAACTAATCATTATCTGATTATATTTTTAGGTCGGAACGAAATCTTACCCACCGAAAGACTTCGGTATCTAATCTAAAACCGTCTATATGAGATGTTTAGTTTTTATGTTTGGTACAAAAAAATACACTCTTCAAAATAGAAGAGCTAGCACGTCCAACAAATTAAGAACTATGTTGTAGCTATGTTACCACTTCTAGAAATGAATTTCAATCTAATGTCAAATAGTCAATCTATTCATTTAGCAGGAATTGGTGGATCTCTTCGAAAAGTTCTTGCTTATCTTCACTATGACAAATCAAATGTTTTGCTTTAGGGGAATAAAAAAGGTTTTTTTCTTGGGAAGAAATAGTCTCGTATATATATTTTGCAGCTTTAGGGGGGACTATTCCATCAATCTCTCCTTGGGCAATAAAGGTTGGAACATTAACCTTTTTCAGGAGCGGACGAGCAATACGAACGACTTTTCTAAATTCGTATGTGGACAGAACTGGGGTTTTGGTCACCTTCCATTTGTACCGGTTGTAGAGCTCGTTTTCAATCAGATTTCCTTGAATTCCTTCTTTAATCATATTTCCAATATCTTTCAGTAGTTGTTTCACATTTACATAATAAGCTGCTGCGCTTAAAAGCACGAGCTTATTGACTTCATATTTCACCGAAAGATACGAAGCAATCAAACCACCCATGGAGAAGCCGATTACGTAAACCTCATCGCATTTCTCAATAAGAGCCTGGAGCTCATCCTCAGCATGCTCGATCCATTCAATATGTTTAACCCCTTTTAGTTCAAGGGTTTCACCATGACCAGGCAGAGTCGGCACAACGATTTCCCAGTCGGTTCTCTCTTGAAGGAAATCTGCCAAAGGCTCTACTTCAAAAGGGCTCCCAGTGAATCCATGGATTAGTAAACAACCGATCATGTTATCCCCTCTTACTTTTAAAAGGTAGGGAGCGAGCCAACCTCCCGTCATCTACAAGCTCATTTTGTTCATTTCTGTTAAGGTTTAAACTTGGACGTCTGTAGAAATTTATGACTTTAATCCATCGATGACTTCTTCAAGCTTCATTCCCCTTGATGCCTTGAATAAAACCAGCTCTTCCCCTGTAATGAAGGAGGACAGCTCTTTTGTCAGGCTGTCTTTGTCTGTAAAAGAGTGAACACGATCAGGAGAGAAATTCTCAAGTGCACCCTTACCTATAAAGCCTCCTAAAGGACCAAATGTAAACACATGCTGAACTTTTTCCGGATTGATCAATTGTCCAATCTCCTGATGAAATTCTTCTTGCTGGTCGCCAAGCTCCAGCATATCACCAAGCACCAGGATTTTCGTATGGAATCCCTCAAGCTCTGATACAAGCTGAATCGCAGCTTTCATGGAGGTAGGGCTGGCATTATAGGCATCGTTAATGATGCTTTCGCCTTTCTTTCCTTCCACCATTTCCATTCTCATTTGGGTCAGCTTTAACGACTGTAAGCCTTCTTTCATGTCATCGACACTGAGACCAAATTTACGGGCAATGAGAATCCCGGCTAGAGCGTTGTGGATATTATGAACCCCTAATACGGGAAGAAAGAATGTTTCTCCTTCAGCGAGAGAAGTCTCAAAATGACTCCCTTTATTATCCATATTGATTTTTGTTGGATAAATCGTGTTGGATTCGCTTCTTCCGAAAGTCTCCACATGCTTCAGGTTGAGTGTTTGAACACCATCCTGTAACAGCGGTTCATCTCCGTAGTATGCAAATAACCCATCAGACTTCAGGCCCTTCACAATCTCCAATTTGGCTTTGGCGATACCTTCCCGTGATCCCAGATCCTGAAGATGTGATTCTCCAATGTTGGTGATGATGGCAGCGTCGGGCTGAGAAATCTCTGATAGAAGTTCAATTTCCCCGAATCCACTCATTCCCATTTCAAGTACAGCCACTTCTGAATCCTGAGGCAGGGAAAGGATTGTTAATGGAAGACCGATGTGGTTGTTATAGTTCCCTTGAGTTTTATGAACTCGATATTTCACTGACAAAAGGTTTGCCACAATATCTTTCGTTGTTGTTTTTCCATTACTGCCTGTGATTCCAACTACCTTTAAATCCAGCTCATGGCGATATTGATTCGCCAATGACTGAAGGGCCAGCAGCGGATCTTCCACCACAATGACGGGAATATCTTCAGGTGGATTAGGAACATTGATATCCCAAAGAGCAGCAGACGCACCATTTTCAATGGCATCTCGAACAAATCGATGACCGTCCACGTTTTCCCCTTTAAAAGGAACGAACAGATTAGCATCTTCAATCTTTCTCGTATCGATGGAAACGCCTTTTACCACCACCGACTCAAACTTGGAAAGATCGTTTTTCACATCAAGAATGTTGCATATTTCTTTCATTTTTTTCTCAAACATTCGCTTTCTCCTTTTACTCTTTTTAATAAAAACAGAACAGGGACTGCCTTTAGACGGTGAATCCTCTGGTCAGTCCCAAATATCGAGTGTTACATCGTATGTTTAATTGTTTGTTTGTCTTGATAACGCTCTAAGCCAAGCTCCACTAATTTTCCGATCAGGGTAGGATAGTCTACACCTGTGTGCTTCCATAGAAGCGGGAACATACTGAATGGTGTGAAGCCGGGCATCGTGTTGACTTCATTCATATAAATCTGACCATCTTCTGTTAAGAAGAAGTCCGCACGCACAAGTCCTGAACAATCCAGGGCTTTATACGATTGAATCGCGATATTTTTCATTTCATTGTAGATGCTTCCCTCTACTTCTGCAGGAATGATGAGGGCAGTATCTCCGTCTTCATATTTCGCTTTGTAATCATAGAAGTCTTTTTTAGGTACGATTTCACCTGCAACTGAGCATTCCGGCTGGTCATTCCCTAATACACCGAGCTCGATTTCACGTGCTTTCACACCTTCTTCGATGATGATCTTACGGTCGAACTGGAACGCTTCCTCGAATGCCGCCTGCAGTTCTTCACGCGACGTACATTTGCTGATTCCTACTGATGAACCTAAGTTAGCCGGTTTCACAAAACAAGGGTAGCCAATCTCTTCTTCCACTTGTTTGTAAGCGGACTCAGGATTTCCTTTCCATGTGCTGCGGATGAACCAAGTGTAATGGACTTGCGGAATGCCTGCTTGAGCAAATAAATTCTTCATGATGACTTTATCCATTCCAGCAGATGAGGCAAGGACGCCATTTCCTACATACGGAAGATTTAACAGTTCAAGCATTCCCTGAACCGTGCCGTCTTCCCCATTTGGTCCGTGAAGCAACGGGAAGATCATGTCGTACCCAACAGACCCGGAAGCAGTGATGGATGTACTTAAGGCATTAGGGGCAATTTCTTTCCCATCCTTAAACTGTAATGCTTTCACATCTTCAACGGGAGCATTCAGTTGTGGACCTTTGATCCAACTGCCTTCCGTCGAGATGAAAATAGGGTGAATTTCATATTTATTTAAGTCCAGGGCTCCGATCACGGCCTTGGCTGTTTGCAGGGATACATTATGTTCAGCAGATTTACCGCCGTACAGTAAGCATAACTTCGTTTTCATGTATGAGTTACCTCCAATATTCACAATAGATGTTTCTATTTTATCACTTTCATCGGAAAGGGAAAGAATGATTCCTATGGAAAATAAAAATTACCACATTTGTCTTGATTCGAAAGACATTTAAGTCAAAGCCCATTATATATGTATGCAAAGGAAAACTAGTCCTGCGACAGGGAGCCAACAATATTATTCTGAATACACTTAAGATTTCGCCTATTTGAAAAGCTATTAAAATATCCTCCTATAAGGTGTACACTCTTTCTATCAAAAACATTTGTATTTTCAAGGAGGACACCAAGATGAGAAAGCTAGGTTTACTGCCTAAGATCCTCTTAGGTATTGCTTTAGGTATTGTCATTGGAGCGTTTGCACCAGAGTGGTTCGTTAAAATCTTCGCTACATTTAATGGATTATTCGGTAATTTCCTAGGATTCGCCATTCCATTAATCATTATTGGCTTTATTGCTCCAGGAATCGGATCCATGGGTAAAGGAGCAGGGAAGTTGCTCGGTTTAACCACAGCTCTCGCCTATGGTTCCACGGTGTTAGCCGGCTTACTCGCCTTTACGGTTGCGAAGTCTATTTACCCAACTTTGTTGGCAAATCAAACGTCTCAATCATTTGAAAATCCCGAAGAAGCACTTCTCAAAGGGTTCTTCATAGTGGAAATGCCACCTATCATGGGCGTTATGACGGCTTTACTCATCGCCTTCACCATTGGTCTTGGAATGGCTGCCATTAAGGGAGACGCTCTTCAAAAGGGCATGAATGAATTCAGAAACATTATTGAACTTGTGATTGAAAAAATCATTATTCCGCTCTTACCGGTTCATATTCTTGGAATTTTCGCGAACATGACTCAAGGTGGACAAGTCAGTGCCATCATGTCTGTATTCGCTAAAGTATTTGTTATGATCATTCTTTTACATGTAGTCTTTTTAATTTTACAATATACAACGGCTGGAACGTTAAGAAAACAAAACCCGCTTTCTATGATGAAAAGCATGCTGCCAGCTTACTTTACGGCATTGGGGACACAATCTTCGGCGTCTACGATTCCCGTAACGCTTGAGCGCTCAAAGAAAATCGGTTCCAGGGAACGAATTGCAGATTTCTCTGTACCTCTTTTGGCAACGATCCATCTATCAGGTAGCACGATTACCCTTGTTAGCTGTGCCATGGCGGTCATGTTCATTCAAGGAGAAGCGTTACAGTTCACTCAGCTATTCCCATTCATTCTGATGCTTGGAATCACGATGATTGCGGCACCTGGTGTTCCGGGTGGAGCTGTCATGGCTGCCCTGGGATTACTTGAAACGATGTTAGGCTTCGGACCAACGATGACATCCCTTATGATTGCCCTTTACCTTGCACAAGATAGCTTTGGTACAGCGTGTAACGTAACAGGAGATGGTGCGATCACGTCGATTGTGGACAAACTGACACAGAAAAAAAAAGTACCCCTTTTAAAATAAAAGCAAGCTGATATATGGAGGTCCGTCCCTACCAGTAGGGACGGACCTCTGTTTTCTTGTAGAGGCCTTCTTTTCCTTATTCCCCCAGTACCATCCGCCGCAAGTGGCCGTTTTGACGAGGCGACCACCAAATCCATCGAGACACATCCTACAACAGTGATTCGTTCATATCTGGCACCCTTTCTTTTTATTCGATTAAACGAGCTTTCCTCATGAGAACGCTATTTTCTGTATAATGGAAATATTAACATATTAAAGGAGTGCTCATGAATTGAAAATAACCGGTCAGCGTGTAACACTTAGAAAAATAGAAGAAAGAGATCTTTCTACTCTATGGGACTATATTTATAGGGATCCTTCTCCTGAATGGAAAAAATGGGATGCCCCTTATTTTGAACATAAACGCTTAACACGTGAAGAGTACATAGAATCATCCATAAAAAATAAAGGTCGCAGCGATGAATTCCAGCGCATCATTGAAGTAGACGGAACCATCATTGGAACCATCGGATATTATTGGGAGTACGAACCCAGCAGATGGCTTGAAGCCGGCATCGTCATTTATGACCCTTCTTATTGGAACGGAGGCTACGGAACAGAAGCGTTATCCCTCTGGGTGGACCACTTATTTCAAACAAAGGAAATCGGCCGTGTTGGCATCACGACCTGGTCAGGGAATGAACGGATGATGAAGGCCGCAGAAAAAATCGGGATGAAACTCGAAGGAAGAATGCGAAAATGCCGTTATTACAATGGAGTATACTACGACTCCATCCGTATGGGCTTGATTCGAGAAGAATGGGAGGAACAACGTCCTCTATAAAGGAGATTCATTATGAAAACAATCATCTTAGTCGGTGGCGGACACAGTCACCTGCATTGCTTAAAAAAACGGATAAAAAACCAGGATGATAACGTGAAGTGGGTCCTCATTTCCCCTTCACGTTTTCAATATTATTCAGGAATGTTCTCCGGATATACGGAAGGGATCTATTCTTTAGAAGAAACGCGAATCGATTTAGAGAGATTGTGTGAGAACGCTCAGTGTGAATTCGTCGATAGAACCGTTCTATCGATCGACCCTGATCAGCAGCATCTTCTAACGGACAAAGGGGATATCTTCACTTACGACTTTGTTTCCTTCGACATTGGATCCCGTAATGACTCATTGAAAATCGAGGGCTTACACGAACACAATCTCCCAATCAAACCAAACTATCGTTTCCCTGAGCAAATAGAGAAGTTACATAACAGCAGGAAAACCGTCTTTATCGGAGGCGGGGCGGCGAGTATTGAAATGGCATTGTCATTGAAGGCATGGAAGGTAGACAACGGCTTTAAGGATCATTTGGTAACGGTTGTTCATTCCTCCCCCCTCTTAGGAAAAGCCGGTTCCCATTCTTCGAAAAAAATAACAGGGCTTACTCTTTCAAAAGGGGTTGAGCTACATCAGGGGCGCGCAGAAAAAGTAGATGAGACTCTCGTATATGCAGAAGACGGCACAAGCATCGGCTACGATGAAGTGATTTTTTTAGGAGGACCTAAAGCACCTCCCCTATTCGGGAGCAGTATTTTACCGACAGATGAAAAAGGTTTTCTGCTGGTGAACAGCTACCTTCAATCAGTGGAATATCCCAACGTATTTGGAACCGGGGATTGCGCGACTTTAAAGGACTTCCCGGATATTCCGAAAAATGGGGTGACAGCTGTACGCCAAGGACCTGTCCTGTGGAAAAACCTGAACGGAGCAGCGGCAAACGGAAAAATCATTCCCTTTGAGCCTCAGGAACGCTACCTTGCGATTATGTCAGTGGGAGATAAGCGAGGCTTTTTGACGTACGGTTCGTTTTCATTGGTCAGCGGCTGGGCTTGGCGGTTGAAGAATTGGATTGATGTGCGGTTTGTGAGGCGGTATGGTGGGTGAAATGATAGGTTTTATTGTTCGTTTCCCCTGTTGAGTGGAGGTTCATGGAGCGGAGTATGTTTAGTGCAGTCTTTCTCGATTCCAGATGGAGGAACTTTCTTGCCTTTTTGTTTGTAATTTGGTGAGATAATAACAAGGAATAGTCCCGTAGTGCCGAAATATGTGCGTCTTTGGATTTACCACTGCACTTTGGGCAATGCCAATGACCGTATTTTCTTAACATAGGCAAGTGTCGACACTCTGGACATTGTACCCCCGTTATCATTTCCCCTGGTAATATTCCATATATTTCATCAGGAAAAGCTATTAGAGGTGTATGCTTTTTCACTAATAAGTTGGATACTTTTCTTACTTGTTTAATGGGAAGATATTCTTTTTGGTGGTAGGTGAGAAGGGAGAGGATTCGTTCTTCTACATTTCCCCCCCTGACAACATTAGGATATTTTTCATGTTGTGAAGTGGTATTCAACACAGTGGATCGATTTGTCATGACTACAAGGGTGGCGATTGGTATTGAGGAGACATTCATTTTTGTGAACCATCGAATCAACAGCTTTTTCTGCCGCTCAACCTGGGTGACAGGATGGCTGAAAGCTTCCTCTTTATCTTCCAGCTTACGAATAGCCTGGTCGAACCTTGAATCTAAAGTGTAGGTTCCAGATATGTGCTTCACTTCTAAAACTAAGACGAGATTTGAAGTCAGGATGAGGGTATCAATTTGAAAGTAACGGCCATCTATTTCTAAACGGAGATCATTCAAGATCATTATATTCTTATCTTTAGAAATAAACTGCAAATGGTAATCTAACTGCAACTCTCCTCGATAACCTGCCTTTCGTTTTGCCAGATCTGATTTAATGACCTGAAAGAGATAATGGATTGGCGTAAGCCTCTCTATTAATGCTTCATTCATTAAGATTCTACGTGGGATTTCTCTGTTTTTAGCGATCAATTTATCAACTCCTTCTTTTTCTTATCTTATCCTATTCGACACCAGCATGAAAAACCATTTATAAATCCAAATATAATGGGTTTTTTAGGCTATGCTGTTTTGTGTTGTGCCACTTTTGCTCAAACTTGTGCCACTTTCTCACAAACTTGTGCCACTTTTGGCGTTTGTTGTGCCACTTTCGTTATTTATTGTGCCAAATTGTGAACACACTCCACATCCCCCTTAAAAAACCACCATAACTTTAATCCACCAAAAAAACGCAACCGCCTCCCAGCAGTCGCGCCTCCTACATCCATCATCTGAAAATTTCAACAAACTTCTTACTAATCACAGGCAGCACACCATCAAACAGCTTCTCTCTCCAATACAGATCCGCTACCTGCTGGACGGCTGCAGCGTGATTCGGGTAAGGATAGACCATATTGGACAGTGCGCCGATTTTGCTTCCTTTTTCCATGGCGAACACGACGGGTTGCATCCAATCTCCTGCGCCGGAACCGACAGCGTGGGCCCCGAGGATCTTCCCGCTTCCGTCTGTGATGATTTTGACGAGGCCCTCTGTTTTGTGATCTGCTACGAACCGATCGACTTCGTCTAATGTTTTTTTATAGACTTTGTACTCTAATCCTTGTTCCACAGCCTCTTCCTCGGTTATCCCGATATGAAAGATCTCAGGTGTGGTATAGGTTGTCCATGGCAGTTTGTTGTAGGAAATTTTACGTTTCAAACCGAATACGGCATTTTGGACAACAAGCTTCCCTTCCATTCCTGCCCCGTGGGTGAATGGATATTGACCATTGACATCACCAATGGCGAATATGTGAGAATGGTTCGTTCTTAGTTCATTATTCACTTTGATGAAGCCCCGACTGTCCACACCCACTCCGGCAGCAGATAGATTTAAAAATTCCGTACCAGGCTTTCTGCCGGTAGAGAGGAACAATAAATCGCCTTCCACCGTGTGTTCTACACCGTCCCTCACATAGTGGACCACTTTCTCACCGTTCATCTCAGAAACACGTTTAATGTCCGCTCCATACACAAACTGAATATCCTTCTCCAATATACCTGTTGCTGCTTCACGGATTTCCTTATCTTCCTTCACCAGTATCTCATCGTGCTTCTCCAGGACAACGGCTTCTGATCCCAAATGAGAGAATGCTTGTGCCAGCTCTAAACCAATCGGACCTCCCCCGATAAACACGACTCGACGGGGCAGTTCATCTACTTCAAATACCGTTTCATTCGTGTGATATTCCACATCTTCCAAGCCTTCAATTCCAGGAATGAGGGGACTTGATCCTGTTGCAACGACTATTCTTTTCCCGGAGATCCGGTCCTCTTTTTCCACTAAAATTGTGTGAGCGTCAAGAAACTCTGCTCCCCCGAAATAAATATCAACCCCTAATTGCAGGAATCGATCGGGATCGTCATGCTGTTGAATGTGGGCAATGGCTTCTTTGACTCTGTCCCTTACCATTTTCATATCGACGGAGCCCTTTGTTTCGAAACCGTAATCTTTGCTTGTCCGGATCATAGCCACTTCTCTCGCCGATTGGATGAATGCCTTGGATGGAACGCATCCAAAGTGCAGGCAGTCTCCACCTAGAAGTCCGCTTTTTTCGATGAGGGCCACTTTTGCTCCAAGAGACGCGGCTCCCGATGCGACGGTCAGTCCACCTGCCCCTCCGCCTATTACAATTAAATCGTATTGATCCATCTTAATCTCTCCTTATGAAAGTAATCGTTTCGCTTCTAAAAATCGCTGTAAGCCCGTGTATAATTCCACTGCAAAAAAAAGTAGGGTGGTGAACAGGACGATGGACGGAAATAGCATCATGACGCTGAACAGAATGAATCCTTCCGTCCTTTCAGCAAGTCCTGCTTGATAATAAAAGGATTTCATCCCCTGTTTCTCTGATACGGCTCCGACTGTCAGGAAAATGGTCATGGAAATAATGATGGATACGCTTAGTAAAAGGAGCGCCCACATAATCTCAGGGTGTAAGAAAGCAACGCTCAGAATGACACTGATCTCGACGATTCGATCAAAAGTGACATCCATGACTGTTCCAAACGGAGATGGTTTGGTTAATCGGGCCATGGTACCATCCACCGCGTCCAAAAAGCCGGATAACCATAATAAGAGGACGGCTAAGATCGGGAATCCAAAATAATAGACCAGACCTGCAGCTGAACCTACTATAAAAGCAATCAACGTCACCTGATTGGCTGAAAATCCCTTTTTCAAAAATAAACGTGCTGTTCCCTCTATACTTGGCTGCACCCACTTACGGGCATGCGTATCTAACATGTGTTTCCCATCCTTTACTTGTCCTCTTTACTCGATAATCCCAGCCATGCTTTCATTTTTTTCTTAAAGATTAACGGCAAGATGATCATCATCAAGAAAAAGCCGATGGCAATATATAAATTCGTTCGATCTTCCCCTACCAAGCTTGATCCGAGAAATACATACCCAAACGTACCAGGTAAAATCCCGATGGCTGTAGCAATGATGAAAGGGGTGTATCTCACCTTCCCCATGCCGGCAAGGTAACTGATGAGATCGAAGTTCAAAAACGGCACAAGCCGTAATAGTAATACATAAACAAAGCCGCTCTCCTCCATCTTCTCGCGGATCTTGATCATACGTGGAGACGGTCTTTTTAATAGTTTTTCCCCAAGGAAGCTTGCAGTATAATAGGCTACCGTTGCTCCACCTAAGGCCCCGATCAGAATGTAGATAAAGCCCTCAAATGCACCGAAAGCAAGACCTGCAGCTAATGAGAGGATGGAAGCTGGAAAGAGAATCAGCGGACGAATCGTATAGACGATAATAAAAACAATGGGTGCCCAAATACCATAAGACACGATCCAATCTCTGATGTCATGAGGCTTTACGTAAAAAAAATTCCGACTCAGCCACATGAGGAGCAGTAATATGGCAATGAACAACAGGATCTTACCGATTTCCTTCCTCTTCATTCTTCTTCCCTCCTATTCCTCTTTCTGAAACGTTTGGATGCTCTCTTCCTCTGCATAAAGCCAGATGTCTTCAGTAAAAGCCTCTAGTTCAATTGGTAGACTTAGCTTCTGCTTTAGTTCATCCACCCATACTTCATAGAGATTGGTACCTGCTACAAATAACTTTTGGATCACAGTTCCTTTCCATCGTGGCAAAGAAGAGTCAGAGACATCGCAGCTTACCTTTATGCGGGAAGCGTGAATATATTGTTTCTGATTCAGGGTGAGACCGTCACTCATGAAAGATGCCACAAATGGAGTGTTTGGACGATAATAGATATCCTCCGGTGTTCCTATCTGCAAGAATCTGCCGCTCTGTAAAACAGCCACCCGATCTCCAAGTTCATATGCTTCATCACGATCATGGGTGACGAATATGACGGTTGTTTCTTCTTCTTTAAAAATCTGCCGTACCCATTGCCTCAATTCCTTCCTTAGCTGCAAATCCAGACTGCTGAAAGGTTCGTCCAATAGCAAAAGCTTCGGCTTCAAAACCAGAGAACGAATCAGGGAAACCCGTTGCTGCTGACCACCGGAAAGCTCAGAAGGATAATGATGCATCACTTCTCCCAGGCCGACTCTTTCAATATAGTTCATGGCTTTTTTCTTGTTTTCCCTTTTATTTCTTACCTTCATTTCTAACCCGTACATGACATTTTCAAGGACATTCATATGAGGGAATAATAATGGCTGTTGAAAGACCATCCCAATCGGGCGTTTTTGAGGTTTTAAAGAGGTGATATCGTTCCCATCAATATACGTATTCCCTTCTGTCGCAGACTCTAACCCGGAGAGAATGCGAAGGAAAGTTGATTTACCAGACCCGGATGCTCCAACCAATGTAAGAATCTCCCCTTTTTTTAATGAGAACGTAACGTTGGTTAAAATCTCTTTATCTTTAAATGATTTGGTTAATTGATTAATTTCTATGAATGAACTCAAAGGTTCTTCCTCCCTCTTGGATGTTGATAAGGGAGTAAGAATTTCAAACACCCTTCCAGAATGATGTAAAGCAAGATGGGAATGAAGGCGAACACGATGGAGAAGGCTGCCATCACCGCTTCATCTGCCGTATCGGTAAAAGGATAATAGACCATCGAGAGCGTCACGACATTCCCTCCCCCTATAATCGCTGTAAGCACATATTGGCTCAGGCTGATGACAATCGTCAGGAACAAAACACTCCGAATGCTTGGAAGAAGCAAGGGCATTTCAATATGGTAAAAACGTTGAAATGCTCTGCCTCCAAGCATAGCTGATTGCTCGATTAATTTCGTACCGATCCTCTCATAGCCTGTTTTGAACATTTTGATACTATACGGAATGGTGGGTACTAAGTGAACGAGAGCCACGCCGGTCCAGTGATCAGCCAGTCCATATCGAATGAACGTAATATGAAGTCCGATCGCCACCACCAATACGGGTAGGAAAAGCGGCAACATAAGAAGTGCTTCCACGATGGACTTCCCTCTGAACGACGATAATGAAAACACTCTTCCTGAAGTAACGCCAATCAGAAGATTGATCGCGAGTACCACAATGGCGATCCAAATGGAGACACCAATCGAATTCACGAATTCCCCCTCATTTATTAGCACCTGCCACGCCCTTAAACCAGGTTCAACAGGAACAGGACTCCCCCATCTCCAAACACCGAAAAAACTTTTATAAATTAAAAATAAGAGGGGAAACACAAAAAGAAGGAAGGATAGGATATAAAATAACGATTTTCTCATGTGAACACCTCTAATTTCCAATCCCTTTTGTAATGTGCATTCGTTTCTTGTTTGTGAAGTAAATAAGGAGCCACATCACGAACCCAATGCCAAGCCCGACTAATACGAGTGAGGCGAAAGCCATGGGACGGTCACTCCAGCTGCCACTGTAAAACCAGCCGTAAACAAGGATGGCAAGCATTTGCGGTGACGTCACTCCCAGAAGCCGGGGCACTTCAAATGCTGTAAAAATGAAGGCGAACAGAATCGCTCCGGTTTCCACGAGAACAGGAAGGATAAATGGCCATTCTGCCACCCAAAATGCTTTATAGGGACCCGCGCCCAGTAAAGAAGCGATCTCTTTATAGCTTTTAGAAAGCGTCGCGTAAACAGGTAACAGCATCAGGATAACAAAGGGTACCTCCTTCCATACATACGTTAGAATGATTCCGATCCCATTCCGCTCCTGGACCAGGATCGGGAATTGACTTCGGTCGTCGATCCAACCGGCCATGCCGAACACATTGGAGAAAAAACCACTCTGATTAAAGAGCAAATAGACGAGATAAGCCCCTACAAAATGGGGAACCAGCATGGGAATCCATACAAGAAGTTTATGTTTATTTTCCTTTAGTAAAGGTGAGAATGCCTTCACAATCCCCAATCCAATGCAAAGAGATAGAATGGTCGAGATGGAAGTCACAGTCAAACTGAAGAGAAAGGATGTCACAAAACGCTTCTCTTTGAATAAATCAGCGTAGTGCCCGAATGTGATTGTTCCTTCACTCCTAACGCTTTCCAGTAAAGCAAGCACGATACCAAGTCCAGGAATGAAGATAAAAAAGAGTAGGGCGGGAATGAGGAGAAACGTGTTATTGACTCTCTGCCACTTCACGAATCCAGTTCTCCTTTAACCATTCCACGTACGCCGCATCCAGTTCTCCCCTATAGGTCTCTTCGAGTATAGATGCCTTCAGTACACTTCCTCCCCGATCCACGCTCATAAATTTATTTCTCCATTCCTCATTCAGCTTTTCATAGGAAATAGGTGAACTTTCCCCCCAGTAGTCAGGCTTTACTTTCTCAAACTGAGCTTCAGGAGAGAGTAGTTCATTGATGGCCACCAGCGCTCCTTCTTTGTTGGGGCTATTGAATGGAATAGCCAGGAAATGAGTGTTCCCGATTGATCCCACATCCTTTAGTACGAATGACTTTGTGCTTTCCGGGAACACCCCATCTTTTATCAAATGCTCTGCTCTCGCTTCGTTGTATCCCATCGTCATCCAAACCTCTTCCTGGCTATATAGCTTATCAAGGTCTGTTAATGTGGCGGGGTACGTTTCTCCTTCTCGCCACAAGAACGGCTTCATGTCATTCAGCTCTTTCCATACCTCTTCCCCCATCTTCTCTGCTGTTCCTTCGTCGAATGAAGACTGAGCTAAATCACGGTCCGATTTCGCATAAAGAACATGTCGAAGAAATGCATTCCCGGTAAAATCGGCCGGATTAGGATAGGTGAATTTCCCCGGATGCTCTTTCATGAATGCTTTTAATTCATCGAAGCTGGAGGGGGGATTTTTCACTTTCTCGCTGTTATAAAAGAAGACAAATTGAACCTTTCCCCACGGTGCCTCATACCCTTCTGTTTCCGTCCCGAAGTCATAATGAAACGCTTGACTTTCTGTAACATAATATTTCGTGAAGTTTGGTAACTTATCTGTAAACGGACCTGCAAGTAAGTCATTTTCTTTTGCATTTTTAAAGTTTTCTCCATTAATCCATACGATATCAATCGTTCCTTTCTCTTTGCCCGCCCGCTTCTCCGTTTGTAGCTTTTGCAGAATTTCCGGTGTATCCAAAGGTACTCGATTTAACTCGATACTGTTTTTTTCTTTCAGCATAGGAGCAACCACGTCATCAATATAACGGTTAATCCCATCGTCACCGCCCCACATGAAGAGATTCACTTTCGTTCCTTCTGCTACCGACGTGATGGTTTCCCAATCTTCATCGGGAAGTTCCCCGCTATCGGTTGCATTTGAAGGACCACAAGCAGATACTAATAGTAAGGAAATAAAACCAATAATAGCCAACCATTTTTTCATACACCTTGCTCCTCTGCTCTTTTTCTATAATTCTATTGTACTGAACCTCATGATAGAAAAAAGTAATCTGCCTTACATATGTAAATCTATGCCCTTGTAAAGGAAGAAAGAAACAAGTTCAGCACATCCCCATGTGTCATCGTGCTCATATTCGGGAAGACTTGTAACCTTTTGGGATAAACCCTGTCTAATACGGTAAGGAGGTGGATTTGGCATGAAGCGATTGATCATGTTATTTATAATACTTGTGGCAGGAATAGCTGGCTGCGGTACGGCTGACAAGGAGAACAGCAGTCAATCCAAAGAGGATCAAAACTCAGGAGCTGGTGAAGATATTTCTGTACAGAAAGGGATTGTTGCAGGCGAAATGGAACCTTCATTAACGAAACAAGATGGAAGCGGTCAGGTTGTCTATGTATATTCGATTAAAAACCAAACAGAGCAAGAGAAAACCTTCGTTTTTTCATCAGGACAAACCATTGACTTTGAACTTAGAAACGATAAAGGTGAAGTAGTGTATAAGGACTCAAAAAATAAGATGTATACCCAGGCAATCCAGGAGATCACCGTGAAACAGGGTGAAGAATTTTCCCAGAAGGTTGTTCTCCCCAATGTCGGGAGCGGTACCTATACATTGACCGTTTGGTTAACGGCTAAAGGAGACCAGAACTATCAAGCTAAAACAGAGGTACAGGTGGATCAGTAGAACATAAAAAAGGATTAATCTTCACATGCTCAGATGACAGTGAGATTAATCCTTTTTTGCATATACAGGCAAAGGGCCATTTAAGGAAATCCGCTCTGGCGTCACAATACAGCTTCTCCCAAAAAATCGGACACCCTGATTTTGGGCTTCTTCCATGACCCGGGAAAAATGGGGGTCGATTTCAGGAGCGGAAGTGATCCCCCGCAAATCCGTTCGCTGAGCAATAAACAGGACGGCTGTTTGATAGGTTCCTTTCGCCTGAAGATGTGTAAGCTCCTCTACATGCCTTGCACCTCTTGACGTGACGGCATCAGGAAATTTCCCTACTCCTTCTTTTACCATGGTGACACTTTTTACTTCAAGCAGTAATTTTTGTTCATATTGTTTGTGGGTGAGCAAGAAGTCAAAGCGTGAGCTTCCTACTGTATATTCGGCTTTTACCAACCGCCAGTCCTTTAGCTCTTCCAGTACTTCCAACTGTAAGGCTTCTAGTACTAACCGATTCGGATACTGGGTATTCAAAGACACATACATATCGTTAGAAGCATCATACGTCATGACGGCTGACCATTTTGTTTTTCTTTTAGGATCGGTTGATGCCTGAAGCCAGATCGGGTTTCCACGCACCAATAATTCTTTTAATCTGCCTGGATCAGGTAAATGAACTTTCTCTATTGAACCTGAAGGGAGCTGACACTCGAGGACAAACCGATTGAGGCGCTCGAGAAACACTCCCCGAACCAAGTTGTCATGAAACTGAATTTCAACCAAGCTTTCACGCTCCTTCTTTCCTCGTTACCGAAGTAAAGCACTCCAGCTTTTCGTTTTACGATCATAGGATAATAATCCGTTTGCTGGTGATTTTCGGATTTGCTTATAATCTTCCGCCATCTCGTCCATATCGTAATAATCACCGATAACCCATATAGGGATTTCTATCTTGCCTCTCGTTAGTATGGCTCTTTCCAACGAAATGACCATACCTTCTTTTAATTTGTCTCTAAAGGAATGAATCACTTCCTGACCGATGATAGGATAGTCTTTCTCTTTCTTCATACCAAATAAGCCTTTTCCGCCTTTGACTGTACTCAATTTCGAAGAAACCGTCGCTCCTAACATATGATAGAAGTCTTCAAATTCCCGATAATAAATCTTATTAAACCACCCATCATCATGGGAAAGGTACGCGTAACGATTGTTCAACTTTGAATAAAAAGGAGGGTTAAGGGGTTGCTTGACGTGTCCCATATAAAGAAGCTCAGCGATTTCCTGACCGTTCAATTCGTTGACTCCCACTTCTTCATCAAAGTCAATCCAACAGAAATCACCATAGCTCTGTACCCCATCATTCATGATCTTCTTCATTTCATCCTGTTCCACATACTCCATATGCGTATGTATATTAAAAGCGCCATGCTCGTACTGATGCTTTATGAGAAGTAGATTCTTCAATGGTTCTCGGGCATTTGAAGCAAACTCGTTGAAATTGATCCCGTAGGAAACGACATACTGACGTTCCGTATTCTTGTGAACATAGATGATATCTTTAACCTGATTATTTGCCTTCAAGAACATTCCCTCCATCTGATTGACACGATGCACAACTCGTAGTTTCTATTTTAGCAAATATGTATGGTACTTGTTCTTTTCTATTTCATTTCAAAATGATGACAAAAGTCGCAGGTAATTGTCGAAAATAGTCATATTGCAGGACCGTTGGCTTTCATTATTTCTATTTAGGTTGCCGGAATGGAAGGAATCGCGGTCACGCTTTTAGGCCACAGCACTTTCTTCTCATATTCTGAAGACAAATAATGATCAAAATTATGTAAAAAATGGTATTCTTCTTCCCTCTTCATCTGTCTGATCCCACTCCTATAGGCTTTATCATTGATTTCATTTCGACAAATGTCGTTTGATGCCTGTCACATCCCGTCAGAACTTCCGTATTTTATCAGGTCATGAGTAGAAATTTCCCTTCATTTCTATTAGACTAGGAATGTGAAATCTTTAGAAATTCAGGTGAATTGATTATGGAAACTCGCCAGCGATTTGCTGACAAGATCGATTGGGGTCTTCTCTTTTTATTAATGTTGTTTTTTATCGTCAGTGCTATGGGAATAAGCAGTGCCCAGACCTCAGGTCAATATGGGACAAACTTTGTGATAAGACAGGCTTTTTGGTATGTCGTAGGTGGAATTATTATTGGTGGAGCCTTATTCCTTGATTCCGATCAGTATAAGCGACTTGCCTGGTACATATACGGTGCAGGGATTTTCCTGCTACTAGTATTGCTCATCTCACCGGAAAGCATCGCCCCTTACAGAAACGGAGCCAAAAGCTGGTTCATGCTTGGACCGCTTGGTTCGATACAGCCTTCAGAATTTATGAAGACGTTCTTAATTCTTGCTCTGGCACGAATCATTACGAATCATCATGAGCTATACCCAAGTAAAACAGTGCAAACAGATTTTCAGTTGTTAGTGAAAATCGGGGTCACGACTCTCCTTCCCCTTGCTTTTATTATGCAGCAGCCGGATTTAGGGACTTCCCTTGTTATTTTAGCCATCATGACCGGAATCATCTTAGTTTCAGGTATTACGTGGAAGCTGATCGTTCCGATATATGCTTCTATAGGCGTGCTTGGGGGAATCATCCTTTCACTTGTGATTTGGGCCCCTGAGCTGCTTGAAAAATATTTAAATGTAAAGCCTTATCAATTTGGACGTATTTATGCTTGGTTAGATCCTTATAACTACGCAAAATTAGAAGGATTTCACTTAATTAACTCACTGAATGCCATTGGCTCCGGGCAGATCTTCGGGAAAGGCTACAGTGATGGAGAAGTATATATCCCGGAAAATCATACCGACTTTATTTTCAGTGTGATCGGGGAGGAATACGGATTTATTGGCGCAAGCGTCGTGATCAGCTTGTACTTCTTGTTAATTTACCATCTGACGAAAACGGCCTTGGACACGAAAGAACCATTCAACGCCTATGTATGCGCAGGGATTATCAGTATGGTTACATTCCATGTGTTCCAGAACATCGGAATGACGATTCAATTACTTCCGATCACCGGGATCCCCCTTCCTTTTATCAGCTATGGGGGAAGCTCTCTTATGGGGAATATGCTGGCCCTCGGACTTGTATTCAGTATGAGGTTCCACCATAAAACGTATATGTTTTCATCAGAAGATTCTTAATTACAGGTTGCATTCATCTCCAGAATGTGTAAAATAATAGTAATTATATACGAATATTCTATGATGAAGAGAGTAATTCCGACGTGGATCAAAAGCGAACCGGGGATGGTGTAAGCCTGGTGGGAAGCCTGGGATGAACCGCACTTCTGAGAAGTTTTTCTCGAAGATAGTAGAGAAAAACCGGGATCTCCCGTTATACAATGAGCGCCCTTTTGGGGAATAAGAGTGGTACCGCGAGCTAAACTCGTCTCTATGTTGGATAGAGACGGGTTTTTTTGTGTTTGATTTTATCAGGAGGTGTAGATGATGGATTTGAAATCAATAGTAGCCGATAGGCTCACGCATGTGCTGTCCGATTGGAACAAGAATGATCTTTATGAGTTGATTGAAACGCCCAAACATTCTCATTTGGGGGACCTTGCCTTTCCGTGCTTTCGGCTTTCGAGATCATGGAAGAAAGCACCCCACGTCATTGCCGAAGAGATTGCCGATGCCCTCTCCTCTCCCTTTTTCAGCAAAGTAGAAGCTGTGGGCCCTTATGTTAATATCCGATTTGATGGATTGAAAGCAGGGAAAGAAATTGTTTCAGCCATCTTGGCGAAAGGCACGGATTATGGAAGTCATGAATTTGGGAAGCAAAAGACCATCGTATTGGATATGTCCTCCCCTAATATTGCGAAACCTTTTTCTATGGGACATTTACGCTCTACAGTCATCGGAAATTCCATCTCTACCATTGCCGAAAAATGCGGCTACACAACGGAGAAAATCAATTATATCGGTGATTGGGGTACACAATTCGGAAAATTGATCGTCGCATTCAAAAAGTGGGGAGATCAACAAAAAGTGAAGGATAACCCGATCGCTGAATTGTTTATTTTATATAAAAAATTTCATGAGGAGGCAGAAAAGGATCCCTCACTTGAGGAAGAGGGAAGAAAAGCCTTTAAGCGATTAGAAGATGGAGACCAGGAAGTAACGGAGCTTTGGAGATGGTTTAAAGATGAATCACTTCATGCCTTTAAAACGATTTACTCTTTGCTTGGAGTGGAATTTGATTCCTATAATGGCGAAGCGTTCTTCAATGACAAAATGGAAGAAGTCGTGACATTGCTTCAAGATCATGACCTTCTCGAAACTTCTGAAGGTGCGAAAGTCGTTCGTTTAGAGGGGAATCTCCCACCTTGCCTCATCAAGAAGTCAGACGGAGCCACCCTATATGCTACGAGAGATCTGGCTGCAGCACTGTATCGCCATCGTCAGTATGACTTTGATGAAGCTCTATATGTTGTCGGACAGGAACAGACCATTCACTTCAAACAAGTGATGGAAGTACTGAAGAAACTCGGATTTAACTGGGCGGATAATATGAAACATATCCCCTTCGGACTTTATCTGAAAGATGGAAAGAAGATGTCCACCAGAAAGGGCAGAGTCATTTTACTTCAAGAGGTTCTTCAAGAAGCGATTCATATGGCCGAAGAAAATATTAAGCAGAAGAACCCTGATTTAATTAATGCTTCAGAGGTGTCGAAAGATGTTGGGGTAGGCGCCGTTATCTTTCATGATTTAAAAAATGATCGGGTGAACGACATTGAATTCTCCCTGGAACATATGCTGACCTTCGAAGGTGAAACAGGTCCATACATTCAATACACGTACGCCAGAGCTCAATCCATTCTGAGAAAAGCGGGTGGATCCCTTCCATTGACGTTTGAGGGGCTTGACGATGCTGAAAGCTGGGACGTGATTAAACAGTTACGCTTATTCCCGGAGATGGTAGAGAATGCGTGGAAACACTATGCGCCTTCAACCATTGCCAAATATTTAGTCGATACCGCACAAAGCTTTAACCGTTACTACGGAAAAACAAAAATCATTTCAGAAGACTCCCAGCAGGCCTCCCGTTTAGCCTTGGTTCACGCTGTTTCGACTGTACTCGCGGAAGGATTACGATTATTGGGAATGAAGTCTCCTTCAGAAATGTAGAATAAATAAGATTTCTGTCACTATTTCCCGAGAAATTATTTCGCTTAAAGCTTTATCAACCTTTGTTATTAGTTACATCAATTGTATATGTTACAAAACTTCCGTGAAGTGGTTTCATCCATACAGGATAATTCATGACTCCTTTTGTGAAAAGTGATATACTTTCTTATGTTCCATTAAAATCGAAAATTACGCTTGATCAATAAAGGAGATTACTGAACTTATGTCTGAACTACTTCACGCTTTCGAAGCTTGGTTATTGGATTATGGTGTATGGGGTCTGATTCTTGTTTCCTTCGCCGATTCATCCTTTTTCCCCATTCCACCTGATGTATTACTGATTCCATTAGCGATTGCCAATCCGGAGAACGCATTGCTTTATGCACTTTATACAACGATCGCTTCCGTTATCGGTGCCCTTTTTGGCTGGTTGATCGGAAAAAAACTTGGAAGACCGATTCTTGTGCATTTCTTCTCTGAAAAAAGGATTCAAAAAGTAGAGGAATACTTTACTAAATATGGAGCAATGGCTCTTTTAATTGCAGGATTGACACCTATCCCTTATAAGATTTTCACCATTTTCGCAGGGGTTTCAGGTGTTAAGATCAGAGTACTGGTGATCTGGTCGATTATCGGGAGAGGAATTCGTTTCTTCCTTGAAGGTGCAATCATCTTAGCACTTGGAGCTAAAGCAAAACCTTTCATTGAAGAGAACTTTACACTTCTTACACTTGGAGCCGGTGGCGTCTTAATCGCCGTTTATCTTTTATACTTGGTCATAAAGAAGAGAAAACAAACTGTTTAATCACAAAAAAAGAGAGCAAGGGGACAAATAAGCCCCCTTGCTCTCTTTTTATTCTGACATTCCAACTACAAATCGCAGGTGCTTATTTAACACTTGAAGAGATTGCCTGGTTCCTTCATATAATTCCCCATCCATATCAAGCTTTTCATTCTGTCCAAGTTCGATATGGGCTTCCCTTGCTTGAATGTGCATAATATCGTCATATTGCTCACTGATATTGCCTGTACTTTTGATAACGAGAAACTCCTTTAATAACGGAAATCCACTTTTCTTGACAACGTAGATATCCATTAACCCATCTTCCATATCAATGCAGTCGGGCAGAGGATTAGAGCCTATCGATCGTCCGTTAGCGGCCAATAGCATCACCACTTCCTCTTCGATCACTTCATTTTCCGTTGTTATCTTTACATTTAAGAGTGGGGAATCCTGAATGGATTGAAACGCACTAATATAATAACTCAGTTTTCCCAGGACACTCTTTGATCCCACGTCGATATTATCGCTCGTCTGAGAGACCAGCCCCGTTCCCCAGAAATTACTGAAATACCGCTCGTCCGCTTTGACGATATCGATATCCTTTTCGAAAGGACGCTCGGTAATGAGTCGGACAGCTTGTCCAATATTCATGGGAATATGTAACGAGCGCGCAAAGTCATTACACGTCCCTCCTGGGAGGAGGCCCACCAATGGCCGTTTTTCTAAGACTGCCAATCCGTTGATGGCCTCATGAATCGTTCCGTCACCACCCATGATGACCACCAGTTCATATTGACTACCCGTTTCCTTACAAATTCTTTCTGCATCGCCTTTCTCTTTCGTTTTATGAATAATTAAGTTCGTGCAGATATCTAATAAAGGGGGCACAGCATCTTTTAACAGAACTTCTAACGTTCCTTGACCTGCCTTCCCATTACAAACCAACAATATATCCGAAAACCTCGTCATGAATATCGTCACCTAACTTTTAGAGTAGTAAATAAAAAGAGGCTGACCCAAAACGATGAGTGATGTCATCCTTAAAGGACCAGTCCTAATACTTTCAGAGTTTCTGATTTATATCTATAATGTTCTTGACTTAGAAGCCCTTGAATTCTTGGGTCAACCTCTTTTACTATGCTGTATTGGAATCTTCTTGAGGGACTTGGAGAACAGATCGATAGGCAATCCCAAGACGACCTTTAATATAACTTTCGGGGTCATAAGGAATATGGTGATTTTCCATTCGATGAATTTCCGTTTCTGCAAACATAGCAAGTGCACGACACACCTGATCTAACGCCATGCTTGCACGATGGGGATCTGGCTGTTCCCGGCTCATACAGTAGTATGAAATTTCATCTGCCTTCTTTCTGATTTCCTTTAATGCCTGTAAATCAAACATCATTCTCTCCATACCTACCCCTCCTCTTCACTACTACTTAGTATATCGTGAAGAAAGGCGGAATATGTCTGTCCAACGTTTCTCGAGGAGTAAGTTTAATAGTCTTGGGTTAACGTCTTAGGTAATGGCTGATACTGCTTCAGTGAATGAAGAATTTCACGTCTTGATTTCGTCTTTGATATATTAACACCAACGTTCGACAATTTCGTTATCACTTTTTTTAAGCGATCGTTCTCCTTTACCACGTTATTCACCTCTTTTATAAAATGTCGTTACCTATTTGTACGTTTATTCTAAAGAAAAGTTTCACTTTATGGTTAATGGTTTTCCTTTTCCCTAAAAATGAAACTATAATCCTATTTCCATACTTTTTCTTAGAATATTTTGTCCCTGATTACACATTTTAATATCATGAAAACAAAACTGACTCTCATCATTGTTGTACTATCCATTGTCATTAGTCTATTGGGTCTATATGAAACGTCTGCTGCAAGTGCTTATACTGTCAGGAAAGGAGATACTCTCTGGACAATTTCTAAGAAGTTGAGGATCGGACTGTCTGAACTAATTGAAGCCAACCCTCAATTGTCGAATCCGGATTTAATTTATCCCAATCAAAAGCTTAACATCCCGACGCTTCAAAAAGCTAAATCGATTGAAGGTCAAGTCATTGATTTAACCAATCAGGAGAGGCAAAGGAACGGCCTTTCTCTTCTTCAGCTTGATTGGCAGCTAGCCAGGGTTGCCCGGTATAAATCACGTAACATGAGGGACGTTGGATATTTTTCGCACAGGAGTCCGACGTACGGATCCCCATTTGATATGCTGAAAAGCTTCAACATCGAATATAGTCAGGCCGCTGAGAATATTGCAGCCGGTCAAACAAGTGCTGAGCAAGTTATCCGTGAATGGATGGATAGTCCGGGACATCGAAAAAACATTCTCACTGGATCCTATACTCATATCGGGGTGGGATATGCCAAGGGAGGATCTTACGGGACGTATTGGACTCAAATGTTCATTACTAAATGATAACCAAGAAAACACTCTATGAAGGTCCGTCCCTCTCATTTGAAAATAATGGCTGAACGCATTAAGAATAGTTGAGTGGATTTGTTGAATAATAATCGTGTACTGCCAATTTGATTAAGGGGGAATTTACATGCAAGTACGTGATATTATGTCGACAAATGTGGAAGCTGCTTCAAATCAGGACTCACTTCAGAGCGTCGCTTCTAAAATGAGTTCCAAGAATGTCGGTTCCGTTCCCGTTGTTGAAAACGGACAGGTTGTCGGTATGGTAACAGACCGTGATATTGCTACTCGTGGACTGACTCAAGGTGCACAGGGAAATGTCTCTCAAGTTATGTCACAACAGGTTGTGACAATCTCTCCGGATGCCTCGGTTGAAGAAGCATCAGCTTTGATGTCTCAACACCAGGTCCGTCGTTTGCCTGTCGTGGAAAATGGACAGCTGGTCGGAATGCTGGCTCTGGGAGATTTGGCAGTACAACAGCAATCGGATCAAAGTGCCGGAAGCGCCCTTAGTGGAATTTCACAAAATCACCTCCGCTAACTGAGGCTACAGGTGCTCGCTCACTTCTAAGCTTTCTTTATCCAAATAAGAGGCTATCTTTGCATAGCCTCTTGTTTGTGTTGAAAATGCAAAGAAGGTCCGTCCCTCCATTCGACTTGGTTATAGGTAAGTCGGCATATTTTTCACTTTCAGGAAGGATTTTCTTGGATTGTGACGAATATGTGTAAATACAAATGATGTTTATGGAGGAGGAGGTTTTTTATGAGTCGTGCTGCACGATCGTATCGCAAGGAAGTACGTCATTTTAAACGTGAGAACCGCAGGAGAGTCTTCGCCGACAGCATTTTTGATTTCTTATTTATGTTATTTGGAATTTCAATGATTACGGGTATTTTACTATTCGCTTTAGGATTCTGGAATTATTATTAAACCTTATCCCATCTTTCTATATTAAAAATCCTCATGACCAGCATTCATACATCTCTACTTCATATGAACAATCAAGATGTAGCCATGGATTCCTGTGGCTTTTTTTGTTGAGAAAAATGATCTATAACTCCTCCCTGGTTCTTGTATGCCCCTTCTTATATTCAGTATTGATCAAAGATTAGCACTTATTAAAATTCTAAATAGTAAACGTTTTCAATGTTATAGTAAACCTTGTTATCTATTTTTTAAGGAGGTTTTACTATGTGGTGGCGTTTTGACACTATCTTAATTCAAGAACCTATGGCAATCTTTTCATATTTAGCTGCCTTAGTAGGTCTTGTGTTCATTCTTGGGGAGTCGAAGAACCCTTTCTTACAGAAGTTCTTTCACTATGCTCCACCATTAATCTGGACTTATTTCCTTCCGATGTTATCTACAACGTTTGGAATCATCCCGGATCAGTCATCTTTATATGACTTTACATCGGCTTACATATTACCAGTCGGATTATTATTGCTGCTTCTTTCTGCGAATGTTCCAGCAACATTAAAGCTGGGTCCGAAAGCGATTACGATGTTCCTTGCCGGGACTCTTGGTGTCGTGATCGGTGGCCCCATCGCTTTAGCCATATTCCAGCCATTTCTTCCAGAGGATGCATGGACTGGCGTAGCCGCTCTTGCCGGAAGCTGGATTGGCGGGAGCGCCAACATGGCAGCCATGATTGAAGCTACTGGTACACCGAAAGAAATCCTTTCTCCTATTATTGTCGTCGATACGGTTGTCGGTTATAGCTGGATGGGAATCATGATTGCCCTTGCAGGATTCCAACATAAATTCGATAAATGGAACAAAGCGGATAACTCGATCATCCGGAAGGTGAATGAGGATATGGGAGAACTTCAACGTAAAAATTCCAAGCCTATCGAGGTTCCTTACCTTGCTGCCATTATTGGTTTAGGATTCGGTGTAGCTTACGTTGTACGAAAGTTCTCAGAAACGTTACCGGTCACCAATGTACTCTCAGCTGGAACGTGGACGATCATGATCATCTCCGCAGTCGGGATCATCTTCTCCTTTACCAAAATTCGCACCCTTGAGAACTACGGTGCAAGTAAAATCGGATACGCAGGAATTTATCTCCTGCTTGCAACGATCGGAGCGAAAGCCGATCTTGCTTATGTATGGGATTCCCCTCAATACGTCGCAATGGGGATTGTATGGTTAGCCATTCATGTGATCATCATTTTCTTAGTCGCACGCTTACTACGGGCTCCTCTATTCTTCGTAGCTGTAGGATCTCAAGGAAATATCGGCGGAACAAGCTCGGCTCCTGTTGTAGCCTCTGTATTCCAGCCTTCTCTTGCCCCTGTAGGTTTATTGATGGGGATACTAGGTAACGTCGTGGGAACTTATGCCGCCGTTGCATGCGCCTGGATTGCCGAATGGGTGAGCAGGACACTATAACCAATGTAAAACGGATCACTGACCATCAGTCAGTGATCCGTTTTTATGTGAATTCTGAATTCCAGTACGTATCTCCCTTAATAAAAAATAATGATTCGGGTAGAGTGAAATATATTATTTCAGAATAATTTTATCAACCACTACTTTGGTCTCATAACTACAAAAGAATCCTTTATTACTATGACAAAATAGTTCGACCTTCTAAATAACTCCTGGTAATATTTTAATATTCAGATAATAACTTGACTTTTATTTGAAATTTTCAGATAATATTAAACGTAACCGACACAAATTTCTGAGGGGGTTATCATGGATATTTTAAACAATTTAGTCACGGAAGCAAATTCAATATTATGGGGATATATTTTAATAGGCGTACTCCTCATTTTAGGATTGTACTTCACAATCGGATCTAAATTCGTTCAAATTCGCCACTTTGGTGAAATGCTTCGATTATTAGGAGATAAAGATGTGGTCGAGGCGGAAGGGGAAAAGCAAATATCATCCCTGCAGGCATTCTTTATTGGAGCAGGTACTCGAATTGGTACAGGTAATTTAGCAGGAGTAGCCATTGCCTTAGCAATTGGGGGACCTGGAGCAGTCTTCTGGATGTGGCTTGTCGCCATTCTGGGAGGAGCCAGCGCGTTTGTCGAAAGTACACTGGCCCAAATTTACAAAGAAAAGGATAAGGTGGGATTCAAAGGCGGCCCTGGCTACTATATGAAGAAACAACTGGGCAAGCCATGGATGAGTTCGATCTTCGCCGTCACCATCATCCTTTCCTTTGGGACAACCTTTAATGCGGTTCAAAGTAACACCATCGCAACAGCTTTCAGTAATTCATTCGGAATTAACACGTTTGTTATTGGAATTGTGTTAGCTGGTTTGACTGCACTCATCATCTTCGGGGGCGTTAAACGTATAGCGACCTTTTCTTCCATCATTGTTCCAATCATGGCGGTCTTCTATATTGTATTAGCTTTATTTGTAGTCATTACGAATATTACAGAAATGCCGGGAGTCATTGCACTTATTTTCAAAAGTGCCTTTGGATTTGAACAAGTGGTCGGGGGCGGAATTGGGGCCGCGATTATGAACGGTGTAAAACGCGGACTATTCTCCAATGAAGCCGGTATGGGTAGTGCGCCGAATGCTGCCGCTACAGCATCTGTTTCTCACCCTGTCAAACAAGGCTTCATTCAAGCACTTGGTGTATTCTTTGATACGCTGCTCGTATGTTCTGCAACCGCGTTTATCATCTTAACTTCAGATGCGTACGGTTCCGGACTGACGGGTATCGAGCTATCTCAAGCAGCCATGTCAGAGCACTTTAACTCATGGGCTGGTATTTTCTTAGCGATTGCCATTTTCACCTTTGCCTTTAGCTCCATCATTGGAAGCTATTACTACGGGGAAGCCAACCTTCCATTCATTAATAAAAGTAAGACTGGACTTCTGGTTTATCGCTTCATTGCTTTAGGAATGGTGATCTTCGGTTCAGTTGCAAGCCTTGATATTGTTTGGAGCTTAGCAGACTTCTCCATGGCATTAATGGCTCTTACCAACTTAATTGCCATCGGTATTTTAGCACCAATTGCTTTTAAAGCCTTAGACAATTATATGTCTCAGCGTCGACAAGGTTTGGACCCGATTTTCTATGCAGATGATATTCCTGGTTTAAAGGGTGTCGAAAGCTGGCCAACACGTGGACGGGAAATGACTAAAAAAGCTGTGAATGAATAAAGAATCCTACCGAACAGAGCAGGCTGAAAGTCTGCTCTGTTTTTCTTTGTCATTTTTTTCTATTCCATTCTCAGGTATACTACTTATAGAAAGCTAGTTAAAGGAGCCTTACATACTATGAGTATCCTATCTTCTCTTTTAGGGGTTTTATTTGTTCTTAACTTAGTCCTTGCTGGGGCCATCATTTTCCTGGAGCGAAAAGATGCCGGAGCGACCTGGGCATGGCTTATGGTTCTGTTTTTCATTCCCCTGCTGGGCTTTATTCTTTATTTAATCTTCGGTCAGAACTTAACCAGAAAGCGATTATTCGACTGGGAAGATATGAAGAAAATCGGCATTGAAGATTTGATTCAAAAGCAGATACACTCCCTGAAAGAACACCGATTCCCTTTTAAAAATGAAACGTCCTCCCGCTATCAGGACCTTATTTATATGCACCTCATGAATAATGAAGCACTTTTGACCCAGGATAACGAAGTACAATTGTTCACCCACGGGGAGGACAAATTCGAGTCCTTATTGAAAGACATGGACGCAGCACAGGATCATATTCATATTCAGTATTATATTTTTAAGAAAGACCACTTAGGCAAGCGGATCCTGGAGAAGCTTACTGAGAAAGCAAAGCAAGGCGTAAAGATCAGGGTTTTATATGATGAGATGGGCTCCCGGAGGACAAGAAGACGCTTCTTTAAAGAACTCCTTGCAGCCGGCGGGGAAGTGGCCGTGTTTTTCCCTTCGAAAATCCCCTTCATCAATCTCCGCCTAAACTATCGTAACCACCGAAAGCTCGTGATTATTGACGGGAAAGTAGGCTATGTAGGCGGATTTAATATTGGAGATGAATACCTGGGCTTGAATCCTAAGTTCGGTTATTGGCGTGATACTCACCTGCGGATCCTAGGGAGTTCAACACTTGCCATGCAAACCCGGTTTATTCTGGATTGGAATCAAGCCAGTCGCTCGAAGAAGATCGCCTACGATTTACGATACTTCCCACAGCCTTCCTTTACTGGTCATGCCGGAGTACAGATTGTGACATGCGGCCCCGACTCTGAATGGGAGCAAATTAAAAATGGATATATTAAAATGATTTCATCTGCCAAACGATCCATCTATATTCAAACTCCTTATTTCATACCGGACGTCAGCCTGCTGGATTCGCTTAGAATTGCTGCTCTTACAGGAGTCGATGTCCGGATTATGATTCCAAACAAACCGGACCATTTATTTGTGTATTGGGCGACCTATTCATACATTGGTGAGTTACTGAAGGCAGGAGTGAAGATTTATATATATGATAACGGCTTTATTCATGCCAAAACCATTGTAGTGGATGAAACCATTTCTTCTGTGGGAACGGCAAATATTGATGTGCGAAGCTTTCGCCTCAACTTCGAGGTAAATGCCTTCTTATATGATCAAACTATTTCTGAAAGTCTGAGCGCTGTGTTCAGGAAAGATATGGAGAAGAGCAGAGAATTAACCATGAAAGAGTATGAAGAAAGACCTCTGAAGATCAAATTGAAAGAATCAATTTCAAGGCTCCTGTCCCCTATCTTATAGATAGGGATATTCTAAGACATTGCCATGAGGGCCTGGAAGAAGGCATAATAGAGGGTATAATGCGTAATTGATAGAGAGGGATGAAATCATGAGTGTACATAAAGACATTAC
Organism: Rossellomorea sp. DUT-2; assembly: GCF_052665285.1. NCBI lineage: Bacteria > Bacillati > Bacillota > Bacilli > Caryophanales > Bacillaceae > Rossellomorea > Rossellomorea sp. DUT-2. The sequence continues at coordinate 32,820 of NZ_JBQPEO010000007.1, read as the reverse complement.
GAAGCATTCAAGTAAGCAAAATCAACTGGTACAACAATTTATGATATTGGATGAGCATAGAGAAAGAGCGATCGATGAAGCCGTTCAGCTTTGTTTGAATGAGCAGCCGTTTACAACGGATGCCATTAATCAAGTGACGAATGAAATCAACGTCCTTGCCCGTCAAGGTGTCGTTCCACAGAGAAAGCTTGTCACAATTGAAATGGTGAAGGAATATGCAGCTAAAATAAATGAACCACGTTGAAGTTGATTTATTTCATTAACGAGTGTCAGACTCCACATAAAAAGACCTTGAAACGTCTAATCCACATTAATGGTAGGCGTGTCAGGGTCTTTTACTTTGAATGCTGGAATTTAAGCTTTTAATGCGCTATTCCACCCATCATATACAAATACAGGTTGTGTACCAATTTCAGCACGTTCTATGACGACATAGTTTTTATGTGACACGACGGTTTGATCGTCCGGTAAATCCAACTTCTTCGCAACATCCTGGTCCATTTTAACAATGACCGTGTTTTCTCTAAGGGTAGTAACCACACCATTGATTACATGTTTCTTTCTTTTGAATTGAACGGTATCTCCAAGGTTTGCATTATCTTTTGAGTACACGAATGTATTTTCCATTTTAATATCCCCTTTTCAAATAATGTAATAGGTTTCTTAGTTTATATAATTGAGAGAATTTTCTAATAATATTATTCTAACTGGTATTTATATAATTATCAATGAATACTTATCCTTCTTCTACCACAATTCATGTTTATCAAAACCTTTTAAGAAAACTTTTTTGTTTGCTTATTCTTTCTCCCTCATTATATCTATTGGCTACTACAATAGGGAAATCCTTCCTTTTAATATTTTTTTACAAAAAACCAGACTGGGACAAAAAAACCACGATATAAAGACGAAAATTAGTAGTGTAGGTTCTTAATACCGCTAATGATTTCCGTGCAAGACTACGCTTTCCGCGGGTAGCGCGTGAGCCTCCTCGGCAAGCCTGCGGGGTCTCACATAAGCTACTTTTCCCGCAGGAGTCTTCGTCTTGCACTCCAATCAACCGCTGGAAAGAGCTAAAATCATATGTACCGTAAATAAATAAAAAACCCGAACAAATCTGCCTACTAAAAAGCAGAATAGTTCGGGTTTTACTTAGACTAAAACACTTTTGTCCCAAGCTCGCTTTGATGTATTAATAAGCGAGTGCATTTTTCTTTTCTTCTTTCATGAGAACGAAGCAAAGGAAAATACCTAATAGGGATAGTACAGCGAAGAATAAGTACACCGTGTAAATGGAGTACGTTTCATAGATAAAGCCGCCAACAAAGGTACTGAACCAATTCCCCAGTCCGTTTCCGATTGCTGAATATACCGTAACGGCTGTTGCTGTAATGTGGGAAGGCGTGATTTCTTTAATGTAGCGCAATCCGGCTGGGATGAACAAGCCAATGGCAAGACCTTGCATGACAGCCGATGAATAGACAAGCCACAGACTAGGTTCTGTAAAGTAAAAGAGCCAGCGGAGCATGGATGCAGCACCTGCCAAGGCAGCGACTGTTAACAAACCGAATTTATCAATCCATCCACCGGCGACCTTCATAAAGGGAACCTCCGATAACACTGCAATCAGGAACGCGAGACCAATTCCAGCATACGTTCCGCCTGAATCTTCAACAAATAATCCGAAATACACATTATTTGCTAGATTCGGACCGAATACTAAGAAAGTGACCGCTAAAAAGATGAGGAACTTTTTCATTGTGAATAATTCTTTCATTCCTGCCTTTAAATCAAGCTTTGCTGCCGCTCTCTCTTTCGGAAACCGGAAGGAAAGGAATCCGGATAGAACTAAACAGATAAAGAAAGAGTAAAAAATGATGGTAGGCCCGATAAATCCTTCTGAAAGTCTTCCCATTATAAAGACTGCTATACCAAAGCCCAAAGAACCGAACAAACGGATATTTCCGTAGTTATACCGGACCTTACTTGTATACTTCAAGCTGATACTATCGGAAACGGGAATGATCGCACTTTGGAAAATGGCAACTAAAATGGCCACGATAAGCAGGCCATAGTAAAAGTCCATAAACAAGTAACCGAGTGCAAAGATTCCCGCCACTAAAGAGGTTAAACCAAGAACCACGGTGGGACGATTGGTCGTGTCACTCACCATTCCCCAAATAGGCTGGAAGAAAATCATCATGATGGGACCTACAGACATGATCGTTCCAATCTGATAGCCATTTAACCCCACGCTTTCGCTCAAGTACACACTGAGTAAGGGATATAAACTACCAACACCAAAGAACGTTAATAAGTAAAATCCTTGTAAAGTAAAAATTTGATTTCGTACTGTTCTTTCCACTACCGTATCCCCCAAGATGTTTTTTGTCTTCCTTATAGTAGACCTTGAACGTTCAATTGTCTATGAGTTTATGCCTTATTATGGATAAAGTCATGCTTTTTCGGAGTATCTGGTGCCGGGAAGGAATGTATCGTTCAGCTACGGCGGCTAGTCCCTCGAGGTCATAAGTCAATAACGCCATAAAGGCAAAAGGCGCCTTTCCGGCGTTCTCGCCTTATGCTTGTCGGGCCTGAGCAAGCCGCCTCCGCTTCTGTTTCATCCAGCTACGCCGGCTAGTCCCTCGAGGTCATAAGTCAATAACGCCATAAAGGCAAAAGGCGCCTTTCCGGCGTTCTCGCCTTATGCTTGTCGGGCCTGAGCAAGCCGCCTCCGCTTCTGTTTCAAAAATTTCCCGTTTGACTTTTTCGAGTAAACCCTTTAAAGTATGGAAGTATATTTTAAATCAACTAAATACGATATTCTTCTTATCCAGAGAGACGGAGGGACTGGCCCTGCGATGTCTCGGCAGCGGACTCATATTGAGTGCTGTGCCACATCCAGCAAGCGAAATGCTTGAAAGATAAGAGGAGTGTTTCGTTCTTTTGAAACCTCTTCTTATTCCGGAAGAGGTTTTTTGTATGTTAGTAAATTGGACGATAAAGGAGTGTTAGGAATGAATCAAGAAAAAGGAAATCTATTGGCGTTACTGCCTTTGATCATATTTGTTTCTCTGTTCCTTGGAGCAGGCATCATTTCAGGAGACTTTTATGCTTTTCCTGTACTAGTATCAATTATCATCGCATCCGTTGTAGGTCTGTTGATGAACCGAAAAGAGACGTTAACGGCTAAGATTGAGCGTTTCGCTAAAGGATCCGGTCACCCTGATATCATGATCATGGTCTTTATCTTCCTGTTAGCGGGAGCGTTTTCCGGAGTAGCTGAAAAGATGGGAGCCGTTGATTCAACTGTAAACTTCGCCCTATCCGTGCTGCCCGGTAACTTGATCATTGTGGGATTATTTATTATCGCTGCTTTCATTTCGTTATCAATGGGTACATCCATGGGAACGATCGCAGCACTCGCGCCAATCGGTGTCGGGATTAGTTCAGGAACAGATATTTCTATGCCCCTTGCCATGGCGACCGTCATTGGAGGAGCGATGTTCGGAGATAACTTATCGTTCATTTCAGATACGACCATTGCAGCTGTTCGTACACAGAAAACGGAAATGAAAGACAAATTTAAAGTCAACTTCTTCATTGTATTACCTGCCGCAATCGTGACAATGATGATTCTCCTTGTTCTTACTATGGGGAATCAATCTACTGTCGGAGCGGAAAGCTTTAATTGGATTAAAATCCTGCCTTACCTTGGAGTTATCATCGGTGCTCTTGCAGGATTAAATGTGTTTGTCGTTTTATTAGGCGGAATTGTTTTAGCTGGAATCATTGGATTCATCGATGGAAGCTTTACTCCAGCCAGTTATTTTGGTAGCGTGGCCGATGGAATGACAGGAATGGCAGAGATTGTGATCCTTTCCGTGCTGATCGGCGGGGTTGTAGAACTTATCCGTCATAACGGCGGAATTCAGGCTTTACTTTATCACGCCACTCGCAAAATCAAGTCTCCTCAGGGAGCACAGCTTGCTACTGCAGGATTAGTGAGTTCTACAAACCTGTGCACAGCGAACAACACGATTTCAATCATTATTGCCGGCCCGCTTGCCAAATCGATTAGTGAAAACTATGGGGTGGACCCCCGTAAATCAGCCAGTATCCTTGATATTTTCTCTTGTTCGATTCAAGGATTAATCCCTTACGGAGCACAGGCCCTGTTAGTGGCTGAAGTCGCAGGCATATCACCAATCAGCATCATCCCATATGCCTTCTACCCGATCTTGATTGCTGTTTGCGGTCTGATTGCCATTCGATTTGCACTACCGAAATTCACACGCAAATCTGCACCGGAAGCAAACCCGGTTCGATCTTAAATTTAGAGAGACAAACCCTTTTGGGCTTGTCTCTCTTTTTGATAAGAAAAAAGCAGATTCCGTTTCCGGTAACCTGCTTTCTTTTTATAACAAATCATTTACATGATATAGCTTACCACTTTCAATTTCGCTTTCTGTTACAAGTTTAACCAGTGCACTTGCGACTGTATCGGTTTCACGAAGCATTCCTTCCTCTTTATAGCGCTGGAAGGATTCGACATCGGCAAAGGCTTCTTTAGAGGACGAACGGATTTCACCTTGCATATCTGTATCCATGACACCAGGGCTGAAGGCAATCACTTGATGTCGGCTATGTTTTTTAGAAAGCTCTAAGCTTACGGTTTCTGTCAACATATTCACTCCGGCTTTGGTTGCGCAGTAGGTACTCCAGCCATACACAGGGCGACTTCCCGCTCCTGAGCTGATATTGATCATAATCATCTTCGAATCAGATCCCCGGGCAGCTTTTATCATCTCATTGGTTGCGATCATGGGAGATAGTAAGTTGACATGTACACTCGTTTCCAGAGCTTGATTTTCCACTTCACCAGAAGGGTTGATTGGTGTCACCACACCGGCATTTTGGACAACATATACTCTGTCAGGTTTGTATTCAAATACTTTTGCACCGGCTTCACGGAATACAGCTTCGGTTTCTCCTGATTGTGAGAGATCGCACGGGAAGAATTCATACGATACCTCATTTTCCCAGGCTAGCTTTCGCAGTCTTTCATTATCTGACCGTGAAACATTGATCAGACCTATGCCCTTTTCGATAAATAGCTTGGCAATCGACTCGCCTAAGCCTCTTGTTGCTCCCGTTACAATTGCATAATCCATATCGACTCATCTCCTTCTTACCTTCTGATTATAAGGGAGAGTCTTATTTTCACAAAAAAATCAGCCTCATTTTTACATAACATTTACAAATGAGATCAACCTTTTCCGCATAATAAGGAAGCTCCACGACAAAGAACGATTTTATCGCAGAGCCAATAGGGATTTACTCTGATTTATTATTTTTCTGAATCACTTTTAATCCTGTTCCCATGTCGGAAGCAAGTATATAGTTCCGGTTAGCAAATACGCCCCAAATAAATGAGTTTTCCGGTACATATCTTCCTATTTCTTCTGGTGTTGAAGGGTCGGAGATATCAACCGCTCTTACTCCTCCTGCATAGTGGGAGAGGTAGAGGGTGTTCCCTACAACTTTAGGGTCATGAACTGTATTTGCAAATGTAACCCCATCCTCGACATTGTCGACTAAATCCGTTTTGAAATTACTTAATAATTTAGGATTGGATCTATCTTTAATATCAAAGATTCTCGTATAGCCGTATGATTCTTCATACCCTTCCCTTTTAGGAGCATAGACCTCTCTCGTCTCAATAAGCACGGTTCCCCCTTTCGCTACTTGAGCAGAGTGAGAAGACCCTTGTTGTAGTGAAGCAAACTCAGTACGTCCTAAGTACTCAGGATTGTCCGGGTCGCTTATGTCCAGCATGATTGTGCCTAAGTCCCAAAATGAGAGAAATGCGGTTTGTGCATTCTCATCCGTCATGACACTATGATTGAAAACAGGGCGGACCTTGCCGTCGGGTGCATTCCAATGATAGCCATTAAAGTCATCCGGAACTTCATCAAGTTGCCTTGGATCAAATTCATAAATCGTTTTCGGGTTGGCAGGGTCCGTTACTTCTACTAAAGAGAAATCCTTCTTTTCCCCATGTGTGTAGTAATCCGCATAATTACTTGCTGCAAGTACAAATGCGCGGTCTCCCTGCTTCGCCAGGTAGAGCTCATGGGTACCCGATGCTCGCTGATCAACTGCCCAGAAACCTAATTTTTCAGGATGATATGGGTCTGTTACATCATACAATAGTACTCCACCAACCGAATCAGGATTACTGCGGTCGAGTCGTTGTACACTTACTGCAGCTAAATCACCATTAAAATCCTTCGTATTCACTTGCTTTACTACAACTTTTTCCTGCCATGTACCAGGAATTTCATCTGCAAAAGAAGAGACTTCAATCGGATTTGAAGGATCTTTCAAGTCAAATACTCTTACGCCTCCGTTCCCTCCATTACTTGTATGGGTTCCAACATAAGCAAAATTTTTATGGGCATAAACATCTGCCGTATTATTCTGAACTCCATCCTTTTCTTTTAATTGGACAGCCGCTACTTCGTTCCAGCCGCTCACGTTTTTACTTCCTTCTAACTGCGGAATGACAGCAAGACTACCGGCTTCCGCTCCTTTTTCAATTGAAACATCGTCTAATACGTCGTGGGCAGATGCGGTTGGCGAAATCATAGCTAAGCCTAATGCACCAATAAAAACAGATTTTAGTAGTAGATTTTTTTTCATGTTACTAACAGCCTCCCAGACTTTTTTACCATTAATTTCTTTTTATGGTTTTATATGTTTTAACATACAAGAGAAGGCTTGTCACCCAATCCATATGAAAACAGATGAAAAGAACTACTTATTTTCGGAATGTTCAGAATGTTTAGTTCAATTGATAGGGATTGAACTAATCCTTTTTGACCACAAAAAAAAGCACACCATTCAAGGCATGCTCTCATCAATCAAATGATATTCAGGGATTAAATCTGACAGTGGGACAATGGAAGCTTTTTTCTCATAAAGAGGAAGAAACTCTTCAAGCATGGTGGCAACCTTGATTCCTGTGACCCCGACATGACCTATGGCAATGGTTGAAGTGTCACTATCTAATTCTTTAGAAAGGAGCTTGGCTTGCTTTCCGATATGCTGGATAGTATAGACATCATCAAAGAATAATTCGTTCTCAAGATAGGGAACATCCAATTCCTTCGCAAGCTTCGGAATGACACTCTTTCCTGTTGTTTTACTATCAAGATAAAATAACCCCTTTTCCTTGCATACCTCTAAAACGATTCTCATGACCCTCTCATTGGCAGTGGCTCTTGAGCCCATATGGTGATTGACTCCTACTGCATAGGGAACCTCTTCGATCGCCTTTTCTACTCTTTTCCGGATTTCGTCATTTGAAAGCGAAGTGGTGATTGCCCCGGGTCCAAGCCAGCTTGCTTTCCCGGACATCGGTTCCATTGGAAGGTGTACGATGACCTCATGGCCCCGCCCATGTGCCTTTTCCGCATCTTCCCGTGTTGTTGGCAGAAAGGGCATAACTGCAATCGTCAAGGTGACGGGTAAGTTCAGGATTTCTTCTGTTCCCTTCATGTCGTTTCCTAAATCATCAATAACGATCGCGAGTTCATTGTGATGGGCTGGAAGGGGCAGAATGTTTCTTGCAGAAGATGAAGCATGAAAAAAGAACGTCAATAGTAAACAGAAGAACAGGATTCTCATCTTTCATCACTCCTTTTTCTTTATCATGTCCATTTTGAGGAGTAAATACGAAAGAGATCCGTCCCTGAAGAGTACGCATATAAATATAGGCAGGAAGCTGATTCTTTGCTTCCTGCCTTTTTAGTTTATGAGGTCCGTCCCTCATCCCAGCCTTTGGTGGGGCGGTCGCCGGGGTAGCCGTGGGTTTGGCGATAGGTTTTTCTTTGGGTGGTGAAGTCCCACCAGTTTTTGGTGGAGGATGGATGGTTGGCGTGATGGACGACACACCTGAGGGAGTCTTCTACGCAAGGGTCCATCCAGACGCCGTATTTCTTTTCCAATTCTATAATCAGGTCTTCTCCCTTTTCGTTCTTTATATCTTCGTAAGAATAGAAACCAAGATCTTCAACGACGTTATGCGCCATATTCGGTCCGATTGACGGAATTCGTTGAAATATGGACATGCCGACTAAGTATCGGGCTCTATCCAGGGAGATATTAAGTTTTTCACTTAGTGCATCGGGAGACCATTCGAAGATGTCTTCCAATCTGATCTTCTCTTTACGAAGCGATGATCTCTCTTCATCAGTCAGTGGCAATTTTGGACTTTTTCTATTCAATCTTTGTTCCCTCCTCTATCCCTTAAAGGATTGTTGTCGAACCAAATGAAAGTCTTCCACTACTGGATGGTAGGTTTTCTTCTTCACCAGCTTATGCTTGTTCTTAATTGGAGTGTTGTTCACCAGTACCCCTACCTTTGTTTGCTGGATTTCCTTCACACCTTGTACAATCAACTGCATGGCGATGATGGCAATCATAAAGGCTGCTAACGGAGCAATGACAATCCAGTACTTTCCGGTCATTAGGGAATCTTTAGTGGAACTAATCAGACCTGACCATTCAAATGTTCCTGATTTCGGAGGATCGGGTACCAGTCCTCCTGTGATGATCGTACCTCCCAAGAACAGATGAAACAATCCCAGATGGACAAGAATGAGAAGCGTTTGGATAAACTGCTGCCCCCATATAATGAATAATCTTGGTGCCAGATGAGGGAATAGATGCGTCCACAATAAATGACGATTAGTTCCCCCTAAGAGCTTCGCCGACAGAACAAAATCCTGTTTTCCTAATAACTTCAGTTCATTCCCTATTAAAACCGTCGTTAACGGGAGCACAAGTATCGTTAACACGACAGCTTCAAAAACGAGTCTTTCAAAGATGGAGTGATCCCATCCTAACACCGGCAATCCCCAAAGTACCGGCCTTAATAGAAGATACGCAATGAGGCTCAGTGGCAGGAAATGAATGGAATCCACCATACGATCAAGCCAATTCTTCCTGTTTTCTTTTAAATGAAAATGATAGACTATTCCAAGATAGAATCCACCTATCACCCTTAGAGACGCGACAACCAGTGCAAAGAGGAGGGTATACTTTGCCCCGACAATCAGTTGATCGAGGATGCTATACCCGAAGAAATCGGACCCCAATATCATCTCCCCAAATGGCTTATGCGGAGGTGCACTGATGATTCGTCCCTCATCGTTCTTCATGAACTGAATTTGTTTAATCGGATCTTCTTTCATCATTGGATAAAGGAAACTGACAGCAATCAAGAGAAAGATGACACTAAACCCTATGGCAAACTTCCCATTATGCATATGCTGCCACCAAAGCCGTCTAATAGTAGAAAGCCAGCTCCATATCTTCCATTCTTTCCACTTCGTTTTATCCTTTTTATATTTGGTGTGATCGACGCTTCCCTCCCGATTAATCCATAGATATACACCTTGATACACGACAAAAAAAGGCGTGTATATCATAATCAGTGAGATGGCTATGACCATTGGTCTGAAGTCCTGGATATAATACGTGATTCCCCTCATATTAAAAATCGTTTCAATGATGAATAAGCTCGAAAGCATCCCCCATATGATCAGCTTTCCATGATAAAACAGGCTGGGAGAAATATTTTTCAATACGTGAGCAAAGAGGATTCTGCCTTTCGACATTCCTTTACTTTGGGCAAACTCAATATGTGGTTTAAGCATTTCTTCTTCCATAATAAAAAGAAGAATTCGAAAGAAAGAGATCATGGGAATGATCGATAATGTGATGATTGGTGCAAGAAAGATCTTTTCTTCCCCATACTCCGTGAAATTCATCAGTTCCACACCAAAATATTTAATGACATAGACAATGAGAAGCTGAAGCATAAACGCAAACATTAAGTCAGGCACCGTCTCAAAGAGATTTAATACTTTCTTTAGAGAAGACGTAACCCATCGGGGCAAGAACACTGTGAAGATGGTAAGGATGAAGGCTATTCCCAGGCCTAAGCCCAATGCTCCACCGATAATCTGTAAAGAATACAGATAAGGTCCCCAAAGCATGTCCAGAAAATCGACGGTTATCCCTTTATAGGAATAGCTCCAATTTTCCCCGTCCATAAATACAAAAACAAACTTAAAAAACTCTTCCATGAACCCGACAAAATTATACAGACCCTTCTCCTTAAATACTTCAGGAGCAATACTCACGGCTAAAATACCGATTAATCCGAGAATATAATAGAACATAAATTTCAGCGGAAATGTGAGAAGCCTCATACCCTGATCCCCTTTTTTTCTCTTTTTCCTCAGTTTAATGGAAATGTAAAATATTTTCAATTTTATTTTAATTCGGACAATCCCATGGCAGATGGCCACGAAAAAAGGTGACTCCTACATTTCAGAGTCACCCTTCCTGTTTAAGCTAATAATCGACTCGGCCTACCCAGATAATAGCCTTGCCCGATTGTAATCCCAATATCCTTTGCCACTTGCATATCCTGTTTGGTTTCAATGCCTTCTAACACAATTAACGTATCCTTACCGTAGAATTGATTGAAAAAGGAAAGGAATCGTTGTTTCTTCTCATCTTGAGCCAGATTCAAAGCAAAATAACGATCGAGTTTAATGATTTCCGGTTCATATTCAATGGATTTCTTGATCGAGGAGGTCCCTTGCCCGAAGTCATCAATCGCATACCAAACGCCATATTGCTTAAGTTCTTTAAGAGACTCTTTTAATATTGGGTTCTGCCACAGCTCCTCTGCACTCGACTCATTAATCTCCAGCACGAGACGCCCCAAGATGTCCGGGTGTTTCCTCATCAGGTCATAAAAATAGGTATGAAAGCTTGGGTGAAGAATCGTTGTGATATAAATATTAAGAAATAACTTACAATTCTTCAGCCCCTTCTCTGTAAAGCTTTCAAGAGCTTTTGAAATGGATAAGGTATCAAGCTTATACAAGATGTTGGCTTTCATCGCAGACTGAAAAACATTTTCGGGATTTTCGTTATACTTGTTTCGTAACAGGCCCTCATATGCATAGAGGGATTGATGCTTGCCCATTTCATATAAGGGCTGAAAATCATGATAAATATAGTCGTTTTGAAAAATAGTAAAGATATTCATAGGACCCCTATACTCTCTATAGTTTATAAAAAAAACCACACAAAAACGTATTCCTACGTTCGTATGTGGTCGGTTGCGCTACTAGCTCCCCTAAATGTAAGCGCCCATCTATCATTTAGGTTCAAAGCTCCCATTCGAATTGTCAGTATATGTTTTTATCTTATAAGAAAAATATACCACAAACCTAGTACTTATGGGTTATTTTTTAATGGATTATTAGAAAATTCTCAAAAATAATCATCTTGATACATAAGGATTGTCCTTTACCCAGAACCTCCACGGATAATCCCTGGCTTCTCCGGAGTTATCTATCCCAATTCGTTTTCCTTCCACGATGTCTTCAGGCTGGTACCCTTTTGAAATGATGAGAGGATGTTCCAAAAAGCTGCCCCCGTAATCCTCCATGGTAATGCCTAACGCTTTTGTCAGCTTTCCTGGACCACTTGTCCAATTTTTTCTTGCATGACCCGGTCTTCTTCTTTCCATTAGCTCCAAGCCATCAAGGGGTTCGACCGCTCTAATGAGAATCGCTTCGGGTTTTTCTTTTTCCCCGCTCACTACATTGACCAGGCAGTGAGTATGCATAACATATGTATAGATCCTGCCGGCTTCCTGAAACATGACTTCCGTCCGCTTCGTCCGTCTATTCCCATAGCTGTGAGCCGCCCGATCCGCTGGCCCTAAGTACGCTTCCGTCTCCACAATATAACCTGAAGCTGTTCCCTCCTCCGTCTCTTTCACTAACACACATCCCAACAAAGACTTTGCAAGTTCCAAAGTGGGCTGTTGGAAAAACGAAAGAGGCATAGGGGTATCATTCATGACTGTCACTTCCTTCAACAAAAAGTTCGTACGTATATGTATGGTATACCCCATTTATCTGATGGTTAAATACATTTACATTAAAGAAAAAATCCTAAAGAGGAAACGAACAGTTCTTATTTCATCAGTCCATAAAGTAAATCTAAAGGTATCGCTTCCACTTTCTGTCCATCCCTCCCCGTTGTGGTTTCCGCTTTACAGAGAGAGTTCCATATGGCTTCTTCTACGCTATCCACTGCCATTTCAAATAGAGTAGAGATGATCGGTCCGTCTTCTTTAATGAAACCGTACGGAATCGTATTATCACTGGAAGGCTGATGTGGAATGCGGTGTGCAGTGGAAAATGCCAGAACAACATCACCACTCCCATGAGCTGCATATGAGCCCGTTCTTGAAAGGCCGAATGAAGCACGTTTCGCCAGTCGTTTAAGCTGTCTTTCGTTTAGAGGTGCATCCGTCGCAAGGATGATCATGATTGATCCATCAGGTGCATTTTGATCCACCCCGTTGTTAAGCATGGGAACCCTTAGATCTTTCCTCTGACCGAAATTTGTTAACACGAGGGCACCCACCGTATACTTCTCACCTCCAAAAAAATACTCCCTGGAACTCGTCCCTATTCCACCTTTATACCCGAAACAAAGCATTCCCGTCCCCGCTCCAACGCACCCTTCATCGACAGGCCCCGACTGTGCATGAAGAATGGCTTCCCGTGCATCCTCGGGCTTCACATGAAGGCCACGGATATCATTGAGGAAGCCATCATTGCATTCTCCCACAACGACATTTACTGTTCCCGTTGTGTCTCCGATTTCAGGTGTCTCGTCCAGCATATATTGAACCGTCCCTTTTAACACATCCCCTACTGAAAGAGTATTCGTCAAGAGAATCGGACTTTCAATGACACCCAGCTCCTCCATTTGAATCGTCCCGACTGTTTTTCCAAAGCCATTGATCACATGGCAACCCGCGAATATCTTATCACGGAAGAGATTGCCGGAATGAGGTAAAATCGCTGTTACACCCGTTCGTACCACGGTACCCTCATTCTCATAGTGAAGGGTTTTATGTCCGACCTTCACTCCCTCAATATCGGTTATGCTGTTATACTTCCCACTTGAATAAGAACCGATACTGCCTCCCATTTCCCGTAATCTCTTTCGTTCCATGGATGAATTACCCCCTTTTTTTCTTATCAATACTATTCGTGCCTAAATCACAAATCCCTCTTTAAGAAAGAGGCAAACCCTATTTTTAACAGGATAAAGAGCACGTAGAGAGTACATATTAAAGACTGTTAAATGCTAGTAAAAGGCAATAAAAAACATTGGAGGACCTGACATGAGAAAACGATTTTTTACTATTACAGCCTGTGCTGTCATCCCGTTTATGCTGATGACTGCCTGTAACAATAATGATGCAAACGATAACCTGATGGATACACAAAATGTGAATTACGATCCTGTTACTTATGACAACGATGGCAGAGATCGGATGGATGGAATGCAAGGAAACCAAACTCCCCTTCACCGTTTCATGGCTCCGATAGACCCAAATGGTGACTTACGCGAATTTACCCACTTAGACCCCGGTGAGGAAAATGCGCCAGGTAATGAACAAGCACGTCAGCCGAATCAGCCTGCACAAGAGCCGAATACAGCACAACCGGAACCACCTGCAGAGGGTCAGCCCAAACAGGATGCACAGGCATCCGACGCTAGTGGATTTGTGAAGCAGGTAGTTGATTTAACTAACCAGGAACGAAAGAAAAATGGACTTGGTGCCTTGAAAATGGATGGAGAGTTAGCGAATGTGGCGGAGATGAAATCAGAGGACATGAAGGAAAATGACTATTTCTCTCATACTTCTCCAACGTATGGGTCTCCTTTTGAAATGATGGAGAACTTCGGGGTCGATTACTCCACGGCAGCTGAGAATATTGCCGTTGGACAAAAAACACCTGAATCTGTCGTTAACGCTTGGATGAACAGTCCCGGACACCGCAAAAATATTTTAAACAGACAAGTCACTCATATTGGCGTGGGAACAGCGAAGGATCCCAGCCAGGGGATTTATTGGACGCAGATGTTTATCGCGAAATAAAGGCTAAGACCGGTCACTTGTGATCGGTCTTTTTCTATTACATAGCCCACTCCGGACTCGGCCTCTGGTCTGATTCAAAAATAATCCTATGGCTCATTGTGATGAACCGGCAGCTGCATTAAAATAAAACTATAAAATGGAAAAACAAACCAAAGCGAGGGATTTTAATGAAAAATGCTTTTGCCGTGATCATTGCACTGCTTGCACTTGGAACGCTATATGTCATCCTGAATGACAATACATCGTTATTTGCTAAAGAAAGTCAGTCAGGGGAACGTATCGGGGTAACGGACAAAATCGATCACATCGATCTTAAAATGGAAGGCAGCGATACAGAAGTCATTCCTACAGACCAGAATGAAGTCAAAGTTGATATTAAAGGAAAAGGAACACTGACTTTAGCTGAAAAAGGTGACACCATTGAAGTGGCTGTAAAGCATAAATGGTATGAATGGGTAGCATTCAACCGCAAATCGAACGTAACCGTATACATTCCAAAAGAGTATGATCGAAGCATGGAAATCGATATTGGCTCGGGTTACTTGCAATTTGCCGGAGCATCCGAAACGAATCGAATGAAGCTCGATGAGTTATCCGTGGAGATGGGTTCCGGAAACATGATTCTCGAAAATCTTGAGACGAATGCATTCGAACATGATGGTTCTTCCGGAGACTTGGTCGTGAATGCTCTCTCTACAAAAGAAGGTAATGTGGACATCAGCTCCGGGGATGTAGAATTGTCGAACTACGAAGGTCCTCTGGAAGGTGACTTATCATCTGGTGAATTAACAGTCTCGATGGACACTCTAAAGGGAGACCTGAATTTTGATGTAAGCTCTGGAGGTGTCAACCTGGATCTGCCGGAAGACGCGAGCTTTAAGCTGAACGGAAAAGCAAGCAGCGGAGACATTTCCTGCACTCTTCCATTAAAGAATCAGAAAGTAGACGCTGGGGACCTTTCAGGTGTGGCTGGGTCTGGAAAATACGACATCAATGTTTCGGTCTCTAGTGGGAATGTCGATATTTATTAAAGAAAAAGAGTGTCAGGCGGTGGCCCGACACTCTTTTTCTTATTTATGGTGAAAGGGGCATTTTCCATAGATCGGTTTCACATCGTCCCCGATGAAGTATTGCTTCCATTCACGGTGTTCAGGATCCCCGTAATGGCTGATATTCGGATGCTTCGGTAAGCCGTCCCACTTCTCGACCCGCTCCCTTACTTTCTCACGGGACATAATGCCACCCTTTGACGTTCCTTCCAACCCTTCAAAGATCCTTCTCGGCTGAAAGCCTAATACCAAGCTATTCCCAAGATCTCTCGTCTTTCGCTGCTTATAAGCAGGAGCATTCCCAAACACGAAAAACGGCTCCCCGGCAAACGAAAACGCCCACAAATGATGATCCGGATCCTCCGGATAATCCTCTGGCCAAGCCTCCTCATCCTCCTCATGAAGAAACTGCAGAATCTTCCAGAAATACTCACGATAATGAGGGACGGACCTCTCCTCATCCTCTGGTTCCACAAACAAAAAGAATCCGTGACGAATCAGCCGCTCTCCTTCTGGTACATCGAACAAGTCGATAAACTCTTGAATCGTTTCGGGCAGATGCTCCCAATTATCGTGACTTATATACGAATACCGAAGCTCTCCTTTTTTCTCTCCGGTCATACCGAAGTAACAAGGAAACGTTCGATCTGTTACTACCTCGTGAAAATTCTTATATTCTTCCATCACCCATTGGGGAACAAGATCTGGGTTCTTCATATCTTCTTTGGTCAGCAATAAGCTTTTGTCTGCCATTTCCTCCACCTCACGATCATATAAATGTATTGTATTGATGGTATGGTTTTCCCGAAGAGTGACGGGTTAAAACAAACTCTGACAAGAAGTTATCTAAAACGACTATCCCGACAGGTGAAATAAGCGCAATAAACAAAAGGGTAAAGCGAATCCGCTTTACCCTTTTGTTTGAGTTTCCTTCACTTCCGCCCCCAGTTCCTCTCCAAGTGCCACAATCGATTGATTGATTTTCCACACATAGTAGAGGTGATGAATCAGATCCATTTGTGACTTCAGTCTGCTCGGTGCCAGAGTTTCGATCTTTTCCCGTTCCTCACTTAAACTCCAAAAAACTCGTGCGCTCTCTTTTTCTTTTAGCAGCTCACGTAACGTTTCAATGTTATAAGTAATTTTCTCTTCTGTCTGCTGAAAAACGCTATTTAGTTCATCTGAAACCTTTGCAGGTACTTTTCTATGGGACGAAGCAAGCAAATGCTTTGCATAATAGTTTATGGCTATCACCACCGTGATCCAACGTCCAATCCCCGATCGTGTCATGGAACCAGGTCGTTGCAGAAGCGATTGTGCTTCATCCTTTATACCCTGAAGCTTCTGATCGAGATCAAAGGCTTGATCTGTTAATGGTTTGTCTTCAATATTCGTAAAGGTTTTTATATAGGAAGAAACATATCCTCCAAGCTCTTCAAGAAAATCATCAAAGGCGTCTGCCACCTTGTCCTTTGTTTTCTTTGGAAATACAAACGCCGAGACAGAGAGGGCAATCGCGGCTCCAGCAATGGTATCAATGACCCGTGCCCCCATCAGCTGCATACTGATTCCGCCCAGGAGCAGGTCATACATAAAGGCGATGAGCATCGTAATGAACAAGCTCATAAGAGTATACGAAACCGTGAAAAGATAGAAGGCCAGAAACAGTACGACAAACAGAAGAAATACTTCAAGCTCAGAATTTCCTGAAACGAGCTTTGCCGCTCCGAATCCAAGTATGGCCCCGATCACCGTTCCGACCGAGCGCTGAAAGGCCTTCATATAGGTTCTTCCTACTGACTCTGTACCAATTTGAATAATAAAGGTCGTTAACAGTACCCAGTAGGGCTGTGCAGGTGCAATCAGCTCCCCTACAATAATCGCTAACGTACCCCCTACAAGAGCTTGAATCGCCTTACGGGTAGAAGGTTTTAAACTCTTGCTCTCTTCTTCAGGCTTATCCTCTTTATCCTCATCAAGAGACTCGTCATTATTCTCTATGTCCGTTTCCTTGCTTTCTGAAACCTTCAATGACTCTTGAATGGTGATGGCTGCTTCCAGCACATGATTGGCAATGGACTCGATGCGCCTTAGGAGATACACCCAGCCTTCAGGCTTTTCTTCCTGATTCAACATCTCTGATAAAAGAAGGCGAAGGCCCTGTATGGCTATTTCCGCTTCTTCAAGAGAACGGGGATCATAATCCTGGGCCAGCACCTCTGCATCACGGAGCGAACGGAGAACCCAGACCAGCAGGCGTCTAAGCTCCTTAACCTCTAAGGCATCCAACTCCTTGAGGCGCTTCAAAGAATCGGTTAACGTCTGAATCAACATCTCTGTATCAAAAACATAGAGACGCAATTGGGAGGGCTCGATACCAGGCCAAAGCTTCTTCAAATCATTCTCATTGATATCACCGGCTACGATTCTTGCATACTCATTCAGCCTTCGAACATTTCGATCGAGAAGCTTCCTACGTTTACTACTCGTGTCTGGATCCTCGATCATCTTCATCAAGATCGTAAACGTCAAGTTGGATTGAATATGAAACGAACGCATACTTCTTCTTAGCACATGAACCGAGCCTTTAAAAATAATGAAGTTATAAAGAAAGGCGTACACGACACCAATCACAATCCCAATATAGAACCATGATAGGTGCGCCACATCAAGCTGCAGAATTGACGAAATATAAATCGACATAAATCCTGCCATTCCCATGGAAAAATACCGGATGGCAAAGCGGGAGAAGTAAAAAGCGCTGAATATCGCTCCCACCAGTAGGATATTCACCACGAGACTATAATGGGCAAAGGCGGAGCCTAATGTGATTCCAACCGCTACCGCCACACCGATCAACGGGGTCGTCACCTTTTTCTTAGCCGTTGTGTCATCCATGACGACGAAGATACCGAGCATCCCTACCATCCCTGACACAATGGCCGGTGTAATGGCTGTGTAATCGAATAGTTTTAATAAAAAAAGCATCGTAAACACAGCAGAAATTAAACTGATCGTCGCCTTACCGGCCTGCTGAAATCTCTTCCGGCCCGGGTCTGACGCGAGGATCCTCCCCAGCCATACATGCTGTCTATGTAACTGTTTCATTTATCATCATACCCTTACTTTCACACCGTTTTTCATTCTCTATTATCGTACCCGTTCCAATAAAAAAGTAACCTGGACTGCGGAAGCAGCAGGTTACTCTTTATTCGCTGGTGCACGAAGAGAACTTGAATCTATTTGTATGATTATAAGGGTTTTACGTGGTTGGGTAAAGGAAAGTGCTTGGGATTCCTACTTTTATCTATTCTACGGTTTTTTTCTTCATTTCATCATTAAGCAAAATAGAAAAAACCGGCTAGCCCCTAAGGGACCAACCGTGTTTAATCATTTAATAGCTGCACCTTTTTATGCATGATTGTAAATTGAAAAAGATTCAGACGTCCTAAGAATCCAAATCCCCTTTTAAGATTTGTTTCCCATTTGATATCAATTAAATCACCTTCTGAAAAATTGATTTATGCAAGAAAGGATTTTAAAATAAAGCATAAATAAGAAAAAACAAGCACAAATAAGCAACTATATCTTGCAAAAACATGAAAAGGTAATATAATACAATTATGGAAAGGAAGTGTACTCTTGATCTATCGCATGCGAACTTACAAAATTTTTCCCGAACAATACGAAGTTTTTACTGATTTTTTTCATAATTACTTGTTGCCAAACCAACTAACATTTGGATCTAAACTTGTAGGACGTTGGACAAATGAAAAGAAAAATGAAATTGTAGCCATTTGGAAATATGACAGCATAGAAAAATACGAAAAAATTGAAAAGCAAATCCAAAAAACCGAACTTCACCGAGATGCACAAACGATAAAAAAACAGTTAGGTGAGTTATACATAGAAACGAATCAAACATTCTGGGAATCAACTGGAAAATATGAACAGTGATCAAATAGGAGGTGTTTAGTTGTTTTCGAGCGAAAGAAGAACGATTATTTTGGAACTTTTAAAAGAGAAAAAGAGAATCCTTGTAAATGAATTAGCTAAGGATTTTAATGTTTCTATTGATTCAATAAGGAGAGACTTATCTCACTTAGAAAAAGAAGGCTTGTTACAACGGACCCATGGTGGTGCCATTCTTAAAAGTTTTACAAAAATGCTTCCTCCACCTTCCGAAGAGAGATACTACAATATAGACGACGATATGAAGGCAATTGCAAAGGAAGCAGTAAAACACATATACGAAAATGAAACAATTTATATCGGTGGGGCATCAGTCCACTTTGCTATGCTTTCGTATTTAAAAGAACACTTTCCCTTTACCGTAGTTACAAACTCTCTTCAAATCGCCAATCACTTAAGGAATTTTAATAATATAGAGCTTATATTAATAGGTGGCAATCTGAAAAGTTCTGGTAATATTAGCGATTCTATCGCATTAGAAATGATGAAATTGTTCCGTTTAGATAAAGCATTTATTACTGGTGGCGGAGTAACCATCGATGGCATAGGCACCGCTACTACTAATGTAGCCTTTTTCACAAGACAAGTTGCCCAACAATCCAATAAAGTTATTGCTTTAATGCATCACACGAAAATAAATAAAAACGCTTTTGTTAAATCTATTGACTTAAAAGAGATTGATATTTTGATTACAAACAGACAGAAAACAGCAACTTTTATTCATGATGTGAAAGAATTATATGATCTAGAAATTATCAAAACCAATCCTATATACAAAGGAGACAAATAATGAAACCACTTATTCCGAAAGAACCTATTATTCCACATCTGAATCAAGAAGAAATCTGTTTTTTAACGAAAGTTACTTTTGAGGATGTAGTTCCTCCTAAAGAATGCGATGCACTCTTTATTTTTAGTGGCACTCATCAAGGTCATTGGGAAAAAGCCATAGAAGCGTTTAACAACAATTATACAAAGCGAATTATCGTTACAGGCGGAAGAAGTTTAACTGGGATACCCCACCCTGATTGGGAAGGGAATCAAGACGATGAAGTTTCAGAAGCTAAAGTTATCATATCGTATTTGTTAAAAGCTGGCATACCTTCAGAGAGTATTGTTTACGAAGAAAAGTCAACCAACTCACTTGAAAATGTATTATACGCTAAAGAAGTTTTTGATTTTACTTCGATTACCTCATTGATGGTTATTTGTAAGAGTCACACAGCTGGGAGACAGATCAGAACTCTTAAAAAGCATCTTCCGCAGGGAATCGCTTTTGTACCATATACGTTTGATACAACTTATAAAGAGACTGAAGTCAATCGTAACAATTGGATGAATTCTGAAGTCGGGAAAAAACGTGTGTGGGGAGAATATCTAAGAATTGATCACTATGGAAAATTGGGTCATCTTAAACCATTGGGTACATAATTCACACTATAAATGAAAAGAGCATTGAAGTGTCTCAATGCTCTTTTACTATTTATTAGAATCATATTCAGTCACACGTAAAGCAATTAGCCTTTTTACTTCACTTGAAACTGTCGACCGCAGCCCCGCTTCTCGGTAAATCTCCCAATCAATGATCGGTTCGTTATTTTCTTTTTTCTTTTGGACAAGAAATTCTACACGACGCTTTTGGAATTCAACGATTTCTTCTGTTACTTTATCCATATACTTCATTGTTCTTGGCAGTTTATCAGCCTTCTTTTGGATCAGCGAGAGCTTGTTGATTTTTTTAGCAATAGCACTGACGGTAATCCTTGTAGGTTTTGTCGCTTCTTGATCCCAATCTTGAACCGCCTCTTTTACTTGTTTCAATAGTTCATTGTCTCTTGCTTCCCAATCTATTCTTTGATACGTTGACGTTAAACTTTTTTTATTGGGTGAATGTACTTGTAGCCATTCTTTATCATATCGGTAGATATAAGCGTAAACATTTTTAGCCATATCTCTTAATTGCGTCTTAGATTTCTCTGGATACTTCTGTTGAAGTTCTTTCCATCTTTCTTTCTGTACAAGTAACATTGCATCGGTTTCTTTTGTACCTTGCTTTGATATGTTAATTTTCAACTTTGGCGGCTTCCATGATACATCTAAATTTAATTCCGCTGCATACCGCTTTACAGTGGCAATGTCAGCACGGATTTCTTTGGCGATACTATGCAAACCATTTCCTTCAATTACTAACGTTTTCAATCTTTCTTTCCATGTAGCTCCGTAATCCTTTATTGTACCGATTGTATATTGATCTGTTGATTCACCATCAGGACCTCTACGAGAAAAAACAAAGTCACAATGTTTACAATAAAACGTTCCAACAGGTTTTTTAGTGTTGTAACATCTTGTGACCGTTATAATGAAGTAACTGAACGCTTTTGGTATTTATCACAAGTGTGATTGAGACATAGCCATGGACCTTTTCCAAACGGTAGGTACTCTTCTTTATTAAACATATGATCTAGATCAGTTTCTAAAAACAACATGATCAAGATGTGACGAATTGGATGAAAGACTTACGGTGCTTTTGAAAGATCATTGTCAGCCAATTTGTTTCTTCATATGTAACAGGTGACTGTAATAAATCAAGATAGCGATCAGAAAACATAGAGGAAAACAGTTTGTATACTCTATCTCGTTCTACAAAACCATTAAGACTCGCAAGTGCTCTTTGCTTCAAGAACCTGGTACTTGTTTCGAATCGGATTGTTATCTTTTTGCAAGAGGTTTTCTTCAAGAAGTTTCTTTGAGCTTTTAGAAACTTTCAATAACAAGGTGATGTCGTCTTTACTTAAATCTCAGCAATATGTTTAAATTCGCTGGTAAATCCCAAACAGACCTTATGGAACGCGTTCCGAATAATTCCTCTGTTGTTATTTTAGGACTCGTATTACCTGATCGAACATGGTATCTCGCGAATACGCTGTAAAGCAGCTCATCAGGATACGGAGTGGGAAACCAAAGCAGCATGTTCATCATCCTTCCAAGACTCATCAAGTGGTGATTTTATAATATCCTTATCTAAGTACCACTCAAAAACGGATTTTTTCTGTTTTCTAGCTTTATTCATCAACTGACCAAGGTGGTTGATCTCCGCTGACGATTTTTTCTTTTTCCTTTTTGATTGCTCACTGTTCTCTTCTTTTTCAATCAAAATCTTCACAGTTTCTTTTAAGACTGTGGGTTTGTCAACCTCACCAACCTTTTTAAATACCTTTTTAACCGTAACTACTGGTATGACTAAATCTTCTGCTTTTGTACATGATGAATCCCCAGCATTTGGAGGTATGATACCTTCTATTGAGGAAATAGAATCTGACCTTAGAGATCTTGAAACGTTTAAGCACATGTTTAAAAAATAGTAGTAATTATAAAACCCTCATCTCCGAAATAGAGATGAGGGTTTTTAGTTACCAACTTTGTTGTCGAATTACCAACTTTGTTGTTCAGTTACCGACTTTATTGTAATTCAACAAACCAGTTTTCATCTATTTAACCCTTACTCAACCGTAACCGACTTCGCTAGGTTACGCGGCTTATCTACATCACAATCGCGGTGCAGGGCAGCATAGTAAGAAATTAATTGTAATGGGATGACAGAGATAAGAGGTGTTAACAATGGGTTAACCTCCGGGATGACGAAGCGATCTTCTTCGTCTTCTAAGCCTTTCATGGAAATGATACAAGGGTTTGCTCCACGAGCGACTACCTCTTTCACATTTCCTCTGATGCCTAGGTTCACTTCTTCTTGAGTTGCAAGTGCAACGATCGGTGTTCCTTCTTCAATCAGAGCGATCGTACCGTGTTTAAGCTCTCCTCCGGCAAAACCTTCTGCCTGGATGTAAGAGATTTCTTTCAGCTTCAATGCGCCTTCCAGACCTACATAGAAGTCCAATGAGCGGCCGATGAAGAAACAGTTGCGAGTCGTTGACAGATATTCGCGTGCGATATCTTCGAACTCTTCTTTCGTATCGCAAAGTGCTTCCATCGCAGTGGCAACAATACCAAGCTCTTGAACTAGGTCAAAGTCCTGGTTGTTTCCACATGCCTGCCCTGCAACGTGTGCAAGGATCGCAAGTACTGCCAGCTGAGCTGTGTACGCTTTGGTTGAAGCAACGGCGATTTCAGGTCCGGCATGAAGAAGCAATGTGTAATCCGCTTCTCGGGACAGCGTAGAACCCGCTACGTTTGTGATCGTTAATGATTTATGACCAAGCTCTTTGACTTGAACCAGTACGGCACGACTATCTGCCGTTTCACCACTTTGAGAAATAAAGATAAATAATGGTTTCTGAGAAAGCAAAGGCATATTGTAGCTGAATTCGCTTGCTACATGAACTTCTACAGGAATTCCTGCACTCTTCTCGATGAATTGCTTTCCAACAAGTCCAGCGTGGTAGCTCGTTCCACATGCAATGATGTAGACACGGTCCGCTTCTTTCATCGCGCCGACGATCGGCTCATCGATGTGAAGCTCGTTGCTCTCGTTTTGGTAAGCTTGAATGATTTTACGCATCACTAGTGGCTGCTCATCGATTTCTTTAAGCATATAGTGAGGGTATGTTCCTTTTTCGATATCACTCGCATCGATTTCAGCGGTGTAAGGAGCACGTTCCATTACTTCACCGATCAGATTTTGAATTTCAACCTTTTCTTTCGTTACGATGACCATTTCTTTATCCATAAGCTCAACGTATTGGTCTGTTACTTGAATCATTGCCATAGCATCACTTGCAACAACGTTAAAGTCTTCTCCAAGACCAACAAGCAGTGGACTTTTGTTTTTCGCCACAAAGATTGTCTCATCATTTTCAGCGTCTAAAAGAGCAATGGCATAAGACCCTTTAAGAAGCATGAGCGTTTGACGGAAAGCTTCCTCTACCGTGTTGCCTTCTTCTACAATCTTTTCAATCAGCTGAACGATAACTTCCGTATCCGTGTCACTCTTGAACGTTACATCCGTTAAATATTCACGCTTAAGTTGAGAGTAATTTTCGATTACTCCGTTATGAACGATTGTAAAACGGCCTGAGTTGCTTTGATGAGGGTGAGCATTCACCTTGCTTGGTACACCGTGGGTAGCCCAGCGAGTGTGACCGATTCCTGTGTTGCTTGATACACTCTCATCAACGATACCGCGAAGGTCGGCAATACGACCCTTCTCTTTAAACACATGGATGCCTTCATCATTTTGAACGGCAATACCTGCAGAGTCATAACCGCGGTACTCAAGCTTTTCAAGACCTTTTAAAAGAATTTCCTTTGTATCTGAATTTCCAATATATCCAACAATTCCACACATAATTAATATATCCTCCCTGAACATGCAAGGGGGCAAGTACTCTTTTGGGGACACCTTGCCCCCTTATCTCTGTTTGTCATTAGTATTTACATTAGCCACTTCTTTCTTCCCTTTGTCCATTAAGTTGCCTCAACGATTTAAGGAAGAAACTTTCGGTCCGGTGACACATGCGAACCGGGAGGCATCCGCCGAATGCTCGATAAACCTCCACCTCGTCAACTAAACGATCCTTGTCGTATCCATCGTTTAGCCCTGGCGCTTTATAAGGATGATTACTTACTATCCACCTTTCCTTCTTGACTCATTTCCATATAATTTGAAAACGAAAACAAAATCATCATACACTAGCATGTTTCCCTTAGTCAATATAAATCTTACAAGAACAAGAAGTTGTTATCCGATTGTCATGTTCCCGAAACAGAGCAGTGATAAACCCTTAAGGACCAACTTGCGTATTCAGAACGGTGGTTCGATGATACTCAAAAGCACTCTCTTTATTAAATATGCATAAGAGGCACGTATTGACCCCTTATGCATATTAATTCCACTATTCGTTCAGACCCATTTCTTCATCAACAACTTGTACGATTTCATTTACATATCGATCACAAAGTTCTTCAGTAGGAGCTTCTGCCATCACACGCACTAACGGCTCCGTTCCAGAAGGACGAACAAGGATACGGCCATTTCCGTTCATTTCTTCTTCAACCTTTTGAATCACCTTTTTAACCGTTTCATTATCCGTTACATGGTGCTTGTCTGTCACTCGTACATTCACAAGTTTTTGTGGGAACTTTTGCATTTCTCCCGCTAGTTCAGATAATGTTTTGCCAGTCATTTTCATAATGTTTACAAGTTGGATACCCGTTAACAGACCGTCTCCTGTTGTATTGTAATCCAGGAAGATGATGTGGCCTGATTGCTCACCGCCAAGAGTATAGCCGTGTTTCTTCATTTCTTCCACTACATAACGATCTCCAACCGCCGTTTGAATACTTTGGATCCCATGCTCTTCAAGCCCTTTATGGAAGCCAAGATTACTCATGACTGTAGATACGACTGTAGACTGTTTTAACTGACCTTGTGACTTCAAGTATTTACCGCAGATGTACATGATCTGGTCTCCATCGACGATTTGTCCATGTTCATCGATTGCGATAATACGGTCCCCATCACCATCAAAGGCAAGCCCCAGGTCAGCCCCTTTTTCTTTCACCATCTCAGCAAGTGTTTCAGGGTGGGTAGATCCTACTCCTTCATTGATGTTCAACCCGTTTGGTGATGCTCCCATCGTCGAGATGTCAGCGTCCAAATCAGCAAACAGATGAGTAGCCAGAGCGGATGTTGCACCATGTGCACAATCTAACGCAATATGTAAACCATCGAAATCTTCGTCTACTGACTGCTTTAAATACTGGAGATATTTTTGTCCGCCTTCGAAATAGTCACTTACTTGTCCTAAGTCAGCACCGATTGGACGAGGAAGCTGATCAACTGTTTGATCTAATAGATCTTCAATCTCATTTTCCTGGTCATCCGATAACTTGAAACCATCCGGTCCGAAGAATTTAATTCCGTTATCCCCTACAGGATTATGAGAAGCTGAGATCATGACACCAGCTTGAGCGCCTAACGCTTTTGTTAAGTAAGCTACCCCTGGAGTTGAAATGACACCTAAGCGCATCACTTCAGCACCAATTGATAGAAGTCCGGCTACAAGAGCTCCTTCCAGCATATGTCCGGAAATTCGAGTATCTCTTCCAATCAATATTTTGGGGCGCGTAGCATCCTTTGTCAGAACATAACCACCAAAACGTCCAAGCTTAAATGCTAATTCCGGTGTTAATTCTGTGTTCGCTACACCTCTTACTCCATCAGTTCCAAAATACTTACCCATTGTCATTCTCTCCTTTTTACAGCTCTTATGCTGATGTGTTCTTTTCTTTAATTTCTACTTTCACTGTTTGCTGAGACAGGGTCCATTCGATATCTTCCGGTCCTTCTGCCTCTATTTCCACCTCATGTTCACCGGGCTCGAGCCCTGAAAGATCAAGAGCAAGTGAGAAGTCTTCTTTCGTCACTTTGCTCACCTGTGCATTCTGACCTTTCATCGCTACATCGACGACACCTTCTTCAGGTGACATGATGGTATATTCATATTCTTCGGCTAATCCTTGTGGGGTGATTTCAAGACCTGATAGGCTCTTTTCCTCGGTTGTGTTGACATCAACCTTCACCTTAACTTCTTCAGGAGCCACTTTATTTAAGCCATCTTGCAGGGCGAGTGGTACCGTAATGGTTGAATCCTTAGTAATCTTAGAAAGGTCTATTTCTGCAAGCAGCTCTTCTACTGTGTCCAGAACATCCTGTCTGCCGAAAATGGTTGCTTCTTTAGGCTCAATTGATATCGACTCCAGCGTCGTCCCTTCTGGAAGACTGCCTTTTTGCTTAATCGTCACGGGCACACTCTTACTTTTGTTTACAACCGAAACGGTCACATCGACCACTTCCGGATCAATTTGAACATCTAATTTATTATACTCACGGTCTAAGACTTGCACCCTGGCTTCCCTTGTCACATTCTCATTGATTTCCTCATCAAGATCAAGGGTGGCTATGACATAGGCAATCTGTTCTACTTCTTCCTTAGAGCCTGTCACTTTCACCGTTTTCGGATCAACAGCCAGTCCTTCTGCTTCATATCCATTGGATAAAATACTCTCATTGAATTGAGGTTCAATCGTAAATTCTTCGGTTACCTTTTCTTGAACCGATATATTGACAGTATCCGGGTCGAGTTTCACATCGAGTTTTTCAGAAATATTATCTATCTTTATTTTCACCTGATGCTCACCGATACCGATATCATTCAAGTCTACATAGACTCTGAAATCCTTCACTTGTTTGGCTTGTTGCACAATGGCTTTAGATCCTTCTACAGTCACATTCACCGTATCAGGCAAGCCGCTTACTTCTAAATTCTCACGATCATAGAAAACTTCAAGCGGGACGTCCTGGATCGTTTCAATTGCATCTTGAGAGTTGCCGTTATTGTTGTTAGCCGTCTTCTGAATATCATCAAAGTTGACGGACAGATAGAGAATGAATGCTAACATCAGTCCCACAATACGCATGAACCAACGACTTTCCATGAATTTATCCATTTTCTTTCTTCCCCCTAAAACTCCATTTCGTCGAGGAAGCATTTGTCTTATCGCCAATGAGCTCTACCATAAGAATTTCTGTGAAGCGCTCCAAAGAGAGGTCGCGATGTAACTCTCCATTTTTCGTAATGGAGATAGCTCCCGTTTCTTCTGATACAACAATTGTAATACTATCTGTTACCTCACTGACGCCAAGTGCTGCCCGGTGTCTTGTACCCAATTCTTTCGAAATGAACGGGCTTTCCGATAAGGGAAGATAACAAGCCGCTGCAGCAATTTGATTTTTTTGAAGGATAACAGCTCCATCATGAAGAGGAGTATTGGGAATAAAGATATTAATGAGCAACTGGGACGTAATCTTGGCATCGAGTGGGATACCTGTTTCAATATAGTCACTCATCCCTGTTTCCCTTTCAAGAGTAAGAAGGGCACCAATTCGACGTTTTGCCATATAGCTTACGGCTTTCGTCATTGCTTCGATCATCTGCTCCTGCTCTTCTTCTTCCTGCAGTCCCGTCCTTGAGAATAAACGGCCCCTTCCCAATTGTTCAAGGGCTCTGCGGAGTTCAGGCTGGAAGATGATGATAATCGCCAGGAACCCCCATGTGAGGGCTTGCTCCATCATCCACCCCAGTGTATCCAATCCAAAGATACTACTAAGACCTCTTACAATGATAATGACAAAAATACCTTTTAATAATTGTACTGCTTTCGTTCCTTTTATCAGCATGATCAGTTTATAGATTACAAACCATACTACGAGTATATCTACTATATCCGAGACATAATCCAGCGCGGAGTAATCCGAAAAAATATCGATAAACGGCATATTACATCCTCCAATAGCTTAATCGAAAGCGTAAGCCGCCATGTGTGGCTTCTCCATTTTCGTAACGTTCCTATTATAGCATATTTTATCACTGTCAAATGAAAGACACCCACGGCTTCATGATTCTTTTTCGTCTATTCATGAACTCACGTTTTTACATAAAAAAACCGACATGGATTCATACATGTCAGTCCTTTTTAGGGACGGACCTTACTTCCATCCCCTCTATTTTATCCTACTTTTCTTCAAGTTGCGAATTTCCCCAATCCACCGTGTCTTTAGCCCCTTTTTTGATCTGGTACCAAAGCCACTCAAAGGCCGCATCGATTTCATGGATTTCTCCAGTCACGCTTCCTGCTGAAGCCAAATACTGCTTTCCGTTAATGACCGTGACATTCCCCGTTACTTTTCCTTCAATTTTCACATCACCATTCCGGACCGTCAGATCTCCATTCACGACTTCCCCCTCAGGCACCACAACCGTATGATCCTGAACCACTAACTTCGCATTCTTCGTAAATGAAAAATCCTGATCATCATTCCATGACGTTAAGAAGCTGCCGGTCATAAAGAAAAGGAATAGGGCCGCAGCCGTGAGTAGCGGATGGTGGCGGAACCACCTCTCGACTCCCACTTTCTTCTTCTCTTTCGGCAATCTTGACATGACTTTATCTGTAAAGTCTGCAGAAGCACTAATATGAGACGTGCTCTGTACAAACGCAATCGCTTTTTTCAGTTCATGGAAGTGATGCTGACACTCACTGCATTCCTGTAAATGATGCTTCAGCAGCTCTTCTTTTTCTCTATTTAAATCTCCATCTAAATAATCGTGCATATACTCGATGATTTCTTCAGGACAAGGTTTCATATTCACTCACCCTCTCTACAGTGATCTTAATTGTTTACGGAGAGCTTCACGCCCCCTATGTACTCTCGTTTTAACCGTTCCCAGGGGTAAATCCAATATCTCGCTGATTTCTTGAAGAGGAAGCTCCTCGATATATTTTAAAACAATGACCGATCGATACTTCTCAGGCAACTTAGAAATTTCCTTCTGAATGGTTTCCTGAAGCTCCATATTCTCTACTTCTTCTTCAGGCAGCTGAACATCCGCAGCCACTTGTGAGTACATCGTTAAGCCTTCAGTCCCCGCTACCTCTGCATCTAAGAAATAATCCGGTTTCTTCTTACGGATCCTGTCGATACAAAGATTCGTCGCTATTCTGAATAGCCAGGTCGAAAACTTTCTCTTCTGATTAAAGGTTTCAATATTGACATATGCCCTGATAAAAGCCTCTTGGGCGATATCCTCTGCTTCATGACGATTTCCAAGCATCCGGTAGCAGATTTGGAACACTTTATCCTTATAAAGCTCGACTAATTCGGCAAAGGCGTTCTGATCACCTTTCAATACTTGCTTAATCCGCTTTTTCACTAACGCTTCCATTTCACAACCTCCGCTCTATGCGGCTATATTTATATACGTAACTTCCTATCAAAAGGTTTCAATTTTTTTATATTACTATCCTAACAAATTTTTCGGGAAAAATGTTTACAATTATTAGAAAAGGGGTATAAAGGAACTAATTATTATTTCTATTGTAGGAGGATCTCGAAATGAGGGGAAGAATGAATGATTTATTATTTCAAATTGAAGACTGCCGTCGCCAAATGGTCGAACTAGCATTAAAGTCATCCTTTGCCGACGAACAAGTAGTCGATTTGAGTACTCGTCTTGACGATCTATTAAACCAATATCAAGTGGTCAAGCACCATTGAAGAGAAATAGATGAAGGCTGAGAACCTTGAAGGGTTCTCAGCCTTATTTTTTTGCTTTACATTATAGTAATTTCTCTCCAAATAGTGATCCCATCAACGCTACAGCAACAGTAGCGGTTTTATTCTTCTCATCGAGGATAGGATTTACCTCAACAAATTCCGCAGATGTAATCAATCCCGACTCTTCCAGCATCTCCATCGCCAAGTGACTCTCACGGTAGCTTATTCCACCAAGAACAGGAGTACCCACACCAGGAGCATCGCTTGGATCCAATCCATCTAAATCAAGTGATAAATGGACTCCATCCGTTCTGTCCTTCAAGTAGTCAATGGACTCTTCCATTACCTTTGTCATGCCAAGGCGATCGATTTCATGCATCGTGTAAACTTTAATGCCTTTTTCTTTAATTAACTCTCTTTCTCCCTCATCTAAGGAACGAGCTCCAATAATGACGATGTTCTCAGGCTTGATCTTTGGTGAGCTCTGCCCGATACCCGTCAACTCTTCATGGCCGATGCCCAGGCTTACCGCAAGAGGCATTCCATGGATGTTACCTGACGGAGACGTATCCCCTGTATTCAAATCACCGTGTGCGTCATACCAAATCACACCTAAGTTTTCATAGTGAGGAGACACACCAGCCAATGTTCCGATCGCAATACTGTGGTCTCCACCAAAGATTAATGGGAAATCTCCACTCCCGATTACATCGTTCACCTTACCAGCCAACGTCTCGCTGGCTTCAGCAACCGCTTTCAAATTACGCAGATTCGTATCAGGATTATTATGTACTCGCTCAGCCTGGCCAATCTCGATATCACCCAAGTCTTTAATGTCATATCCAAGGTTCTCAAGACGCTCAACAATCCCGGCGTAACGGATCGCACTCGGCCCCATATCCACGCCTCTACGCATTTGACCTAAATCCATCGGTACACCAATAATAGAAATATTTTTCTTCATGAAAAATTCCCCCAATTCGAAATTTATTTACATCTCTATTCTATCCATACTATGAGGCATGGTTCAACTGGACAGGATTGTGTATATATATGCGTGTGTAGAGGGGTTTTCTGTGGGTTAGTGTAAGATTATGTAGGCGGGTTTTAGACGAAGGTGCTAGTGTGGAATTATTGTGGTTGGCGGTCCGTGGTAAAAAGCGATTTAAAAATATTTCCTGAGGATAGAATGATTTTTGTCTATACAAACAAAAAAACCTCAAATCTCCTAAAAGATTCAAAGGTTTAATCATGTCGTATGTATGTATGGTTATTTTTACTCCGCTGACGCTTCGTAAGCGGATAGATATTTTGCTTTCGCAAACATAATGGACATTTATTTTGCTTTTGCAAAAAAAATCTGGTGGAGCCTAGCGGGATCGAACCGCTGACCTCCTGCGTGCAAAGCAGGCGCTCTCCCAGCTGAGCTAAGGCCCCATATGTTTTAAATTATAGAGAAATTCCCACACCTTGCGATGTGAGAAAATGTGTGATGAGCCATGAAGGATTCGAACCTTCGACCCTCTGATTAAAAGTCAGATGCTCTACCAACTGAGCTAATGGCTCGTAATGGCTGGGCTAGCTGGATTCGAACCAACGCATGTCGCAGTCAAAGTGCGATGCCTTACCGCTTGGCTATAGCCCAATAATTACTTTAATGGCATAAAAAAGGGACATTTATAGGATGTCCATTTTACACTTAAATATACAGTGGTGGAGGGGGGCAGATTCGAACTGCCGAACCCGAAGGAGCGGATTTACAGTCCGCCGCGTTTAGCCACTTCGCTACCCCTCCAGCTAAAAAAAATGGTGCCGGCAAGAGGACTTGAACCCCCAACCTACTGATTACAAGTCAGTTGCTCTACCAGTTGAGCTACACCGGCGTATATGGTTATCAAACATTTTTTCAAAAAATGAGGTTTATTTTGCATTCGCAAAAAAACTTGGTGGAGGATGACGGGATCGAACCGCCGACCCTCTGCTTGTAAGGCAGATGCTCTCCCAGCTGAGCTAATCCTCCATTATGTACTTCCGCAAAAGAACTTTGGTGACCCATACGGGATTCGAACCCGTGTTACCGCCGTGAAAGGGCGGTGTCTTAACCGCTTGACCAATGGGCCATTCTCAATAAAAATATAAAAGCTTCCAACCGGGCTCGAACCGGTGACCTCTTCCTTACCATGGAAGCACTCTACCTGCTGAGCTATGGAAGCAATGGCTCCGCAGGCAAGATTCGAACTTGCGACCGATCGGTTAACAGCCGATAGCTCTACCACTGAGCTACTGCGGAATGATATAGCCTGGCGACGTCCTACTCTCACAGGGGGAGATCCCCCAACTACCATCGGCGCTGAAGAGCTTAACTTCCGTGTTCGGCATGGGAACGGGTGTGACCTCTTCGCCATTATCACCAGACATATTGCTTGCAATGACAAATATTATTATATAATATTTTTGAAATTTTTCAAGGGGTAAATTAAAATTTATTCCCTGAAAACTAGATAAAGAATTGATGTCAAGAAAGCCGAATATCGACCAATGTTGCAATCTAGCTCCGGCGGCTAGAGACTCGAGGTCATTTCAGTTCAATCAGCTGAGGGTAAAAAGCACCCTCTTCTGATTGCCCAGAAATGCTTGTCGTCTCTGTTCAAGCCGCCTCCGCTTTA
>NZ_JBQPEO010000006.1:0-190263 GCF_052665285.1 Rossellomorea sp. DUT-2 | reverse complement strand
GTTATTGCCCCCGTTTGTTTAAGTACAATACTTCACAAAGTCGGAAAAAAATAAAAATCATTTATGATTGAACTCAAAGTGCTCTTCCTTTAACTTAACAAGTTTAATGTCTTTATCTAAATTCTGGAGTTTATTTGCTAGACTTTCTACACCGAATATCTCTGTAAAAGTGTGACTGCCAACTAAAAGATTAATCCCTACAAATTGAGCATATTGAATAGTGTACAAGGTTGCTTCTCCTGTTATATAGGTATCACAACCTTCTTCAACTGCTATTTTTAGATGGTTTGAAGAATGCCCTGCACCTGTTAACACTCCAACCTTCTTTACTTTCTTAACATTATTCCTCCAAGCTCTAACTGGCTCCTCTAACTCATCTCTCATTTTTTGAACAAGAAAGTTAAAATCAATAGGCTCGCTAAATTCTCCTATACCAGGAACATCCCCATTATCATAAACCGAGTATTTAATAATCTTATCTATACCAACAACATTCATAAGAGAAGTACAGGTGCCAAATTCACTAAAGTCTAAAGGACCGTGTATCCAGAAGTGACTAATATTATGCTCTTGTAATTTCTTTAGGCATTCCTTTCTTAATCCATAAATAAAATCCCAGGCATCGTGATGAGTAACCATCAAATCCACATTGTTCGACGCAGCTTTTTCAATTGTTTCGATAGATAAATTTGTAGAATATCCAATTGTTGAAATCGAATTATTCGACTTATTAGTAAAACCGTAATCGTCATCAAGTTCTTCTAATAACTCTTCATCAAAGAGTTTTTTAATATGCTGTTCGAACTGCTCTAAGTTCATTATTTTCCCCCTAAGTTAATTTTTCATTAAACTATACTGCCTCGTTTATGGAGTACCATAGGGAGCTACTTTTGTAATAATGGCACACTATCTATCCGTTGAACCATATTATGTACACATTCAATAACCAAATCCGGTCGATCGAGGAACACAGAATGTCCTGAATTACTCGCAAGAATTAATTCACCTTTGATAGACAATATACTCTGGTTGGTGATTAGTTCTTCCCATTTCTCTTCGAATTCTATTAACTCCCCTTCAGGTATTCCATTTTTTGATTCAGATTCAATAGTATATTCCTTATCCCGTCCAATAACGATTAATGGAAGGTCAGGAAAATCGCCTAGACTCATAATAACTTCTGCGTCTATAGTCCATTCCTTAATCTCTGATGCCATCGCTTTATATAATAAAGGATTTGCTTGAAAGTCCAGCAATTTTTGTTGAATTGCCTTTGGAAATTGACGGTGTTTTTCATTAAGTGAAGGTTTAATTATTTCCAATAATTCTTGTTTATCCTTTGTTGAATAATCCAAGCTTTTTTCAATCCACAATTCATCTGAGTCTTGATTTAAAACTGGTAAATCAAGCTTTTCTAATTCTTTTAATTCAACAGAGGTCGAGTCAACTAATATCACTCCGGCCACTTTTTCTGGATGAACTTTTGCGAAGTGTTGAACACACAGGCCACCATAAGAATGTCCAATTAAATAAAACGGCTCTTCGATTTGAAAGTGATTGAGTATTTCAGCTAAATCACTTACAGTTGATGCAGTGTTTTGGATTCCATCCCCAAGCTCACTTTGCCCTAGTCCCTGGCGATGAAACGTTAGGACTCTATAGGTTTCACTTAAAGTTTCTATTACTTCATACCACTCCTCAAAAGAGCAGCCCATTCCTGTCAAAATAATAACAATTGGACCTTTTTCTCCTTTATTCAAAACATCAATATAACTGTTATTTATTTTTATAAGTTGATTAATCCTTCTCAATCCTTTCACTCTAATCACTTAATACCAATTATTTCAAATGTTTGATATTTGGGCAATACTCTTTTTCCATTAAATGGCCCTTTAACGGCATAACAACCTGCAAACCATGGAGGATTCTTATTCTACTTTTTGGCTTTCAGGTAGAATTGTAGAAAGGGAAAGGTAGAAACGGAACCGTCCCCTCTCTACACACTCTACAAATGAAAAAATGAAAAAAGCGGTTGCTATATAGCAACCGCTTGAATTATTAACACTCTGTAACTTGAACGTGGATTAAAACATTTCATCATAATATTTCTTTGGATCCGATATGTTATTTGACACAAAAAACGCTGCCTGGCTCTTAAACATCTCAATATAAGATTCGCGATCCATAGCCAATTCTTTTAACTCATCAACGCTTCCCTCAATACTGACTGTATCTGTAGCCAAATCTACAAGTACCGTCATATAGATAATCTTATTGTATGAAACGGTTCTTGTTACTTGTTTCTTTGTTAAATCGACCTTAGTAAATTGGTTCTTCACACCTGGTGGTTTAAATAAGGTATATCCTACATTTAAATCCTTCTTCACAATACATACCCCATTGAAATAATTTTTTACCAGGCTATGATGTTCAAATCCCCTTCAAAGCATCCTTATACCGCTGATAATAAGCCTCCACATTATTCAACAACAACAACTCCGTATACAAATACACCTTCATATTAAAATCATTAAAATCAATCGCAGTCAGTTCCTGTATCTTCTTGATCCGATAATTCAACGTATTCGGATGGATGAACAGTTCATTGGCGGTCTGTTTCCCCTTCCCATCATTCGCCAGATACACCTCAAGTGTCTTAAGAAGATCTGTCTGCTTCTTCACATCATTCTTAATCAATACCAACAAGTCATCACTGTAATAGTCCTTTGATGTGTTTTTCTCATAGAGCGTTGGCAAGTAACGATAAATACCCAACTGAGCAAATTCCCGCGGCATTGATTCTGGACGCGGACTGATGAAGTTAGCCGTTTCAATGACTTCCGACGCTTCCAAGAAGCTCTTTCTCATTTGATATAACGTGGTGTACTCCTTCCCGATCCCGATCAGGAAGTGGTAGAATTCTTCTTCCCCTGTTTGTTCTTTCACCTTTTCGACTAGATCTCTGGCTAGTTCCAGGGAGGAAGATGGTGTGTCTGCTTTGCCGTAGAGAACGAGGATCACCTGGAATTCCGTTCGGAGTGAATAAATCTTTGTGTTGAAGCTGGATTCCTGGACCAGCTTCTCCAATTGGTCGAGCATAGGCTTATAGTCCGACGATGCGATCGAGTATACCGCTACCGTGAACCGTTCAGGCAGGGTCAGCTTGACGAGGGATGCATCATGGCGGAGCTGGCTTTCACTTCCGTATTCGTGCTGCAGGAGATGCCATAGTACTTCTTCTTTTCTGTCCTTTTTGATATTGACTTTTGCGTACATATCATTGATCAGGTTTCCAAGATGAGCGGAGATTTCTTCAAGGAAAGCGAGCTCTTCATTTTCGAGAAGACGGTTGGATTCCTGAACCCAAATATATCCCATCGTGTTTCCCAGGTACTTGGCTGCAACGACGACGCGCTGGTGAAATCCTAACTCTTCCATCGCCTGTACCCGGATCGGATCCGTATGTTTCTCGAGCTGGTGGACGATGCCCTCTTTTTTCAGTCGATCGATGATGAAGACCGGACATTTTTTCGTGAGGATTGTCTTTAGCTGTGTTTGATCGAACTTATTCGAAGAGGAACTGTATGAAATCAGTTCGAAATTTTTGTTTTCAATGATGACGGGATTGCCTAATTTTGAGCTGATCAATTCCGTCGCTTTATGAATGTCTTCTGTTTGGAGGATGATATCAAGTGCTTCCATAGGAATCTTACCTTTCCACGAGTGTTTGTGATTCCTATTATAGCGTTAAATCCCCGAATAAAAAATGAAAAGCTCCCCCTGATCGGGAGAGCTCATCGTGTTCGATTTATTCCTCATCCATAAATGGATAGGTAATGTCTGTTGTTGGCGCAAAGTTTTCTTTGATGATACGAGGACTGGTCCAGCGAATCATGTTGAAGATTGAGCCTGCTTTATCGTTTGTACCAGAACCGCGTGAACCGCCGAATGGTTGTTGGTTGATCACGGCACCCGTTGGTTTATCGTTGATGTAGAAGTTACCAGCTGCACCGGAAAGACGGCGTTCCAAGTGCATGATCGCTTCACGGTCTTGTGCAAAGATTGCACCCGTTAAGGCATACATGGAAGCAGTATCCACTGAAGTCAGTGTTTCTTCTAATTGTTCGTTTTCATATACATAGATCGTTAATACAGGTCCGAAAATTTCTTCGGTCATCGTTTTGAAGTTTGGATTCGTTGTCACGATGACAGTCGGTTGAACGAAGTATCCAACAGAATCATCATACGTACCACCGGCAATGATTTCAGCTTCTTCAGAATCAGCCGCATAGTCGATGTAGCTTGTGATGGAATCAAAGGCAGCTTTGTCAATGACCGCACCCATGAAGTTCCTGAAGTCTCTGACATCCCCTACTTTAAGCTTCGCCGTTTCTTCCACGACACCATTTTTCACTTCTTCCCACATGCTTGCTGGGATATAGGCACGTGAAGCTGCTGAACATTTTTGACCTTGGTATTCGAATGCACCACGAACAAGTGCAGCGACTACTTTGTCTGCTTGTGCCGTTTCGTGAGCGAAGACAAAGTCTTTACCGCCTGTTTCCCCAACTAAACGAGGATACGATTTGTAGTTTGTGATGTTTTCCCCGACTGTTTTCCAAATCGTCTGGAACACGCTTGTTGATCCAGTGAAGTGGAATCCGGACATGCGTGGGTCTGTTAATACGACTTCTGACACTTGTGAACCACGAGAAGGGACGAAGTTAATAACGCCTTTTGGTAGTCCAGCTTCTTCTAAAATACGCATAAAGTAGTAGTTTGATAGTATAGCCGTTGTTGCCGGTTTCCAAACGACCACGTTCCCCATAATAGCAGGAGCAGACGGTAAGTTTCCACCGATCGCTGTGAAGTTAAATGGAGAGATCGCTAGTACGAAACCATCTAATGCACGGTATTCTAAACGATTCCAGATGTTTTTCATGCTGTCCGGCTGCATTTGATAGATTTGGTTCGCATAATCAACGCCAAAGCGTAAGAAGTCTGCTAATTCTTGTGCCGCATCAATTTCCGTTTGGTACGCTGTTTTGGATTGACCTAACATCGTTGCAGCATTGATGACATCACGGTATGGACCAGAAATTAAGTCAGCCGCTTTCAAGAAGATGGATGCTCTGTGTTGCCATGGCATATTGGACCATGATTCTTTCGCAGCCATTGCCGCTTCCACTGCATCGCGCAGCTCTTTTTCACCAGCTTGGGAGAAGTTAGCCAACACATGTTTGTGATCATGTGGCATCACCACTTGCTTCACTGTATCTGTCTTGATTTCCTCTCCATTGATGATGACCGGGATCTCAACCTCGAGACCAGCTTGGCGCTCTAATTCAGCTTTTAGCGTTTCTCTTTCTTTCGTACCTGGGGCATATGTATTACCAGGCTCATTTGTAGGTGTTGGGATGTTGTAAATTCCGTTACTCATTCTCTTCACGTTCCTTTCTGATTTCATTCTGTCTGGATGTTACTTGCTGAAAATTCCTTTTAATGCGAATGCGATGTTTGCCGGCCGTTCCGCCAGACGTCGCATGAAATACCCGAACCAGTCCTCGCCATATGGCAGGTAAATACGGACGGTATATCCTTTTTCTAATAATTCGGATTGCAGTTGGTTCCGCATTCCGTAAAGCATTTGGAACTCGAAGCGGTCATTCGGGATATTGTGTTCTTTCACTAATCCGATGGTGTAATCGATAATCGCTTCATCATGGCTTGCGATCGCTGTATAATGGCCGTTCAAGAGCTGCTTCTTGATGAGATGCTTCAGATTGTCATCCACCTTTTTCTTCTCCTGGAACGCCACTTTACCCGATTCATTATATGCACCCTTCACAAGCCTCAAATAAGGGGAACACTGATTGAGATCATCCACATCCTTCTCTGAAACATAGAGATAAGATTGGATCACCGTCCCCACATTGTCGTACTTTTGACAGAGCTTCTTGTAAACGTCAAGGATGGCATGGCACCTCGAGGAATCCTCCATATCGAGAGTGACCGTGATTCCGCTTTCTTTTGCCTTCGCAAGAATCAACTCCATACTTTCCATGACAAGATCTTGACTGATATCCAATCCCAGGGAAGTCAGCTTGACAGAGATTTCAGTCTCCAGCCCATGATAGGCAATGGCACTGATACTCTCAATACATCGTTGTACATTCTCCCGCACCACCTCTGTGGAATCGACGAACTCACCAAGATGATCGACCGTAACCTGGAATCCCTCTTCGTTCAATTGCGTAATCAATGGAATCGCCTGTGCAAAGGTTTCTCCCCCTACAAGCTTATTAGCCCCAAATCTTGATCCCCACCGTTTGGCCATCTTATCCAACGCCTTATTGTGAGAAAGAAACAAGAAAAAACGCTTACTGATTGCTTCCATGATTACAACACCTCCTTATAGTGACTGTTACCTCAAGTGCAGGGTGATTAAACGAAGAAATGTAAATCTTAAGTAAATTATAGCGAGAATCAATGACACGAAACAACGTGCTAACAACACAAACATTTCAGTGCTGATTTATGGTGTAAACACAAAAGGGGAGATGTTGAATAGGTAATCAAATGAAAAAACAACGAGCTTAAACGTGGAAACTGCATCCGAATTATAGGGTTAAGTATCCCTGTAACATTACTCATATCCCCATCAAGCAGTTGTTGATCATTCACACCTATCCATTTCACCCCTACATTTATTCCTCTTTCTCATCATTTTTCTTCCGCAGCTTCGGCAGGCTCATCGCCTTGAGCTCCCGTTCTTCAAAGAAGTTTCCGATCCTCGTCATGATGAACGTGACAATGGTGGCGAAAATGACAATGGAATAAAATCCTGCTCCAATGCCGATTCCGATACCACCCACGTAGAAAATCATCGCAGCGGAAGTGAGGCCTTTCACCCGCAGTCCATCTTTCAGGATCACACCTGCGCCTAAGAAGCCAAGCCCTGATACAATTTGGGCAGCAAGACGGAGTGGATCCATCATTTTTCCGCTATCCGGTTGACTGAGCATCTCTGCGCCTTCGATTGAGACGATCGTGATCAATGTACATGCCACCGATACGTATGTATACGTTTTTAAACCGGCTGGCTTATTTTTTGATGACCGGTCCCATCCAATGATGAATCCCAACACCGCACTCACTACAATCCTGAAGTAAATATCATGCTGCCAGAAAAAATCCGTTAATTCATTTATCATGCGGCATCCTCCTTAAATAAAAAAGAGACCCCTCCACGAAACGAATGCAGATTTTCTCCGCTTATTATGAAAAATCATACCGTTCGCTTCATAAGTGTCTCTACTATACCTTCTATCAGGATTCATTTCTAAGAATATTCTTTTTATCGTACACCCATTTTTCACTCTTTTCAATGAGTAAAGTAAAATTTCTGTAAAATGCCGGTTTTCGCAGAACTAGCCATCATTTCTTTATTGCCGTGCTAACATTCATCCCAATTTAGCGAAACTATGAGAAGAGAAAAATAATAAACGTCCAGCATCCCAATAAAAAGACTGGATAAAATGACCGTGATCTATAATTGTGCCCAGACCCTCAGTCCATTAATTCTCCACCGTGCCAAGGGTCAATACTTGCACATTGCTACAATCACTCACCATCTTCAATATAAGTATGCTTGCTATTAGTAAGCTTGTAAATCTTCTCTATAAAATGTATCCTTCAATTCCTGCATCTTAAAAGGAATGATAGGTGAAAGATAAGGAACACCGACCGATTTCAGACTCACCATATACAAAATTAGAATGGTTGTCCCAAACGTCAATTCGTTCTGAATGTCTTACCCGGGAAAAAATAGACCTTGGCTTTCCTTCTAATACATCCTCCAATACTCTTTCACTAAGGACATACTTTAAGGTAAGACTATTTAGCCTGTTCTTAACTTCCTTTAAAATCCCTTTATCGACAGTACCTTCAATATATAAGATTGAAACAGATGTTGGTGAAGTGGAACCAATTTCTACTGTTTCCACACACAAATCCGGGGTCTTTAATGAACCTCTTAACAGATTGATATTTGTTTTCATCTTTTCTGTTAATCCAATTTGCGTACCTCTTACCGAACGTTCTCCGATTGACGCTTCGACGCTTCTTTCTGCCCACTTGGGAGATGGTATAATGATGCCTTCTCGAAACCCGTCAATTAATAAGACAGTGCTTCCTTGTACGATGGCATCGGTCAATTCTTGATACTGAGTTGTCGTTTTCACATCTGCCGATTCAACTATTCTTTCAATGATTTGATCGATGAGTGATTCATTAAAACCTTCAGTCTCGAATGGTTCTAATAAGCTTGACCACAAAATCCTGAATAACATCTGCATCGATAATTCCGTCCAAATAGACAATATTCATTTCAAGGGAACCTTCGCAGCCAGAAGGCTATATATTTCTTACGATAAGGTCAGAAGTATCGTGAAAGGTATTCTTTATATTTTCTATATTTTCTTTTAGGCACATTCACATTGCTATTTTTAGCATCCTTTATCCTCCATAAAAGTTAAAGAATAAAATGAGAATAGGGTAACAATCTCTATAAGAAAGAGAAGCACATAGTTAGATAAACTCTGTGCTTTTTTGCATGCTATTTAAAGTATTCTTTTCGTTATGAATAATCCCATTGAGAAAGACATTCACCTTTTGAAAAAAGAAATAAAATAAGGAAAATGATTAGTTCAATAAATAAAAAATATCCCAACCTCATGCTATACACGAAGTAAACCTTAACGTGAAGGATGATTCGGATGATATGAAAGATAAGGATACAAAAGAGCAATACAATGACGATATTCACAAGTCTATCTCTGTTTCGATACATAGACAGAGTGGGGACGGTTCCGTCTTAACCTTTCCCTTACGACCGTCCCCGGTTTGCATGAGTTGCATTTAAAGAGCCTATTTAACCATAGTGGTTCGGAACACGCTCTTTATATTCTCCTAATATGTAACACAGAACCCATTACCTACACTTACTCTTTATTTGTAGTAAGTTTTTCTAACTTGTTAATGGTTTGATCAATTTCATTTTTAGATTCTGTAACAATTCTTTGTAAGTCTTCTGAAATTTGATTAACTTTTATTAGTTCATTTGTAATATTTTCAATGTTAGCATTAACCTCTTTAATGGCATTATTAGCATTCACAGAGAGCTTCCTCACTTCCTGGGCTACTACATTGAACCCTCTCCCGTGTTCACCCGCTCTGGCTGCTTCAATCGCCGCATTTAAAGAAAGCAAGTTTGTTTGAGAAGAAATATTTTTTATCGATTTCGACGTTTCATCAATTAATTTAATTTGTTCTTTTAAAGACTCTAATGCTTCAACTTTTTCATTAGAATTGTCCATAACTGAGTTAACTAGATTATTCGGCATGCTCTTTAATTGGGAAATGATCTCTATCGTTGTATTTTCCCTTTTTGTAATGTCTGTGGCAATTTTCAGGACTGCATGGACAGAACCCTTTTCATCTAAAATAGGAATATATGTTGCTTCCAGCCAAAGTTTGTTTCCCTGTTTATCAACTCTTTCAATTTTTTCTTGAGATTTTTTCCCTTTCCGGAGGTTGTCCCACAACACTGTATATTCTTTGCTTTGGCTATATTCCATCGTGCAGAACTGTTTGTGATCCATCCCTTGCATTTCCTGTACCCGGTAATTCATTGCATCGGCGAAGTTATTATTTACCCAAATTACCTTCCTGTCTAAGGAGAACTCTATCATAGCCAAATTTGTTTCAAGAGCTAATAGAACATCCTTTATATCTAAAACTTGGGTGCTTGCCTTACTAGTTAATTGGTTCATATACGTATCCCCTTCTTTTGAACATTTGCTTATGTACTCCATTATTCATTCATCTTTAGGTTTCTGGGCATAGAAAGTAACGTTCTATAATAAAAAAAGCTAATCAAACAGTAAAGTTCAATTAGCCGGTTGCGCTAGTTGCTCCCCGATTATCCAAGCGCCCACATACAGATAACCATTCATCGCATCTAAATTAATATATTTAATATATCGACACATTCAAAAAAATATTTAGACTACAAATAGGTGAAGAAATAGATATTGGTAATTATGGATACAGTGGGGACGGTTCCGTCTATACTAGATTCCCGAAAAGTAGAGTAAGAACCGTCCCGGTTTGCACAGACACTCTAAGATGTCATTCCAAACGTGCCTCTTTTCCGGACAGTCTTGAATCCTATACGTTCATAAAGCTTTATGGCTCCGGGATTGTTTTGATTCACGTGGAGGACGACGGATTTCATACCATCTTGTCGGAGGTCTTCTAAGCATTTACAAGTCAATACAGCAGCGATCCCTTTTCCCCGCCACTCCTTAATCACACCCACTTGAATGATATACCCGATTGTATCAGTCTCATGATCGGTTGCAATGAAACCTACCGCCTGGTCATTGACAGTTACGATATAGGACCGTTCCGGTAGAAAATCAGAACCGGACGATATCCACTCCACCCACTTCTCCCCGGGCCACCCTGGAAAACCGGGACGGTCCTTGAATGAAGCCTCGTAAACTTCATAAAATCGCTCTTTCAATGACGCTGACCAACTTTTGAAAATAAATGGAAATGGTGTTTCGATTTTAGGGATGTCCGTTAAGGAGTGTTCCATCACATATTCTTGGAATACCAACTCATAGCCCTTTTGTTGGTATTCCTGAATGATATCATCTGTTATGTTTTCACATTTAATGTTCGTCACGTTGTTCATCTATTTCTGTCTCCGTTCCATTCAATTTAGAGATTTACATACCTTGATAATCTGAAGATACCACGCCCTTTGCATCTGGTCTACGCTTTTAGGTAATCTGCTGATTGATCTATTTGGAGACTGTGATCAATGGTTGGTCTTTAACATTCTATTTGACAAAAAACAAACAATTTTATATTATGTTTATAAAATAACAAACATATTTAAATTTCGTTTATATAAAAATTGCGCAAAAGATAAAAGAATAGGATGTGTTAAGGAATGGAGCTTTCCAACTTGTTTTGGAGTGCCTCTTTGGAAGAAATGAAAAGAGGTTTTATCGAAGAAGAAGATTCCTTTATTTGTCTTATGTGCGGAGAGATCCTTGAAAAAGGCATGGTCTATCCTTACGAAGATAAATTTTACCTCGCTGAAAAATATATGGGTGTTCACATTGAACGTACGCACCTGTCCGTATTCGATTATTTAATTGGAATGGATAAAAAGCTCACGGGTCTGACCGATCACCAAAAACGTTTATTGACCCTCTTTTATCAAGGGAAAAATGATAAAGAAATCAAAGAAGAACTGGATATCGGAAGTGCGTCCACTATCCGGCATCACCGGTTTGCTTTAAAAGAGAAGGAGCGTCAAGCCAAGACCTTCCTGACCATGATGGAATTGCTGAAAGAAAAAGACGAAAATGCCCCGACGTTTGTACCTGTTCATAAAACAGCCACCATGGTGGACGAACGGTACAATATTACACAGACCGAACAGGAGCAAATCGTAAGTAAGTACTTCTCTGACGGGGCATTGACGAAATTCCCCCCAAAGGAAAAGCAAAGGCTGGTCATTCTTCGTGAGATTTCGAAACAGTTGAAGAAAGACGATATGTACGATGAAAAAGAATTAAATCATGTATTAAAAGACATTTATGACGATTATGTGCTTATCAGAAGATATCTCATTGAATATGGGTTTATAGACCGTAAATCCGACGGGAGCAAGTACTGGTTAAAGAAGTAAAGAACTAACAGGAGGTCTAATCATGGATCGTAAAAGAGAGTTAAAACAACAGTATAAAGAAACACCGGTTGAAGCAGGTGTCTTTCAAATCTTAAATCAGCAAAACAATAAAATCTATATCGGAAGCACGAAAAACTTGAAGACCCTGAACGGGATCAAGTTCATGCTTGAAAACAATGGATTCACCACCAGCAAAGGGTTACAAACCGAATGGATCCAGTACGGGAAAGACGCATTTACATTCGAGCTATTGGAAAAACTGAAAAAGAATGATGATCCATTTGTGACTGAAAAAGAAGCTCTGGATGAGTTGGAAGAAAAGTGGTTGGAGAAACTGCAGCCGTATGGAGAACGGGGGTATAAT
Organism: Rossellomorea sp. DUT-2; assembly: GCF_052665285.1. NCBI lineage: Bacteria > Bacillati > Bacillota > Bacilli > Caryophanales > Bacillaceae > Rossellomorea > Rossellomorea sp. DUT-2. The sequence goes on along the minus strand of NZ_JBQPEO010000006.1, from coordinate 178,129 downwards.
CAGAAGTAGGTACGATGATCACACAAAAACGCTCAGGATGATCTCTGAGCGTTTTTGTTCATGTCTTTTGTTGGTTTATTTTTATTGAACATTCAAATTATACTTAATCATTAACTCCTCCTTAGGACCATTAAAACTTTTCCACTCACCGTCCTCGAATATTTCTAACACTTCCCCTTTACCTGATATAAACTCAATGGTCTTATCGTCATCTTTGTAGGTGGTAATTGGCAGCTTAACTTTTAAAGATGTGATGTGATCATTGTGCGATAAGAATCTTTCGTAATCAGAAGCCTCATCAGCGCCTTTTCTCACTTCCTCGCCTATCAATGAATAGGTGATAGAGTTCTCTAATTCTGCGGCCAACTCTCTTTGTTGATACAACATCTCGAATATTTCACGAAACGTTATAACTTTTGTTTCAGTTACATCTTTTTTATAATGTTCGAATGAGTACAATTTAACTGAAGCTACTATAGTATGTAGATTTGCCAGTATGGCGACTAGAAGGATCACACCCAATATTACACTTAGTTTATTCATAGATTTGATCCCCTGTCTTTAGGATTTTTGCATCTTCATTCCCCTAAAAATAAAGAAACAGCTGAACCATATATAGATTCCATAGTGAATGGGCCACCATCGCCGGCAGGATCGATTTGGTTTTATACGTTGTCAATGTTAAAAGGACTCCTCCCAGTATCGTAATCATCCAAATATCCGATAGGTGGATAAGTCCGAACAAGATTGATGTGGTTCCGACTGCCCAAAACGGCTTTACAAATCGCAATAGAATTGTCAGCAAAATGCCCCTGAACACAATTTCTTCCGTTATCGGTGTAAGAACCGCCACATCGATCGTCTGTCTCCAGCTGCTTGCATGAAGCATATGATTGTTGAAGTAAAACATAAAATATTTGTCCAGAAACACTTCAAAATAGAGGCAAAGGTGCAGCATGATGTACGGAAGCATAAACGTTATAAGAATCCATATATAGGTTCCTGGCTTCTTAAAGGCTTTGACGTTCAACAGCAGAGCGATGAAGGTTCGGATATCCTTGTAACACAGAGTCACGACCATAAAATAAGTAAACCATATGAGTCCCTTGACTCCTTCGTATGTAACACCATGAAGTGGGAGTTTATAAATGAAATAGCCTGGAACCACCAACATGATGAGGTAGATACATAGAGTTTTGAATCTAATCGTTGATACGCCTTCCTTAACAGGTAAGTGTTCGCTTGCAGGTAAGCTGTTTAGCATGGCAATCTCCCCCGCCCGGTTATAACTTTTACTCTAGAATGATTTTATGTAAGCCTTTCTCGTCCGTATAGCACGGCTTTCTTATGGCTCATGTCTCGCTCTCCCTTCCATCTAATACCAATTATTTCAAACTACCTATTCGTATTCAAGGTAAATTAACACAATAAAAGGGGCTTCCCCAGTTCTGGATAAGCCCCTCATTACAACTTCTTACTCTTTGATGTCCAGTGCGATCCTCACTCCATCAATGTCTATTTCTTTCATGCCTTCACTCTTTTCAAATGTCAGACTCTTGATTAATAGACTGCTTTGCAGTAAATCTTCAAATCGGCCCACTACCTCTTTCATTGAATCATCGACATTCAGCACAAGATGCACACGCTGTTCCACAGGCAGGTTCAGTTCTTTTCTGTATTGCTGGACGGCGCGAACAAGCTCCCTGGCTTTCCCTTCTTTCCGCAAATCCTCTGTGATGGTTGTATCCAGGAAAACACTGAAGGTTTTGTTTGAAGCCATTTCCAAACCTTTATGTGTTTTTTTATGAACGATGAGATCATCTTTCTCGACTGATATCTTTTCCCCGGTTGGAGACTCAAAGTCAAGATAGCCTTGTTCTACAACCTTGCTTGCTTCTTCATGATCTAACGATTGTAAATGTTTCTGCACAAGGCCCACGAGCTTACCGAGTTTCGGGCCGGCTGTCGGGAAGTTCAGCTTTAATTCATATTGCACGGAATCTCCTGCTTGGTCCTGCAATTGTACATTCTTTACATTGATTTCATCTTGGATGATGTATTCATACTTCTTAAGTAATTCCGTATCACCCTTCGCTCCCACTACCGTAAGCCTGGATAGAGGCTGCTTTGTTTTGATATTCGTCGTATTACGTGCAGATCGGGCAAGTTCGACTACTTGTAAGACGCGATCCATTTCCGTTTCCAATGCTGGATTGATGTCTTCTTGATTTACTTTAGGAAAATCGGACAGATGGACGCTTTCATTGGTCAAGTTTATGTGGATATCCTCTGCAATGAACGGAGTGAATGGTGCCAGCAACCGGCTTACACTGACTAATACTCGATTTAATGTGTGGTATGCTGCCAATTTATCTTCATTCAACCCTTCGCTCCAGAAGCGTTCACGTGATCTGCGGATATACCAATTACTCACCTGATCAACTAAGATGGATAACTCTCTTGCTCCTGCGGTAAAGTCATATTGATCTAAATGGTCCGTTACGTTTTTGATAACCGAATTCAGTCGTGATAACATCCACTGATCGAGTAGAGACGGAGTTCCAGCCTCGTGTTTATGAGGATCGAACCCATCAATCTCTGCATACAGGGTGTAAAAGGAATGAACGTTATTCAGCGTGTCGACCAGTTTCGATTTTGCCTGGCTGACGACGTTTTCTGAGAAGCGTTTGTTATTCCAAGGGGCACTATCTGCAAGCAATGCCCATCTGAGAGCATCTGCCCCAAACTTCTCAACGAGATCCGTTGGATTGATGACATTCCCTTTGCTTTTAGACATTTTACGTCCGTCTTCATCCAGTATGTGCCCGAGTGATAGAACACGCTTATATGGAGTTTTCCCTGTGAAGAGGGAGGAAACCGTCAACAGACTGTAGAACCAGCCCCTCGTTTGGTCCACTCCTTCGGCAATCACATCTGCCGGGAATTGTTGATGAAATAATTCTTCATTCTCAAATGGATAATGATACTGTGCAAACGGCATCGAACCACTGTCAAACCAGACATCGATGACTTCTTTCGTCCTGTTCATTTCATGAGAACAGAACTGACATCCCACGATTACTTCATCGACATATGGTTTGTGAAGTTCAAGATTATCCTTCCAACCCCTGATCGCATGTTCTTTTAGATCCTGAATGCTTCCCGGGACATACTGATGATCACATTCCCCGCAAACCCAAACGTTCAGTGGTGTTCCCCAATAACGGTTCCTTCCCAGGTTCCAATCCACCATATTTTCAAGGAATTTCCCAAATCTTCCTTCCTTCATATGATCCGGATACCACTCGACGGATTGGTTGTTCTTTAAGATGGTCTCTTTTATGGCCGTTGTCTTGATGAACCAGCCTTCCATTGCGTAATAGAGGAGTGGTGAGTCACAGCGCCAGCAGTGTGGATAGCTGTGTTCATACTTCTCTTTGGAAAAGAGAAGATGGCTATCCGAGAGCATCTTGATGATCTTCACGTCGCTGTCCTTTGTGAATTCTCCTGCAAGAGGAGCGAATTCATTGGTATAACAGCCTTTTTCATCGACAATATTGACAAAATCCAATCCGCTTTCTCTGATGGCATTATAATCATCTTCACCGTGAGCTGGAGCCAGGTGAACAATCCCGGTTCCGCTGTCATCGGTCACAAACGATGCCGAAATCACTTCATGCCCGCGGTCAAGCGTGAGATTGTTGAACGGTGGCTGATACGAAACCCCTACAAATTCGTGCCCTTTATGCTCACTGACCAATTCGAAGTCGTCTCCCAACACATCGTTCACAAGTTTCTTTGCCAGGATATACGTCTCTTCACCCCGTTTGGCTTTCACGTAATCCACGTCTTTATGGACGGCGAGGGCCACATTGGCAGGAAGCGTCCAAGGTGTTGTCGTCCAGCCCAGAAAGTATTCATGCTCTTTTCCTTCCACCTTGAATTTAGCTGTCGCGGATAAATCTTTTACATCCTTATATCCTTGAGCTACCTCATGGGAACTGAGGGAGGTTTGGCAGCTCGGGCAATAAGGTGCGACCCGATGCCCTTGATAGAGCAACCCTTTCTCATGGATTTTTGAAAGAATGTGCCAGACACTTTCGATATAATTATTCTGAAGGGTTACATAGGGATCATCCATATCCACCCAGTATCCTATTGCCTCCGTAAAGGTGCGCCACTGCCTCTCATAATCGAACACACTCTTTTTACATTCTTCAATGAATTTCTCAACACCGTATTCCTCGATTTCTTGTTTGCCGGACACGCCGATTTTCTTTTCGACGCCCAATTCCACAGGGAGACCGTGTGTGTCCCAGCCTGCCTTACGTTTGACTTGATAACCACGCATGGTCTGATACCTTGCGACAAAATCTTTGATCACACGCCCCAGAACGTGACCGGCGTGTGGTAGCCCATTGGCAGTCGGAGGTCCTTCATAGAAGACGAACGACTTTTGCCCTTCACGGTTTGCCACTGACTTTTCAAAAATATGATTCGAATTCCAGAAATCCTGGATCCGCTGTTCTCTATCGACCGACTTTTCGTTTACATTCACCTTTTTCATGTCATCACCCTCTATTTTTTTGTAAATAAAAAAACCCGCCCCTAACCAATGTTAGGGACGAGTTATAACCCGCGATACCACCCTGATTCTGTCCATAAACTGTATTTCAAGTTTACGTGACAGCACTCATGCAACGTACAATCATACGCGTTCCTTTTAACGGCGGAAACCCGTCAAAGCTTAAAGTACCTTCAGCTTTGCTTCTCGGAGAGGATATTCAATATGATCTGAACGTTGACTTCCACCAAATCGTCAACTCTCTGTAGAACAGATTCCATACCTACTCGTTCTCGTCATGGAATGTAAGTGATCCAATATATGTTAGAACAAATGTAAATGATACAGGTTAAATTTGTCAATATTTTTATTTTATTATAGACGGTGCTTCATCCATTTATTCACTATTCTTTACTAACGTATGAACTTATGTATATAATAAAAGTAGTTAAGTACACTAAAAAAGGAGCCTGACGGCAATCAGGACTCCTCCACAACATAAACTGCATCGAAAGTGCAGCGGCTCACTTCAGAGTCAATCGAAACGAAGTAATCATCAATGATCCTCATGAGCGGTGGGGACGATGGTTACTTCTTTTTTTGTGTAACCGCGACAATTGCTACAATCAATGTTCCAAAGGCAATCATGATTTGTAATACATCTCCTACAGCAATCATTAGCGTATCACCTCCCTTCACTCGGGAGTGTGAGCCGCTACCCCATCTTCCGTATTATGTTGTGTACTTCCATTATATCACAGGCAAACGTGCGTTTGCTCCCTTCCGAATGGACCAGTCCGGAAATTTGGAAGGGGGATGCGCTTCATACATTCTACATTCTTAGAAGAATAATTTTTGGTGAATTTCAGCGTACACCTGATGTTTCACTATGAAATTCAACCTGAATAGTCTCTCAGTGATTACAATGAAATATTTTTAGTTCTAAAGTAATGGTAAAATATACACTGTTCACTGAGAATGGAGCGTTCTCCTTCAAGGAGCTAAAATGAAATATAATCTCGGCGATATTGTAGAATTTGAAGATGAGTTGTTCACCATATTCTGGATTTACGATTCTGAATATGTGGAATTGAGTTCGGAAGACAAGAAATGTGTGTTAGCGAAAGCGGAAGATATCAGGTTGGTTAAAGCTAAGTGAACTTGAAGCTATTTGGATTTAAATAGTACTATTTACGGAGTTCATCCATCTCAGTGCAACATTTTTTAGCGTAGCCTGTCGCAACCGGGAGCCTATTTCTCATCAAGATCATCTATTCTTTGAAAAAGGTGATGTCCTTGCTTTGCTTGATGCGCCGAAATGGCAGTTGAGTGCCGTTCTTTTCGGATTTGGCTACCTGTTTCTCACGGTTCTTGCAGTACCGATCATCGGTGGGAATGCAGCCAACATTTCAACCGTAATCGGACAGCTCATTGCCGGTGTGGTCATTGATCACTTTGGCTGGTTCGTCGGTGTGGAAATCTCCTTGGACTGGAAGCGATGGTTGGCATTTGGGAGCATGATGCCTGCCCTCTATTTTGTCTAGAAAGGAAATAGGACAGAACGACCTTTACCCCTGTATCGGTAACACCGTAGAATCCTTGATCTCCCTCAACGCCAAGCTCGTTTGAATCTTGGTAATCCCCATTTCATTCAGCCTTCTGATGAAGAGCTCCAGTCCCTTGCGATCCTTGCAGGCCACCTTTAAGAGATAATCATATTCCCCGGTCAAACAATGACATTCCAGGACTTCTTCCATAGATTCCAATGTCTCTTCCACTGCTTCCAACTTTTCTGTTCGATGTTCATTTGTGCTCATAAAAACGAAGCATAATAAGTCAAACCCCAGTTTTTCATGGTTTAGAATGGCTACCTGCTTTTTGATATATCCTTCCATTTCCAGACGTTTGATTCTTGCGTGTACGGCTGGTGCTGATAAATTAACCCGCTTCGATAGTTCCAGATTACTGAGTTGCCCATCCTTTTGAAGCAAATCCAAAAGCTTGAGATCCATTTGGTCCAAAACTCTGCTTACAATCGTCTCCATGCTCCATCCTCCCTTTTCAATTGTTCCAAAAACCACTGATAAAACTATGTAGAAATAAATTTATACAATCTAAAACTCTATTATACTTTTAATTATTTTGATTATTTACCATTATACAAGATGTTCTTTTGTATTTTTAGTAAAATGTTAAAATTATTCTTATAGACAATGTCATTGTGCACAATGGCTCTTTGAAAAGGGGCTAAATGACGTGAAATATTATTATCTGTTGTTACTGACAAGTCTTCTCTGGGGAGGCAATTTCATAGTAGGGAAAACGCTAGTGGAACATGCATCCCCGGGAACGTTGACCATATTAAGATGGGCGATCGCCGTCGTCTGTCTGTTCCCGATTGTCTGGTGGAAAGAAAAAAAGCTGGTTCCACCCATTCAATCGATCCTGCCGTTATTTTTCATGGGTCTGACAGGGGTAGCCCTTTTTCAGGCACTTCAATTCATGGCTTTGGAAAAGACATCTGCCACCAATGTGGGCCTGATCTCCACGTTAAATATGTTCTCCATTGCCGGAATCTCTTTTATTTTTCTGAAGGAAAAGATGAACGCATTTCAACTGTCGTCCATGTTCATCTCGCTCTTTGGCGTGTTGCTCGTCCTGTCCAAAGGGAATGTGGAGATGGTCTATTCCCTGCAATTTAATGAAGGGGACCTCTATATGCTGGCTGCGGTTGTAATGTGGGGGATCTATTCCGTTTGCAGTAAGTGGGCAATGAAGACCGTCACTCCCATGATGTCCATTTTATACTCCGGACTATTTGGCCTTCTCATCCTTCTTCCTTTTAATCTTTCTACGTTCCGGGTGACCAATATTGACGCTTCATTCGTGCAGTCAATCTTATATACCGGTGTGATTTCCACCGTTGTATGCATGGTCTTATGGAATATCGGGGTGAATAACCTGGGGCCGAGTACTTCAGGATTGTTCTTGAACTTCAACCCCGTTTTCACCGCCTTATTGGCCTTCGCTTTTCTTGGGGAAAAGATGAATGGACTACAAGCTGTCGGCAGCATCATTGTCATAGCAGGATGTGTCTTGTTCTCTCTTTTCAAGTCCAAATCTGGCATTATTATCAAAGAAACCGGGATCAGAGTCCCTACAAAAATGGTATCAAGTGAATCTGTCAAGACTTCATAGAAAGAAGCGGTATGGGGGTCCTTTTTGAGGTGCTTAAGCCAACATTAAAGGCTATAATGATATGCTGACAGCAAAGAAGACTCGCCAATTGACGAGTCTTCTTTGCTTAAAGGGAAGAAAGCTTGCATACCGCCTTCCATTTGAAGATCCTTTAGGGGAAGGCGAAAATCGCCCCTACATTTCGTAGGAGCGATGAGACGCATTACTTTTCAGCTGAGATGATCAAGAACATAGGTCTGCGGAGTTCGTCTTTCATTTCAGGTGCACTTTCTACCATTTCGTCAGAGGGAATCGGTTCTTTCATTTTCCTTATGCTAAAGCCTGCATTTAGTAAGTCATTGACATAAGTAGAAAATGTACGGTGATATTTTACAACATTTTCGGTCAGGAACGTTGTTTCACGTTTGCCTTCTAATTGGTAATGATCAACGGGCCAATGTAAACGATTCCCTTTGTCATCACAATACCAATCTTGTTCCTGTCGGGAAGTGAACATTGGATGTTCAACCGAAAATATAAAAGAACCTCCCGGCTGTAAACTATCATAGATCTTTTTACAGATTTCTCCAAAGGACTCAATATAGTGAAAAGCCAATGAACTGATCACTACATCAAATTGGGAATTAGAAAAATCAATGTCTTCGATTGGCATCTTAATGTATGAAATGAAAGAATCATTCGTCATTTCACGGGCTTGTTGAAGCATGTTTTCAGATATATCTACTCCAATAACAGACCTTGCTTGCTGTTCACGAGCATAGCGACAATGCCAGCCAAAACCGCATCCCAAATCAAGGACACTCTTATTTCGGAGCTCGGGTAAAAGCTCCTTTAATACGTGCCATTCTCCCGCACTTTCAAGACCTTTAATGGAACGTTCCATATTTTTATATTCAGAAAAAAAATTCACATCATCATACTTATTTTGCTTCATACTCTTTCCAACTCCTACTTAATTAGTTAGCCTCCAAAATTTAATACAAATCAAATTGAGGAGGCAATCTATATTCTTCTAACCATCTCTTTCACCTCGTTTATTCGTACTTCACCTAAAATGACTTTAAACACATCAGAGAACACAGCGCAATTTAAATTAAGGACAAATGTAAACAACATCGTCTTTACATGAATGTATACTAGCTATTGCCACCTGTACAATTTATGAAGATTTTTCACATACATCCCTGCCATAAACTTCGGTAAACCCATTTCGATACATTTATTCTTTACAAATTGTTTCATTTCTTCTACTGTGATGTCTTTTTGGGTGAATTCCCCTTCTTGATAACAATGCTTACAGTACATCGAACTTCTTTCTGAATTCTTCTCAGTACCGCGGTCTTCCATTTTCTTCAAGGGCATGGCACAACTCTGACATTTTTTATATTCTTTCATTCTTCCACCTCACTATTTAACGTAATTACGCTTCCAAAGTTTTGTAGATTTTTTTTACTCTTTTTAGTTGAGGCGCCGTTAGATAGGGTTCTCTTTTTCGTAACACATTCAGAAACCCCTCGCTATTTTCATCTGTAACAGCTACCATTGTGCTTTCAGAGTGCTGAGGCACTTCTTTTGTTCTACAATTCTCAAGGTGCTGGAGTAAGAATGGAAAAATTGCGTCATTATTTTCCTTATTAACCGCGGCGAGCTTCGCAAGAGTTAGAACACCTTTATCAATCGTAATGACCGAACCAATTTTCATGGCACTCTTTATTGTGTGAAGATGAGCCATGATTGTTTCTGAAGATTCCTCAGTGATCGTTGATAATGCTGTCATTGCACCCCATACTAAACGATTATTACGGCTTTTCAGCAACTCTATAAAGGTCAGTGCATACTTACTTATCAGTTCTGGTTTAACCTCTCCGATTTCATACGCTACTTTGATACAGTCATGTTGAACCTTTTTATCTTTGCTAGACAGGCCATCAATAATCTCTTCTATACCTGCATGATTTTCTTCATTAGCTAACGTGTGTGCCAGCTCAATATTTGGCTCTTCGTCATTTCTATTAAGCTGGGAAGCTAATTGATTCACTACTGACATGTTGATCCCCCCTATTTATTAGAATTGATTCATATTGATACCGTATCACACTTAAGCCGACACCATTATGTCGTATTTCTTAATATTTATCATAAATTTTCTTTGCTCTCTCTTTCATAATCTCCCTAATATGTTCTGGCTCAAGAACTTCTATTTCGGAGCCAAGACTTAAGATCATACGATAGACCCATTCATCTTCAGGGAATGATTCAGTCAGATAAACCCATCCGTCATCACCGAATTCTACAGAATCTAAATCGAAATAATCCTCCAACTCATTTAAGGCATGTTGAGTGAACTTTAGTTTGATGGTAACCATTTCACGATTGTGCTGGTAAAAGCTTTCATGTTCTCTTCGTTCTCTTGCTCAATTGGTTTAGATGTACGTTTCATGTTTTGCATTCTGCCTAATTTAAACAACCGATATTCATTTCTTAGTTTACAAAAAGCATACACATACCATTTATTGATCTTTAGAATCAACGTAACAGGTTCAATTTCTCTTTCTGTATAGCTACCATTAATATCTATATATTGAAAAGCGATGACTTTATTGGATTCAATCGATTGTTTGATCATATTTATTTTTTCTTTCCTTTTTTCAGTCGGTCCCCAGCCACCGAAATCTAACCAAACGGGTGAAGTTTGCTGAACGTTCCCATTTGACTTTATGGATGTCAGCTTTTCAATAATTTGTTTTAATTGGTTATCATCATAGGTTTTATAGACACCATTTAATGCAGTGAGCAGCAATTCATATTCTACATCATTAAATAAGCCTGTACTGATCTTGTATTCCTCAAGAATTCCATAGCCGCCGTTCGAACCTTTATATGAAACAATCGGAATACCCGCCAGGTTAATTGATTCGATATCCCTTTGAATCGTCCGTACAGAGACCTCAAACTCTTCAGCAAGCTTTTTTGCCGTTATTCTATTGGTATTTAATAACTTGATGATCATCGCCAGTAATCGCTCTACCTTCATGTTTCATTGCTCCATTTATTTATGATTATATTTTATTCTCAGGTCACTACATTCTTATCCATTCTGATAATTCATAGTGGACCATATGGACTAACTATATCGTCTATCATTTCCCTATTCGTCTTCAACAAACTCTCCGGAAGATCGTTTCGAATGCTCTTCAATCCAAAATAATATGTATCCGGTGTATCCTGAAGCAAACGATAATGAAAGTTTATTTCTTTATCCGTAAGGCTGCTGACCAACTCCTTAATAAAAGTATCTTGCGTCATCATGTCAATAGCACCCAAGTGAAAGATCCCTGTCAGCTTATGGAGGATGATGTATTTCAGCTGTTTTGCAAGGAATTCATCCGTTAGATGATTACACTCCAGATTGCTGTATACATCGATCGAGTTACTCTCAATCCCACTTCTGATTTGATCCAATCTCGGAGACTTCTTCCCCCATATTTGCGGTATTCGTATCATAACCGCACGTTCCTTTAAAACATTCTGCAGCATATTTTCACACTCAATTTTGAACTGCCCATAAGGGGATGCAGCGTTAGGAGAGTCTTCTTCTGAATGATCCTTCGTGAAATCCCCATCAAACACATTTGCCGTTGAAAAATAATAGAGTACGCTTTCAGTGTTTTCGATTTCCAATGCCAGCTCCCTATGAAATTCAAGCTGTTGATCAAAATCACCTCTTAGACATGAAACGATGCTATCGGGTTTGATGGATTGGACGATTTCTTTCATCTTATCCATATCGCTGATGTCTAATTGAAATTGTTTTTCTTCAGGAAGATCCACTGGTCTAGTTGCATAGGTCCCATATACATCAAAGGAATCTTTGCACTCTTCCACCAACGCATTCCCCACTAATCCACTTGCGCCTAACACGAGCAGTCTCCTCATGTGACATCCCTCCATTCACAGAAATTGTATTCTCACTTTTCATATTCTACTAAACTCCTGTGAAAACCCTTTAAATGTCCATAAAAAAAACGCAATCTCCTTAATTGCGTTTTCCTTGAGGACCGTCACCTTTTAAAATATAGGAACATAATCAGGAAGATGATTAGGCCAATAAATAAAAGATAGCCCATCCCCATGCTATACACGAAGTAAACCTTAACGTGAAGGATGATCCGGATGATATGAAAGATAAGGATGCAAAAGAGCAATCCAATGACGATATTCACAATACTATCTCTATTTCGATACATAGAATCAGCCCCAATCCAGAGCTCAGTACAAAATGGAACTTGTACCAAAAGTCTTTCTATATACCTATTTTCTCTTCGTCCTTATTATTCATGGGATCTCTTTTTTCACTTGGTTTGTTCGTTAGCCTTCTCATTATTTCCTACAATCCAAGCCAATGCCAGAACGGCGCCTGTTATGATTATACTCAAGGAACATTTTCAAAAAAAGAAACTCATCCAGTTCTGGATAAATCCCATTCGTTTTTCCTGATTTTATACTATTGGTACATCAAATTAATTGTTAGAATTAAAGAGAAATCGTTTTATTCAGGGGAGAGCTTTATGTGGAATAAAAAAAGGATACTCACTCTATCCGTTATGTTGATAATCGTCGTCTTATTTATCTTAACTAAGGTGGTTGCTACAAGTTCAACAACCGCTATCGTTACAGTATTGGAAAAGAATTATGTAGAAGAGCAAGAAGAAGCTTTTATGATCGTAATTCCTCCTGGTGGGGATCAGTCCACCGAGTATTGGAAGAACGCAAAAATATAAAAGATCCTATGGTATGGAATTTAATTGAAGAAGATCAAACTTACCTGGTTCATTATGATAACAAACAGAGTGGGGGGAGTATCTTAACACACATTGAAAATATTGATGATAAACATCCGATACAACTGCAATAACGTTGTATTTTCTTAAATTGAAAGATTCGTAGTTTGTGGCAGGTGCCAAAATGCTGAACAAGGCAATAGCCAGAGATCGCCTGGCTACTGCCTTGTTCGTTCAATATCATAATATTTCATTTTCTACCTGATTTTAGCTTTCCTATATCTTCAAACCATAAAAAAATAAGGAAAATTGCAAACAAAACAATTAAAAAGATATTATTTAAATCATAAAAATAATGAATAGTAAAAACAACCAACAAATAAATCGTTGCAATTAATTTCCTTATTATTAAGACACCTCAGAAAATAAACAGTTTCTTATCCAAGAGTAGTAAGATACAGCTATATTAGACTTCAACCATCATATTCTAATCATTCAATCCCTTACCATCAAGAATATGCTCCATATATTTTTCAATCCTCGACTCGCGGGTTTTGGATTGTTTGGCTTTAGAGAAATAAAGAATGTAGGCTCGTTGCCTTCCCGGCGTCAATTCTTCAAATGCCGTCTTCAAGGCAGGGACTTCCTTGAATTTAGTTTGAAGTTCTTCAGGGATGGTGTATTCTTCCGTCTTTTTTAACTCCACTTGCAAACCGGCCTTTTCCACTTCAATGGCTTCCTGGATATACGCTTTCAAGATTGGCTTCATTTCGATGATTTCTTGAACATTCGTGAACCGGATCTGGCGCGCTGCCTGCACATTCTCCGTTTGTTGGATGAGAATCCCGTCGGGGTCCTTCAACAGAGCCCCTTTATGAAACAAAAGTGCACAATAATCTTTAAACCCGTGCATTAATACAATGTTTTTACCCTCTAGCGTGTAACAAGGATGCATCCACTTGATTTCTTCATCCAGCTCCTCAAAGCCAAGAAGGATGCTTCTCAACCTCTCAAATTCTTCCTTCCACGTCTTGGTTTTTTTTATAAATCCATCAACCTTACGATTCGGCTTTATCATCCTGGAACACTCCTTCTTATATGAACTCTAAGTGTTGGCTACTTCCGCCAAAAGGCCGTGTATTCTGCTTTATCCTGAATATTATATGTAATCATATCCTCAAGCAATGTGTAATCCACCGGGTCTTTCCATTTAATTCGAAACAAGCCCTTGGTGGCACTATAGCCGGCTTGTTCAATCCTATCGGCAAACTCCGTCATGGTTACCGCCTCTGGTGCAACGCTTACATGATGTTTCGCTGCGTCAATACCGATGATAAATGTGCCGTGATCGGTAAACATAGGGGTATTCCATTTCATCACTGGTTCCATTTGCGGGAATTTCTCCGCAACCCACGTCAGGATTTCTTCCAATCGATTGCGGTGATCGGGATTATCGATACCTGCTAAATATGGTGCAAAAACATCCATCTTATTCCCTCCTATCTTATAATGATGCCGTTCAAGATAAACCTTATCTGATTTCTACTATATATTTTCAAGCCTGGATAGTCAAAAACTCCCCCTAACCTCAGCGTTGACTTCGTAAAACCGTGATAAATCCGTCCAGGATATCATGAGAAATCGAGAACCCTTTCCGCTGGTAGAATTCCAATGCCTCTTGATTCCCATTCGATGTAAACACAAAATAATCCTCCACATCCTCGTAGGTTTTCAACCAATCCATAGACATGTTAAAGAGCTTGGACCCTACACCAAATTGCCGATACCCCTCTTTAATATAAAATTGAGATAGACAACCTACGTTCTCTTTCTTAACGGATGAAAGATCGAAAAATGTGGCAAAATCATTTGAATACGATTCTTTAGGTGAAATGTTGGTATACACATACGCGACAATTTCGTCATGTTTATGAGGATCCTTCACCACCACTATGTAATTATGTAAAGCACTTTGGATCGATGTCAGCATCCTGGTATCAAAATTCATGCTGTCGAACCGTTCAGGTGTAATGGATGCCTTTGACTGTTGAAAGGCCATCAATTCATTGCATAGATCACGACAGTATTCTGCCTGTTCTTCTGGAATCACTTCATATTGTAGATTCATCTTCAAATCCCCCCTTAAATCAACTCTAGTCCAGAAAAATTCATATGCTGTTCCATTTTATTTTAGCTTGAACTACGTTTGGAAGGAAAGAGGCATTACAAAATACGGGTAGACTCCCCGTCAATTAATTTAATATTAATATTCATCGATGATCCTCCGCCAATATGATTGGGAACATCAGATAAGTTCAATAATTCCTTCAGCTGAATGAACTTTTCACTATTTGCTTCTATTGTAATGGTATAGGGGGCATTCACATTCATGAGTGACGTCAATCGTGTATCCTTTTCCATGAAATATGAATCCAGGAATTCTATCTGGAATGACACAGTTTCACCACTGCGGTTATGTAAAAGGAGTTTACATTCACCATTCAATACATCATCACTCACTTGCTCAAAATCGCATGTACCCTCTCCATCATAGGAAATGGATGCAATACCATCAGCTAGCGTTTCCTGATAGATCGTAATGAGTAACAAAGGGAGTAATGTGTAAACGATTAAAGCGATTACCACCGTTCGAAAATAGTATTTATTTAGTCCCCTGACGAGTAAAATTATTGCGATGATGAATAAAAAGGATCCAATAATTCCAGGCAGATTATATCCGTTTTGATCGCTGATTGGAAATGACATGAAAGTAGTGCGTGCATGTATCATTTCATTATCAGGAAACGGGAAAAATAAAGACATACATATACATAGAATTGCAGCTGAGCCAATAAGTGCTCCTTTGTTTTTTACCATACTTTCACCTCCAACCACTTGAATTCCTTCGAAAATATGTTATTTTCCATACCAATTATTTCAAAATATTCAAATTTACACAATCTTTTATTCCACTAAAAAATGACACAAAGGTGATTCTAAAACCAATCACCTTTGTGTCATTCATCAAATACTTTAATGTTACTTGAACAAATCCATCAGCAGATCCCAAAATCCTTTTTCTTTCTTCGGCTCTGCTTTCTTCGTTTCTTGTTCTTCTTTTTCAATGCTTTCTGTCTTGATCACAAATTGCACGGAAGATACTTTTTCGTTTTTGGAGGAAACGAAGGATACCGGCTTGAAATCCGATTTATCGTATTCAGCCAACATCTTATTGATTTCCTCTTGCATTTTTCCAGGGAGGTTTTTCGTTTCCTGATGTAGTTCGCTCGTTCCATTATGAAGGTCTGCGACTCCACCTTCTAATTCGTTTGTTCCTCCAGCCAGTTCAGCAATGCCGGAATGGAGCTTCCCGTAAGAAGTGGATAACTGACCCACGCCTTCTGTATAGCGGACCAATCCGGAGTGGAACTCGCCGTAGTTGGCGGACAGTTCACCCATTCCTTTTTGCAGCTGGGCAAACCCGCTCATATCCGTTTCTTTTAATGATGCTGAAAGATTATTCGAGATGGAAGTCAGCTGTCCGCTCATCTCGTTGACGGAACCACTCACCTGATTCAAGGTCGGTTCCACAGCAGCGAAGGCTTCCTTGACGCTCGCATAGGTCCCCTTCACTTTTTGCGCAGCTTTATGGGACTCCAACAATTTATCCACTACCTGCCGGTCCGCTCCGCTTTCATATAATGCGGCAATCTCTTCTTCCGAAAGCTCGGAAGCAGGGATTTCCGCCATCGCAGCGTCCAATGCAGCGTAGGCTGAAGAATAGTTCTTCTGCAGGGTCGATAACCCATTCGCGGCTTCTGTCAGGCCATCTGCCAATTGCGTCAAACCAGCCGGCAGCTCATTCAATGCTGATAAATCCATTTCAGCAGGATTCGCAGCCAGTGACTGATTGATGGTTCGCAGTGCATCGCCGATAGAATTCGAGGCTCCGACAATTTGAGACGAAGAACCGTTCAATTCACTGATGCCATTTTTATATTGAGCCGAACCGTCACGCAGGCTCGATCCCCCATCGTTCAATTGGGACACACCATTTTCCAGGTCGGCCACCCCGGTATTTAACTTCCCGATGGCATCTGATAGTTCCGATATGTCATCCGTCATACCTTCTGTTCCCGTCGTATCAATTGGGAGTGTCGAAGGGACCGCCGCGATCTGAACACCCTCGAACTCAAAGTCCGCTACATCCGCTTCCACGCTTAGCTTTTTCTCTTTTCCAGGCATGACCGTAAAGGTGATTTGCTTATTCTTCCCAGCATTCGCCACCATTCCGTCTGCCGCTTCGATGTTTTCATACGTATTCGGCAGGTTCAGGGAAACCTGCAGTAAATAATTCTCATAAAATACAGTACCTGCATTCTTATTTTCAGCAGTGTCGATGTTGATTTCGAGGTGTCCGCTTTTACCTGCAAGTTGTGATGGATCGATTTTCTTCCCATCCAAGCTATACGATACCGTCACATTCCATGGTAACTTTGTATCTTCATTCATGTTTCCTTGATACGTGAACTTTCCTTTCGGGGCATCCATTTCAATCTTCTGCCCCTCCAGCTCAAGCTTCTTCAGATCCGTCAGATTCTTGACGCTGCTGAATTTCCCGTAATCGAGGATCTTTCCGGCACGAGCTACCTCGAAGGTATTCACGACATAGATAGAATCCAGGTCTCCAGCTGCGTCCAATGTCGCGTACACGACTTCATCCTTCGAAGTAACCTTTCCTTCGGTTGCCGCTTGGGCTGGTACACTAAGAAATGAAGGCAAGAATAGCATCAACGCGAGTGCAGAATAACGTAATTGTTTTTTTCTCATCATCATTTCTCCTCATAAAAATTTGCTTTATAGGTTGTTTTCTTAATGACTTTATCGAATACCAGGAGCATCGCCGGCAGGACAAAGAGGACCATGATAAAGGCTAGCAGCGCCCCCCTGCCCATCAGTAGACCGATGGATCCAACAATCGGATTGGAAGAGGTGATCCACAGAATAAAGCCGACACTCGAAAGGATCGCTGCCGAAATCGAAATCGAGAATGTCTTCTCATCCAAGGTTCTCACCATTGCTTCTTTAGCAGGCATTTCCTTGCGATAATGGGTATAGGCCTCTGTAAATAAAATCCCATAATCGACCGTCGCGGCAAGCTGTACCGTGCTGATGATCAAATATCCGACAAACACGAGGGGCGTATTTGTGAAGTACGGAATCGATAAATTGATCCATACGGCCGCTTCAATCGTAATGAGCAGTACCACCGGAATCGTAATCGATTTAAAGCTGAACAGAAGCACAAGAGCAATCGTCACGACCGTCAGCACATTCACGACCACATTATCCTTGTTGACGGTATTCTTGATGTCATATAGCGTCACGCTCTCCCCCAGCGCCAGAGCTTCATCCCCGTAATAATCCGCCGCCGCATCTTCCACCTTCTCTACGATGGCAAAAGGAACCTCTCCTTCCGTACCCTGATTCGTGTTAATGACAATCCGGCTGTAGTTTTCAGAGTAGAATTCATCCGTGATCGATTTATCCAGGTATTCAGGGGGGATCTCAGAGCCAACCTGATTCACATACGCCATGACTCCTGTCACATAATCAAGGGATTCGATGTCCTCCACGAGCTCCTTCTCTTTGGCCGTATCTCCTTTAGGAACTAAAAGAACGATGGGTGTCGTTTCACCAAATGCCTCCTCCACCTTCTTGAAGTCACTCCCGACACGGGTGTTTTCCGGCTGCTCACCTGACCCGTAAATGAATGAAGTATTCGTTTGCCCCAGGAAGGCAGGGACCAGAATCGCAAATACAAAGATCAGGCTCGGAACCTTCCATTTCAATACCTTGTTCCCGATACCCTTGAAGCTCGGCACAAAGCTCTTATGTTTCGTCTTATCCATCCATTTATAGAAAACAAGCGTCAGTGCAGGGAGGAACACCATTACACTAATAAAGCTCAGGACGATTCCCTTCACCAGGTTCACCCCGAGATCCGACCCGATCTGAAACTCCATGAATGTAAGAGCGATAAACCCGAAGAACGTCGTTGCCGCACTTGCCGTGATCGCAGGAAAACTCTTCTTCATCGCCAGCTTCATCGCTTCTTCCGGATCATCCGTCACTTTCCGGTAATCGGAAAAGCTATGAAGCAGGAACACCGCGTAATCCAGCGACACCGCCAGCTGCAGGATCGGCGCAACCGACTGGGTGACGAAGGAAACCTCCCCAAGGAAGATATTCGTTCCCAGGTTGATGAGAACCGACACCCCGATCGCCGTCAGGAAGAACAGCGGTTCGATCCACGAAGTCGTTGAGACGACGAGAATCAAAATTATGAGGGGTACCAGTAACATCCCTGCATACATCGATTCACTTCCGGCCATTTTCTGAGAACTTGCCGTATTAGCCGCTTCACCGGCAATCGCACCATCACTACCGATCAGCTCATAGATTTCATCGGTGATCCGGACCTCATCACCGGTAGCGACACTGATGGAAAACAGCGCATTCTGATCACTATAGTAATTCTCGACCGTCTCCTTGTCCGCCACTTCCAAAGGCGTCTTCAGGTCGACCATATCATCCAGCCACATCACTTCCGATACTCCGTCTATGGCTTCAAGCTTTTCTTTAAATCCGAGTGCCTCCTGTATCGTCACACCCGTCACCATGACCCGCGTATCGGGAACGTCCCCCGTGAACTCCTTTTCCATGATGTCCATGGCCTGTGTCGACTGGGCATCATCGGGCAAATAATCGACCATATTATAATTGACCTTCACAAAAAACTGCGCCGCCGTTGACAACACCGTCACCAGCATAAACGCAATCAGAACAGCTTTCTTATGCTTTATGATCCAAGATGCAATATTTATCATCTTTCATCCTCTCTTGTCTCTTTCACATTTTCACATTATCATTATAATAAACACCGTGTTGGATATTCAACGGACAGTTGCATAAGGAATGTTCAATACTCAACACATCACTCACGTGTGTTGGGTAACTCAGAAAAAGCAGGAAAGGAACGTTGATTTTTGAACTCAAAAATGGACCGACGAAAAAAATATACACGCATGGTTTTAAAAGACAGCCTCTTGAAACTATTGCAGGATAAATCAATCTCTAGCATCACCATCAAAGAAATCTGTGAAACGGCAGACATCAACCGATCCACCTATTATGCCCACTACTCAAACCAATACGAACTGCTCGAGGCAATCGAAGAAGAATTCATCGAGGACCTGACCGTCACACTGGGTAAGTATAACTTCTCAAAAGAAGAAGAAGCCCTGCAAATGACCGAAAAACTATTCGAATACATCGCCGACAAAAGCGATATCTGCGAGGCCCTTCTCAGCGAGAACACCGATATGTACTTTCTAAAGAAAGGCATGATCATCACCCACGAATTCATCTTCAAAAACTGGATCACCGACAGCCGGATCGATCAAGAAACCTATGAATACATCAATATGTTCATGGTGAGCGGAAGTATTCATGTCATCAAAAATTGGGTGGAAAACGGGATGGATAAAACGCCTGGGGAGATGGCAGGGATCTTGCACCGGTTTATTAATCGGGGGTTGTCGGGGGTGAGGTAGAGAAATTGCTCACAAAAAAAGCCTGCCCGAAGACGTAGACAACTCTTTTGGGTAGGCTCTTTATCTTTATATTATGTGGATGCGCATGTTCAATCCTATGTTCATAGAAACATGTACCCTTTCATTCAACTATCGTTATTACATGGAAGTACCCGCCACGCTTCTTCAAGCACAAGTTCTTCTCCCTTAATATCCTGCACATCGGTTTGCATCTTAGTTGCAGTAACTAAAACCGGAAAATGCTTTTCCACATATTTTTGATGGAATCTCTCATTTTCCCAACAGGTAAACACTAGAAAATCTCTCATTCTCTTTTTAGAAATAGCAAATGATCTCCCGAGAAACCCTTCAGCTAGGCTCATTCCCGGATTCCAAATCTCCTTTTGCATGTCAATAAAATGATCTGCATGTCCAGGTTTCACTAGTGCCCTGGCCACTCGAACATATTTAGCTTTCTCTAAAACATGAGTTATCTTCTTTTTCGAACCAGGGATCGTAAAACTCTCCTCATACAAAGATACAGCTATAGACTTATAGGTACTCGATTGATTTGAATGGAGAAGGATTTTGTCATGTGAGTTATCCATGAAATATTGATTGGCTTCTTGATTTTCCCAAAAAGCAAAAATACAGGCTATCAATGGTTCCTTATTACTCCACCCACCAACCTGGCCCAAAAATCCGTTCAGCGGACTCAGCGCTTCCCAAATCTTTTGTTCTTCAAAAAAATCTTCCTTACATTCTTCGCTCACTTTACACGTAATCACTTTAATAATCATAGTACTGCCCCCCTACTAAGAAATTTCAAGGGCAACGGTGTTCTTTTAATCTGAGAAATCGTTCTCAGAAAAGATTTATACCTTAATCAACACTTTCCCCTCATAATCACGACTCTCTATCAATTCATGCGCCTTTGCTGCATCTCTCAAATCAAAGATCTGTGCAACCGGCAGGCTGACTTTCTTGGAGGCAAATAACTTTATGACCGTATCAGCAACAGGAGCTAAAAGTTCCGGTCGATGTTTCCTGGTCGTTCCTAAGCTGAAACCTTTTACATTCCTGCAGGAACTATGAACATCACTTGTTTTAAAGGTACCGGCTTTTCCACTGCTGTTGCCGAATTGAACAAGGGTTCCATATAGACCCAAACACTCGAGACTCTTGGAAGTGACTTCACCTGCTACTGAGTCGAAAATAACATTTGCTCCTTGATCATACGTGTTCTTAAGCACTTCCTCTGTAAACGAGTCGTATGTATAAACGAGATCCGCCCCTAAGTTCTTCACATACCCTTCTTTCTGCATGCTTCCAACAGTTGCAATGACCTTTTCTATACCGGCCAGTTTTGCTAGTTGTACAAGCATTGAACCTACACCACCAGCCGCACTATGGATAACGATCGTATCTCCCTTTTTCACTTGACCTACTTCATGTAAGAGTAGATAAGACAGGATGGATACCGTTGGCATGGCAGCAGCCTGTTCAAGAGGAAGACTGTCTGGGATCTTGAATACCAATTGCTTATTTGCCTTTACATATTCAGCGTAAGAACCACCTATGGGAAAGGCGATGACACGGTCTCCGACGGAAAAAGGAGACGATTCCCCCGACTTCACAATGGTTCCCGAAACATCCAACCCAAGGGTAAAGGGGAAGTTCCCCTTCACTTTAGTACCTTTCCGTGACTTGATATCTGCATAATTCACACTGGTAAATGCGGTTTTTATCAACACTTCATCTTCAGTTATTTCCGGGCATTTCACATCCGAGAATACAAGTACATCTGAATTTCCGAACTCATTTTGAACAACTGCTTTCATTATTGTAGTACCCCCATAACAAAGTAGAATCTTCTGTATAACATATTTTCCCATCATTTACTCTTCATTCTACTGTAAAAAGGGGCATTCGAATAATATTAAAACTGAAAGGACAATCATAACATTCTCTTATTGATATAAGAAAAATCAGTCCATGACATCCAATAAAAAGCAAGCAGGAAAATATCCTGCTTGCTCTCGACTGCCTTTATTCAGCTTCGTATATATTACCCTAGGCATGGAAGCTTGTAGAAAATAGGTATCTTTACTGCCTACTTCTCATTCTCTTCATTCTCATACGTGTCATATTGACCATTCTCCGTATCAATGACTCCGCTCGTATACGAATCCATGATTTGCTGGCTCACCTGTTCATTTGCCTGTTCGTCATATGTTAACTGTTCTTTCGGATCTCTCTTCTTCATATCGATTCCCCCTTATCAAATAAGTAATCCATTCCCTTATATTGTTCGAAAATTGGCTACAGATATGAGTGGAAAAATATAGTATGATAAAGGTAAGGAGGGGATAACAATGAGTTTAAAATATCAGAACATATTAGTAGCTGTAGATGGATCCAAAGAAGCGGAATGGGCTTTCAAAAAAGGGATTGCCATTGCCAAACGGAATGATGCTATTCTTTCATTGATACACGTGATCGATACCCGTTCCTTCGCGGCAATCGAATCCTATGATCGGACGGTAGGAGAAAGAGCTATCAAATATGCTGAAGAATTGTTAGAAGAGTACAAAGCAGAAGCTTCAGAAGCTGGGTTAACAAAAGTGAAAACCTATGTCGAGTACGGCTCCCCGAAAGTGATCATCCCAAGAGAAGCAACAAAGAACGTTGGAGCAGACCTTGTCATATGCGGCGCAACCGGACTCAACGCCGTCGAACGATTCCTCATCGGAAGTGTATCAGAGCATATCACCCGTGCTGCCCATTGTGATGTTCTTGTTGTAAGAACAGAAGAAGTGGAAGAGTAATTATTATATTAACCAAAAGAGCCGTTGAATGGAGATAGACTCTACATTCAACGGCTCTTTGATATTGGCACTTCCCAAAGTTTGTGAAACCATAACTAATAAGTTGATTGGAGCGGAAGGTGCTCGACTCCTGCGGGAGAAGCGGGAAGTACGAAAAGCGGAGGCGGCTCGCCCAGCCCCGACAAGCATAAGATGAATGGGCCGGGAAGGCGTTTTTTGCCTTCTTGGACCATTTAGCTTATGACCTCGAGGGGCTAGCCGCCGGAGCTAGACAGTTGAGACCCCACAGGGCAAAGCCCGAGGAGGCTCAACTCACGCCCCGCGGAAAGCGAGCGCCTGTAGCGGAAATCAATCAGCACTCGCTTTTGCTATACCGTCACAAAGGATTTTATATGAGTTTTACCCTTCTCAATCTGTACCTTCACCTGCTCAAACCCGGTACCACCATACGACTTTCTTCTTTCAACAGCCGAATACGGAGTCAAAATCGAATAAATATCTTCTTCAATCAATGAAGAAAACTCACCGTACTCCTCCAAAGAAACATCCTTCAGGTAGCAGCCTTTTTCAATACAATAAAGCACCAGCTTTCCGACGATTTCATGGGCTTGTCTGAACGGAATCCCTTTCGTCGCCAAGTAATCGGCAAGTTCCGTCGCATTGGAGAAATCATTCCCTACCGCTTCCTCCATTTGTTTCGTGTTCACTTTCATCGTAGAAATCATTCCCGTGAAAATCTTCAGGGATCCCACCACCGTTTTAACGGTATCAAACATGCCTTCCTTGTCTTCTTGCATATCCTTGTTGTACGCAAGAGGCAAGCCTTTTAAAACGGTAAGTAGAGAAATGAGATTTCCATTCACTCTTCCTGTCTTCCCTCTGACAAGCTCCGCCATATCCGGGTTCTTCTTTTGCGGCATGATGCTGCTGCCTGTCGTGAAGCTGTCATCAAGCTCGATGAATCGAAACTCTTCCGTTGACCACAGAATCATTTCTTCCGCTAAACGGGATAGATGCGTCATCATAATTGAACTGTTGCTAAGGAATTCCAGGATGAAATCACGATCACTTACGGCATCGAGACTGTTTTCATAGCATGAACCGAAGCCGAGCAGCTCTGCTGAATATTCCCGGTCGATCGGGAATGTCGTACCAGCAAGTGCCCCTGCGCCCAATGGGGATATGTCGATTCGCTTTAGAGAGTCAACGAGACGCTCCTTATCCCGATTGATCATCCAGAAATAACACATCAGATGATGAGCGAAAGAAATTGGCTGGGCACGTTGAAGATGTGTATATCCAGGAATGATCGTTTCTACATTTTCTTCTGCCTGGAGGATGATCGCCTCCTGAAGGTCCTCAACGAGTTTCACGATCTCTTGCACTCGTCTCTTTAGAAACAGATGCATGTCAGTCGCAATCTGGTCATTTCGACTTCTGCCTGTATGAAGTTTACCGCCGACCTCACCGATTAAATCAATCAGCTGCTTCTCCAAATTCAAATGGATATCTTCATACTCGACAGAAAACTGAAGTTCATTCTTTTCGGCTTTTCCGTACAGCACATGAAGTCCGTCAAGGATTTGATCCGCTTCACTGACAGTCAAGATCCCGCATTTTTTTAACATTTTCACATGGGCGATGCTGCCTTCAATATCTTCTAGAACGAGCTCCTGATCGAAGGAGATGGATGCGTTGAATTCATCCACCCACTCTTCCGGCTTCTTGGTGAAACGTCCTCCCCAGAGCTTGCTCATAGAGTCACTTTCTCCTTCTTTTCAGCGTTGACCATTGCTGAAACCTTTGTCGGCAGACCCCATAATTGAATGAATCCAACGGCTGCATCATGATCGAATTCATCGGCTTTTGTATAGGTCGCAAGTTTTTCATCATATAAAGAATTCGGTGATTTTCTTCCTTCCACGATTGCATGACCCTTGAATAACTTCACGCGTACGACACCATTCACATACACCTGAGTTTGATCAAGGAACGCTTTCAGCGCTTTATTCAGTGGCGAAAACCATAATCCTTCATAAATCAATTCCGTCATTTTCTTCTCGATCACAGGTTTGTAATGAGCAAGCTCTTTCACAAGCGTGAGGTCTTCAAGCTCCTTATGTGCCTTTAATAGCGTGACGGCAGCTGGACACTCATACACTTCACGTGACTTAATCCCCACCAGGCGGTTCTCCACATGATCGATACGTCCGACCCCATGCTTACCAGCGATGACATTCAGTTTGGTAATGATCTCATGCAGCGGATATGCAACATTATTCAATTCAACAGGAACACCATTAGAGAATGTAATCTCTACCACATCAGCTTCGTTTGGTGACTCTTCAATACTGGACGTTAAATCATATGCATCCTCAGGTGGAGCAGCCCATGGATCTTCAAGAACACCACATTCATTGCTTCTTCCCCATAAGTTCTGATCGATGCTATAAGGAGAATCAAGATTGATCGGAATAGGAATACCCTTGTCCTTAGCATATTCAATCTCTTCTTCACGTGACCATTTCCATTCGCGAACCGGTGCAATAACTTCTAAATTAGGATTCAATGCCGCGATGGATACTTCAAATCTCACCTGGTCATTCCCTTTCCCTGTACATCCATGTGCGACCGCCGTAGCATTTTCCTGCTCAGCGATTTCCACAAGTTTTTGGGCAATCAAAGGTCTTGATAGAGCAGATACCAGTGGATATTTTCCTTCGTACAGGGCGTGACTTTGTAATGCAAGTAGGGCATATTCATTTGCAAATTCTTCCTTGGCATCAATCACAAAGCTTTTTGAAGCTCCTACTTTCAGCGCCTTTGCTTGAACAAAATCTAAATCTTTTCCTTCCCCGACATCCAGGCAACATGCAATCACTTCATATCCTTTTTCCTTTAACCATTGAACCGCGACTGACGTATCTAAACCACCTGAATAGGCTAATACCACTTTTTTATTCATCCGTATCTCCTCCTGTTGATTTTATATAAAATGAATATTTATTCTTTAAGATGAATTTATATTAGCAGTTAATGAGAGATACATCAATACTTATTCATAAATTTGTATAAATTTTTTATATGTAGATTGTGAGATTGCCTTTGTACTGGGCTTGTCGGTTCATTTATTGTAGGATGAAAGGAGAATGAAACGTAAGGAGCATCCATATAGATGAAGAACGAAATTTTTTCATATGACTCAAGACTCGGGATCCACCTTCCCCGGTTCTCGAAGGATTGGCCCTCTTACTCTTCTGAGGAACAGGAAATCATCCTTCTTGAATGGGAGCGCGTGCGGGGAATGATTCCTGACCGGATCCAGGAAATAGAAGTGGAGATCGACCGACTGCAAGGCGAATTGTCTCAAGAAGAGAACTTCGAGAGATCCTGCATGATCAATGGAGAGATTTCCGAGAGAGCCTCTGAGATCAATGATTTATGGATCTGGTATCGTACCACCCCGGCAAAAACACAAAGGGGAATGATGTAAAAACATCATTCCCCTTCGTTTATTGTTCATTTTTCTTTTCGCGTAAATAGCGGTATTGATAGTATTTTTCCGCAAAATCAGTGATTTTTCTGGAAAGCTGATAATTGGACCCCGCTCCGATGGCGATGCTGACAAGGGGCAGACCGGACCACTTCTTCCCTTTGAACATCGTGATGGCCATGGCTTTAAGTGCCTGCTTCATGGACCCTTCCAGCCACGTGTAGTCTGTCAGTTGCTCTGATCCATCATAGAAGTAGTTGGAATCCTTCTTATTTAAATCCTCCATCAAATCTTCCCAGGCAAGGGCGCGAAGTCTTGCCGGAAGGGTCGCTGCATGAAACACCTTCAGTGATGTCATCATTTCAAATGGGGTCTGAACATCAAATCCATAGGTGATGGCAATGAGCTGCACCGAACGCAGGTTGATGACGAGCATGGCCGGAAGATCTGAACCGATCGCCACCAGACCACCGGTACCCGTCACCCCTCCTTGTAATAAAGAGTAAATGCGATGGCGTCCCGCATGCTGTTCTGCTATGTAATGAAGCTGATCAATCGTTAAATAATGAAGATCCTCGACCGTCTGAATGTCTTGATTAAAGGCTCGTGCCGTCACAAGGATGCGCTCACGGGCGTCATTTTGCATCTGTGAACCTTGAATCAGAGAGTGCATGTGAAACAACCAGCCATCCAGGCGCTGGAAAAATTGGCCCTGAACATCTTCAGGGATTGATTCAAATGCGTAATCCAACCATTTCACATATGTATGCTCCAAATCATTCGCTTCGTATTCAAATAATTCTTCTCTCCACGCCTTGATCGACTGCCATACCTGATTATCTCGTTCTGACCAATTCACTTCTCCCACTCCTTTTACATTCCTTAAATTACGTATAGTATACCATATCTGTGGTGGACAATCCTTTTGTTACGGGTAAGTGTTTGGAATAGTCAGTAAAGTCCATCACTGAGTGAAAAGCTTGTGGGAAGGCGCATAGAAAATTCGACAATGTGGCACGATTATTTAGAATGTCGCTTGATAAATCAGAATGTCACATGAAAAACCGGTTACCCGCACGATAATCGCTAATCCGGCATGATTTTGCTAACATAGCTCGCATGATTTCTCGTTGAAGGTTATCCAATCAAAAAAATCCGCCACCTTGTTCGCCACAATCTCCCTATCAGAAAAAAAAAGAAATGAAATAAAGAAATTCTCGCTACAATTTGAGCTATAACGGTTTATCGAAGTCATTTGAAGCCTTCACACCTTCAACCAGCATGATCCAATCCATTATTGCCCCACTTTTTAAATATATGAACCGGTTTTGACAATTTTTGATCCGGAATTCTGATTTATGATCCGGTTTCGACAACTAATGTTCCGGTATTCCGATATATGAACCACTTTTCAATTTTATGATCCTTTTGTCGAAAAATATCACTACCTACTACTAAAGTAAAAAAAACAGGACCACCATCAATGGCGATCCCGTTCAATTATTAGATATTCCCTTTTTCCACTACATCACGTGCAATCATGACTTCTTCGTTTGTCGGAATGATCATGACTTTTACAGGGGAATGCGGGTAGTTAACGAATGCTTCTTTCCCACGGACCTGATTACGTGCCGGATCCCAGTATACGCCCATGAATTCCAAGCCTTGAAGGACTCTTTCACGGATAAGTGTACTGTTTTCACCGATACCTGCTGTGAAGACAATTGCGTCTACACCGTACATGCGGGATGCATAAGAACCGATGTATTTATGGATACGGTTGGCGAACACTTCAAGAGCCAGTTCCGCACGCTCGTTACCTTCTGAAGCCTGTTGCTCGATGTCACGAAGGTCACTTGAGAACCCGGATACACCCAGCATACCGGATTTCTTGTTCAGGATATTCAATACTTCATCAGCCGTTGATCCTGTTTTCTCCATGATGAACGGGATAAGGGCCGGGTCGATATTACCTGAACGAGTACCCATGGCAACCCCCGCTAAAGGAGTGAAGCCCATTGACGTATCGATTGATTTACCGCCTTCGATCGCTGCGATACTCGCACCATTCCCAAGGTGACAAGAAATCAAGCGGACTTGCTCTTTCGGTCGGCCAAGCATTTCTGCAGCACGTTCAGATACATACTTATGGGAAGTACCGTGGAAACCATACTTACGGATACCGTAATCTTCATAGTACTCATAAGGAAGGCTGTATAAGAATGAGCTTTCCGGCATGGATTGGTGGAACGCTGTATCAAAAACAGCAACCGCTGGCACATTAGGCAGTACATTATGGAATGCCTTGATACCCGTCAGGTTTGCCGGGTTATGAAGTGGAGCCAGATCAGAAAGTTCTTCGATCTTAGACACTACTTCGTCCGTAATCAGAACAGATTCATTAAAGACCTCGCCACCATGTACGACACGATGTCCGACCCCATCGATTTCATCAAGTGAATCGATGATGCCAAAGCCTGTCAGCTTTTCAAGCAACATCTTGACCGCTACTTCATGGTTCGGAATATCTGTTACTTCTTCACGTTTCTCATCGTTCACCGTTATATTAAATACCGCATCATTCAGTCCGATACGTTCAATAAGACCTTTAGTAATAACCGTTTCTTCAGGCATATCAAAAAGCTGAAACTTTAAAGAAGAGCTTCCAGCATTAATTGCAATCACTTTTTTTGCCACGTTGTATCGCTCCTTTTGTTTTCGATCTCTTGACTCTTATTTATTCTGTTCATTGAATCATTTTTTATCTCTCAATTCCCCATTAAATCACTGACTCCCCTCCATTTCAAGAAAAAGCTTGAAATGACATCGTTTTCATGTTAAATTAAATATTTTCGCAAAAATTAGAATTCGTGGTGATATTGAGATAGTAGCGTGGAAGTTGGAGCTTGGAGGTCGACGAGGATTTTGTCGGATCGTGCAGAACGGTCGATATGTTGAAAATACGGTTGATAAAATGAAAATACGGTTGATATATTTTTCAAACGGTCTATATATTTGGTTAAGGGTCGATAAATCCGAAATCCAAATAACAATCGATACCAAAAAATCGAATGCCTCGTTTCCTTCATACCCCTAAAAGAAGGGCATTAAAACACAAAAAAACAAGACCGCCATTGGCAGTCCTGTAAATGATTATTGTTTATTCTGTACAAGCCACTGATCGATCTTAGACATGATGTCCTGCAGGGCTCGTTGATTCGATAGGCTTGGCAGCTGGGCAAGCAATACTTCTTTAGGTGGCTTGAGGCCATCTTTTTTCTTTTGAAGGATCAGGATGCTTTTCGCTGAATTTTTGTTTTTGAACAGGGAAAGAGGCAGTTGTAAGAAGCCTTGGATGTCTGCCTTCTCTTTCAAATACGTTTGCAGCTGTGCGCTGTATGGAGATTCGAAAAGTCCATTTGGCACGATGAAGAAAAGGTATCCTCCGTCTTTCGTGTGCTTCAGGCTTTGTTCTATAAACAGATGATGGGCATATGAATGGCCTTCTTCTGCTTTCAACTCATAATCCTGCGCTCTCAGATCGTTCGGGTAATAGCCGATTGGCAGATCACACAATACAAGGTCTACGGGATCAATGAACAGGGGTTCGATTGAATCCTGATTGAAGAGCTGTAATGGATGCTTTTGAAGGTCTGCTCCCACGTATGCGAGCTTGATTAATACTTCATCAATTTCGACCCCGATGGATTGTGTTTCTTTTCCTGGCATTTGATTTAATACCGTCGTCAGGAGGTTTCCTGTTCCGATCGCCGGGTCCAGGATGGTTAGTTTGTCCGAGCCCCGAGTGAATTTATTGACTAAGTAGCTGATAAATAAACCAAGAGAGTCCGGTGTCATTTGATGGTTGGGCTGTACGTTTTCTTTCATCCCTTTTAGTATAGCGAATTGAAAGGCTTTACGAATATTTTCATTCTCCAGCTGAGACAGACTTACTTCATCGTACTTTTTGTTCAGGCGTTTCTTGGTCAGTTCACTTATTTCCTCTTGCAGGACGTCACCCTGAAAAAGGTTTTCCCCTGTTTCGGCAACGGCTTCTAAATAACTGCACTCTAATTCCTCTTGCAGCAGCGTAGCCGTTTCATCGATTATTCCAAATAATGATTCGACTGGCGAATTAATCATCGGCACTCATTCCTTTATCACAATTTCATTCATCTATTTTACCTCTGTCTACAACTTTTGTAAAAAAAACAATGCTGACCTTGGGTAAATCAGGTCAGCATGTCTAAGCATTGTTCAGTTGGGACGGAATTATTTAGCGTTCTTCACTGCTTCAACGGCAGCGTCATAATCCGGGTGGTTCGTTGCTTCGCTCACATATTCCACATAGGTCACTTCATCGTTGCTGTTTAACACGAACACAGCACGTGCAAGCAGACGGAGCTCTTGAATGTGTACGCCGAATGCTTCACCGAAGGAAAGGTCGCGGTGGTCGGATAGAGTTTGAACATTCTCGATTCCGTTTGCCCCGCACCAGCGCTTTTGAGCGAATGGAAGATCCACGGAAATCGTCAATACTTCTACATTATCAAACTTTGTTGCTTCTTCATTGAATTTTCTTGTTTGTGCATCACAAACACCTGTATCGATGGAAGGAACGACACTGATCAAACGCACCTTGCCTTTGGAATCATTCAGTGTGACTTCCGATAAATCATTAGCTAATACTGTGAAGTTAGGAGCTTTGTCCCCTACTTTTACCTCATTACCTAATAGAGTGACAGGGTTATTCTTAAACGTAATGTTTGCCATTATTTGTTCCTCCTCCATAATGATATGTACATGTTAATAGTACAGAAAAACGATACGGTAAAGCAAATCATAGGGGTTCTTTTCAAAAAAAAAGATGAGCCCACTCTTATTAGAGTAAGCCCTCTATCTTTTACAGATCAAGTTTTTGATTGTGATTACCCTGACTGTTATTGTCCTGCTTGTTCTCATTCTTTTTCATCATACCCTGGATTTTGTCGATGGCACCTGGAGCTAAGTCCAGCAGGCGATCGATCAGATGAGTGCTTTCATCCAAGTGAAGCATCTTGATTCCTTTTGAACTCACGATCAGGAAAGCGATCGGCGTGATAGAGACACCGCCCCCGCTACCACCACCGAATGGCTGCTGTTTAGGGGATGACTTGTCACTTCCTCCGTCTCCGCCTTTTCCGCCACCGTCATCTTTGCCTTTGCCGCCATCAATGATGAACTCACTTCCGCCTGCAGCAAATCCAAAGCCAACCTTAGATACTGTCAGGATGACACTTCCATCGGGTGTTTCAACGGGATCACCGATAATCGTATTCACATCGATCATTTCTTTTAAATTTTCCATTGCCGTGGTCATTAGACCTTCAATAGGATGTTCTGACATGTAAAGACCTCCTTATTAAACTGAATGTTTTTCTCCAGAAAGTGTGGAAAGGGGTTTTGTCTTGAACTTAGCCATACCGCCTCTCCAGTACCGAAGTATCTTGAAACCTACTAGGATAGCATTCCCTATGCGAAACTGGATAATACATGAAAATTGAGTTTGGATCACAGCGTGCTGGAAAGTCGGTGTCACCTCTATGACGGGCATGGATTGAAGGCGCATATATCCACTCAGAATGCCGATGATACTTCCTTTCATTCCCCAGATTGTTCCTGTGAGGGTACCTGTTGAAGCTGCATCACCAGTGCCGAATAACGTTTTCCATTGCACATGATCCAATTTGACCTTCTTGAGAAACGACCTGATGATTCTGTGAAGTGATTGGACATGTATGATGATCTCCTTCGTATCATTCAAACTATTTATAAAATCATTTGGAGTGATTTTCTTTTTAGAAACTTTTTTATTTGAAGGATTGCTTTCATTACCTTTTTTCTTCTCTTCCTCAAACACCACATTCGGACCATCGTCATCGAGTTTGACTAACGGAATATCGATTGTATACTTGATCAAGCCAAACCATGCCCTCAGCTTCACCTTGAAATGGTCATTATCATTTCCGTGGTAAAGCGAGAGAGTAACGGTCAGCTTCGTGATAATAAGAAGAAATAAGATCAACAAGATAAGTGCCATAATGATTAGTAACGCCCAAATCCACCAGCTCATATTTTCACACCCTTCAACCTCTTATTATGGCCTTTGCCTGGGAAAATAAACTAAGGAGGAGAGATTTTGTATGGGGTCGGGCATGTTTTATGGAAAAAAAGAGTATTATTTGAAGAAATCACTTGCGATCTTGTATTTTTTCCAGTGACGGGATGATTCTAGGTTAACGCGAGGGCCATCCAGACGTCACCTTTATAATAATTGCGTCGTTCTCCTTTGGAATTGCGTCTTTTTTTCATTTATTGCGTCGTTTCTAACCTTAATTGCGTCGTTTTTCGATTAATTGCGTCGTTTTTAAAATATATGCGTCTTTTTACATTTAATGGAAAGTATAACCTAAAAAAAACCAAACCCATATAAACAGGTTTGGTTTCTATTCATAGTGCCGGATTAAACTCCAACTTCTTCTTTTCCTGAACCACCGTCGTATCAGCAAACAAATCATGTATCCCTTGTTTTTTATTCGTGAAAGCTACCACCACGTAGAGAATAAAGATCGTAGTAGAGATAAATCGGCCGATCAGCTCTCGAAATATAATCGTTCCCCACGAAGGCTTTCTTCCTTTTAAATCAATGACCTTAATGCCGAACACCATTTTACCGATCGTTTGGCTGAAGTATTTGGTCATCAAGATGAAGTAGCTATAGAAGACGATACTTGTTAATATCGAAATCGGTGCAAACATGGAGCCTTCTGAAAGGGAAATATCCAATAGTTTAAAGACTGGATTCACGACTAACCGGGTAATACTGCCAATCACGATAAGGTCCAGTAAGTACGCCCAGAACCTTATCCAAAATCCTGCTAAGTAATATCCATCGTGATTCATGAGCCTTGATGGATCAGGAGATGGGGAGTCGATTTCAATCCGCTCCCGCTCTTCATCATGTAGTACAGAACGATCTTGTGTGTCACTCACTTCCTTCACCTTCCTTATTCAGAGTATAGATACATTAATCGCGGAGAATTTGGCTTAGAGAGCAGCTTCATTAATGCCGCTGCTTCCATGTCCTGCCCTATCATTTTCTTTGCACCCATACTGAAGAATTCGGAGAAAGGATCGCCTGCCGTATATTCAAATACTTGAGCACCTTTTAACTTATAATCTTTTTTCATGGCTTCGATGGTATCCTCTACATAGCCGAATTCGTCAATCAGATTGACTTCTTTGGCCTGGATTCCGTCATATACTCTTCCGTCTGCAATTTTCTTAACCTCTGCTTCTGACATTTCACGGCCACTTGCAATGACATCGACGAAGCCTTCATAGGAATTATCGATCATGGATTGAAGAATCTTTCTCTCTTCTTCCGTCATTTCACGTGTCGGGCTCATGATGTCTTTATACGGTCCGCTCTTGATGGTCACGAAATCAACTCCATATTTCTCTGCAAGCTCCGAGTAGTTGATGCTTTGCATGATGACACCGAGTGAACCGGTCAGTGTTTCCTTGCTTGCGAATATTTTCGTAGCCGGTGCAGATATGTAGTAACCTCCGGAAGCTGCCGTGCCCCCCATTGATACATAAATCGGCTTCTTCGCTTTATCCATGATTTCGACAAGCTTCGAATGAATCTGAGCACTCTCCACGACGCCTCCGCCAGGGGAGTTCACTTTTAAAATAATCCCTTTGACAGATTTATCTTTTTGAACTGCATCCAGCTTATCCATAAAGAGTTCGTGGTTGTATCCCGGGCTTTCAAATAGAGAATTAGCGCCTCCCGTATCCTGAATGACACCCTCTACTTCTAAAACAGCGATCCGTTTTTGAGCATTCCCCTCATCAATCACTTCTTCTGAAAAAGGGTTGTCTGTTGCGCCAAGCATGTCTTCAAAGGCTTTATTAAAATCACCGGTCGCAGCAGATGTAGCGAAATTGACTACGACTGAAACAAAGAATAACACTACAGCAATCCCTAATGCCGTCCATCTTTTTGCATTCATCTTGTATATTCCTCCCTTGTTTACCCTATCTTATGTAAGGATATGAATATCATTCTCATATGAAAACATGATAGAATATTCACTAAGTTAGATTCTAGCAAAATTTTAAGTAAATGGGAAAAATTATCTTATTTTTTTATTTCAGGGAGGGTACATACGATGAATAACCGTCGAAATATTTATTTCTATGCCTTAAATGAAGAAGGGATGCAGGCAAAGCTGGACCGATTATACGAGCTTGCCACCCGTTATGATTTCAATATTGTCGATTCTCCAAAGGCAGCGAATATCATTGTCAGTATCGGAGGGGATGGAACGTTTCTTCAAGCCGTCCGCCAAACCGGGTTCAGACAGGATTGCTTGTATGCAGGTGTTTCTACAGGTGGCACTCTGAGTATGTATTGTGACTTCCATATTGATGACACATCCAAAATGATCGAAGCGATGACAACCGAGCAAATCGAGGTACGCAAATATCCGACCATTGAAATCACCGTCGATAACCAAACCTCCTTCCATTGCCTGAATGAATTCAGCATCCGCTCCGGCATCATCAAAACCTTCGTCATGGACGTATTCATTGATGATAACCATTTTGAAACGTTCCGTGGAGATGGAATGATCATTGCCACGCCGACGGGAAGTACCGCTTATAATAAATCGGTCAGCGGCGCAGTGGTGGATCCAATGCTGCCTTGTATTCAAGTAAGTGAAATGGCGTCCTTGAATAATAACCGCTACCGTACGCTCGGGTCTTCCTTCATTCTTAGTGATAAGCGACGCTTGGTTCTTAAGATTGTTCAGGACGGAAATGACTACCCTGCAATGGGGATGGACAATGAGGCTCTTAGTATTCAACACGTGGAAAAAGTCGAAGCGAAGTTAAGCGATAAAATCATTAAAACGGTCAAATTAAAGGATAATTCGTTCTGGGAGAAAGTGAAGCGTTCGTTTTTATAAAATAATGTGGTTCTGATCGGGTATCAGAACCACATTTTCCTCTCTGTTGCGGAAAAACCAGGCTAACTTGTGCCACTTACGGGTAAACTCGTGCCACTTCCTCCGTCTGTTGTGCCAAATGGTGAACAAAACCAAGGTCCGTCCCTATACAAAACGCTCCAGCATGTGCTGGAGCGTTTTGTATTACATCAAGCGGACAATCTCGCTTCCCGTCTTCGCTTTCGGGCGTATTGCACTCTTGAAGCTGTGAAGATCGTTAAGGCGAGCCATATGAACGTAAACGAAATGAGATGGGTGAATGAGAATGTTTCGTTATAGACCCATATGCCGAGTATCAATGTGAGGGTCGGTGCAATGTATTGCAGGAATCCGACCATATAAAGCGGAATTAGTTGAGCACCCTTAGAAAAGAACAATAAAGGGATGGCGGTTACCGCCCCGGCACCGATCAGTAAGAGGTCCGTCCCTGACGATACATGGAAAAGGGACAGGGATCCCTGATTGTACATGTAGCCAAGGTAGAGTAGTGATAGCGGTGCGATGGTCAGGGTTTCCAGGGTCAGGCCGATGGAGGATTCGACCTGGATGAGTTTTTTGGCTAATCCGTATAGTCCGAAAGAGAATGCAAGACCGACCGCGATCCATGGAAAGTCCCCGTAGGATATCGTTAAAATCAGAACCCCGATCGCCGCCAATCCAAATGAGACCATTTGTGCCTTTGACAAGCTTTCCTTCAGGATGAATACCCCTAACAATACGCTCACAAGGGGATTAATATAATAACCCAGACTTGCTTCGACCATTTGATTTGTATTCACGGCCCATATATAAATGAACCAGTTCGTACTGATCAATAATGAAGCAAGGAGTAAGGCAAACAGCTGCTTCTTTTTCTTAAGAGATGTTTTTAAATATACGGTAAAGTCCTTCCACCGTTTACTTAGGAATAAAAATAACAGCATAAACCAAAAGGACCAAAAAATGCGGTTAGCGAGGATCTCATAGGCGGAAACATGATTTAACCATTTCCAATAGATCGGGAGAATTCCCCATAAAAAATATGAAAAAGCTGTGTAGATGATTCCAGCTTGATCTTGCCTCATAAAAACACCCCCAAAAACTATTTCTGTTTCCGAAATATCTCCATTATATCGGTGAAAAGTTTTGGGGGCAATGTTTATTTATTTTTTTTTATAAACGATGGTCTCGTCTACAATCGTCATATCTACTATTTTATTTAACAATTGGTCGGCATCCACTTTGAACGGATCGATGTCTAAAACGGTAAAGTCCGCCGTATATCCTTCACGAATCTGCCCTCTGTCACTTTCATGGTGACAAGCATAGGCACTTCCTTTAGTAAACAGTGAGAGTGCTTCATACATCGAAAGTTTTTCTTCAGGACGATACTCTGTTTTGTCGGGATCCAATGGATTCGTTCTCGTAACCGCCGCATGAATCCCCCAAAGAGGATTGATCGGTTCGATTGGTGCATCAGATCCACCCGCACATGGAATGCCTTCATCAAGAAGTGTTTTCCATGCATAGTTATACTGCATGTTTTCCTCTCCAAGTCTCTCAACCACCCAAGGGAAATCCGACGCCACGAACCTTGGTTGAATATCAAGAATTAACGGGAGATCCTTAATCTTTTCAATCAGCTCTTTACGCAGGATCTGGGCATGAATGAGTCGATCACGTCTTCCGAAGTGAGATGGCTCTTTCATGATGCTATTCAGTACATTTTCAAAAGCCTGATCACCAATCGTATGAACGGCTATCGGAAGATCATACTTCCTGGCCTTCTTCACAAGTTCAAGAAGTTTTTCGTTTGTATGGATGCTGACTCCTGTCGTACTTGAATCATCGGCATATGGATAGCTTAATAGGGCAGTCCTGCCACCTAAAGCCCCGTCAGCAAAGATCTTCATGGCACCGAATTCAATAAATTGAGTGCCGCCCAGGAAGTGATGGCCGTCTTCCTTCCAATCTTCGATCACTTCATGATGAACCAATAGATGGGCCCTGAATTTTTTCTGGCCTTCGGTGATGGTTTGTACAAATGCATCATACGTTTTCTTAAAGTTTCCATAGTAGCTTAAATCTTCTGTATGACCACCTACCAGTCCGTGCTCCCAGCAGCTTTCGATTCCTTTTGTCAATGCACCCACAAGATAATCGGAGGAGATGGCCGGTAAGGCATCGATCATGAGATCCTGAGCCTTATCCTTTAACAAACCGTTTAATGCCCCATCCTCATCCCTCTCAATCAAACCTCCGGAAGGATCAGGAGTCCCTTCATCGATGCCTGCATTTTTTAAAGCGAGTGAATTCACTACCATGGCATGACGGCAAATGCGTTTCAGGAGTACTGGATGATGGGGTACGACTTCATCAATTTCCCGCTTGGTTAAAACCGCAGCATCACTCCAGAGGTTTTCGTTCCAGCCTTCGCCAATGACCCATTCTCCTTTTTCTAGGCCTTTTGCTTTTTCTTTTATTGCCTCTAATACTTCCTGCTTGCTATTCATACTCGAAAGGTCCAGCCTCATTAACGTTTCGCCATGACCGATCAGATGCATGTGACTATCGACAAACCCGGGAAACATCACTTTTTGCCCAAGATCCACTTCGGACTCAATCGTGAATTGTTCATTCTTTAGCAGGTCATCGGATGAGCCCAGGCCTTTGATGACCCCATCTTCCGTGTAGACCGCTTCAACATGATGTCCTTCCTCTTGCATTGTGTAAATGATTCCGTTTTTCCATAAAGTGCCCATGATGTATACCCCTTCTTTATAAAAAAATTCTGTTTTTCAAATGTACCATATTATAGGAAGAATCTGAAAGAGAAAGGTTTTTCATAAAAACAGAGAGCCCTATAGGCTCCCTATCCCTGATTAGTTTTTAATTGAACTCATCTCTTTTTGTCTCAGCTCAATTCTTCTAATCTTGCCTGAAGTTGTTTTCGGCAATTCTTTCACAAATTCAATTTTACGCGGGTATTTGTACGGTGCGGTTAAGTCTTTAACATGCTGCTGAAGGGCAGGTATCAATTCGGGATCCTCTTGGTTCACATCATTTCGCAATACGACAAAGGCTTTCACGATCAGTCCTCTTACTTCATCCGGACTTCCTACAACGGCACATTCCTGAACCGAGGGGTGCTTGACTAAGGCATCTTCCACTTCGAATGGTCCAATCGTATATCCGGAGCTGATGATGATATCGTCTCCTCTTCCTTCGAACCAGAAGTATCCATCTTCATCTTTTTTCGCTTTATCACCTGTAATGTAGTAATCCCCTCTGAATTGCATCGCCGTCCGTTCGGGATCTTTATAATAATTTTTGAATAGAGCCGGTGTTTCTACATGAACCGCGATATCACCAACTTCTCCTACTTCACATGGATACCCTTCCTCGTTGATGATTTCGACTCTGTTTCCGGGAGTTGGTTTCCCCATTGAGCCCGGTTTCAGCTCCATGCCTTTCATGATGCCGACGAGGAGCGTGTTTTCGGTTTGGCCATAGCCATCACGGACTTCTATATTAAAATGTCTCTTAAAGGCGTCGATGACTTCCCTGTTTAATGGCTCTCCCGCCGATACTGCACTATGTAATTGATTTAGTTTATAGGATCCGAGATCATCCACTTTGGCCATCAGGCGATACTCTGTTGGTGTACAGCACAGAACATTGACTTCATTGTCCTGAAGCAATTGAAGATATTTGTTAGGATCGAATTTCCCTTGATACACAAGTCCAGTGGCCCCGGACCCCAGTACAGACAGGA
This sequence comes from Rossellomorea sp. DUT-2, assembly GCF_052665285.1. Classification (NCBI taxonomy): domain Bacteria; kingdom Bacillati; phylum Bacillota; class Bacilli; order Caryophanales; family Bacillaceae; genus Rossellomorea; species Rossellomorea sp. DUT-2. The sequence continues at coordinate 138,860 of NZ_JBQPEO010000006.1, read as the reverse complement.
ACGGACTCCAAATCCATTTCTGCCACCCCGGACCTGCAGTAGCCCAAACCGTGTCTCCCTCATCAATGGATAGCCATTCACGAGCTGCCGTCTTCAAGTGAGCGTATGCCCACCCATGAGTATGGACAACCCCTTTAGGGTTTCCAGTCGTACCTGACGTATAAGATAGGAACGCCATATCATCACGCTTTGTATCAGCGAAGGATAATTCTTCAGAAGCTGTTTTCATTTCATCCTCTAACGCAATCCATCCTTCTTGTTTGTCTCCCACAACGAACTTTTGGAGATTTTCCATTCCTCTTACGTTTTCAAACTGCTCAACAAATGGAGAGTAAGCTACAATTCCTTTTACGTCACCGTGGTCGATTCTGTATTCAAGATCCTTCGTCCTAAGCATTTCTGAACTTGGGATCACCACGAGCCCGGATTTCAGAGCAGCAAGGTACACAGCGTAAGCCTCAATTAAACGGGGAACCATCACAAGAATGACATCGCCTTTTTCCAGGTTCGAATCCGAGAAAACGTTTCCAATTTTATTTACATTCTTCAATAATTCCTGGTAGGTGATTTCGGCTTTCGTTCCCTCTTCGTCTTCCCATTTAATTGCAAGCTTCTGTTGATCACTTGCGTACTTCTCTACTTCCTCTACTAAATTGTACTTTTCTGGTGCAATAAGTTCTTCCCTCTTCATTCTGACTCCCCCTTGTTTGTCGATTCTTCTCTATTATACAAAATAATTCAAATTTTTTAAATTATTCGTTTATATTTTTCCTATATACAAATTATGAGGATTTTCGACAAAGGATCATAATTTTGAATTCTGGATCATATTTTCGAATTTCGGATCATATTTTCGAATTCTGGATTATATCTCCCCATTCTGGATCATATATCCGAATTCCGGATCAAAAGTAATCAAAACCTGCTCATAAAATGGATCGAGTGCTCTTTTTACAATGGAAAAGCAGACTAACGCCCACTTTTTATCACAACATATTACCTTTAAAGCTTTTATTTTCATCATCAGGTCCAAGGATATCTTAATTCGCTCAAGACAAAATAAAAAGGAGCGAGAGAATCTCGCTCCTTGTAGCCATTGTATTTAATTATTTTGCGTATCCGCCACCGATTTGTTGTTCAGCCATTTGAACTAAACGTTTAGTGATTTCACCACCTACAGAACCGTTAGCGCGTGCTGTTGCATCTGGACCAAGTTGAACTCCGAATTCTGAAGCGATTTCGTATTTCATTTGGTCGATTGCTTGTTGAGCTCCTGGAGCTACTAATTGATTTGAACTTCTGTTTGCCATGTGTTTTCACCTCCTTGTGAGTATAGATTGTGTAAAAACACATGGCTTCATACAAGGAAAATTGTTGGTAAATAATCCTAAATTTTTAGAGTAGTTCGTCAAAGGTTTTTTCTACATTTGAACCTGTCGATCCATTGATCGTAATGGTTTCTGTTCCATCGACGGCTTCTTTAATAAGAGTATCAAAATCAACAAAGCTTTCATAATACGTCACTTTATCTTTTTTAGGTCTTGTTTTTGGTGCAGGCGGCGTGAAAATGGTACAGCAGTCTTCATATGGAAGAATCGAGATATCATGCGTATCGATCTTTTGAGCGATATCAATGATTTCAAGCTTGTCCATGGCGATGAGCGGTCGCAGTACCGGTGTATTCGTCACATCGTTTATGGCCTGCATGCTTTCTAACGTCTGACTCGCTACCTGTCCAAGACTTTCCCCGGTCACCAGGGCCAAACCTTCATTCTTTTCACGAATCTCATCTGCAATCCGGAGCATCATTCGTCTCGTTGAAGTCATCGTGTAATTTTCAGGAACCTGATCATGAATGGTTTGCTGAACTTTCGTGAACGGTACTATATGCAATTTCACCTTTCCACTGAATGCAGACAGTTTCTTGGTAAGATCGATCACCTTTTGCTTTGCCCGCTCACTTGTAAAAGGTGGGCTGTGGAAATGAACTGCCTCTACCTCGACGCCTCTTTTCATCGTTAAATAACCGGCTACCGGGCTATCGATTCCTCCTGATAGCATGAGCATGGCTTTTCCGCTTGCACCAACCGGCATACCCGTTGATCCCTGATAGATTTCGGAGGAGAGATAGACACCCTCCTTTCTTACTTCTACATTCAGGTTAATATCGGGCTTTTTCACATCCACTTTTAAACCGTCCATGTTTCGGAGGATGTAGGATCCCACTTCGTAATTCAATTCGTTTGTATCCATGGAGAACTTTTTATCCGCTCTGCGGGCAGACACCTTAAAGGTTTTCCCCGGTGCGAAACTCTTTTGCACAAGAGCCAACCCTGCTCTGTTTATTTCTTCGATATCCTGAGCCACTTTTACAACTGGACTGAAGGATTGGATCCCAAAGATTTTCTCCAATCTTGGAATGATCTCTTCCCCGTTCTCGTCTCCTAACTGGATATGAAGTCGATCCCGGCTTGCTGAAACTGAAATCGTCGGGAAATCCTTCAATGCCTGCAAAATATTTTCCCGCAGCTTTGCCGTGAACATCTTTCGATTTCTACCTTTTGTTGAAATTTCACCGTATCTTACTAGTATGCGATTATAATTCATCGTGATCTCCTCATTGTCTTTTGTAATAGTTCTATTTCTTTCTTAAGTAACTGTATGAACTGCCGGCACTCTTCCATCGTATTGTGAAAAGATAGACTGACCCGGATGGAGCTGTTCGCCTGGCTTTTTGATACACCCATCGATAGAAGCGTTTGACTTGGCTTACTTTGCTTTGATGAACATGCACTGGTTGTGGACACAAACACCTCATGCAGGTCTAATGCATGAACGACGACCTCACCTTTGAAACCTTCTATAGAAAAATTAAGGATGTGAGGAGCATGATTCTCTACTGGTGTATGAACAGTCACACCTTCCATTTCTCCCAGTTCTCTTCTTACATATCGTTGGTTTTCCTCCATGATAGGAAGCTGTTGTTTACTTTCTGCCAGGTGCATCCTTAATGCCTTTGCAAAGGACACGATTCCACCTGTATTTTCCGTACCGCTTCTGAGATTCCCTTCCTGCTCTCCCCCTGAAATGATCGGAGAAAGCTCAAGTCCGTCCCTCACGAATAGCATTCCCGTTCCTTTAATGCCATGAATTTTATGTGCGGAAATGGTGCATAAATCAATAAGCTTTTCGTGGAGAATAAGGGGGACCTTCCCGCACGCCTGAACAGCATCAACGTGAAAAAGGATCTTTGGATAGTCCGAAAGCAGCATCCCAATTTCCCGGATGGGCTGGACACTCCCGATTTCGTTGTTCACCTGCATGACCGATACGAGGATGGTGTCTTCCTGAATGGCGGCTTTTACTTGTTCAGGTTTTATCCTTCCTTGTGCATCGACATCAAGATAGGTCACTGAATACCCAAACACCTCTAATTGTTTAACGGCATTGAGAACGGAAGGGTGTTCAATATTCGTCGTAATAATATGCTTCCCTCTGTGCCCGTATTGTAGAGCCGTCCCCTTTATTGCCAGGTTATTCGATTCTGTTCCACCAGAGGTGAAGAATACCTCTTTATGCTTTATATCTAATAATGAAGCCACTTGTTCCCTGGACTGTTGAATTAATTTCTCAATCCGCCCTCCAAAGGAATGAATCGATGAAGGATTAGCATAGAAGTGTTCATTCACTTTAATAAATGTATCCAATACTTCCTTATATGGCTTGGTTGTTGCACTATTATCTAAATAAATCAAGATTTCACCTTCTTTTACTTGTGGTGACCTGCAGATTTCACAGTAATATATTCAATCATTAATCTTACCATAAATCATCCCGAACCCAAATCTTATTCAACATGCAGGGCAAGATATTATTGTAGCAATACTAATTTTCTAAGATTTTTCGATTATTTTTAGCAATTTCCAAAAATAATCATTGAAAAATGACAGAATTTTTGCGAGAATCATAAAGGAAATAATCGCAAAAGTTATTTAAATATACTAAATTGTAAGACTATTTAGTTTTTCGACATTTTTCTACAATCTTATGATAAGATAATTTTGCTTATGATAACGATTACAAACGGAGGGGTATATATGAGAGAGAAAGCGCTGTCATTCAGCCAGATCTTTACGATAGGATTAATGCTCTTCGCTCTTTTCCTCGGAGCAGGTAATATGATTTTTCCGCCATTCTTAGGCCAGCAGGCCGGGGAACATGTTTGGACCGGTATTATCGGTTTTCTCATTACTGGAGTAGGACTTCCTTTATTGGGCGTGATCGCCATCGCCAAATCTGGAGGGGATCTTCAGACACTTGCAAACCGTGTTCATCCTTTATATGGACTCATCTTCACGATTGTGATGTACTTGGCCATTGGACCATTTTTCGGGATTCCAAGAACCGGCACGGTTGCTTATGAAATCGGAGTGATCCCATTTTTACCTGAAGATGTTGCAAAATACGGAACACCTTTATTCATTTATACGATCATCTTTTTTGGATTAACCGCATGGCTTGCGATGAATCCTTCAAAGCTCGTAGACAGAATCGGAAAGATATTAACACCTTCCCTTATCGTGATTCTGACGATTCTAGTGGTTAAGAGTATTGTAACTCCAATGGGAGATTTCGGAGCACCGAACCCCGCTTATCAGGATGGAGCGCTATTCAAGGGATTCATCGAGGGGTATTTAACGATGGATACCATCGCCGCTTTAGTATTCGGGATTGTGGTCATTAATTCCATTAAAGACCGTGGTGTAACGAGTAAAGCAAACCTGACGCGCATCACGATCATTGCAGGGGTCATCGCGGCCATCGGTTTAGCACTTGTGTATTTATCCTTAAGTTACATTGGAGCTACAAGTACAGATTCCATCGGTACACAAGCTAATGGTGGTGCCATACTATCTGCGTCAGCGAGTCATTTATTCGGCTCATCAGGAACCATTATCCTGGGACTGGCGATTACGTTTGCATGTATCACTACGTCAGTCGGACTCGTTTCTGCATGTTCACAATATTTCGCAAAGATTATTCCTGTATCTTATCCGAAGTTAGTGATCATCATGTCTCTATTTAGTATGATTATTGCCAATATTGGGTTGACTCAGCTGATTGCTGTATCATTACCGGTACTCATCTTCATCTATCCATTGGCCATCGTATTGATCTTACTGTCATTCATGCATAACGGATTTAACGGCTATTCTCTCGTATACGTGGGAGCTTTAATTCCAACAGGCTTGATCAGTTTAATTGATGGGATTAAAACTGCCGGAATCGACGTGACAGCCATCAGTCAATCACTTGAATTCCTTCCTTTCTATACACAAGGGATCGGTTGGTTAGTGCCGGCCATGATCGGTGCAATCATTGGATTCGTTATTGCCGCACTTGCGGGTCAGACAAAGCGGACGATTGAAGCCAGTTAAGACCATAAACTTCAATGGGAATTGGCATGTCGCCTCTGGCCCATCGAACTTGGCAGCATATGAAAAAGGACTGATTTAGAATAAATCTTCTAAATCAGTCCTTTTTATTTATGATGAATATTATTTTTCCTCAAGATCCATCATTTTCTCGATTTTCTTAAGAGCACCCGGCTCTACTTTTTCAATCGTTGTTGCGGCTTCTTCCAATGCTTTGCGGTAATCATAGTGACGGAAGGATTCTTCAGCAGACTGAAGACCTTCCCTGACAGAACTATACTTACTGCGATAGCGATTTCCGTACTGGATGATTTTCTCGGATAGAAGGACGTTTTCGATCAGGTCTCCCGTCTTCGAGTAAAAATGATCGACGGTGTCTTCCGCTCCCAGTAGCGTTTCTTGAACAAACTTCATGTTTAAAGGCTTCTCGGTTAAGCTGGCATTCACCTGCTCGATCTTCCGATGGACCTCATCGAGAAGATCTTTGTAATCAGCCGGTAAGCCCGGTACATTACTCTTTGAAATCATGCGGCTCGCTTCAGCCACTTTTTTCTTAAGCTCCTGGATTTTTTCCCGGGTTGCCAGTTCATCCTTACGCAAGTTTTGTAAGTAGATGGAGAACTCACTCTGGTCCCGATTCAGTTCTTCCAGGCCGTTTCTGATTTCTTTCAGTTCATCACTTAGTGAGGAGTACGCAGTTTCATTCAATTCTTCTTTATTCATCAACATTTCGTGACGCTTTGAAAGCTGAATGATCTTCGTCTCAATTTCATACGGAGTATCAAGGTCCGCATCTTGAAGATGGTAGCCTTGTTTCACAAGTGTTACTTCAGATTGAATATCTTCATTATCTTCCTTGGCCTTGATCAATCCTTCAGTCGTTTGATCTTTATACTGCTGGACAAAATGTTTGGCATGTACTTCTTTTTCCAGCAAATCATAAAGGTTCTCGACCTTTACTTTAATTTCCTGAATTCCTTCTTCTACCTCTTCTACCTTCAGCTCTTCAAGGTTTTTATTAAAGTGGAGCAGGGTTTCCTTTAGGGATGCAACCTCTTTCTCTACTTCAATATGATCAAGCATGTATCCTTGACCTTTCATCTCCACGTAACCCGCTTCAAGCTCGGACAACTGTACAGGCAAAAGATTTTCGCAATCGGTGATTAGTTTCGGAACCGTCTCCATTTTGTAGGAAACATCCTTCATTTCCTGTGCCAGACTAAGGACGATTTCTCTTGCATCCAGATAATTCCCCTGCTCTGTTAAGTCATTGAATTGAACCATTTGTTCAGAGAGCTTATCCAGAATGTTTTCTATGTACTTAGCGGTTTGACCATATGTATGACGATACGCAAGTAACTGCTTTTTACTGTTCCGATATTCTTCTTGAAGAGATTGAATTTCTTCACGGTTCTTCTCTTCACTGCCGATCAGTTCATTTAACTCTGTCAGAATTTGCTCGATCTTCTGTTCTGTTTCAGTCAGAACATTGTCGATTCGGGACAGGGTCTCTTTTGTTTTCGTAAAACGAAATTTATCGGTGTACTCTTCTGCATCAAACAGTAGTTCTTCCACATCAGGAAGCTGCACAGCAACAATCTCATCCCATCCTTGTCTCCAACCGTCAAACAATTCTTCTGTTTGCCCCGTCATATTCAGTTGCTTCACTTTGGAGAGTTCGTCTGAAACCGGCTTGTTCATAATATCTATTTTCCAAGCTTCATAGCGATCAATTTCAGCGTAATATTTTTTTCTAGAGATAAATCCGATAAGGAATACGATTAAGATAAGTATTATTCCAGCGATGACGTATTGCATCTTAAGCCCCCTGTTCAACTATTCAGTAGACATCTATATCAATATGAATGTTCATTGTTTCATTAATAAATTCTCATTGTTATAATGATACCATGTTAACGACAATTTTTGACTATTAATTTCTAATTTTTCAGTGATAAAAAGTCAATTTCAGCAATTTCAAGGGAAAATTGACTTTTTTATATGTATTTTTAATATTAGTTTTAATTATAATGGCTATTTTCGTAAAGATTGTTGTTGTTTATTCTGAAGCGAGTAGTAGTTGATTTCTGCTACATGGTGCTCCAATCAACTTCAGCCCTTTTATTAACAGAACTTTTTCATACTAAAAAAAAACAAGGAAGTGAAGTCTTTTGGTGAAGGTGGACGGACATATTCATACCCCTTTTTGTCCCCATGGAAGTGACGATACATTTGAGATGTATATCGAGAGAGCACTCTCCCTAAATTATTCTGGTATAACATTTACGGAGCATGCTCCACTTCCCCAGGGCTTTGAAGATACAACTCCGGACAAGGATAGCGGAATGGATCCATCGCATCTTTTGGAATATTTTCAAACTCTGGATTTCCTCAAGGAGAAGTACAAAGATAGAATCACGATTCGGTCAGGATTAGAGGTCGATTACATTGCAGGCTTTGAAAAAGAAACAGCCGAATTTTTAAATGTTTACGGACCTCGATTGGATGATAGCATTCTTTCCGTCCATTTTTTACAACACGAGGGAAAATGGGATTGCCTGGACTTCAGTCCCGATGTATTCCAATCTATGATTGATTATTACGGATCCGTCGATGCGATTTACGAACGCTATTATGATACGGTAGTAAAGTCGATCAGGGCTGATTTGGGTCCCTTTAAGCCAAAGCGTATCGGTCATATGACCCTCGTGAAGAAATTCCAGCAGCTCTATCCTGCCTCTCATGCTTTTTCTGATAAAACCTCTTTGATTTTAAGAGAGATGGCAGCTAGGAATTTGGAGTTGGACCATAATGGAGCCGGCCTGGTGAAGCCATACTGTGGTGAACCCTATCCGCCAACTGATATCATTCAACAAGCCCTTTCCTTAGGAATCAAAACCGTGTATGGGTCCGATGCCCATACAGCCGCAGGTGTCGGTCAAGGCAGAGCAGAGATGCAAGGATAAAAACAAAGAACTCTTCTATTAACTTCGAAGAGTTCTTTTGTGGCTTTTCCCTGCTTAGATAATAAGTTCTTTCTTCATGATTTCCTTCGCTTCGGAAACGAGGAGTAAATCAATCCACTGATCAATATTTTTATAGTATTGATCGATAAAATAATACTCCTGTGGGAACATTTGCCACACTTCCCTTAGTTGCTGACTATTGAGAAACGGCATTGTCAGCATGGATTTAAGCTGAATCACCAAAAAGCTTACAGGCTGTTTCTTCAGAGCATGATCTTTCATCCCCTGTTCAAATAATCGCTTCATATAATGTCTTTCTTTCATTAAGTAGGAAGAAATGATTTCACGCACAACCTGCGAATCAATCGAAACTTCCCTCCAGATGAACCTGGATAATTGGTGATGTTCACTTTGGAATTTCAAGATTTTATACACTGCCCGCTTCAAGCATAAATCTGCACTAACATAGTTCAAGGCTTCCACTTCTTCCTGAAGAAAGCGCAGATACTGTTCAAAGAAATGAGTGAAGCACGCTTCCAGCACACCCTGCTTCCCTTTAAAATAATAGGAAATGGTAGCGGGGTTAACCTTCGCTCTTTTTGCTATATCCCGGACAGAGGTCCCATCAAAGCCATGATCATAAAACAAATACACGGCTGCTTGAAAAATGGCTTCTTTCGTCGTAATGGAAGTATCTAGTTTTTTCATATTTCCCCTTCTTTCAAATATGATAGGCGTATGAAAAAAACAGTGACGAGGATTCACTCTATTAAAAATCTTTTGATAAAAAATCTTAATCATTGAAGGTTTGGATGAATTATGCTAAAAATGGTTCAATAGATGTTTCTATTATAGTTTGTTTACTCAAAGAATTCGTGTTTTCATGTGGATTTCCTTTAAGTATTTCTCGACAGTATTTGTTGTTTAGATGGCTCGGGGGAACAACTGGACGTGAAATAACGCACATTTTGTAGAATTGGGGGAGTTGTTGGTGTTTAAAGCAGAAAAATATCAAGGTACAAAGGAACAGGGCTATGGTCTTGTAACGAAACAACTAAAAGCTCTATTAGAAGGCGAACCAAATCAAATCGCAAATTTAAGCAATGCTTCCGCCCTTTTAAATCAATTTATGGACCGTATTAACTGGGTAGGCTTTTATTTATATGAAGAAGAAAGCAATCAATTGGTGTTAGGACCATTCCAGGGACTGCCTGCATGCGTAAGGATCCCATTGGGAAGAGGCGTTTGCGGTACATCGGCAAGTGAACAAAAAACACTTTTGATCGATGATGTTCATCAATTCCCCGGGCACATCGCATGTGATGCAGCCTCTCAATCAGAGATTGTCATCCCTCTAGTGAAAGAAGGAAAACTGATCGGAGTCCTGGATATTGATAGTCCGGAAAAAGCGAGATTTGATGGAGAAGATCAGAAGTATTTGGAACTCTTTGTGGAAGAGCTTTTAAAGCATCTCTAATACGGGATCATTAAGATAGCACCCTGCTGGAAATATGATTTTTCATATCCGGCAGGGTCTTTTTTTTGTTCAGAATGAAAGTTTGGAGTTGTCAAAACCTGCCACGAATAAAAGTTTGCGTTTCTCTACCGTGTAAAAAGGGAAGAGAGTAACGTAAAAGAGAGCTTTAAACTGGAACAGGCAATTTCCACTCTATATTCCATACAATATCCAGAAGGAATTCCAGGTAAGAAGGGGTGTAATATGAGCGATAAGAAAAAAGACTTACCCTATTTATTATATTTTCTAGTGATGCCGGCATTAGGGTTGTTATATAAACTTTTAAATACGGATACCCGTGAAGCGGTCATCCTTTCTACAGATATTGATGCATTGATCCCATTCGTGCCGGTGTTTATTGTGCCATATATAATCTGGTACGCATTTATTTTAGGATATCTTTTTTACTTTTGGTATAAAGACATCCCTATCTTTATAAAAACACTGAGCGTCATTGTCATTGGTGAGTTGGTTTGTTTCGTTATTTATTTTTATTTTCAGACAACAGTACCCCGTCCCGATCTTGCGGGAGACGGCGTGTTTATCAATCTTGTTCGTATGATCTATAGTCATGATCAGCCGTATAATGCTTTTCCAAGCATCCATGTTTTAACGACATTTTCAATCATTCTCGCCAATATCAACATTAAGAATAAACATTCGTTTCACTCTGCCTTTGTGCCGATAATGGGCTCATTGATTATCGTTTCAACCCTTTTTGTTAAACAACATTATATTCTCGACATGGTTGGCTCGATTTTTTTAACGGTGTTCATTTACAGCATTATTTTTGAGCTTTATGGAGAAAGTGCAAAGAAGTCAAATCAAGCCTACTTGAAAGAATAAAACACCCTCCCCTGCAAAACAGGAAGGACCGCTAATCAGGTTCCTTCCTGTTTTTCCTTATGCCTTATTCAACGCCTGTGATAAATCATTCCATATATCCTCCGGTGCTTCCAATCCTACGGAAAGCCTTAGGAGCGTGTCACTGATTCCCATGTTTTTTCTCGACTCTTCTGGTACGACTGCATGAGTCATGGTTGCCGGATGCTGGATTAATGTTTCTGCATCCCCCAGACTTACGGCAATCTTGATCATCTCCAGATCATCCATAAGCTTCTGGGCCTCTTCTTTCGAACCTTTTATCGTAAAGGAAATCATTCCTCCGGCTTTTTTCATTTGTTTCTTCATGACCTTATGCTGCGGGTGATTGGAATGCCCCGGGTAGATGACGGTTTCTACTGCCGGATGCTCGGCTAATAGACCTGCAATCTTCTCAGCACTTTCACAGTGACGATCCATTCGGACGGCCAATGTTTTTAACCCTCGCAATAATAGCCATGCATCAAAGGGAGAAATGATTCCTCCAATATCCTTCTGAGTCGTCATGCGAATTTCAGCCATCTTCTCCTCTGATCCCACAACGAGCCCCGCGACCACATCTCCATGACCTCCAATGTACTTCGTCGCGCTATGGATGACAATATCGCATCCCAGTTCCAATGGTCTCTGTAGGTATGGAGAGCAGAATGTATTATCGACCACTACAGGAATCCCTTTTTCACGGGCGACCTTCACGACTAGCTCAAGATCAATTAACTGCATAGTCGGATTGATGGGTGTTTCTACATAAATACAGCTCGTTTGTTCTGTGATTTTCTCCCGGATTTCCTCTTCTGTACTCATGGGAGAAAAGTCATGCTGAATGGCAAATTTCTCTTGAAGCAGCTGAAGTAAGCCGAACGTACAGCCATAGACCCCTTGAGAGCATAGGATATGATCTCCTGATTTGGTTAAGGAGAATAACACGGCGGATACAGCGGCCATACCGGAACCAAAGGCAAGGGCAGACCCGCCTCCCTCTAACGATGCCATTCTGTCTTCCAGAATCGATACTGTCGGATTTCCCAATCTTGAATATATATATCCTTCCTCTTCACCGGCAAATCGATTTTCCCCTTGTTTCGCATTTGCAAAGGTATAAGTAGAAGTTTGATATAAAGGCGGCGCTAAACTATCAAAATGCTGAGATGATGCATACCCCTCATGAATCACCCTTGTTTCAAAACGCTTCTCTTCTTTCATACAGTATTCCTCCCAGTATTCCCTTTAAGTCTAAGTAACTACTATTCTAGAATATGATAACCACGACAAAAAAGAAAGCGGTTACACTAAAGTGGTAAAGGGAAATGGCCAAAAAAAAGAACCCGGATGAGTCATATCGGCTCCGGGTTCCTGAACACTATCATTCCATGATGATCCCATCACAATCTTTCACAACCTGATTCTTACCATTATCTTTCGCATGATAGAGTGCTTCATCTGCTTTCTTCACTAATTCCTTTACAGACTTAGGGCACTGGTCGTCCCTTACCCTCCAAGTGGATAAGCCACAGGACAGCGTCACTGAAGGATCTGTATTTACTGGAATCTCCTCGATAATGCGTTGAGCAATTTCAGAACCAGCCTCATGATCAAGAGAGGGCAGATAGACCGCTAATTCTTCCCCTCCCCATCTGGCAACAAATCCATGATGACTGACGATTCCTTTAATCAGGTCCGCCACCCCGATAATAACTTCATCACCAATTTGATGACCGTAATTATCATTAATCGCCTTGAAATCATCTATATCGATCAACAGCAAGGTTCCCATTGAGTCCTTATTCATCGAAGATTCCATTTCTTCATCAAGATAATTCCGTGCGAATAATTTGGTCATATGATCGGTAATGACCATATGCTCGAGTTTCTCACGAAGGGTTGCATTGGTTATCGCCAGGGTCGAATGATGGATAAACGACTGAAGCAACTTGTACATATCAAATGAAAACATGTACGGTTCTTTATGTAACACTATGCAAAACCCTAACAGGGCTTCATTTTGAATCATTGGCACAGCCATGACGGAAGGAAAGACCACTCCCATATCGAATCGATCGCTTACATCACCTAAAAAGATGGCATCCCGTTCCTTCTCGATTCTCGCCTTTACATAAGAGATATACTTTTCACCTTCTTGTTCAAAAAAAACAGAAGAGCTTTCTTCCAGGATTCTGTATTCCCCTTTTTGAACCAGAACAAATCCGATGGCTGATGCTTGAAAGGATCGTTGAATCTGTTTCTTTAAAAACAGGACCGTATCCGTTAATCGTAAATTCAAATTTAACTGATGGGACGTTTCATTAATAAGTTGCAAATCGGTAATGAGTCTTTTGGATTGTTCATAAAGTTTGGCATTTTCAAGGGCATTCCCTGCCGTATAGGCAAGTAAGCGAATGAATTCGATCTTCTGTTCCGTAAAGGTGAAATGGGCCTTTGACTTCACCTCAAGAACACCATAGATCCCCTGTTTTCCTTTTAAAGGGGCATACAGGACATCCTTTTCCTTCACTTCGATACTCCCATTGACAAATGCCTGCATGGCAGACTCATTGGCACGATCAAAATCAAAGTTTTTAATGGGGAGTGTCCCGAATTCATACCGGTCGTTAGACAATAACAAGTGGAATTCATCGATTGGAAACACCTGCTTCAACGTTTCAATGATCTGCACGAGAAGCGTATGAACATCCCTGGTCGAGTGAAAGATCTCCGTTACTTTAAATAATTCCCTGTACCGTTTTTCATCATCGAGTACGGTCTGGATTCCATCTGTATGCTGTAAAAATTGATTGCTGGCTTCCCAAAAGGACTGGAGCCAGCTATCGTCTGCCTCTTCTTTGCGATCATCCCTCTTTACCAACAGAATCGCCAGAGGACTTCCATCTTTATTCGTAAAGTGAAAACGGATGGTAAAATCATCCTTTTCCTCAACCATAACAGGACGAACCATGTATTTCTCCTTAGTTTCAGCAAGCGTAAGGGGAACATCCTCATTGTCACTGGGGTGATATAAGAAATAGGCAGACTCGCTATAAAAATATAAAAATGCCCGATCAATATCAAGGCAGTCTTTAATCATGGTCAGCCACTTTTGCAAATGAGCAGAATAACCCAATTCAACTGACATTTCTTCATAGATTAAATCAAACAGCTTTGACTTATATTCAAGCAAAGAATTATGAACAACGTACATTTTTCTCACCCACACCTGAAAGGTTTGTGAAACTATTAACATCATTGACCCTGAGCCAGCACCAGATCTTCTTGTAATACCACGAGCCATAAGGACTTATCTGCCGATAAAGAATGGACTTCCACAGGATCAGCTTTTTGACCTGACCAATCCAGTGAAATCGGGTCTTTGTTCTCTTTAAAGGAAACCTCTATCAAATGCTTATGCTCCTCATATTTAAAAAGTTGTTTACTGGAAATCACCGAAGAAGGAGCATCCTTCTTCTCCTGTAAAACCTCTAAAGAGTTCGAAAATAACACCCATTGTTTCTTATCTAATTGGACCCAAATTCCAGCTTTATCTTTGGTGAGCCCTATCTTTTTCACTTTTTTCTGTAACGACACACTATGTAATACCTTAAAATAATACTGATTGCTTCTATCAAGTTCATATATAATAAGGACAGGCTGATCTTGAGCCATCTTTGCTACAGCGATGACGGGGTTCTGCTCTCTATTTCCTGCAGTTAGGACCTCCGCATGGATCGATTGCCCGGACTCATCCACTCTTTCCGGAGAATCGGAAGAATAAACAAACCCTCCGAAAACAACCAGGACGCACAGACCGATCAATACAAATCGAAGGGTCTTTTCTCTTTTTGATTCTTTCAACGACATTCACCTATTCAACATATTTTCCAACTTTTATTATATCACAAGAAATGACTTTTGGACTATTTTGTTTAGAGAACAACATTCGCAAGAATCTATGAAATCCGTTCATCTTACAATCCTTCCTTGACTTCTAGTCTCTCCCGTCATATAATATTCTTTGTGTAAAATAATGCAGCTTCAGTGAAGTCCTTTATGTTCGTATTTTGTTCCTCTACATATTGAGGTGTATCTTGTAACCCTCTGCTGCTAGGGCGAAGGTACATGAAAACAAAATGCACATAATTGTTTATTCACAGGTGTTTTTATTTTACAACAAAATAAAAACAATAAAGGAGGAGTCATTCATGGCTCGATATACTGGCCCAAGCTGGAAATTATCTCGTCGTCTTGGAATCTCTCTAAGCGGAACGGGTAAAGAATTAGAAAAGCGTCCTTACGCTCCTGGACAACATGGTCCTAACCAACGTAAAAAAATCTCTGAGTACGGTTTACAACTTCAAGAGAAGCAAAAACTTCGTCACATGTACGGAGTAACTGAGCGTCAATTCCGTAACCTATTTGACCAAGCTGGTAAATTACAAGGTAAACACGGTGAAAACTTCATGGCGCTACTTGAGTGCCGCCTGGATAACGTTGTTTATCGTTTAGGTCTTGCTCGTACTCGTCGTCAAGCACGTCAACTTGTTAACCACGGTCACGTTACAGTGAACGGATCTCGCGTAGACATCCCTTCATTCCGCGTACTTCCTGGTCAAACAATCTCAGTTCGTGAAAAATCACGTAACTTTGACATCATCAAAGAAGCGATGGAAGTGAACAGCTTTGTTCCTGAATTCCTAACTTTCGATGCTGACAAATTAGAAGGTACTTTCACACGCGTTCCTGAACGTTCTGAATTACCTGCTGAAATCAATGAAGCTCTTATCGTTGAGTTCTACTCTCGTTAATCTTTGTAAGAAAAACACTGTCCATTTTATGGGCAGTGTTTTTTTGTTTATAGTTTTTTCTTTTTTAATCGAATTGCAGGAATGTTTTCCCGTATACCCTGAAAAATTCTAAATCTATGTCCATGCCTGCACCTGAAAAATTTATGTTTTTTGGTGAAATAGATTCAATTCTACGATTTTAAGGTTGGGAAAGGATCTGGATGTTGTGATTGGATGGCATATGTAATTATGATTTTATACTCTCGTGCCCGTTTTTATCCATAACGATCTAATATTTAGGGTTATGTGTGAGGTTTATCTCTTTTTGAATGCCCGTAATTTGATTTATGAACGGATTTCAGCTCTTTAGGATTGAGCATCCCGATTTATGAACCGGTTTCTGCCATTTATTATCCGGAATCCCGTTTTATCCACCGGTTTCGTCTATTTATGAACCGGAATTCTGATATATGAGCCGTTTTACTCTATTTTTGACCCGAAATCCACATTTATGAACCTTTTGTCGAATAAACACGACTGATCCCTACTCACTCCCTCCTGTACATTCTTCCATACAGCGCACCTCCTAAGGAGCACTACTTAAAGATAAAAAAGCACGGTACCCGCTCCAATAAGAGAAACGGATACCGCACTGTCAGATTGAATACTAGTATTATACGTACTGAATTCTAAAATATTTCTTCTTTCCGCGGCGAATGATGGTAAATTGTCCTTCGATCATATCTTTTTCATCCATCACATGTTGAAGGTCTGTTACACGTTCACCGTTAAGGTAAACTGCACCATTTCCGACATCTTCACGAGCCTGTCGCTTGGATGGTGAGATTTTTGCATTTACAAGAAGGTCGATTAATCCGATCTCTTCTCCTTTAGGCTGTTCGAATGATGGAACATCTTTGAATCCTTCTAGAATTTCAGAAGCCGATAAAGATTTGATCTCACCACTGAATAATGCTTGTGTGATGCGGATGGCTTGATCCAGCGCTTCTTCACCATGAATCAGTTTTGTCATTTCTTCAGCCAATGCCTTTTGCGCCTTGCGAAGATGAGGTTCCGTTTCAACAGACTGTGCCAGAGCATCGATCTCTTCGTGTGAAAGGAATGTAAAGTATTTCAAGTATTTCACGACATCTGCATCAGCCGCATTGATCCAGAACTGGTAGAACTCGTAAGGAGATGTTTTATTCGCATCCAACCAAATTGCTCCACTTTCGGTTTTACCGAATTTACTTCCATCTGCTTTCGTTACAAGTGGAATCGTGAAACCGAACGCCTTCGTTTCTTCTTCATGGGTACGTCTGATCAGCTCAAGACCAGTCGTGATATTCCCCCACTGATCACTGCCTCCGATTTGAAGCTTACAATTGTAGTTGTCGTATAGATGATTGAAGTCCAGGGCTTGCAGAATGGTGTACGTAAATTCAGTGAACGAAATACCTGATTCCAGGCGTGACGCGATTGTATCTTTTGCCAGCATGTAATTCACACCCACATGCTTACCGAAATCACGAAGGAAAGTAACGACATCCATCGCTCCGATCCAGTCATAGTTATTCACCATCACTGCACCATTTTCCCCTTCAAAATCAAAGATGCTTTCCAACTGCACTTTAATGCTCGCCACATTCCCCTGAATCGCTTCAATTGTCTGCAGTTTACGTTCTTCATTTTTACCGCTCGGATCACCGATCAATCCGGTTGCCCCTCCTACTAGTACAAGTGGACGATGCCCTTGATTCTGGAAGCGTCTCAATGTTAAAAATGGAAGGAGATGCCCGATATGCATACTGTCTGCTGTCGGATCAATCCCGCAGTAAATGGAGATACTCTCTTTATTCAACAGGTCCTTCAACCCTTCAGCGTCCGTTTGTTGATACGTGATTCCACGCCATTCCAAGTCCTTTATCAAATCCATGTTATTTCCTCCTTTTTTGTAAAACAAGACAACAAAAAAGTCCCTGCATAAATGCAGGGACGCTGTCGCGCGGTACCACCCAAATTAAGGAATTACATCCTTCACTCATTAAAGATAACGGCTTTAACCGTTTGCTGCTACTAAAGGTTCACAGCAAAAGCTCCAGGATGTAATTCATCGGCCATTTGTGTCAGTTCACAGCAACCACTGACTCTCTTTATAACAGGGAAGGCAGACTACTTATTCCTCTCATTGCGATCACACGTTCATTTTTTTGTAAGTAAATCCGACTGTGTGCCGGATCGTCATTCATTTCGCTATATAAGGTTTTTACCATATTCTAAAATATTAGTCAACTAAACGCATGATAAAAGACCATTTTCTTTGACTTTTTACGACAGCCTTCCTGTAATTATGCTATAATGGGAATGTTCTGGGGGGAATGATATATGAAGGAAAAATGGAACAAATTACTCGAAAAACTAGACCCTGCAATCAGGTTCTTTTCAAATACTGGAGTTCAGAAACGAGCAAGAATTACATACGGAGTATTTTGGAACCTGTCCTTAATCCTTGTCGTACTATTTGTATTAGGTTTTGTATTTGCAGGAGGAGTTGGAGCGGGATATTTCGCTTCTCTCGTGAAGGAAGAACCGATACGTCCTTATGACCAAATGAAAAAGGACATTTACAACTACGAAGAAACGTCGAAGCTTTACTTCGCCAATGATGTCTATTTGGGGAAATTCCGAACAGACTTAGAGCGCGAAGAAGTGAAGCTTGAAGATGTTTCAGAAGATCTGCGAAATGCTGTTATTGCCACGGAAGATGAATACTTCAAAGAACATAACGGTGTCGTACCGAAAGCGATCATGCGTGCCGTACTTCAGGAATTCACCAATTCCTCCACTCAATCAGGTGGAAGTACACTTACACAACAGCTAATCAAAAACCAAATATTGACGAATGAAGTATCATTTGAAAGAAAAGCAAAGGAAATACTCCTCGCCCTTCGCTTGGAGCGTTTCTTTGAAAAGGACGAAATCCTGGAAGCGTACTTGAATGTAGCAACACTTGGACGTAATTCTTCCGGTCGCAATATCGCCGGAGTCCAATCTGCTGCCCAAGGGATATTTGGAGTGGACGCCAAGGACTTAACCTTGCCTCAATCTGCGTTCATTGCAGGACTTCCACAAGCTCCATTCTCTTACACTCCCTTTACGAATAGTGGAGAAATGAAAGAGAACCTGGAAGCCGGAATGAGCCGTAAAGACACTGTACTCTACAGAATGCACCGAGAAGGATATATTACAAAGAAAGAGTACGATGAAGCCGTTGCTTATGACCTATCGAAAGATTTCATCAAGCCTAAACCATCACCGAGTGAACAGTATCCATGGCTGACTGCCGAACTTGAAAGCAGGGCAGTGGATATCATGACGAATGTACTTGCCGAAAAAGACGGCTATTCAAAACAGGATCTTGAAAATAATGATGAACTGGAAGAAAAGTACCGAACGCTCGCGGACCGCAATGTCCGTCAAAGCGGCTATCAGATTCACTCAACCATCAATAAAAAAATCTATGATCAAATGCAAAAGACTAAAGATGCTTACGAAATGTATGGACCTCCGAAATATGTATCGGCAACTGACCCTGAAACAGGAGAAGAAGTGGAAGTACAGGAACCGGTTCAGGTCGGAGCGATCATGATTGAAAATAAAACGGGACGCATCATCAGTTTCATCGGTGGACGTAACTTTAAAACAGAACAAATCAACCACGCCACCCAGTCACTGAGATCGAACGGGTCTACCATGAAGCCATTACTTGCTTATGCACCGGCACTGGAATACGGATACATTTCACCTGGATCCCCTATTCCTGACGTTGGTGTAAACATCAATGGCTGGACGCCTGAAAACTACTCGCTTAATGAGCGTGGACTTTTCCCTGCAAGACATGCACTGGCAGAATCATTGAACTTACCTGCTGTAAGAACATATGCCAATATCTATAACCGAAATCCATTTAAAGAATTCCTTCTGAAAATGGGCTTTTCATCACTTACCAGCCGATATGATAATAACCTGTCACTTGCACTCGGAGCCACTACAAGTGGTGTAACAGTCGAAGAAAATGTAAATGCCTATACTACTTTTGCAAATGGCGGGAAATTCATAGATGCCTACATGATCGATAAAATTGTCGATCAAGATGGCAATGTGGTATTCGAACATAAAGTAGAACCGGTGGATGTATTCAGTCC
This sequence comes from Rossellomorea sp. DUT-2, assembly GCF_052665285.1. NCBI lineage: Bacteria > Bacillati > Bacillota > Bacilli > Caryophanales > Bacillaceae > Rossellomorea > Rossellomorea sp. DUT-2. The sequence goes on along the minus strand of NZ_JBQPEO010000006.1, from coordinate 119,081 downwards.
GCAGACTGCTTACCTTGCCATCGATATGATGAGAGATACCCTGGATCATTCACTGGGTACGGGACGTTATGCGAAGAAATTCCTGAACTTTGGTTCTGACTGGGCCGGGAAATCCGGAACGAGTCAGGAATACAAGGATCACTGGTTTGTGGCATCCAATCCGAGCATTACATTCGGAACATGGTTCGGATATGACACACCTTCTTCCTTAAATACACCGGGATCCCGGGCACAGTATGGACATTATGGATTACGTAATATCCGTTTATGGTCATACTTATTGAATGACACGAGGGACTTGGCTCCTGAACTGATTGATCCCGATGCACAATTCCAGCAGCCGGAAGGTGTTGTAAGAAGATCCTTCTGCTCGATTTCGGGATTGCTGCCATCAGAAGCATGCAGTCAGGCCGGGTTAGTAAAAAGTGACTTATTCAACGCTAAATATGTACCGACCAAAACCGATGACAGCTTACTCATGAGCCGCTATGTCATGGTAAACGGAAAGAAATATTTAGCTCTGCCTAATACGCCGGAAGAGTTTTCACAGCCGGGAGTGATCTTGAATCCTGACTTTGTGAAGAATGTATTTGGTTCTGTACCTGGCGATCCAAACAAACTCATTCCGGAAGGTGACAATCGATTCAAAAATGTTCTGATTGCCGAAAACAAAATTTCAGACGATGGAGCAGCTCCAGGAACCGTAAGAGCAAGTGCTAATGGTAATACCATCACTTGGACCCCTTCTGCAAGCGGGGATGTCGTTGGATACCGTGTATATAGTAAATCCGGCGGCAAAGTCGGCAGTGTCAAGTCTGGCGGGAGTTATTCAGTTTCCGTTGGAAATGGTGATTTCTATGTGGTTGCCGTTGATGTAGCTGGAAAACAATCTGCATCTTCCAACACTGTACAAATCGGTAAACCAGAGCCAAAACCGGAACCGAAGCCTGAGAAGCCGGCAACGGATCCGAAACCGCCTGGTGATAAACCGGCCGATCCTCCCCCTAAACCAGACAAGCCTGAGCCGCCACCGCCACCACCAGCTGATGATGGCGGTGGCGACGGCGGCGGTGACGATGGAGGAACCGAGCCACCGACTGAACCTGAACCACCTGCTGAGCAGAATTAGATCGCACTATAAAAAACGAGCAAAAGTATTTACTTTTTGCTCGTTTTTTTGTTGAATGATGGGTGCAGGAATGGACTGTGACTTCTGGTATGATGTTTTGGACTCCCTTTGCTCTTTCATGCCATTTTGGAAATTTATCTGCCATATATTGATTTTATCTGCCACTTCTAATAAATCGACAAATTCCGCCCTTCTCTCCCCCACACCAAAAAAGAACCCCTACTCATCAAGTAGAGGTTCTTTAAAATCTATTAATCTTCCATTGTACTTAAATCACCGGTAGGAAGGTCTAGTTCCCATGCCTTCAACACGCGACGCATGATTTTTCCGCTTCGTGTTTTGGGCAGCTTGTCTCTGAATTCGATTTCTCTTGGAGCCGCATGGGCAGCCAATCCTTTTTTCACGAATTGACGAATCTCTTCTTTCAGCTCATCTGTCACTTCGTAGCCATCGCGAAGAGCGATAAACGCTTTGATGATTTCGCCGCGAACCGGATCTGGTTTTCCAATGACACCTGCTTCGGCGACTGCCGGATGTTCTACAAGCTTGCTTTCTACCTCAAACGGACCTACTCGTTCCCCGGACGTCATGATGACATCATCAATCCGGCCCTGGAACCAGAAATAACCGTCTTCATCCATATAAGCTGAATCTCCTGAAACATACCAGTCGCCAGGCATGAAGTATGAGTCATACTTCTGTGGATTATTCCAGATCTGGTTCATCATGGATGGCCAGCCTTTTTTGATCGCCAAGTTCCCCATGCGGTAAGGAGGCACTTCATTTCCTTGATCATCCACAATCGCCGCTTTCACTCCCGGGAATGGTTTCCCCATGGATCCAGGCTTGATTTCCAAGCTCGGATAGTTACAGATCAATTGACCGCCTGTTTCAGTCATCCACCAAGTATCATGGATGCGCAGGTTGAATACTTTCATTCCCCAGCGGACAACCTCAGGGTTTAAAGGCTCTCCTACGCTCAGGATATGACGAAGGGAGCTTAAGTCGAATTGCTTCACCACTTCATCACCGGCACCCATCAACATCCTGAAGGCCGTTGGAGCACTGTACCAGACCGTCACTCCATAATCTTCAATCGTTTGATACCAGTTCTCCGGCTTGAAGCGTCCCCCTACAATGACGTTCGAGGCACCTGTCAGCCACGGACCGAAGATTCCATACGAAGTCCCTGTGACCCAGCCCGGATCCGCTGTACACCAATACACATCCTCTTCCTGAAGGTCGAGCACCCACTTGGAAGTTTGATAATGTTGGATCATAGCGTTATGGACATGAAGGACCCCTTTTGGTTTTCCGGTGGACCCTGATGTATAGTGAAGGATCAACCCATCGTTCCGGTCTACCCATTCTACTTGCAGTTTATTGCTCGCTTCAGCAAATTTACTCATAAAGTCTACATGGACATCGTCCTCCTGTACATCTTCCCCAATTAAGAAAACATGCTTTAGGTTCGGAAGTTCACTTACGGGAACCCTCTTCAATAGCTCGGGAGTTGTAATCAGTACCTTTGCTTCACTATCCTCTAAACGATCACGAACGGCTCCCTCCATGAATGCTTCAAACAGCGGACCGACGATGGCACCCAGTTTGATTGCACCTAATACGGAGAAATACAATTCCGGTGATCTTGGCATGAAGATGAAGACACGGTCACCTTTTTCAACATCCCCAAAACGCTTCAATACATTTCCTGCTTTGTTCGACATCTTCTTCATATCAGAGTACGTATATTTTTCATCACGTTCTGCATCTCGGTAATAAAGAGCGACTTTATTCTTCCTGAAAGATACTGCATGTCGGTCGATCGCTTCATGAGCCAGATTGACTCGACCTGTTTCCGCCCATGAAAATTCTTTTTCGACATCTTTCCAATCAAATGATTCATACGTATTTTCATAGCTTTCAAGATTATAGTTTCCCTTCGTTACTGGTAACGCTTCCACTTTCATATACCGCATCCCCCTTATGTAAGAAATTACAATCTTATTATAGTATAAATTTTATATTTTCTCAATTTTTTAAAAAATCCGCCTAAAAGTACTCTTTGGTGTGTTTCTTATAAAAACTCTTCAAACCCTTGTTCCAGATAGGTATTGCAGAATAATTTCCTTGCTTCAAACGTCTGAAAATTTCGTGAAAGCGCTATACATTTATCAATTTCATGTATAATGGACTTGAGGAATATCTTTAGGTGGTGTCCAGATGAAATTGAAAAAAACCTATAATGCAACAGAATTGAAAACAACAAAGGGAAATATCATTATTGAAGGCCCTATATCCGCTGAAGAATTAGCCAGGCTTGACTTTCACGAGGACTTGGTCGCTTTCAGACCTCCTGCCCAACAGCATAAAGCCCTTGTAGAGATTGCGAGTTTACCAGAAGGCCGAATCCTGATTGCGAGAGATAATCATACGATTGTTGGATATGTTACATATTTATATCCAGATCCCCTTGAACGCTGGTCTCAAGGAAAAATGGATAATCTGATTGAGCTTGGAGCAATCGAAGTCATCCCCAAATTCCGCGGGGCTTCCGTCGGAAAGAATCTATTAAAGGTTTCCATGATGGATGATTATATGAATGACTACATCGTCATTACGACTGAATATTATTGGCATTGGGACTTAAAAGGGACTGGCCTGAACGTGTGGGAATATCGTAAAGTGATGGAAAAAATGATGAACGCCGGCGGATTGGAATATTACGCAACGGATGACCCTGAAATCAGTTCCCATCCAGCTAATTGTTTAATGGCGAGAATCGGTACCAGAGTGGATCCGGATTCCATCCAACGATTTGATCAACTGAGGTTTATGAATCGTTTTATGTATTAATGGAATTCTGACAAGTTTTCTAAAGGGGTGGAGAACGTGATTGTAGAAGAAATTATGAAAACGAAAGTCGAAACACTATGTGCAGACGATACTATTGAAACAGCCATAAAATTAATGCGGGAAAAAAAGATCAAGCATATCCCGATTACCAATCGTGATATGGAAGTGATCGGGATCGTGAGTGACCGTGATGTAAAAGATGGGACCCCATCTATTTTTCATGATGAGTCCTCAACCAGTGAATTGCAGAATCCGCTTAAATTGATCATGAAGAAAGATGTGATCACAGGTCATCCTCTGGATTTTGTCGAAGAGGTTGCGGCACTCTTTTATGAGCACCGGATCAGCTGCCTTCCTATTTTGAAGGAAAAGAAGCTCGTCGGAATCATTACTGAAACAGACCTGTTGTACACTCTCATCCAACTGACGGGAGCCCACCAACCCGGCTCTCAAATCGAAGTGAAAGTCCCGCATAAAGCAGGGATTCTTTACGAGGTAGCCGGTATCATCAGAAGGAATAACTCCAATATTCAAAGTGTGCTCGTGTATCCGGATAAAAAGGACGAACAGTATAAAATCCTTGTGTTCCGAGTAAGAACGATGAATCCGATGAATGTGATCAATGATCTGAAAAAAGAAGGATATGACGTGTTATGGCCAAACATGCCAGGAATCTCATCATGACCAAGGATGCTGTTTTCATCTATTCAGACGAACTCCTCGGGTATCGGTTCTCTGATGAGCATCCTTTCAATCAAACCCGATTGACCCTGACGATGGACTTACTCAAAGAAGCAAACGCTCTTCAATCAGATGAAATCGTTCCACCACGAATGGCTACTGATGAAGAGTTATTTCTTAATCACGATCCCAACTATGTAAGCGCCGTCAAACGAGCGAGTGTCGGCCAACTCTCTCAAGATCAGGCAGAAGGGTTTGGAATTGGTACAGAAGATACACCGATGTTTCAAGGAATGCATGAAGCGAGTGCTTATTTGGTAGGCGGGACGTTAACGGCCGTTGATCTTGTCATGACGGGAAAAGCGAAGCATGCCCTCCATCTCGGCGGTGGTCTGCATCATGGTTTCAAAGGAAAAGCATCAGGATTCTGTATTTATAACGACAGTTCAGTGGCGATCCGCTACTTGCAGGAAAAGTACGGTGCCCGGGTACTATACGTCGATACAGATGCTCATCACGGAGATGGCGTTCAGTGGTCCTTTTATGATGATCCCGACGTGTGTACCCTTTCCATCCATGAGACGGGTCGTTACCTCTTCCCAGGGACAGGCAATATTAATGAGCGCGGTCACGGAAAAGGATATGGGTATTCGTTCAATATCCCCCTCGATGCCTTTACAGAAGATGAATCGTGGCTCGAAGCTTACGAAACGTCCTTTCGTGAAGTGATTGAATTCTTCAAGCCGGACGTCATATTGACTCAAAACGGGGCAGATGCCCATTATTATGATCCACTCACCCACCTTTCGGCTACCATGAATATATACCGGGAAATCCCGCGTATCGCCCACGAGTTGGCTCATGAGTACTGCGGGGGCAAATGGATTGCCGTTGGGGGCGGGGGCTACGACATTTGGAGAGTGGTTCCGAGAGCCTGGGCGCTGATTTGGATGCAAATGACCGATCGATTGGACCGCACCTCTTCATTCCCTGCTAAATGGACGGAACGCTGGCAAAGTAAAGCAGGGGTCACCCTGCCATCTGAATGGTGGGATAGACCTGACATTTACAAGCCTATTCCGAGAAAAGGCGAAATCACGGAGAAGAATAAGCAAACCGTAGAGAAAGCTCTCTACTCCATACGGCAGCAGCTCAGGCAAAAGCCCGGTAGTTAAACAAGGCGGAGGCGGCTCGTTCAAAGGCGACAAGCATAAGGCAAGAATACGAAAAAACCAAGGTACTCTCATCCCATTGAGAAGTCCTTGGTTTTTATTGTTCCTCATATGCAGGATCTGTTATGATCACTTCCACACGCCTGTTCTTTTGAAGATTTTCCCTTGTGTCATTAGGTGCAATGGGTCGTGTGTCCCCATATCCGACGGCAATGAAACGCTTCGGATCTAAGTTCTCGGTTTGAACGAGATACCGGATCACACTGCTTGCCCTTGCAGAGGAGAGCTCCCAGTTTGATGGAAACCGATATGTACCGATGGGACGATTATCTGTATGTCCCTCCACTTTCACGAAGTTTGGGATTCTCGATAAGAGATCGCCCACTTTATTTAAGAACGGATAAGCCTCCTCAAGGACCGTTGCTTCACCTGAAGCAAACAGGGCTTGCTCCTGTAGGACCAGCACGACTCCACGCTCGGTTCTTGTGGCCACTACAACGTCACTTAGTTTGTTTTCATTTAAGTAGCTTTGAATATCGGCTAAAAGTTGATTCAACTCTTTATCGGTTCCCTCACTGTTCTGAGGCTGAGTTTTCTCCCTCTCCATTTCAGGCTCGGCAGAGGGATTCTCGAATGGGATGACAGAAGGATAAAACTCGAGTATTTGACGCTGCTGAAAGGAATCAGCGATGGTCCTGAATTTCACGATATCAATTTGAGACATGGAAAATAGTAAAATAAAGAATACGAGAATAAGAGTAATGAGATCAGAAAAGGTTACCATCCATTTCGGTGCACCCGTGGGCTGAGACGGTTGTCTTCGTCTACGCATCATGGAATGTTGCCTCCTCTTGCTTCCTGCCAGCAGAGTACATCTCCAGTTCCTCATTGGATAAGAACACTCTCAGTTTCTCTTCCAATATTTTCGGATTTTGACCGGATTGTACCCCGACGACACCTTCAATCACGATTTGTTTCATAAACACTTCTTTTTCTGTTTTCATCGCTAATTTGGATGCCATGGGCAGGAAGACAAGATTTGCAAGAATCGATCCATATAGAGTCGTTAATAAGGCGATGGCCATATTAGGTCCTAATGACGCTGGGTCATTTAAATTCTTCAGCATCAGTACGAGACCAATCAAGGTCCCGATCATCCCCCAGGCAGGCGCATACTCCCCAGCCTTATCCAGTAAACTTTTATTTTTACGATGCCGCTCTTCTAAAGCGATGATCTCGGCATTCATGATATCGACAATCACGTCCTGCTCAATTCCATCGACGGCTAACAGGACTCCTTTTCGAATGAAAGGATCCTCGACCTCTTCCACTTCCGCCTCTAATGAGAGAAGACCTTCTCTCCTGGCTTTTTCTGATAGCGTCACAAACGTGCGAATGAGGCCTTGAAGATCGTATTCCTCGTCACGAAAGGATTCTCTCATCACTTTCCCCAATTGCTTCAATTCCTTAATAGAGAAGCTGACCAGCATGGCAGCGACCAAACCGCCTATCACAACAAACATGGACGGCAGATCTACGAAGGAACTGAAGCCTGTAATACCAGCGTTCGTGATGATGGCGAAAGCGACGAATAGAAACCCAACTACAACCCCGATCGGTGTAAGAACATCAAGCTTTTTCATTTTGACTCTCCCTACAAAAATAAGTTCTGTTTGTCTTTACCTTTTATATCGACAAACTTCTTATTTTGTTGAGTTCCGATGTTCAAGTCGATGAGGAAGAACAACTGTGGATTCTTCAACCGTTTCTTTGTTCATATATTTCGTTAATAATCTCATCGCCACAGCCCCGATATCATATAAAGGCTGAACAACTGAGGTTAACTGTGGTCGAACCATAAGCGCCAGTCTTGTGTTATCAAAGCTGATTACTTCAACTTCATCAGGAATGGACACGTTTTGATCCTGAGCGCCGTGAACGACTCCAAGGGCCGTCTCATCATTTCCGACGAATATAGCGGTCGGCTTGTCCCCAAGCTCAGAAAACTTCTGCCAGGCTTCAAGTCCTGAGTCATAGGTGTACTCACCTTCAACAACCAGGTCGTCACTATATTCCACTCCGGCTTTAGCGAGGGCTTCGCGATACCCTTCTAATTTAAACTTCATGTTGATTGTATCGTGGAAAGGACCGCTTACAAATCCAATTCGCTTATGTCCTTTTTCCAACAATTCCGTAACAGCATCGTAGGAAGCCGCTTTGTAGTCGATATTAACGGAAGGAACTTTGTTTGTTTCTTCCACAGCTCCAGCTAATACGATCGGAACCGGGGAACGCTCGAATTCCTGAACGTGTTCCTCGGAAATGTGCCCGCCAAGGAACAGGATTCCGTCCACTTGTTTACCAAGCATCGTGTTGAGAAGATGAAGTTCCTTCTCCACATTTTGATCTGAGTTACTTAAGATAATATTGTACTTGTACATCGTTGCGATATCTTCGATTCCACGTGCCAATTCAGCATAGAAAATATTAGAGATATCCGGAATGATGACTCCGACCGTTGTTGTTTTCTTACTTGCAAGTCCCCTTGCTACAGCATTCGGACGATATCCAAGGCGGTCAATGACCTCCAGTACTTTCTTTCTTGTTGCCGGCTTAACATTGGGATTTCCGTTGACCACACGTGAAACGGTTGCCATGGAAACATTTGCTTCTCTTGCTACATCATATATTGTAACGTTCATAGCTAACTCTCCTTTACTCTTCTACTCATTTATTTATCTTATTTTACACTAAATAAACCTAAAGAAAAAAGCGATTACAATAGTTTGTTAAAAAATGCACATATTTATATTCACGTTAGTGTTTTTTCAATGTATATAGGTTATTTATCTGCAATTACCTTGATAATCATACGACAGTCTCTATATTCGTGCAACGACTGTGCCTTGTCTTAATAAAAAGTTCATTCTGGCATGGTGAAAAATCGACGAACAGTATACAGGCTTACTGGTAGAAGAGTATGCGTTTCGCTGATATATTTGGGATTACGCTGATAAAATGAATTTTGCGCTGATATCCTCAATGGAGTTTTTATGGTTCACCTGAAATTTACGCATTATTGGGTTCATCTGCAGCTCATATGTAAAAAAGCACTCCAAATGACAGCAGAAAAACATTTTATAAATCAAAAACAAAGGGTTGAATCCCATCAATAGGATCCAACCCTTCTCTTATATATTATACCTCGATCGTTCTTCCTTTTAACAGCTCCTGATAGAAGTGATCAAATTGATCTAAATCCATTTGTTGGGCAGAATCGGATAAGGCAACGGCAGGATCAGGATGAACCTCAGCCATTACACCATCTGCACCGATGGCAAGTGCTGCTTTCGCCGTTGGAAGCAACAGATCTCTGCGTCCGGTTGAGTGCGTTACATCCACAAATACTGGCAGATGCGTTTCTTGCTTAAGAATTGGGACAGCTGAAATGTCCAATGTGTTTCTTGTCGCTTTTTCGTACGTACGAATTCCACGCTCACAAAGGATGATGTCTCCATTACCTTGTGAAATGATATATTCTGCTGCGTTGATGAATTCATCGATCGTTGCAGCTAAACCGCGTTTAAGCAATACGGGCTTCTTCACTGCTCCTGCTGCTTTTAACAGCTCGAAGTTTTGCATATTTCTCGCTCCGATTTGAATCACATCGATATATTCCAATGCGGGTTCGATATCGGCGGGATTCACGATCTCACTGACGACAGCCAGATCATATTCATCGGCCACTTTTTTTAGAATTTTTAAGCCTTCAATGCCGAGGCCCTGGAAGTCATAAGGTGACGTTCTCGGTTTGAACGCTCCGCCTCGAAGTAATTTAAGCCCTTTTGCTTTGACGGCTTTGGCCACTTCTGCCACTTGCTCGTAAGATTCAACCGCACATGGACCGAAAATGAAGTGAGGCTTTCCGTCACCAATTGAATCTCCGTTGATCGTTACAATCGTATCATCCGGTTTCTTTTTACGGGAAACCAGCAGTGCTTTACGGTGATCATCTTTTTGAAGCTCCAAACCGGCTTTAAAGATTTCTTTAAAAATATGTTCAACGGTCGAATGTTCAAATGGACCATTATTATTTTCTTTGATCAGATTAAGCATGCCTCTTTCTCGAACAGGATCATAGCGGTATACTCCTTGAGTTTCCTTGACACGCCCGATTTCCTGAACTAGTTTAGCACGTTCATTAATGGTGTCTAATAGTTTTAAGTTCATCTCGTCTACTTGTTTTCGTAATTGATCGAGCTCTTGATTACTCACAATACAGCACCCTTTCTTTTTTTATCCTGTTCATACGTAAAAACTGTTATAGTTTTAAGAAAGTATGATACATTTTTGATATTGAAACTTATTATAATAGAACATATCCAAAATGTCACGATAAAATTCTTTATTAATTAGACGCTTTTAAGCGCTAAAGTATTTAGTATTGTATGAGAATAGGCTAAAGTAGGTGAACACTAATTGAAAAATACGCAAAAAATATTTGCTTTGGACATCGGAACCCGATCGGTCGTCGGGATTATTTTAGAAGAAATAAACGGAATATTTCAAGTTTCAGATATTTTAGTAGAAGAGCATAAAAAGAGAGCCATGCTGGATGGTCAGATTCATGACGTTCCAGCAGTTGCCGAGGTCATTTCTTCCATTAAAGCACAATTGGAGAAGATACATGGTCCCCTTCATAAAGTGTGTGTTGCAGCTGCCGGAAGAGCTCTAAAAACGGAAACCGCAGCTTCCACATTAACTATAAAAGGGAAACCACTTCTTCAAAAAAACGATATCCTCCATCTCGAATTAAGTGCTGTCCAACATGCTCAAGCATTGGCTGCAGAGAACGAAAATGATGCGAAGGGCTATCACTATTACTGTGTTGGTTATTCCGTCCTTTTTTACCGTTTGGATGGTGAGGAAATCGGCAGCCTCATCGATCAGCAGGGGGAAGAGGCCACCGTCGAGATCATCGCAACCTTCCTTCCACGTGTCGTGGTTGAATCCCTGATTGCGGCATTGAACCGGGCGGGCCTTGAAATGGAGGCCCTGACCTTGGAGCCTATCGCTGCGATCAATGTGCTGATTCCAGAATCCATGAGACGACTCAATGTAGCCCTCGTTGATATCGGAGCAGGAACATCCGATATCGCCCTTACCAATCTGGGCACAGTCATTGCCTATGGAATGGTTCCGACAGCCGGCGATGAAATAACAGAAGCCATCAGCAATGAACTGTTGCTGGATTTTCCTTTAGCCGAGCAAGCAAAAAGGGAGATTCATTCCGGAGAGGAGATTACGGTTACCGATATTCTTGGTTTTGAAACGAGTTTCCCTGTACTGGAGGTCGTGGAGAGAATTGGTCCAGCTGTCGATCGTTTAGCCGGGGAGATTTCTAAGGAGATTCTCCGTCTGAACAATGGAAAACCTCCACAAGCTGTCATGTTGGTAGGAGGAGGCAGCTTAACACCTGAGCTCCCGGGCAAATTAGCGTCATCCTTACAACTTCCACACAACAGGGTCGCTGTAAGAGGCGTGGAGGCGATTCAGAATATCACCATATTGGATGAAGTAACGAAAGGACCGGAACTCGTTACACCTATCGGGATCGCCATTGCCGCTAAACAGACACCTGTTCAATACGTCACAGCCCACGTGAACAATCAACCGGTCCGATTATTTGAAGTAAAGGACTTAACGGTCGGGGACTGTATATTGGCTGCCGGCTTAAAACTGATTAAGTGGCACGGGGTTCCAGGGAATGGTTTCTTTGTAACCGTCAATGGGCAAGATATATCCTTACCAGGAGGTCACGGTCAGGCACCTCTTATTGAAAAAAACGGTCAGCCCAGTGCACTGGACGAAAAAATCAACCATAACGATATGATCACTGTTCACAAAGGAGAGAACGGGACTTCACCACATGTAACCATTGGAGATCTATTAGACACCTCTTCTAAACAGATTGTGATAGATGAGAATCCTTTTTTACTGGCTCCACTCGTCTACAGAAACGATCAACCTGCATCTCTTGAGGAAATCATTCAGGACCGTGATTCTATCCGGATCGAATTAATGGAATCACTCTTCGACGTGTTAAAGCATTCAGGCTATGAGGAATGGTTAGAAAGCACTAAGCCCTATCGTATTTCCATCAATGGTAAAGACACCTTCTTCCCTGCATATAGTGGAAAGCTGTTCATCAACGGTTTTGAGGCGAAGCTTTCATCAAAGATTCAACAAGACGATATCATTTCATATAAACCAGGCTTTACTCCAACGGTAAAAGAGATTCTCGCCAAGAAACAGCTCACCACAGGGGCTTCTATCACTATTACTTTTAACGGAAAGAAAGTAGAGCTTATGAAAGAGAGCAGCCGTGTTTATCGCAATGGCAGCAGACTTGAAATGGACGATCGATTGATTTCTGGGGATTCGATTGAAGTAGAAGAACAACAAATAAGCTCATTTATTTTCCAGGACTTATTTAACACTGTTGAGATCAACATGCCTTCTCATGCTAACGGAAGCTTCGTGCTCTTGAAAAACGGAGAGGAAACCACCTTTTATGAAGAAATTCAACAGGGGGATGAACTCGAAATCGTCTGGCCTCAGTCCACACGCTGAAAGAAAGAATAGCGAACAACAAAAAAACTGGCATTTACGCCAGTTTTTTTGTTTATGATCCAACTTGTCCAGGTACGCTGCTCGTACGATTCGTTGGATGGATATTGTTGTTGTTATCGTTCGTAGCTGTTGAAGTCTGTGAGCTGTTTACTGAAGAAGTCGTGTCGCCTGTCACTTCATCACTCGCTTCTTTCACTTTACCGCCTATATCCTTCAATTCCTCTGCCGCTTCCTTTGTTGTAGCGATAATTTCTGAAGAATCTTCCTTTACTTGATTCACTTGATCGATTACATCATCATTCACCTTTTCATAAAGGTTCTGTGCGTCGTTGATCGCATCCTTTAATACAGTGGAAGCCGTTTTAAGGCGATCCTGCCAGTCGTTCACAACTCCCGATGGGTTCTCCCTTACCTTTGCCACCATCCCCATTGTGGAGTCCTTCACATTGGTTGTTCTGGATGAAACTCTTTTTCTCGTTGTTTTATCAAGCATAGCCAGTGCGCCGCCTACTACAGCTCCCACTACCATGCCTTTTAACAACTTACCGTTCTTCTCACCGGAAGTGCCGTTCATTGCAGTCGTATTAGTCGTATTGCTCGTTTGAGTATTATAAGGTACAGTCTGTGTCATGAATCGATCCTCCTAATTTACTTTAAATAAATTTTATTCTTACAGAGTAAATTCCCTCTATGCCAGAAAATAAACACTTGGGAGGGAATTACCAAATTTTTATATAAATGCACGCATTCTTTCTGTACTCTTATTGAAAAATACATAACCTCCCTCGCCATAAAAAAAGGTTCTTTTCACAACGATTGTTGTTCATTAACATAAGATCTGCTTGGGCTCTGTCAAATTAGTATGTGCTGGATGGTGAGGGGAACTACTTCGCTTTCCGCGGACGTTCGGCCGAGCCTCCTCAGCTTCGCTTCCGGGGTCTCGGCACGCCCGTACTTCCGCAGGAGTCTACGCAGTTCCCCTCACAATCTATAAGAAAATTTCGTGACAGAGCTTTAAAGTAACAAAAACTATCTGGAGAAAACGGAATTCGCTCTCTTTGAAAGATAGTTCAATGATCTTCTTGATAGTTTGTTTTAGGAACAACGCTCAACAAGGTCACAATAGGAGCAATTTAGAGATTAAGTATCTATACTTATAGCATTCACAATGTAGAAGCACAGAGTGGATTGTAGCGGAAGTCACTTGACTCCTGCGGGAGATAGAGGAAAGGTCGAGACCCCGCAGGGCCAAAGCCCGAGGAGGCTCGACTTCCTCCCCGCGGAAAGCAAGTGACTGGAGCGAAAAGGAACGGTCCATGATTCACACTACCACTCGTTCATAGCAATAATATTTACGAAAGGCTCTTTTCGCAAAGATTGTTGTTATCTAGCATAGAATCTGCAAGGGCTCTGCCAACCAGTTTATGCTGGATGGTGAGGGGAACTGCTCCGCTTTCCGCGGACGTTCCCCTCACCGTCTTTAACAGAATTTTCATGACAGAGCTTCAAGGTTGGGAAAAAACTAGAAAAAAATAATCCTTCTTCTTTAAAAGGAAAATCAATCTCTACTTACCTTAATTGAGATTGTTTGCTAAAATTCTTATTTTGATTGTTTTCCGTTAAGGATACATGCTCAGAAAGTTGATTGGAGCGGAAGGATGCTCGACTCCTGCGGGAATAGCTGGACAGGTGAGACCCCGGAGGCGCAGCCGAGGAGGCTCACCGCCAGCCCCGCGGAAAGCGAGCATCCTGTAGCGGAAAGCAACTATTACTTTCTCCTCTACAATAGCAACAAACTTTACGAAAAGAGCCTTACGAAAAGAGCATAAAAAAAGACCCTGCAATTAAACAGAGTCCTTTCCCTACAACTTATTCAATTCATTCTCAGTAATATTCCAATGTGAAGCATTCCAGCCCGGTTTCCCTTCAATAAACAAGAAGGCTTGGGGTGATTCATGCTTGATGCCGTATTTTTCAGCAATATGATTGGATAGCTCCCTTGACTCTTGAACGGCTAAATAGTAGCCTTCTTCCTCTTCATGCTTGTTCAAGAAGGCCTGGTATTCGTTGAAAGCATTTGAGCTCACCGGGCAGGTTAAGCTGTGCTTCATAAAAAAGAAGCGGGAATTCGTTTCGGATAGCTGTTCAAACTCTTGAACGGTTTCAATCTTTTGCATATCATTCATACTCCTTTACTCAAAAATGTGCATTATTAGATAGCAGGAGACAGACGTGCCTCTTAGCATTTTTATTCCAACAAAAAAACGGTGAAGTAATCATATCACTTCACCGCCCTTGGAATCAATTATTATTGTTTATATGTTTTTTCAGTTTCGTCAAATGCCTTTTTTGTTTCTTCGAGCTTTTGATTCACATCTTCTGTTTCTTCCACAGGTGTTGTATCACCCACAGCAACAGCTTGAAGTTCATCATTTGTTTCTTGTAGCTCGTTATTATTTGAGCGGTATGTTTTCAGCTTTCCAACGACATTGTTGGATTGCTCCTGTACTGATTTTGAAAGTGCAGATGATTTTTCTTTTGCTACTGCAGCAAGCTCATTGCTCTTTTCTACAGCCGTGTCTTTCCACTGACCTGTCTTTTCTTTCAGTACGCCAGCCTGCTCATTGATATCATGGCGAAGGTCTTTACCGGATTTAGGAGCCAGAAGAAGAGCTGATGCCGCTCCTACGATTCCTCCGATCAGTGTTCCGATCATGAAGTCCTTTGAATTGATGTTGTTGCTGTCGTTTGTTTGGTTCTGGTTTTGGTTCTGATTTTGATTGTACTGTTGTGTCATGTTTAAAATTCCCCTCTCTAATTGTTATAAGATCTTGCTCTTTTAATCAATTTTTCTCGAGATCGAACTTCTTTAGATGCTTGGTTTTGAACAGCTGCATCAGGTTGACTTGGCTGTTTTTCCTGTTTTTGTTTCCATTTGTCCTTTAACTCGATAAAGGCATTTCCCCACTGAACCACCTGTGAAATCTTCCCCTGATTGCGTTCAAGTTCAGTTGAAATGGAAGTACTTACTTTCTTAACCGAGTTATTGAGGTTCTGGATGGAATGCCCTACATCTCTTACTGCATAAACAACAGTGTTCAGATCCTCAGATTTCTTCTGGATATCCTCAGCTAATAAATTTGTTTTATGTAGTAATTCAGTAGACTCTTTGGTTACTCCCTGAAGCTGACTCTCTAGACCCGTCAATGTCGTAGAAACACTGTCCAGGGTAGAACCTAAAGACTTCAAGGTCTTCATGACACTCATAACTAAAATAAAAAATGCAACTGCTATCACAGCTACGCTTAGATAAAGAATGATTTCCATATGCCACACCTCCATGTATAGAGATTCTTTACCCTTATCATAAACAAATAAACATTATACTAGTATTTCTTCTTTTCTCATGAATTCTCCTGCATTAAAAAATAAAAATATTTATTGTTTTAGCATTTCTCATTTTGTTTCTTTCATCCATTAATAAATGTTTTAGGGTACAATAAAATGGACTATATAAAAGGGGGAAGATGACTTGAAAGACCCACGCATAGAAAAACTGGCAAAAAATTTAATTCAATATTCAGTTCAGTTACAACCTGGAGAGAAAGTATTGATCGAAAACTTCGGTTTGCAGCGGGAACTGGTGACGGCACTCGTAAAAGAAGCATATGCAGCCGGGGGATATCCTTTCGTATCCATTAAAGATCACGCAGTCGACCGCGCATTATTGATGGGGGCACAAGAAGAACAATACAATATGATCGCAAGTTTCGAGGCAAATGTCATGGAGCAGGTGGATGCGTATATCGGTTTGCGCGCAGGTGATAATATCAGCGAGCAATCGGATGTACCTGACGAAAAGATGAAGATCCACGGTAATACGATCGGGAAAAAAGTACATAGAGAAATCCGTGTTCCTAAGAAAAAATGGGTCGTACTACGTTATCCGACTTCATCCATGGCACAGCTTGCCAACATGAGTACAGAAGGGTTCGAAGACTTCTACTTCGATGTCTGCAACCTGGACTACAGCAAAATGGACAAAGCCATGGACAACCTGGTCGAGCTCATGAACCAAACGGATAAAGTCCGCCTTGTCGGGGAAGGGACGGACCTTACATTCTCCATCAAGGACATTCCTGCAGTGAAATGTGCGGGACGCCTGAACATTCCCGATGGAGAAGTATACAGTGCACCTGTAAAGGATTCAGTAAATGGAATCATTTCCTACAATACACCTTCACCTTATAATGGATTTACCTTTGAAAATGTGAAATTGACATTCAAAGAAGGTAAGATTGTAGAAGCCTCTGCCAATGATACAGACCGAATCAACAAAATCTTTGATACGGATGAAGGGGCAAGATACGTGGGTGAATTCGCAATCGGTGTGAATCCTTACATCCAGCATCCGATGCAGGACATCTTGTTTGACGAAAAGATTGATGGCAGCTTCCACTTTACGCCAGGCGAATGCTACGAAGAAGCATACAATGGAAACCACTCGAACATTCACTGGGATATGGTGATGATCCAGCGTCCTGAGTATGGCGGCGGAGAAATCTATTTTGATGATGTGTTGATTCGAAAAGATGGACGGTTTGTCATTGAAGAGCTTGAAGTGCTGAATCCGGAGAATTTGAAATAACAATGAAGAGTCACTGTCATGAATCATGATGGTGACTTTTTTTTTGAGGGTGCAAGAAAGATAGTGTTGAATCATCTCATGAATATGGTCAGATATTCTCCTGCTGAATAACTTCCAAATTTCACCTGTTAATTTTCGCATCATATTCTCCTGCTGAATATCCCTCTTTTTTAACAGGTGAATTTCTACAAATAATCTCCTGTCAACCCTATCTCAAAGCTTAAAAAAACCGGCTCCCATCAGAACCGGTTTTTCACATTAATTTTCTGCTAACTGTTCCTTTAGCGTTTTTTCATACGCTTGTTGAAACTTTTGTACATCTCCTGCTCCCATGAAAATCAGCACTGCGTCTTCATGTTTGAGTAAAGCAGTCGTATCTTGTTCATCTATAATCTCGCATCCTTCAATCTTGCTTCCAAGATCGTTGATCGAAAGTTTCCCATGATTTTCACGTGCGGAACCGAAGATTTCACATAAGTACACTTTGTCTGCAAGACTTAGGGTTTCTGCAAACTCAGAAAGGAAGGTTTGCGTACGTGTAAATGTGTGAGGCTGGAAGACAGCGATAATTTCTTTTTCAGGGTATTTCTGTCTTGCCGAATCTACGGTTGCTTTAATTTCAGTCGGATGATGAGCATAGTCATCGATCAGGATTTGGTTGCCCACTTCTTTTTCAGAAAAACGGCGTTTAACCCCTTTGAATGAGCTTAATCTCTCCTGGACGATGGCTGTATCAAGTTCTTCGTAATGACAGATGGCAATGACGGATAAAGCATTCATGATGTTATGGTCACCGAATGTCGGGATTTTGAATGCCGCATAAAATTCATTACGGACAAACACATCGAATGAAGTGCCGGTTCTGTCCCTTGTTACGTTTCTCGCCTGGAAATCATTCTCCTCAGCGAAGCCATAAAATACGACTGGCACTTGAGCTTGGATTTTCTGTAACTGTTCGTCATCTCCACAAGCGATGATTCCCTTTTTCACTTGCATCGCCATCTCCTGGAAGGCAGAGAAAACGTCATCCACATTGGCAAAATAGTCGGGATGATCGAAGTCAATATTTGTCATGATGGCATAGTCAGGAAAATAAGACAAGAAGTGACGGCGATATTCGCACGCTTCAAAGACAAAGTATTGAGCATCCACTTCCCCTTTCCCTGTTCCATCGCCGATCAGGAAGGATGTTGGCTTTGCGCCACTGATGACATGTGCCAACAATCCGGTTGTAGACGTTTTTCCGTGTGCGCCGGTTACCGCTACACTTGTAAATTTCTGCATGAAGTCTCCAAGAAATTTATGATATCTAGTGAGGGGTAGACCTTGCTCTACAGCTGCCTGAATTTCTTCATGTGTATCCGGAAATGCATTTCCTGCGATCACATGCATATCCCCTCCGATGTTTTCTTTTTGGAAAGGGAGAATTTTTATATTTGATTCATCCAGAGCTTTCTGAGTAAAGAAATATTTATCTACGTCAGATCCTTGGACCTCGTAGCCCATATCGTGGAGTATTTGGGCTAATGCACTCATGCCCGACCCCTTAATTCCTACGAAATGATATATAGTCATAATAGAACCTCCAACAATCGTCTATCTAAAAGCATTATATGAAATGGTTATTATTTTGCTATCTGTCTTTAGCTTTTGATATTGAGTATTAAATAAAGAGAACTTTCTTCAACTTGAAACATTATATCATTTTTTAAAATCCCTGACCATGCACAAGCTACGAAAGACTGGAGATAATGAAGTTTGGCGCTTCTTCTTTTAAATACGTTCTCCATAATACCCCAGTTTTTTGATTCATTTGACCATAATGATTTTTCACATCTATTAAAATCTCCTTTGATTCAACGGGAAAAACAGGACCTAAGATCCACTGATGGGTTACTAATGGGACTTTTCTCATAAAATAGACCCCACCCTCAACAATTCCCTTTTCTTGACAACCAAGGTTTGTTTTAACAGAAACTTCATCATCCTGAATCACATTTTGACAAGTAAGGATCATGTGTTCATTCTGGGTATCGATTTTTCTAATGATGACGGGTTCCCAAGCTGCAGTCAGCACGATTGCACCAAGCAGTTTGACCGATTCATGCAGTGAATGCGACTGAAGAAATTGAAAGAACAGAGTTTGGCCTTTAATGGTCTTATAATCAAACAAAAACCATTCCTGAAACAGCTTATCGACTTCTCCATCCACTTGCGTCTCATCCTGTAATAGGAAACGTTTAGAGAAAATCATCTTGGCCCGTACCTTTTCTCTGATATTCGTTTCCTTTAAAGCGTACACGGAAGCTTTTCTATAGAGGTCTTTTATATGTTCCTCGGCCATTCCCTGCTTTTTTTGTCTATATTGTTCTAGATTTAAAAGGCTTTCTGGTTCTTGCATCCTCTCACCTATTCGAATTCTACTTTTTCCAGGCGGGGGTTTGGACGGAGCTTTCTTCCTGCCTTGGCTTCAGGGGAACCGTCAATTACGACGTTATCTCCTGTAAACCCGACATGGATCTTAAGAAGGCTGCTTCCCACTCCATACATATCGACTGGAACCTGATTTTCCTCAAACTGGCGAATACGATCTTCGTTAAATCCACCTGACACCACGATCTTGACGTGGCGGAACCCCTCTTCATCCAAGGCATGTCTTAATGCATTAATCAGTTGCATGTTAACTCCCCGGGGATCAAATGTTCCAAGCACATGTTGATTACGCAGGAAGTATTTATCGATCATCATTCGTGATGTATCTACCCTTACCCCTTTTAATTCAGGGCCAAACTCCCGTGCTACCTTTAATGAGTCTGTAATGGCATCATTATTGTAGTCTACCAGTGCAATGAGCTCGTCTTCAGGAAATGTTTCCTGATAAGCTTTCGTGGCTTCCACGATATCGCCATTGAATAATTGGATCAGGGCGTGGGGCATGGTTCCCATCCCTTTCTTTCCCCACCATTCGTTCATGGCATGGGTAGCCTGAGCTGTGGATCCCCCGATAAAGGCTGCATATCCATCCCCGGCCTGCTGTGTAAAGTGATCATCTCGATCACCCATGAAGATGACAGGTTTTTGTTTGCCTGAAATAGAGGCAGCTTTCATCACATTATAGACACTCGTCGCCACTGACGTTCTTCTTGCCAGGATGCCGTCTATGATTCCTTCTAAATAACCAAAATCCTGGTAACGACCCTTGATGGTCAGAACCGTTTCAAAGGGTGAAATTTGATCTCCATCTTTTAAGGAATGGATTTCAAGATTTTCCGGATTATCAGCGAAACTATGCAGAAGTGCAATCACTTCATCCGTTCCGCAGATAACGGCATGGTTTTTTTGGAAGAATTGCATGGTGACAAAAGCATCCGGTTTATACTTTTTGGCAATTTCCTTCGTTTTCAAAAAATAAACCGCTGAAAACCAGCCATCCTTAATTCTTTCGTCAAACTTAAATGTATGATTGGTCAATCTGTTGAGTTTTCCTTGAAGTTTCAATTCTATTTCTTTCATCACTAAAGCTCCTTATGGCTCTTCCTACACAAAAATAGGTATTCTGTTTACTGAATCCTAAAAGGACACATATAAACAGAATACCATGTATTAAATGATTCTACTAGTCTATGCCAGAGTCTCCAATTCACTTTCCGAAATCAGGACATCCCTTGGTTTACTGCCTCTGGACTCTGAAATAATTCCATTACTCTCCATCATTTCCATCAATCTTGCCGCGCGGTTATAACCGATTCTGAATCTCCGCTGCAAGGCAGATGCAGAGGCCCCTCCCTGGTCGACGACAAACTCACAGGCTTCTAAAAATAATTCATCTTCTTCCTCAGTAACCTGTGCTTTCTTAATCAATTCATCCTGTTGGAAGAGATAATCCGGCTCTCTTTGCTCTCTTACATGGTTGATGATGTCATCGATTTCATCATCTGACACAAAGGTTCCCTGCAAGCGGACCGGTTTAGATGAACCATTTTCCAGGAAGAGCATATCTCCCTTACCAAGAAGCCTCTCTGCACCGCTTCCATCAATGATCGTTCTTGAATCGACGCTTGATGATACGGAAAACGCCACTCGTGTCGGTACATTGGCTTTTATCAAGCCTGTAATGACATCGACTGAAGGACGCTGAGTCGCAATGATTAAATGAATCCCACATGCACGGGCCTTCTGTGCGATCCGGCATATCGCTTCTTCAACATCTGCAGGCGACATCATCATCAAGTCAGCTAACTCATCAATGACTATGACTAAATACGGCAGCATATCGCTGTATTGTTTATTCCGTTTGGCCAGTTCATTAAAGCGTTTAATATCCCTTACACCTGTATGAGCGAATAATTCGTATCTTCTTTCCATTTCCTCCACAGCCCATTTAAGAGCTGCAGTAGCTGCTTTCACATCTGTTATGACCGGACTGACGAGATGTGGAATCCGGTTATAGGGAGCAAGCTCTACCATCTTCGGATCAATGAGAAGCATCTTCAATTCATCCGGTGATGCTTTGTACAAGAGACTCACCAGTATCGAGTTGATACAAACACTTTTTCCCGATCCGGTAGCACCGGCGATGAGTCCATGTGGCATTTTGCTTAAATCAGTCACGATCGGCTGTCCGGAAATATCGAGACCAAGAGCTGCGGTCAGAGGGGAAGTTGGCTCTTGAAACTCAGGACTTGCAATCACTTCACTGATGCATACAGGACGGCTCTCCCGGTTAGGCACTTCAATACCAATCGTATGCTTACCGGGAATAGGGGCTTCCATTCGAATATCCCTTGCAGCCAGGCTCAGCTTAATATCATCTGATAGATTGGTAATCTTATTCACCTTCACTCCAGGTTCCGGCTGAACCTCGAACCTCGTAACGGATGGACCTTGCGTGACATTCACTACTTTGGCCCTTACGTTAAAGTTATGAAGGGTTTCGTCCAATAATATTCTTTGTGAATCGAGCCACTCTTCGCTCATTTCCTTTGATACAGGAGGCATTAGATAATCCATTTCAGGAAATACATAGTCCCTTGTCCTTTTGGAAGATGAGCTTAATTCGCTGTAACTCTTTACCGCCTCTTCTCCTTGAACAGAACTTTGTTGGGACGCTTTCTGTTCAGGATGATGAATGGATGTCACTTCTTCCACTTTTTCTTGCTTCACTTCCCGTACAGGTTGTGCCCTCTTCTCGGGTTCTGCCTCAGTCTGGGTTAATGTTTCGACCTCACTTTCCTTGCGGGTGGGGGTCGAATCATTAAGAGCTGATCGTTTTCGCGTATCTAACTGTCGCTTATCCTGTTTCAGCATCAATACGTTAAAAGGAAGGTGAGACCTCTTACGTCTCTGAGGCTCTTCCTCCCTCGGGGCATGTTGGGAACGGGCAGATTCTGACTTTTCTTCTACTCGTTTCTCCTCACTCGTGGATTCACTTTGTACAACGGGTTCTTGAACCGGTGTCACTTGAACTGGTGTCTGTTGAACCGGTGCCTCTTGAACCGGATGAACGGGTTCCTGGACTTGTTCTTCATTTTCCCGCTCAGAATGGACGGGTTGTGGTGGCTCTTCTTGAACAGAGTGATTAATAAGCTCTTTCTCTTTATCTGCTGAATACTCTGGTGCTGGTTGCTCCGTTTCAGATATAAGTGAAACACGTTCATTTGGCTTCTGGGAAACTTCCTCGGTGAGCTCCACTTTTTGATCTGGATCTTCAACTGGAGTGGTTTCATTGATGTCTTCAGCCTCAACCATTAGCGTATCTTCAATCAGAGATTCTTCACGTTTTTCTTCCGGGAAATTCATCATCATCCCAACAGGTTCATCGTTAATAGGCTTTTCCGATTCAGCTGGTTCAACTTTGATATTGTTCGATTCAGTTGTTTCAACTTCGCCAACGGATGCTGATTGACTTTCCTCAGGAATTGAATTCTCTACTACAGATAGATCCTCATGATCAGTCACAGCTTCTCTGCTCTCTTCTTCTTTATGTAAAAATTTCTTAAGCTCGAACTCTACCTGGTCTTCTTTTTTTACCGGTCGTCCTCTAAAACCATAAATAGGTGAAGGAATTTCCGTCGGGGTGAACGGCCTGCTGTTCCCCTTTTCCACTTTAGGAGATTTCTTCGGTTGGACTTTAGCCGCTGGTTTTTCTTCTTTCCACTTTCTATTTCTAGAAGTGTGTTCCTGACTCTTATTCTTTTGTTCCTTAGCGGGCTCTTCCTTTTCCTGACTTCTTCGATTTCTATTCGTTCGTGGACGATCTATGTTTTCTCCATCCGATATAAGGGGAAAGCGAAAGGTTCCTTTAGGATATTGATACGTCATCCTTGCTTCTACATCACGTGAATGATTGGGCCCTACTATATTTTTACGTTCAGTCTTTTTACGTTCAACATGCTGAACTTCATCATTAGTTTCATCATAGTACTCTTCAAATTGATCATCATTATCTGATAATTTACCAAATATTTTTTTAATCCAGCTCACAAACATCACTCTTTCTTTCATACTTATTTATATTTTATCAGTTAAAGAGAAAAATTCGAGTCATTTCGATAGAATAAGAGAATTGTTAAAGGATTGTGTCGAAATAAAAATAGGTGTAAAGAGAATGTAATACGTTTTGGAAGGTAACTTTCGGTACTTTGTTGCCTAAGCGAGTAGTGGTTGATTTCCGCTCCAGGTGCTCGCTTTCCGCGGGGCGTGAGTTGAGCCTCCTCGGGCTTTGCCCTGTGGGGTCTCAACTTTCTATTCCCGCAGGAGTCGAGCACCTTCCGCTCCAATCAACTTATAAAGATCCCTTCATTTTCCAGTAATCAATGAGAAAATCTTAATCAAAAACTACTATGAATAAGTTTCAATAAGTTTTCAATCGTATGACCTCTAACATTAATAAAAACAAAAATACCTGAGCCCACACTCCGGACTCAGGTATATATTTTTAAGCTGTGAATGGTTGACCCACTTGGTAAGTGTCTTCAAGAACGAGGATTCCTTTTTCTTGTGGAGCATCTGGAAGTGCAAGTTCTTTGGCAGAACAAATCATGCCTGATGATGCCACTCCGCGAAGTTCTGCATCCTTGATGACCATTCCGCTTGGCATGACAGCGCCAACTTTCGCAACAACGACTTTTTGTCCTTTGTCAACGTTAGGAGCACCACACACGATTTGCAGGGTTTCATCCCCAACATCCACGGTACAAATGTTCAATTTATCTGCATTTGGATGCTTTTCTTTTTCAGACACAAATCCTACCACGAATTTTGGTGAAAAGTCTGCTTCCAACACTTCATCGAAACCGTTCTTCTTGATGGCTTCATTGATCATTTGGAGCTTCTCTTCATTCATTTCGACAGGTCCCACTTCACTTAAATCCATATACTTTGATGCATGGAAAAGGTTATATCCAAGTGTTTTCCCTGTTTTCTCATCAAACAAACGTGCAGCATCTTCTTTTCTTTCGTGTAGAACTTCTCCTTCAAACCCTGGTTCCATTGTAACGATCAGGGTATCACCAATACCTTCTAAGTTATAAAATACGTTCATCATTTCTTCTCCCTTTCCTTTTTGCGGTTTTTTGCCAGAATGAAGATCGGCTCGAGTTCCCCTTCTTCATACACAAAGGATAGTGCCGTAATCGGAACATTTCCTGTCGTAAAGAAGCTCATCGTCATTTGGGCAAGAACATCATAGCCCGTTTCATTGCGGATATCCCCGATGACCAAAACATCCTGATGAGGTACAGATACAGTCATTTCACCTTGAATATCCTTGCTTACCTGCTTTAAGAAAGCATCATTCAAAATACGACTTGCATCATATCCATCATTATTATTTAGAAAATAGAAGATGTTTCCTGCCACTTCATCCTTCTTCATTTCAGTTGGTAAGCTTCTGACATTGAACAAGGCGGTCTCCTTCATTTGCTCGTGGGACCATCCTTCAGCCTTTAGCATATTTTCATCTAATAGTCTATAGGTTTTCCCAAGATCAACAGCATAATAGATCCGTGTTTCAGCTGTATGATCATCTGTAACGAGGGCAACCCCTTCATTGGATTCTGTGGCAAAAGAAGTGGAACGGATTACTGGAAACACTTTTTTCTCTTTATTCCCAAGGTCTGCTCCGGTCCCCATTACGTTTAAAGCTTCTTCCACGTAATAAACCACTTCATTGATAATGGACTTATTATTTTCTTTCCACTTGGATACAATCGGTGGCAGGGCGACGGTAATCCCTTTTTTCGTATCGGTGTTCTCAATTCTAAGTGAATCCTTATCTCGATTATATGTAAACGTACGATTTGGTTTCTCTAATCGTTCCTGTAGTATACCTTTTAGCTTTTTAATGTCCAAATCTGATCCTCCTTTGGTGGTACTATTATAATAGAAAGTATCGATCCATTGCTGTTTCATTCACTTATAACATTTTACATCAAAATGCCTAGAATACAAAAGGAACCTGTTTCATTTCAGGCAAAAAGAAAAAGGACCCCAAAATAAGGTGATCCCTTTTCATCCTATTATGAAGATAATGTGTTCATGAAGTTCTCGATTTGTTCTTTTGTTTTACGGTCCTTATTCACAAATCGTCCAAGCTCACGGCCGTCTCCGTATGCCAGAAAGCTTGGAATTCCGAAGATATCCAATTCAATGCACAGATCAATGAATTGATCTCGATCTACGTATAGGAATGTGTACTCTGGATATTGGCTCTCGATTTCCGGAAGGATCGGCTCGATGATTCTGCAATCCGGACACCAGTCAGCTGAAAACATAAATACATGCTTGCCACTTTCTTTCAACTGGTGAAACTCTTCCACTGTTTCAAGTTTACGCATTTTATTTGCCCCCTGTTTCAATCTTCATTTGATTAGGTTTGATCCAACCTAGTTTACGCATATATTCAGATATTAACAGGCTTATGAATGCAGGTCCAACAAAATGCAACATAAGGATTCTCAATGTTACATCCCAACTGAATCCCATCGTTTTAAAGGTCATGATTTGACCGACGAATCCGCTGGTTCCCATTCCTGCCCCGGCAGCATTGTTCTCCATCAACCATATCGTGGTTCCGATGGGTGCCAATATCATGCCCGCAACGGTGGGAGGAATGAGAATTCGGGGATTTCGAACAATATTAGGTACTTGTAGCATGGAAGTACCTATTCCCTGAGCCAATAATCCACCTACTTTATTCTCCCTGTAACTGATAACAGCAAATCCTACCATTTGAGCAGCACATCCAATCGTTGCTGCTCCGGCCGCGACTCCATTCAATTCAAGCATAAGGGCAATGGCGGCACTTGATATCGGTGCTGTCAAAGCAAGACCCATGAGGGCAGCCACCAAAACCCCCATGATAATCGGGCGTTGCTCAGTCGCCCAGCTGATCCAGCTGCCAAACATGCTCATAAAGTCGGCAATTCCCGGTCCTATAAAGTAAGCTATCGTAAACCCTGAAAAGATGGTGACGAATGGAGTGACAATGATATCGACTTTCGTAGTTTTACTGACTAGCTTACCTATTTCCGTTGATATGACAGCTGCTACATAAGCTCCCGCCGGTCCACCCAAGCTTGCGCCCGCTGCTCCCGTAACAACCGCAGCAAACAGGACAAGTGGAGGCGCCCGAAGACCAAAGGCAATGGCTGCCCCGATCGCAGGACCCATCAAGCTGATCGCCAGACCGCCCATCTCAATGAAAAATTCACTTAACCCAGGTGAAAAAGGTAGCTGTTCCCCAATCGTCTTAATGATCAATCCGATGATCAGCGAACTGAACAATCCTAAAGCCATATAACTTAACGCATCTATGAAATACACCTTCGCAGATATTGTAATGCCTTTACTCTTTAAGAATTCTCTCACGTGGTCTCTCTCCTCTGTGTTAACCTTCTTCCTTTTACTAGTGTAAAGACACTTGTTTGTCTTGTCTATATATTTTACCTCTACCCGGCAATCAATTTCCACCTATTTTCCTTTTAATAAAGCGTCCCTATTCAATAAAAATGGCACTTTTAGCAAAGATTTTTATTTTTAACATTAAGTCTACTTGGGCTCTGTCAATTAGCGTGTGCTGGGTGGTGCGGGGAACTGCTCCGCTTGCAGCTAGCGTTCGACCAAGCCTCCTCAGCTTAGCCGAACGAGATCTTGGCACCCCCGTACTTCCGCAGGAGTCTTCGCAGTTCCCTACACCATCTAAAAAAATTTTCGTGACAGAGATTAAAGGTAGCAAAAAAGACAAACTAAAGAAACAACATATCTTCTACACAAATAATTGGCTTTATAAGAGATGGTTTTTCAAGATTTTTTTTTATAAATTTTCAGTTTGTAATCCAAGGGTAAATTCTGCCCAGGTTCAATTAAAATAGACTTGAATATGTCTAAGAATGAATAACAGGCGTTTGATAGATTTCGTTTTCAGCTTTACCATCAAAGTATATTTACAAAAGGAGCTATTTTGTGTTTGTGTATCCGTCATTAGGCAGTCAGATTATAGAAGCACAGAGTGGATTGGAGCGGAAGGCACTTGACTCCTGCGGGAAATAGAGGAAAGGTCGAGACCCCACAGACGGGACGTCGAGGAGGCTCGACTTCCTCCCCGCGGAAAGGAAGTGCCTGTAGCGGAAAGAAACGGTCCCTGTTTACCACACTACCACTCATCCAAAACACAAATTCATATTTTTGGAAGTTTTGCAAAGCACCAATGTTTACGAAAAGAGCCAAAAAAAAACCGATTTTCCGCCTAAGCAGAAAATCGGTTTTTATCGTTATGATTTATGTTTAACTGAAGCTGCCATTTTCATCATCATCTCTGCATGATCTGCTAAATCATCTAATTCCGCCTGTGTCGTTACCTTCGTTCCACCCACTCCAACAATAAGTTCGTATTCTTCCGTATCGGGCAGTTTCTTAATGACATAGTATCCTAAGCGATTGTCCTCTTTAAAAGTCCCATGTTTCAAGAGATTTTCATTGTCACTAATAGCCATTTGATATAGAAGTTCACTATCCTTATTTTCTTGAGGGTTTGTAAAAAGAATAAAAGTATCAGAGCTTTTTGAAATAATGATATTATTGGGTGATTCTTTTTCTATTTTGGCTCCAAATGGAAGATAAAAGTTAATGTTTCCAGCCTCTTCTTTAGCTGCCTCATTTGAGCTTAATGTGTTCTCCACCACTTTGGCTGTCTTTTCTTTTTCTTGATCGATTGTTGTGTTGCATCCGGCTAAAATAAGCACAAGAATAAAGAAAATGACTGTGTGTTTGATTTTCATCCTATACTTATCCTCCCTTTCATGCTTAGGACCTACGCTTATGATACCCTCACAAAGTCCTACCTGACAACCCTTTCAATAAGAAATCCTGCCTTTTTAATGGGAAAACAGGTTATTTTTAACTCACATAGGGTATTTATGATAAAATGACTAAAAACAGGAGAGTGAAAATCATGAAATTCACAGTGTATCTGGCAGGGGAAATACATAGTTCCTGGAGAAACGAGCTTAAAGAGAAAGCAGAAGAGCTTCGTCTCCCTCTATCTTTCGTCGGTCCGATGGAAAATCATGAACGTTCCGATGCAATCGGGGAAGAAATTCTTGGTGAACAGCCAAATAAAATACTCCGCGATGAGGCAGCATCGAGTATTAACAATCTTCGAACAGAGTTACTAATGAAAAAGGCCGATGTGGTGATTGCCTTGTTTGGAGAAAAATACAAACAGTGGAATACTGCTATGGATGCGAGCACCGCCATCACACTTGGAAAGCCTCTTATTCTTATTCGTCCTGAAGAACTCCATCATCCGTTAAAAGAACTCTCAAACAAGTCAAATGTCACCGTAACAAATATAGATCAGGCGATTAAAACGTTATCCTATGTTTTTGAAACAGAATAAAATCATAAAAAATAAGCATGCCGTCCACATTGGGAGGCATGCTTATTTTTTATGATCATTACATTATCCCCGGAACTATTTTACTATTTTAAAATAACTTAATATTAGCAATCTAAAGACATTTTGTGTTATTATTAACAATTTATAAACTTTTTTTGACTTTATGAAAATATTAAAATATTATAGTAAAAGAATAAGGGAGGTAGTAACATGTCATCAATGAATAAACAGAAAATTGTGGATAGTGTCCCTCAAAAAGGTTTCTTTGGACATCCGAAGGGATTATTCACTTTATTCTTCACAGAATTTTGGGAGCGCTTTTCCTATTACGGAATGCGTGCCATCCTCGTATTCTACATGTACTATGAGGTTTCAAAAGGCGGACTGGGCCTGGAGCAAAACACAGCTTTAGCAATCATGTCTATTTATGGTTCACTTGTATATATGTCCGGAGTAATCGGAGGCTGGTTGGCAGATAGAATATTCGGAACTTCGAAAGCCGTCTTCTACGGTGGAATATTCATCATGTTTGGTCATATTGCTTTATCATTTCCAGGAAGTTTAGCCATGTTCTTTGTTTCGATGGTATTGATCGTTGTCGGAACGGGATTATTAAAACCGAATGTTTCAACAGTTGTCGGTGAAATGTACAGCGAAAGTGATACTCGCCGAGATGCAGCTTTCAGTATTTTCTACATGGGGATCAACCTAGGTGCATTCATTGCTCCACTAATTGTCGGTAAGCTTATGGAAACAAAAGGATTCCATTGGGGATTTGCGGTAGCAGCCATCGGGATGTTCTTAGGTCTTGTTGTGTTCATGCTAACAAAGAAAAAGAATCTTGGTCTTGCCGGTACCTATGTTCCAAATCCGCTTGCGCCGGCTGAAAAGAAAAAGTATGGTTTAATCACAGGATTAATTGTTGTTGGTCTTGCCATCATTTTAGGTATTACGATTCCTGCGGGTCTATTTACATTAAACGTATTCATTAATTTAGTAGGTATCTTCGGTATCGTCGTTCCAACCATTTACTTTATCGTAATGTACTATAGTCCAAAAACCACAGAAACTGAACGCTCAAGAGTCATCGCTTACATTCCATTATTTATTGCAGCGGTTATGTTCTGGGCGATTCAAGAACAGGGTTCAACCATCCTAGCAGTCTACGCAGATAAGCGAACTGACCTGGAATTCATGGGAATCAGCATCTCACCTGCCTGGTTCCAATCGTTAAACCCATTATTTATCATCCTATTAGCTCCAGTATTTGCCTGGATGTGGGTGAAACTTGGTGATCGTCAACCATCGGTTCCGAAGAAGTTTTCATTCGGTCTATTGTTTGCCGGCTTATCCTTCTTAGTGATTCTATTACCTGCATACTTCGGAGGAGAAGATTCACTTGTAAGTCCATTATGGCTTGTGCTTAGCTATTTGATCGTTGTTCTTGGTGAGCTATGCTTATCACCAGTCGGTCTTTCAGCGACAACCAAATTAGCTCCGGAAGCTTTCTCTGCTCAAACGATGAGTCTTTGGTTCTTAGCTTCTGCTGCTGCACAGGCGCTGAATGCACAACTTGTCCGTTTCTACACACCAGAAACAGAAACTCTGTACTTTGGGGCAATCGGGGGAATGGCAATCGTATTGAGTATTGCATTATTCCTGCTTTCACCTAAGATTCAGGAGTTTATGAAAGGTGTAAAATAATTGACTTAACCCTCTGAAGTTTTTCAGAGGGTTTTTTATATAACTGAAGGGATTTACTTTTATCCATCCTGCTAAGTATAAGAAGAACTCCGCTTCAAAACGGAGTTCCATTCCCAACTATTAGAATAAGCCACAGCCACATCTTCTATTGCGTCTTCTTCTATGACAACCACATCTTCTACGGTTATCTTCAGTTCCCAGGACATTATCATCTCTTCTTCTGCGACATCTTCCACGATTATCTTCTGATCCTAATACATCATCTCTGCGATCACGTCTCCTTCTGTCACCAAAAAGCAACTTATCCCAGTCACAGCATCTTCTGTCATCACGACGGTCATCACGACGACCCCCAACTCGGTCATTACAATAATGGCATCCCATAAATTCTTACCTCCTTAGAAAGAATTTATCAGATAAAATAAAGTCTGATATACTCCATCCTATGAATATCAGGTAGAATTGGTATGGGCCAAGTACCCTCTATAGGTAAAAGTCTATCGATTATAAGTCCTTCTCTTTGTTTCTGAACTGCCACTGACCTATTAAGAGCTGAACCACGTGCAGAAACATAGCCTCTCTCGTAATGAGTCCATTCGTAAACACGCCCACTGCGCCTTCTTTTTTTCTTATCCCGGTGGTTTTAGTGTACTCATCCATCAAGGGTCCAAGCTCTTCCCCAGCTTTTAACTGACTGCTGATTTCTTTGGGAAGAGGGATTCTGGCTCCTCCACCAATGATTTCGTTGCCGCTCCGATCTACGAGTGCCCCCCAGTTACAGACAAACATTCCGTAAAGTGATTCCGTCACTCCTCCTTCAAGACCGATCCCAATATCGCTATCTGTTGCCCGCAGGATGTTCTTGGCCCGATTTAACGCACCTTCGATGGTCTCTTGATCAGAGATTGGCTGCTCATCTACATTTGAATCTGTTTTGTGACACTCGAACTCGATGTCCTCATAGTGTTCCTTAAAAGCCTTTTGAATGGCTTGTACTTTTGCGGGATTTGTCGTTCCAATTGCTATTTTCAACAAATTGATACCTCATTTCTAAGAGAGAGTCACTCCCTTTTTATCTCTATAAAAAGACTGTCTCAAGAAGTTCATAAATGAGACAGTCTTTTTAGTATATTTTTCTTGAATTAGCCGTTTGATTTAATGGATTCAATTGTGGAACGGTCACATTGCTTCACTAATTTGACAATCAGTTCTTTCGCAGCCGCATAATCATCTACATGGATCATGGATGCATGGGTGTGAATATATCTTGAACAGATACCAACAACGGCACTCGGAACCCCTTCATTTGACATATGTACTCTCCCGGCATCCGTTCCGCCTTGAGAAACAAAATATTGATAAGGAATGTCATTTGATTCAGCTGTATCAAGAACGAATTCCCTGATGCCTCTGTGGGTAACCATTGAACGATCAAGAATGCGAAGGAGAGCACCTTTCCCTAATTGGCCAAATTCATTTTTGTCCCCTGACATATCATTTGCCGGACTCGCATCGAGGGCAAAAAAGATATCCGGATTAATCATATTGGCTGCTGTCTGGGCACCGCGTAATCCTACTTCCTCCTGAACCGTGGCTCCGGAAAATAGAGTATTGGGAATTGTCATGCCTTGCAGCTCTTTTAACAGCTCAATGGACAATCCGCATCCATAGCGGTTATCCCATGCCTTCGCAAGTATTTTTTTCTCATTCGCCATAGGTGTAAACGGACAAATCGGGACGATCTGCTGTCCCGGTTTGATCCCGATTTCCAGTGCATTGTCCCGATCATCAGCACCGATATCAATGAGCATGTTCTTGATTTCCATCGGCTTTCTACGCTGCTCTTCTCCTAGCAGGTGAGGAGGGATGCTTCCGATTACACCTGTAATCGGACCGTTATCCGTAATGATTTGAACACGCTGAGCAAGCATGACCTGACTCCACCAGCCTCCAAGTGTTTGAAAGCGGAGCATTCCATTGTCCGTAACAGAGGTGACCATAAATCCTACTTCATCCATATGCCCTGCAACCATCACAACAGGATCCTGATCATTGCCTTTTTTCACTCCAAATATCCCGCCCAGACGATCCTGTACGATGTCATCAGAGTATTGAGACAATTGTTCTTTCATAAATTTACGAACCGCATGCTCATTACCGGGTGCTCCCGGCAATTCAGTCAATGTCTTAAAAAGTTCCAACGTATCTTGTTTCATGTCATATGCCCCTTTTATATAAAATCTACTTTATGTATAATCTTATTTTACAGAACTTTCGAACGTCTTACCACCAATTGAGAAGAAAAGGAGTTCTCTTTTTTGTTATTTCTTTGATAGAATGTACCTATAGATGGAAAATAATCGCGAATTAATGGGGAGATAGTGGAAAGAGCATGCTATTCCTTGCGTGTCAGAGAAACATCAAATACTCATTGCCTGTGGAGGGAATAAAAATGAACTGGAAATCTTTCATGATCGGTATCGGAATCGGAGCAGCAGGAGGATATTTTCTGAAAGAAAAATTGGATGATTCAAGCATGGTTTCTGCCGAAAAAGTATTAAAGGACGTCAAACTTTCATTTAAAAAAGAGGGGAACATTGATGGCTCTTGGATTGGAATGAAGCCCGAAGACTATCAGAAGCACTCGGTGACAACGAAAGTCTATAAAGGTGGGGTATCCAGAAGAAAAGACGGGGAACTGGAGCAATATGAGTTTTTAGCAGATGCGTATACGGGCACTGTTGTAGATGTGTATCCTTTAGCTTAAATAGACTAGCCGCATCATAACAAAGGATGATCCCAAGGTCTTGGGACCATCCTTTATTTAGTCATTATTATTTTTCCCTCAGTACGTGATCAACGATTTCTCCATCTCTATTCCACTTGATCCCTCTATAAACCGCATCATGATAGAAAAGGAACCAGTATTCTCCTTCAATCGCTTGATTGATCCACTTGTATTTGGCATCGATGGACGTCATCGGATAGTCGTCATAAGCCAGTACCCATAGCGGATTTTTGTGAGCGTGAGTAGGCATGATATCTGCCATATGGATGAACTTCTCCCCGTTATGCTCTAGAAGGATAATCGAGTGCCCATCACTGTGACCTCCCGTATGCACCATCGTAATTCCAGGAAGTACTTCCTTTTTTCCTTCGAACGTTTCCACTTGAGATTGAATGCTTTCCCAATTTTCTTTCCAGTATGTATTGCGGGAGCGGACATTCGGATTTCTCATTTCATCCCATTCCACTTGGGAGGTGTAAATGGTTGCATTCGGGAATACAGGAACAAGCTTATCCCCCTCATATTTTGTTAAGCCGCAAGCGTGATCGAAATGCATGTGAGTCATTAACACGACATCAATATCATCTGGCTTCAAGCCCAGTGTTTCCAATGATGCCTCGAGACCCGACTCTTCATGCACGCCGTAGTTACGCTTTTGTTTATCATTCAGCTTCCCTTTACCAATACCGGATTCAATTAATACTTTCTTCCCTTCCCATTCGAAAAAGAGCGGATCTGTTCGTAATTCGATTTGATTCAAGTCATTTACGGCATATTTTTTGGACCAAAGAGGCTTTGGGACCACTCCGAACATAGCTCCCCCATCCATGTGTGTGACGCCGCCATTCAGCCAATATATCGATATATCTCCAACCTTCAACGTTTCCATTTTGACTCCTCCTTTGTTCATTCCCTTTTATTTTATCAGAATTTATGGACAACTTATAGGTGGATGCTCGCTTTCCATGTGTCGGGCCTGGGTCTCACCCACTGGATTTGCATAACTTCCCAAAAAGTGAATTTGAGTTTTAAATAATTGGAAGTGTGAAAACAGTGACCGTTCCTTTCCGCTCCAGGCACTTGCTTTCCGCGGGGAGGAAGTCGAGCCTCCTCGGGCTTTGCCCTGTGGGGTCTCGACCTTTCCTCTATTTCCCGCAGGAGTCAAGTGCCTTCCGCTACAATCCACTCTGTGCTTCTATATTTTGACTGCCTAATAACGGATAGAATAAAAAAAATCCCATTGTAGACAGTTTGTTTCCAAAAACAAACTGTCTACAAGGGAGTACAAAATTAACCTCATTATGAAAGGTCAAAAAATCAGTTATTAGTCATATGTTTATCGTGATTACTCACGGAGGATTTAGCCTGTCTATCCTCATTTAACTTACTTTTCAAAGAAAGTAGTGGTCGATTTGTGATTGTATATGATTGAAAATCTGTTTTTTAACTATTTTTTGACTCTTTTTAGCTCTGTCACGAAAATCTTATATAGATGGTGAGGGGAACTGCGTAGACTCCTGCGGAAGTACGGTCGTGCCGAGACCCCGGAAGCGAAGCTGAGGAGGCTCGGCCGAACGTCCGCGGAAAGCGAAGCAGTTCCCCTCACCATCTGAGCACATACTGATTGGCAGAGCCGAAGCAGAACCTGTAAAAAAACAGTCTTTACCAAAAGGGCTGAAAAAAATAGCCCCACAAAATTGCAGGGCCATCAAATAATACTTATTGATTTTGATATTGGGCTTCAACCCGGTAAATTCTTTGTCCTTTGGCTGAAAATTTCTCTTCATATTCAGTCATGATATTTCCTTCAAAATCGCTTTTGTGAAGATCCAGACTCAAGAAATTCAGATGGAGACCATACCATGAGAAGCTCTTTAATGAGTATTCAAATAAGCCTTGATTGTCTGTCTTAAAGTGGATTTCTCCGCCTTTGATCAGCACATCTTCATATAGCTTCAAAAAATCTTTATAAGTCAATCGACGTTTTTCATGACGGTTTTTCGGCCATGGATCAGAGAAGTTCAAGTACACTCGGCTTACTTCTTCTGATGCGAAGTATTCAGTCAGGTTCTTTGCATCGACATTTAGCAGCTTGACGTTAGGAAGCCCGGCTTCAATCAAGCGATCAAGAGCGGTTACAATGACGCTTTCATATAACTCGATTCCAATATAATTAACGTCCGGATTAGCTCTGGCCATTTCCGTGACGAATTGACCTTTTCCAGTTCCTACCTCGATGTGGATAGGATTGTCATTACCAAATTCTTTATTCCATTGACCTTTTATCTCCTGGGGTTCTGCCACAACATACTGTGGATGGTCACTGATTCTCTCAGAAGCCCACGGTTTATTACGTAAACGCATGTAGACACCTCTTTTTTTATTATCGAAAAAAACATACCACGACTATCCGTCCTGTGCAAGAGCCAATCCCCGCTTCAGATCTTCTGGCTGATGTGCCCTTTTTGAGGTCCGTCCCTCAAAAAGCGCGCATAATTGAAAAAGGAATTCACACACTATTAGTGAATTCCTTTTTCGGGTCTGGTCATTTTGAAGGGCTGAAAAAGTACGTGTTTCTTTAAATCTTTGCAGACGAAAATGAAAGGGTGTACTCTATGCCTTTAAATTCACAGAATCAAATGCAGTTACTATCAGATATTTTAAGCAATCACAGTGCGGATTGCTGCGGTTCGGTTTCTGAATGTGAGCAAGTTGAACGATTGGTGAAGTCATTAATGGTTAATGCTGATATTCACGAAAACGTAAAGCCTGTCCTGCAGGAAATTTATCAGTATAGTCAAAGCGGGATATCCTCAGCTGACCTATCGAACCATATTACGTCGAATCAAGATAACTTGTCCCAATGGGTTACGGATATGAACAACTATTCTTAATGAATCAGATCACTTTGTGCAGATATTCAATCCAGTGATTCATTTCGTGAAATCGGGCTTTTCCTTTATGCCACTGAATGGATAATATCGTTTGTGCAACCACATACCATTTCATTCTCAGCTTTAAGTTATCGGTCAGCTCAACACCATATTGAGTTAACCAGCTCTCCCATTGATCTTCAGGGATATACCAGTATAATAAGAGCCCTACGTCAAAGGCCGGGTCCGCGATCATGGCCCCGTCCCAATCGATTAAATACAACTGGTTGTAATCAGACAGCAGCCAGTTGTTATGATTGACGTCACCGTGACAGACTACATATTCTTCCTGCTGAACTACCAAGAGCTCTTTTTGAAGAAATAATAGCGCCTCTCTAATGACAGGCAATGAAAGAAGATCGAATTCTAAACCTGTCTCCACTTCCGTAAGCATATGCTCCGGCTGAAACGGCTCTTTTCCCAACCGCTCAAGCATGGTTGAAAGCGGCTTTGAGGAATGAATCTTGTTAAGCAGCTTGGCCACTCGTTCATCCATCATTTCTTCCGGCTTTAATTCTCTTCCATTTAACCAATGTTGTGCCGTTATGACATCCCCGTTTTCCAGTCTTTTGGTCCAAACTAGCTTGGGTACGATTCCTTCTGCAGACAATACAGCCACAAAAGGGGAGGAATTGCGTTTCAGAAATAACCTTTGCTCCTGGTACTGAGCAAAGAACGCTTCTCCAGTAGCACCGCCTGCGGGGACTATTTCCCAATCTTGGTCAAATAAGTGTTCCAATATATTCACCTTCTATTGGTCCTTTGTCATGTTTATATGTTCAATTACGTTAAAAGTTGAATTCATTCACTACATCAAAAAAAGTCTTATAAAATAAAAAAGACAGCTATTGGGCAATACAATCAATAGCCATCTGTTTAAGATTTTATCGTCATCTTGCGTTTTCGTCAAGCACTGGAATGAACTGTTACCTTACAAATACATAGGAAGAGACAGGTTCAAGGGTTATGGTTGGCTCTTCTACCCCATAAAGACCGTTTACATTTGCCCGATTTCCGTCGGACAAACAAATCCAATCTTTTCCTTCGGGGAGTGCATACTGACACTTTTTCGAATCGGAATGGAAGACCATGAAGATATCGTTCCACGGACCATAAGGGTGAACATTCCGGTAGCGGACCACAACAAGATTTTCAATGCTATGCGAGACTTCCACATGCTCCCGGATCAGGCTGCTCTTTTGAAATCGGAAAGCACCATGGCTTTTACGGATTTGAATCAGTGCTTTTACGTATTGAACCACATCATCGAATTCTTCTCTTCTTACCCAGTCTAGTTGATTAATTTCCACAGGAGAATTGTAGCTGTTTTCAATCCCCTTTTTCGTTCTGTAAAATTCCTGTCCTGCATGAATAAAAGGGATCCCTTGAGATAGCAGCACCATCGTGGTTGCTAATTTATGGCGATTCATAAGGGTTCCTTCATCTTCATTTAAACAAGCTTTCATTTTATCCCATAGGGTGTGATTATCATGGGACTCCACATAGTTGACGGATTGCGTCGGCTCTTTAAAGAGACCTCTTTCCCCACTTTTCATCCCGACACTTCCAGTCAGGACGAGTTCCACCTTTTGTTCCAAGTGACCGTGACCAAGGGCAAACCCTTTGTCATATAAGTTAAACGTACTTCCTTTAATGGTGTCCCTGAACCAGTCATTGAATTGACCGATCCCCTGAAGCTGATGGGCGTTACGCAGGTTGGCTTTTTGATGGGGAGGCAGGGGTGTATTCAGGTCCCAGCCTTCTCCAATGATGATCGCTCCCGGCAAAACCCTTTCCACTTCTTCACGGATTGTCGTCATGGTCTTAATATCAAGAATTCCCATCAGGTCAAAACGGAAGCCGTCGACACCGTACTCTTTTATCCAATAAAGAATCGAATCAACAATAAATTTCCTGGCCATCAGGCGTTCGGAAGCAAAATCATTTCCCACTCCCGTCCCATTCGATGGTAAGCCATTTTCGTCGTGACGGAAGAAATAACCGGGCACGAGCTTTTCAAAGGATGATTCCTCCCGAATGAACACGTGGTTGTACACCACATCCAGTATGACCCTGATATTTTCTTCATGAAGGCTTTGAATCACGCTTTTCAGTTCACTGATCCGTTCATAGGGATCTTCAGGCTTTAAACTGTAGCTCCCCTCAGGCGCGTTAAAAAACAAAGGATTGTATCCCCAATTATAACTTTTATCGGTAGGGTGATCCGTCACCCCATCGAAATCATTGACAGGAAGCAGCTCAACATGGGTGATGCCCAGCTCCTTTAAGTACTGAATTCCACTACTGAATCCTTTCGGTGTAGAGGTCCCTTTTTCTGTAAAGGCACGATATTTTCCTGCGAATTTCATGCCGCTTTCTTTTTGGGCTGAGAAATCACGGACATTCAATTCATAAATGACAGCATCTGCAGGGGAAGTTAATGGTGCCAAGGAAGAAGGACCTTCCCCGCGTCCAAGGTTCACAACACATCCCCACTCACTGTCGTAGGAAACCGATTTAGCATAGGGATCGATCAGTTCATCCCAAACCAGGTTGATACACGTTAGAATGGTATAATAATAACGATCTACATCGGTATTCACCTTACATTCCCATACGCCGTTCTCAACTCTGGAGAATGGGTATTGTATCTCTTCATCATCAGGGGATTTCAGCTTTAATCTTACCTCGGTAGACGTCGGAGACCATACTTTAAACACGGTGCACCCCTCTTGGCAGGTAACACCAAGGTCATCCCCGTCATAATAATAGCGTTGATCAAACTCTTCCGTTCTAATGACCGCTCCGATTTGCAGGTCTGTCTTTGTGTTATGCTCATCGACAACTTCATAGATTTCACCCAGGACAACCTTCTCACTCTGGATCGTCGTGACATATTTCATCGCATCATTGAGGGGAATCTTTTCTTCAATGTGAAGAGCTATTTTTTCACTACCTTTTATGAGAGAGAAGTGACTGGAATTCCCATCATGATAATCGTATGGGAGAATCAATGTAACCGTATTGAACGTATCTAAAAACGCATCGTAATGCCTACTAATGACTAACACTTCTGCCACCCACTTCTGTTTAACATTTTCCAACTTAATGGAAGAACATTCACCTTCAATTCATTCCCCTTCTTCAGTTCTTCAATTGTGTCTCCGTCTGCGTGAACGGGTACATCCTGACCCGATCGGATGGTCATGGTTGTTCCTGAACACGTGCTGACTTCATTGAAAGCCGTATGTTTTCCGAAGAAGACAGATAGGAAGACCAGGAGTAATTTCCACCTCGATAACCCATGGAGAAGGGTCATATCGATAGATCCATCATGAGGACAAGCCTGAGGGGCGATCTTCATTCCTCCACCAAAAAAAGGCTGATTCGAAACAGTTACAAACCATACCTTGTGAAACACCTGCTCTTTCCCATCAACATCTATCGAAAGGGAAAAGGGTTTATACGTAAACGCTTCCTTACAAAGGAGGATAGTATAGATCAATTGTCCAAGGGACCATTTGTTCAACCACTTTTTAAAGGATGAACGATTGGCCTTACGGGCAATTTCCGCATCAAATCCTATCCCTATATTATTCACGAAATGCCCATTTGGTCCGCTGCTCATGGTAAATTGACCTGAATCCAGGGTCACGAAATCTTCTTTTTTTAAACCTTCCTTTATTAAGGTATATGCTTGTTTTTTATGGTTAGGCCAATTATAGCCCCTTGCAAAATCATTACCACTTCCTGATGGAATATACCCTATAACGACCTTGTCAAAACCGATTGTTCCACTCACCACAGAGTTCATGGTCCCATCACCACCTACTCCCACTACCAGGAGCCAGTCGTCTGGAGATTGGTTGACGACACTTGACACAATGTTCTTCACGTCACCGGGGTGACCCGTCACAAAAATCTCATGTGGAATATCGATGGTTTGACTAAAATGATTCCACGAAGATAAGGAATGATGATTCTTTGCTGAAGGATTCACGATGAAAATCGTCTTCATTGCTGGTTCTCACCTGATTCAACCGCCTGTTCTCCCCATTGAAGCCTCTTGAATGAAGTGGTCTGGCAATACTCCAAGATGGCTTGTGCCGCTTTCAACTGGACACTCTTGATCGGAGAAGAGCTTGAGCGCTGCTGCTGGAACCATTCATTGTGGAGCCGCTTGTCAAGAAACTGAATGCCCACCGGAGCTTGTGGGTAATCTATGTATCCATTTCTGCTTATCACGCCTTTATGTATAGGAAGGTCCACACCTGCATATTGAATGATTTGATGAAGTATTCCCTCCATCCTTCTCAGTCCGATTAGAGGGTTTAATACCTTCGTCTCTACATCTCCCCATTTTTTCAACCAAAATCGTTCTCCTGAACCGATATAGGCAGTTCCCTCTTCAAATTCGAGAAAGGTTAAGCACCAGATCCCTGTTGGGGTGATCAGAATGGTTTCGAGTTCTACAGGGGCATGTTTAATCTTTAGTACCGGGTTGTACATCACCAATATGTTATCTGGAAAGCGCTGAATCAGATAGCGCAATCGTTCGTCATAATGATAACTATTGTCTACATAGGATTTCTCCATGATCGTGGAGCTTGCCCATCTCAACTGAAAATCAAATACAAGGTCCAGGAAGGAAACCTTCAATTCTTCCTCCGTAGAGATATCCTGGTTTGAATCCAATTCAAATGCAATTTCTTCATCATTTGGCTGAATGAAATTTGAGAGCTCCTCCTCTTCAGCTTCTTTCTTTTTGAACAGTGAAAAGAGCTTCTCCTTAATGGAGTTCCTTTCCTCTTCTTGTCCTTCCTCCTTAATGATTGGGGAAGCGGGAGGAAGATCACCGTTTTCCCAATGTTGTTTCATTTTTTCCCATTGCTGCTTTTTTAATCGGACAAATTGGGAAGGATATCTATATAAATCCGTTTCGTACCTGGAAACGTAATCTTGAAGTTTAATCAGCTGTGCCATATGGATCGGTCCTTTCATGACGGTCAATTTGCATGTAACGGTTTGGTGTAAATGGCTTCATACTTTGGCAGTCTATCTAAGTGAGTTTGATATAACACGATTTCTCCTGCTGTGAAAGAATGGGTGTCCGTTGGCTGAAACGAATTCAACCACCAGGAAGTAAAAGGAAAATCCCCATTCCACTTTCTCCCTACGGTGATATGTGGAGAAAAAGGTCTCTTATCTAATGGAAAGCCCGCTTCTTCACACGCACCATACACACTTTCCCGAACTCGTTGTAAGATTTCAGAAGGCTGAATGCCCATCCAAAGAATTCTGGGTGAATCACTTTTTCCAAAGGTACCGTAGTGATCAAGGGTTAATGAAAATGAAGGACAATAGAGGGCCTCTATTTTATGGATCACGGGTTGAAGTTCGTCCGCACTTCCTAAAAAGGCCAAAGTGATGTGATAGTCCTGCGGGTGCACCCAGCGCTGAAAAGAACCCTCATCCATCATTGGCTCTGTCCACTTATGTATAAGGTGTTTCGTTTCTTGAGATAAAGAGAGTGCAAAGAAATAATGAGCTTTCAACATATCACTCGTCCTTTCATTTGTTACTACCATTTTAGCAAAATGTGTCATGAGAGAGAATGACTAGAAGGAAATGCAATAAAAATGAAATACAAAGCTCATTTATTTGATAAGATTTATCTGAATTAGTACGATAGAAGAAGAACGTTTTCTGAAAGGAAGTTGACTATGAAAGTTGTACAAAATATCGCTGAACTGATCGGGGACACCCCCCTTGTCAAATTGAATCGACTCAATCCTGCTGACGGAGCGGATGTATATGTTAAATTGGAATTCTATAACCCGAGTAAAAGTGTGAAGGATCGTGCAGCCTTTCAAATGATCGTTGAAGCAGAAAAGGAAGGCTACTTAAAAGAAGGCTCAACCATCATAGAGCCTACAAGCGGAAACACGGGTATCGGACTTGCCATGAATGCAGCAGCAAGAGGATATCGCGCAATCCTGGTCATGCCCGATACGATGACTCAAGAGCGTATTAATCTGTTAAAGGCATACGGGGCTGAAGTTGTCTTAACACCTGGAGATGACAAAATGCCAGGTGCCATTGAAAAAGCGAAAGAATTAACAGAGCAAATTCCCAATAGCTTCATGCCGATGCAGTTCGAAAATGATGCGAACCCGGATGCCCACCGAAAGACGACGGCCCTGGAGATTGTGGAGGCCATGAAAGAAATCGGCAAGCCCTTATCTGCATTTGTTGCGACTGCCGGAACGGGCGGCACGATTACAGGGACTGGCGAAGTGTTAAAAGAGCACTATCCGGATCTCGCCGTTCATGTGGTGGAACCGGCGGGATCCCCGGTTCTATCCGGAGGTAAGCCAGGTAAGCATAAATTAGTAGGAACGAGCCCAGGGTTTGTTCCGGATATCCTGAATACGAGTGTCTACGATGAAATCCACAAAATCGAAGACGAGCATGCCTACGATATTGCTCGCAGAATGGCAAGTGAAGAAGGTATCCTGGTAGGACCTTCATCAGGGGCCGCTTGTTATGCAGCCATAGAAGTGGCGAAGAAATTATCACCTGAAGATGTAGTCGTGTGCATTGCCTGCGATACAGGAGAAAGATATCTATCAAGTGACCTGTTTAGGTTTTAATGACAAAATCTGAACAGGCTTGGACGATAACCAAGAGAGGCTGCGCCCATGACGGCGCAGCCTCTTTCTTATGTTTATTTAACCTTATGATACTGCGTGATGAAATGCTCTGGGGAAGACTTAACAACAAACGTCCACACTCCTTCAATCGTGTGAAGATACAAAAAAGTATAGTAAGCTGACAACGGCTTGCTTGTCACATCCATCACGTCCTTGATGGTGAAGCTTTTCGTAGGAGTCTCGATTCGATCATTGTATAAATAAAGATGCTCCTCTGTCTCTACCGTGAATTGCTGGTTGTCTTCTATTCTTCGTTCTGTCTTCATAAATGGTTGTGAACAAATCAATCTCATTTAAAGCCTCCAACTATTTTACCGGGCTTTGTTCCCTTTTTCTCTCACTAAAGAGTGCCTGCAGCTTTCTCGTTACTGAACCGGGTTTCCCATTCCCAATCACCTGTTGATCAATCTTAATGACGGGCATTACTTCTGAAGTCGTACTTGCGATGAATACTTCATCCGCTTCGAGAAGATCAGGGACAAGAAACGTCTCTTCTTGAAAAGAGATAGCATTTCTTCTGCATAAATCTTCAATGACTCTTCTCGTAATGCCATTGAGGATCAAGTTTGTTACGGGATGCGTGTAGATGACCCCATCTTTCACTATGAATGCATTCGAAGAGGAACCTTCCGTCACCGTATCACCTCGATGCAAAATGGCTTCGAAATGGCCTTCAGAAGCCGCTTCTTCTTTTGCAAGCAGGTTTCCAAGAAGATTCAAGCTCTTAATATCACATCTCAGCCACCTGATATCTTCGACCAGCTTAGCTGTTACACCTTGCTCCATCTGGCGAAGAGGAACAGGGAAGTCTTTCGTATAGGCAACAACACTTCCCTTTACCTCTTTCGAAGGAAAATGGTGCTGACGGGAAGACACACCGCGTGTCACTTGTAAATAAACTATCCCGTCTTTCACTTGATTGGAATCGATAAGCTCCAGAAGATGCCCAGTCAGTTCATCTTCTGAATACGGAATGGACAGCTTCATCTTTTCAGCACTTTGATAAAGTCGCTCCATATGCTCCTTCATCGTGAAGGTGTTTCCGCCGTATACGCGAATCACTTCATAGATGCCATCCCCGAATTGATACCCGCGATCCTCAATATCAATCTTCGCATCGGCACGATCGATGACTTCCCCATTTACAAATACTGTGTTCATTCTGCTCTCCCCTTGTCTCTCTTAAGATTCACATGCTAATTC
Organism: Rossellomorea sp. DUT-2; assembly: GCF_052665285.1. Taxonomy (NCBI): domain Bacteria; kingdom Bacillati; phylum Bacillota; class Bacilli; order Caryophanales; family Bacillaceae; genus Rossellomorea; species Rossellomorea sp. DUT-2. Next base: position 74,722 of record NZ_JBQPEO010000006.1, on the reverse strand, counting down.
ATAGATAGCCTGTGCGTAAATAGCCGTTGCTTTCAGGAGATCCTCTATATACATATATTCATCCTTCTGATGAGCAATATCTTCACGGCCCGGGAATAAGGCTCCAAAGGCTACGCCTGCCTCCAAGCTTCTGGCATAAGTCCCTCCACCGATGCTTAATAATTCTCCTCTTTCCCCGGTTTGGTCTTCATATACTTTTTTCAGCGTCTGAACGAGTTCATCATCCTTGGAAACGTGATGAGGTTTACTATCTGTGAAATTTTCAACCGAATAGCCTTCGATGTTTTCAATGATCGCCTTACCTTTTTCCATTTCAAATGTAACTGGATAACGCATGTTCAGCCCTAATCGTCCGCCTTCAGCATCTGAATATCGAAGCTTCCCTACGTTGATGGTTAAATCTCCCGTAATGTCGTCACGGTAACTTACACCAAGCTGGATCCCTCTTGAATCTTTAAAGAAATTCCTGGTCGTGAACTCAAAGAATTCTTTCCCCTGAGAAGAAAGGGGCAGCTGTGATAAGAATGCACCTAAGTAGAGACCGGCATTTTTCCCATTGTCAGGCTCCATTCCATGAGAGGAAACTCCTTCTACTTCAAAAACAAGCTCTCCGTTTTCAATGTAATAGTTGCCTTTGATGTTTTCTTCCTTTGTGAAAATTTCAAAGTTTTGAACCCACTTTGTGTGATCCTCTTCGACCAGCAGGACCGCTTTGGCATAGTCTGGAACCATGTTGTAGCGGCGTCCGGACTCAAAAGACAGGACTTTGATGCCCGATTGAGGCTCATCCTCCGATTTTGTTTGGACTAAATCATAGTCGGCGATCCCTTTTTCTGCATGGATGATCGGGAAGTCCGCATCAGGGGCAAATCCCATTGTAGGCATTTCTTCGTTTTTAAAATAGTGCTCTACACATCTCCAGTCACTTTCTTCATCTGTTCCAATGATCATCCGGACCCGCTTATTGAAGGTTGGATCAAGATCCTTTACGATTTTCATGGCATAATAGGCTGCCATTGTAGGACCCTTGTCATCGATCGCTCCACGGGCGAAAACCTTACCGTCTTTTATCTCACCGCCATAAGGATCGACGCTCCATCCATCCCCTTCAGGCACAACATCCACATGACAAAGAATACCGAGAAGATCATTCCCTTCCCCAAATTCTAAATGTCCGGCAAGATGATCGACATTCTTAGGAGTGAAACCGTCTTTCTCTCCAAGGGTTAACAAATAGTCCAGCGCTTCCTTCACGCCTTTCCCCAGCGGTGCTTCCTCCGTCGCATTCTCTTCATCCAGCACACTTTTAATTTGCAGGAATTTCTGCAGATCCTTAAGCAAATCGTCTTTCCGCTTCTCCACTTCATTCGTCCAATTAATACTCATTCGTATCCACCTGCTTATATGTATTTACTTCTACTCTCATTTTATACTGTTTTATGGGGAAATCCAAACAGAGAGAATCCTTATGTAAGTGGTCTTGCTCTGTTCAATGAGCATACTGCCTGAATGAATATCGTAGTGAAATATGTACCGTTCCTTTTCGCTACAGGCACTTCCTTTCCGCTACAACTCTTACGATTAGAACCTTATAAGATAAAAAATACATATATTTAGCATTTTCTTCATATTCTAGGAATACAACCATCAAGTTACTACGTAAATTGTTTGTAAATTTGGACAATATTTTTGAAATTTTGTCGGATTAGGAGTACAATGTAATTGTCTGACATCTTATGAGTAAACTTTATATGTAGAAAAGGGGTTGTCTAAAGCGCATAGTACATATGGTAGCACGTGAGGTGCACAAACGACACATGTAGTCTTTGCCTTTGGAAAAATGATGAGGGAGTGGTTCTTTGAAACCTTCAACCAATCGTATGCTAACTAGAATCAAAGCTGTGTACATGTACATTAATCAGAAAGGTACTGTAACAACTCAAGATCTTGTAGACGAATTTGGCATTACTCCTCGCACCATACAAAGAGATCTCAACGTGTTAGCGTATAATGACTTGGTACAAAGCCCAAGTCGGGGTCAATGGACAACTACAAAGAAGAAAGTAAAGATGACTTCTTAATCGAAAAGCGGAAGGGCTTTGCCCAGAGGCGACAAGCATAAGACGAACCTGCCAAAAAGGCGGGTTTTTGCCTTTTTGGCAGGTTTGGCTTATGACCTCGAGCCTCTAAGCCCTGGAGCTGGACACATACAAAAGCGGAGGCGGCTCGTTCAGGCCCGACAAGCATAAGACGAGAACGCCGGAAAGGCGCCCTTTGCCTTTTTGGTGTTCTTGACTTATGACCTCGAGGGACTAGCCGCCGGAGCTGGACACATAGAAAAGCGGAGGCGGCTCGTTAAGAGGCGACAAGCATAAGCTAAACCTTCCGGAAAGGCGCTTTTTGCCTTTTTGGTAGGTTTAGCTTATGACCTCGAGCCTCTAGCCGCCGGAGCTGGACACATACAAAAGCGGAAGGGCTTTGCCCAGAGGCGACAATAGCAAACTAAAATGACTTTCAATCAACGAAATGGGGCAGCACCTTTATGAAGGGTGCTGCCCCATTTCTTTATTCAGGTTTGTATTCTTTTAGTAACGTAACTTCCTCTTCAGTCAGCTCACGGTACTCACCAAGCTCCAGATCTTTATCAAGCTCAAGGGGACCCATCGTTAAACGCTTTAGATACATGACGCGCTTCCCTACGCTTTCGAACATTCTTTTCACCTGATGAAATTTGCCTTCTGTAATCGTCAATTCAATATCAGAGGTCAATCCTGATTTTAAAATCGTCAATTCCCCCGGCTTTGTTTCGTAGCCATCTTCCAACGTGACCCCTTTTTTGAAAGCTTCCACGTCCTCTTCCGTCACTTCCCCGTCAATCACGGCAAAATACGTTTTCGGCACATGCCGCTTCGGAGAAAGGAGCTGGTGGGATAATTGACCGTCATTAGTAATGAGGAGGAATCCCTCTGTATCTTTATCGAGCCTTCCAACCGGAAATGGATTGAATATTTGATCTTCCAATTGAAGTAAATCAATGACGGTTTCATCCTGTCCATCTTCTGTGGCGGAGATGACTCCAGGTGGCTTATTCATAAGAAGGTAGATGAATTCACGATACTCAACCTGCTCACCGTACAACATCACTGTATCTTTTTCCGTATTGATATGTACTTTCCCATCTTTAATGACCTCTCCATTGACTTGAAGACCGCCATCCTTTAATAATTTCTTTACTTCTTTCCGGCTGCCGTAACCCATATTGGCAAGCATTTTATCTATTCTCACATTAATCACGCTCCGTATATATATATTATGTTGAATTATCAGTGATTCGAACCGTCCATAGGCACCTACCCATTCATGTTTCTATTCTTAGCATAGGCTACTAAAGGTAAGCAACTTTGATAAAAGTAAATGAGGTGAAGCGTATGTATCCTTATCGACAACAAGGTTCAGGTGGATTATTAATCCCTATTCCACTCCCTGGAGGCGGTGGACAGGGATATCCAGGTTTTCCTGGTCAAGGGTATGGTGGCGGCATCAATGACCGGTTAGACCGACTCGAGAGACAATATGAGCGTCTGGACCGTAAAGTCGACCGCTTGGAACGAAAAGTAGAGCGACTTGAAAGACAGCTTGGGTATTATAATAATTAGCGTTTCCATTTCACATTTATTGGTTAACGGTGAATAAACCCATTAAATAAGAACGAGGCTCACTTTCCATTACGGACCTGCGCCATTCAATAAAAAAAGGGATGATCGGCATTGTATCATCCCTTTTCCTTTTACCCTATGCGAAGTTTACTGCGAATTCTCGTGATTTTATCCCCGAATAATCGATCTGCCAATTTACTTCTTAAGCTTAAGTAGAAGTAAACGAGTGCTCCCACCCCGCCACAGATCGCAACGAGAAGAATCGATTGGAATCCGGACTCAGGATTGAGGAATTGAACCAGTATACCATATAGCACCAATACCACTACTGCCATGACGGCATTCAGTGCTCCAATGAACATGGTTCTTCTCATAATCAGCCTGAATTGATATCTCGCGTATTTCTTGATGATATATAAATTGATTAGAATTGCTACCGAATACCCAATTACAGTGGCGATGACTGCACCTTGAGTTTCAAACAAGCGAATCAACGGTATGTTCAGGACAAGCTTGAGAAGCAAACCGACAAGCAAGCTGAAGATTGTAAATTTCTGTTCGTCAATCCCTTGAAGGATCGCTGCCGTAACAGCAAATAAAGCAAACAGAATCGCAACAGGTGCATATGCTCGTAAAATAGACGTTCCTAATTCATCACTGTGATAGAACATTGTATACGTTGGTTCAGCTAAAAGCGCAATCCCTAAAGCGGCCGGTACTGTTAAAAACAATAGAATTTGAAACGTTTGGTCGATGTTTCTACGCATCGTTTTCCGGTCGCCACTTGTGTAAGACGTCGTAATCAACGGAATCAGTGTCATAGAAAAGGCGGTTGCCAGTGACACTGGAATAATCACGAGCTTATGAGTATAGAAGTTCAATACGGCAAATGCCTGATCGGAAACACTCGCATTTCCAATCGCAGACATCGCAGTGTTAAAGGTAATCTGATCAACCAGTTGAAATAATGGATTGGCAAGCCCTACAAAAATAAACGGAATCGAATAGGCGATGATTTCTTTGTACATCGATCGTAATGAAATCTCTTCCTGACCGCGATCTTCCTTTAATAGCTCGTCTAAATGAGGCTTTCGTTTAAACCAATACCAAATCAATGCCCCGAGACTTGCCAGCCCCCCGATAAATGCAGCAAACGTCGCTACAGCAATGGCGGTTGTCACTGATCCGTCCAAGATGTTTAATACAACATAAATCCCGCCCAGTAAGAAAACAATCCGGACAATCTGTTCGATCACCTGGGAAACCGCAGTCGGCCCCATGGATTGATGACCCTGGAAAAAACCCCTGATCAAGCTCATAAACGGAATGATGATCAGTGCAAAACTTACTGCCCGAATGACGGTTGTCACCTGTGCAACCGAAATGACCTGCTCATCACTTTTGATCGTCATTTCAGCAAAAATTGGTGCAAATGCATACATAATGAGGAACGAAACAATCCCCGTCAGCGTCATCAACACCAATCCTGACTTAAATAGCCTTCGTCCTACAGCATATTCCCCTATGGCATTATATTTTGAAACGAATTTCGAAACGGCCAGGGGCACACCGGCAGTCGCTACAGTCAGAAAGATTGTATAGGGTACATACCCGTATTGATAAAGGGAAGCCCCCTCTTCATGACCTTTTAACAAATCATCAAACGGTATAACATAAAAAAGACCCAGAAACTTCGAAATAAAGGTCCCTAACGTTAAAATAAACGTCCCTCTTATTAATTTAGATGACATAGTATCCCTCTCTATATATCTTGTTGCTCATTAAACAAACAAAATAAAATCCTACTTGAATATTTACACACTATCAGTAGTTTACTACTGTACGAATCGAATGACAATTTTTTTCGAATGTTGTATTTAAAACCCATCCCATTTAAAATAAGGAGAAACTTCTTTTGAAAACGAAAGAGCAAAACTAAAAGTTGGTGGAAAAATGGTAAAAAAATACGATGTGATTGTCATAGGTGGAGGACCATCCGGATTGATGGCCAGTATCGCAGCCGGTGAAAACGGGGCGAACGTCCTTCTTGTGGATAAAGGAACGAAGCTTGGTAGAAAGCTTGCGATTTCCGGAGGCGGCCGCTGCAACGTGACCAATCGACTTCCCATAGAAGAAATCATTAAGCATATTCCAGGAAATGGACGTTTTTTATATAGTGCCTTTTCCGAATTCAGTAATGAAGATATCATCGCTTTTTTTGAAAAGCTGGGAATACAATTAAAAGAGGAAGATCACGGCAGGATGTTTCCCGTATCGAACCGGGCCATGGATGTTGTGGAAGCCTTATTGAAGCGCATGAAGGAGTTAAAGGTGGATACCCGGACGAGCACAAGCGTGGAGGAAGTTCTGTACGAAAATGGCGAGACGGTCGGTATCCTCTTGAAAGACGGGGGAACCATTGCCACAAAGGCTGTCGTCATCGCGGTTGGAGGCAAGTCCGTCCCTCATACCGGATCGACCGGGGATGGATATCCTTGGGCCACAAAAGCGGGGCATACGATTACCGACTTGTTCCCGACGGAGGTTCCCCTTACATCGGACGAGCCTTTTGTTAAAAAGAAAGAGCTTCAAGGACTTTCATTGCGCAGCGTTGATTTAAGCGTATTGAATCCTAAGGGAAAGAAAATCATCACGCATAAAATGGATATGATCTTTACCCATTTAGGAATTTCCGGACCGGCTGTTCTGCGTTGCAGTCAATATGTAGTAAAGGCCATGAAGAAATGGAACCTGACCCATGTTGCGATGCAAATCGATTCCATGCCTGATCAAAATGAAGAACAGCTATTCCAGACTCTTCATAAGCAAGTAAAGGAAGATGGAAAAAAAGCCGCGAAAAATATATTCAAAGGATTGGTTCCAGAGAGGTACCTGTTATTTTTACTCGACCGTGCAGAAATCGATCACGATGAAAAAGGAGACCATATCTCCTCAGAGAAGATCCGCCAGTTTACCAAGTTGTTAAAACAATTCACCTTCAATGTGAACGGAACCTTATCCATTGATAAGGCGTTTGTAACGGGCGGCGGAGTCTCCATTAAAGAAATCGAACCGAAAACGATGGCTTCAAAGAAGATGAACGGCCTCTTCTTCTGCGGGGAAGTACTGGACATCCACGGATATACTGGTGGGTACAATATTACCTCTGCCCTTGTTACCGGAAGACTGGCAGGCTTTAATGCAGCAAAGATATGATACAAAAAGAAAGGTTGATCCCATCTGCATCCGCAGTACGATCAACCTTTTTATTTTCTGTAAACTACCATGGCCGAGAAACAATAAATTTGATCTTCTACTTCCTCCGCCAATGCTGCTACATGATATTTAATATCCACGATTTTTTTATCATCCAGTTTACTGAGAAACTGATTCATATCTTTCTCTAAATCTTTCTCATGCTCATAATCGAAGACTTTCACCTGAATCATAGAGCTCCCTCCCCATTGTTGATTGATATTAGTATCGTCAGAATATTTAGTTTTCAAACAATTGGTGGGGAGTTTTTTATTTGGGATTGAGTTGTGATGGGAGGGGGAATTCGGGATTTCGCCGTTATATTTTGAATATCGCCGTTATATCCTGGATTTCTCCGTTAAACGAAAATTTCGCTGTTAAATCAATTTACTTGAGTAATTTCACCCTGCCAGCCACACTCAAATACATTAAGAAAAGAAAAAAGCACTCCCTTTATTAAAAAAGGATGTGCTTCCCTCAGAAAAACCATTATTTCTTCTCTGCTGTCTCCCCAGCCCAGTTCATCATGCCGCCTTCCATGTTCACCACTTTGTAGCCTTGTTCCTGCATGTAATGAGCGACATTTCCGCTGCGGTTTCCGGAGCGGCAGATAAAGATGTACTCCTTGTCTTTATCAAATTGATCCAGTGATTCAGGAATTTCACCCATTTTAATATGCTTCGCCCCAGGAATCACTCCCTCTGCCACTTCTTCATCTTCACGTACATCCACTAAAAGCAATTCTTCACCATTTTTCAACTTATGCTCCAACTCATCCGTCGTAATCGTTTTAATTGTATCCATTCTCAACTTCCTTTCATCATTCATTATTCATAATTCATTCATCACAATTATACCAAAGCCCGTCTCCCAAACAAAAAAATCAGATTGAAAAAGAGGGACGGACCTCGATAGAACTCTGATTTAAAGCGATTTGCGATCAAAATCCAGCCCATATAGAGGTCCGTCCCCCTAAATAGAAAAGAGGGACGGACCTTGCTGAAATACAGAATCCCCAATTGCTAGCATTTGCTAACAATCGGATTCATTTCAAGGTCCGTCCCTCATAAATAAAATATTAGTTAGCTACGATGTTCACTAGTTTGCCAGGTACGGCGATGACTTTGCGGATGGTTTTTCCTTCGATTTGTATTTTGATTTCATCGTTTTCCATGGCGGTTTTTTCTAGATCTTCTTTGTTCATGTCGCGAGGGATCATGACTTTGGCTTTCACTTTTCCGTTCACTTGAAGGACGATTTCGACTTCGTTGTCGACAAGCTTCGATTCATCGAATGTCGGCCATGCTTCGTAGGAAAGCGTTCCTTCGTGACCAAGCTTGCTCCAAAGTTCTTCTGTCATATGCGGAGCGATCGGTGCCAGCATCTTAATGAAACCTTCCACATAGTTCTTAGGAAGTGTGTCAGCTTTGTACGCATCATTGATGAATACCATCAGCTGAGAAATTCCTGTGTTGAAACGAAGCCCCTCGTAGTCTTCCGTCACTTTCTTAACGGTCTGATTATACGTTTTGTCCAGGTCACTGTTCGGTGCATCTGTCACCTTAGAGGATAGTGAACCATCCTCTTCGACAAGCAGGCGCCATACACGGTCAAGGAAACGACGGGCTCCGTCCAGGCCGTTTGTGCTCCATGCAATTGAAGCTTCCAGTGGACCCATGAACATTTCATATAGACGAAGAGTATCTGCTCCGTGAGATTCTACCACCTCATCCGGATTGACAACATTCCCTTTTGATTTACTCATTTTTTCATTGTTTTCCCCGAGGATCATTCCTTGGTTGAACAGCTTCTGGAATGGCTCTTTCGTTGGAACTACGCCGATATCATATAGGAACTTATGCCAGAAACGGGCATACAGCAAGTGAAGGACCGCATGCTCGGCTCCTCCGATATACGTATCCACCGGCAGCCAATTTTCCATTTTCTTCGCATCAGCAAGAGCTTCTTCGTTATGTGGATCGATATAACGAATGTAGTACCAGCAGCTTCCTGCCCATTGTGGCATTGTGTTTGTTTCACGGCGGCCTTTTTTACCTGTTTCAGGGTCTTCGACATTCACCCATTCACTGATGTTCGCAAGTGGAGATTCACCTGTACCCGACGGTTTGATCTCAGTTGTCTTCGGAAGTACAAGAGGAAGCTCGTTTTCCGGAACGGTCGTTGTTGTACCGTCTTCCCAATGGATGACTGGAATCGGCTCGCCCCAGTAACGCTGACGGCTGAATAACCAGTCACGCAGACGGTACGTTACTTTCTTCGTTCCGATATTCTTCTCTTCCAACCATGAAATGGCTTTCGAAATCGCTTCTTCCTTCTGCAGTCCATCAAGAAAACCGGAATTCACATGCTCCCCGTCACCTGTATATGCTTCTTTCTCAACGTTGCCTCCAGCGACCACTTCCACGATTGGAAGATCGAATTCTTTGGCAAACTCATAATCTCTCTCGTCATGAGCAGGAACAGCCATGATGGCACCAGAACCGTAGCTCATTAGAACGTAATCGGCAATCCAGATCGGCATTTTGCTTCCGTTAGCGGGATTGATCGCATAGGCGCCTGTGAATACACCCGTTTTTTCTTTTGCAAGATCTGTACGTTCAAGATCACTTTTTGACTTGATCTTGTCGATATACTCATTCACTTTCGAGCGTTGTTCCTCAGTTGTGATTTTCTCGACGAACGGATGCTCAGGAGCAAGAACTGCATACGTTGCACCTAAGATCGTATCAGGACGAGTCGTGAAGACATCGAATGATTTGTCATGACCATCGATCACAAATTTCACTTCTGCTCCTTCAGAGCGTCCGATCCAGTTGCGCTGCATGTCTTTAATGCTTTCAGGCCAGTCTACATCTTCAAGGTCCTCAACAAGACGGTCGGCATAAGCGGTGATCTTCAGCATCCACTGCTTCATCGGACGGCGTTCTACTGGATGCCCTCCACGTTCACTCTTCCCATCGATGACTTCTTCATTGGCAAGGACCGTCCCCAGTGCCGGACACCAATTTACGGCAACCTCATCCACATAAGCCAAGCCTTTTTCATAAAGTTTGGTGAAGATCCATTGTGTCCATTTGTAGTAGCCTGGATCTGTTGTATTGACTTCGCGGTCCCAATCATAAGAAAACCCCAGTGATTTAATTTGACGGCGGAAGGTATTAATGTTCATCTCTGTGAATTCTGCCGGGTCATTCCCTGTATCAAGGGCATATTGCTCAGCCGGTAAACCGAATGCATCCCACCCCATCGGATGAAGGACATTGTACCCTTGCATGCGCTTCATGCGGGAAAGGATGTCCGTTGCCGTAAACCCTTCCGGATGTCCTACGTGAAGGCCAGCGCCTGATGGATATGGGAACATATCCAGTGCGTAAAAATTGGATTTCCCTTCGTCTTCCGTCACCTTGAACGTTTTATTTTCTTCCCAATACTGCTGCCATTTTGTCTCAACACTTCTATGATCAAAACTCATATTGAGATCCTCCTTTAATTTTCATTCGAAAGGCAGGTGCCTTTCTTTTTTTAAAAAAATAAAAAAACTCTCATCCCAAATAAATATTTGGGACGAGAGTTTGTAATAACATTCTCCCGCGGTACCACCCACATTAGTGTACACGCACTCAGCTTCATTCATCCTTAACGCGGAAAACGGCAAGTCTTACTGATGTTCACACTTGCAACTCAGCAGGCGAGTTCATGATGCTTCTGGTTGACTTTCACCACCCGTCAACTCTCTACGACAGAAATCCATCATTACTACTCCTGATCAACGTTTCGATATAGGTAAACAATATATGTATTCACTATTTTAGTGAAAAATATACAGAAGCGCAAGCCTATTGTTGGTTTGCGGGTAAGAATTTTGTCATTTGTTTGTGAGTATGGGTGGGAGTTTTGTCCTTTTGATGAAAGTTCGGCCGTACTCGTCTTCTATCAGGCTGTTATTGAGAAGAATTCAGCTTTATTGGTGGAAATGGGGCCGGTCACGAAGTCGAGTCCGGCCGTTCAGTGCAAAATGGGACCGGTATCCAGACGAATCCAGCCGTTTCCGCCGAAAATCCGGCCGATATCGAGAATAATCCGGCGGTTTTGACGAAGTATACAGCCGAAACTGAAGATAATCCGGCCGTTTTCATCATAAATCCAGCCGATTTACGTTTTTTCACAAATCAACACACTTCACTTTTCTCTCGACTCCACATCAATAAAAAAAACGACCTCCTAAAAGGTCGTTTCTCCTCCATCAGGCTACTGAACCGTATACCCGCCGTCCAGCACGACTGCCTGCCCGGTAATTCCCTTGGCTGCGTCGCTGCACAGGAACATGGTATAGTCTGCAATTTCTTTGACATCCAGTAATCTTCTCTGCGGTACGAGAGGATAGATGACTTCTTCTATCACTCTCTCAAACGGGATATTGCGCGTTTTGGCAAGGTCCCCCAGCTGATTGCGAACCAGGGGGGTGTCCACGTAGCCCGGACAAACCGCATTCACGGTAATTCCATGCTGTGCCGCTTCCAATGCCGCTACCTTTGTGAGGCCGATGACTCCGTGTTTGGCAGAATTATAGGCGGCTTTGCCGGAAAAACCGACTAAGCCATTAATGGAGGCCATGTTGATGATCCGTCCTGCCCCCTGCTCCTTCATGTAAGGCAGGGCATGTTTGATCGCGATAAATGGAGCGGTCAACATGACTTTTATGAGAAGTTCAAATTTCTCTGTCGGGAACTCTTCAATATGGGACACATGCTGAAGTCCTGCATTATTGATCAATACATCCAGCTTCCCGTAGTGATCCACCGTTTTAGCGATTGCCTCTTTTATTTCCGATTCCGATGTCACGTCACAGCGCAATCCAAGAACTTCATGCCCTTCTGCCTTAAGGGCCTCTGAGGTTTTTTGAACGGCGTCTTCCTGCAGATCCGTCAGGACGACTTTCGCTCCATTAGCAGCGAATTCTCTTCCGATTTCGTATCCGATTCCTTGCGCTGCCCCTGTTATGAATACAACTTTGTTTTCAACCATGATGATACTCCTTTCTTAGATCCCTACGCCAAATGAGAATAAAAGAATCGCTAATGCTAAACCGATAAGTGGGACAATGACGGTTACTGCACCTACCGCGCCATACGCTTCTCCATGTGATTCATTACAGATCGAGCGGATCGTCGTCACGACATATCCATTGTGCGGCAATGAGTCCAGTGCTCCTGAAGATATCGCGACTACCCGGTGAAGGGCTTCAGGATTCACACCCATATCAACATAGTGAGGAGCGAGGATCGGCAATGCGATCGCTTGACCACCGGAAGCTGAACCGGTCATCCCTGCTATCACACTGACGGCGATGGCTCCACCGATCAATGGGGATCCAGGAATATTCGTCATGACATCAACGGCTGTACTGAAGGCTGGAACGGCTTTGGCCACTCCTCCGAATCCAACGACTGCAGCTGTGTTACCGATAGCGATCAATGCTCCAACCGTACCTTCGGAAACAGCTCCCCAGAAGCCTTTGAAATATTTGCGATTCAACACATAAGCTGAAATGACACCACCTAATAAGGCAATGATAAGAGCGGATTGTTTTAAAGAATCGTGGAAAGTGAAAGCCAGGATAAGGACGACTAATAATGGCACCAATCCCATGAACGGATTAGGTAAAGGTCTTCCTTCATCAATGACCGGATCTTCTTCACGTGAATGAAACTTCTCTCCTTTATTGACTGCTTTAGTGATCATACGTTTTAACCACCAGTAGCCAAACACCGCCATAAACACGGCAACGATCAAGCTGACTTCCCAGCCTGCATATGGTGTCGTCCCCAGATATTCAATCGGGATCCAGTTTTGGATCTCAGGTGAACCTGCAGAAGTCATCGTGAACGTGACCGATCCGAATGCTAATGCCGCAGGAATGAAACGGCGCGGCAGATCCGCTTGTTTAAATAAACTAACGGCCATAGGATAAACAGAGAATGCAACTACAAAGAGACTGACTCCCCCGTATGTTAAGACCGCACAGGCAAGCACAATGGCGAACACGGCATACTTCATCCCCAGTTTTTCTACTACAAACCGTGAGACACTATCAGCTGCTCCGCTGTCTTCCATCACTTTTCCAAAAACGGCACCTAATAAGAACATCAGATACCAGGCAGCGACGAAGCTTGTAAAACCTGACATATAGTTTGAAACGAGATTCGCTTCCCCTTCACCAGCTAACTGAGGAAAGAGCGGCATCCCACTCAAAACTGCGACGAATAAAGCCGATATGGGACCAACAATCAATATGTTCATGCCCCTCATCGTTAAAAAGATTAATAAAATGAGTCCTCCAATAAGACCGATCATGCTTAACATGATATTTCCCCCTTTGTTCTCTAAAGATGATCAAATTAAAATGAAATCGTTTACATTTTTATCTTCTCTTTTTCTCTCCTTTCCATAAAATACTTTCAAAAAGAATACATGCAACAATTGTGCCAACTTTCAGATTACTACTCATCCACTCATTTCCTCACCCCCACATTATAAAAATTCCAGGATTCTGGACAGATTCAGCATTTCAGTCACGAAATGTACATATTTACACAAAAAACAAAACAGTCCGGAAACATGGACTATTTTCCATATTTCCGGACTGACGGCACAATCATATTATAGGAGCTGATATTTATTTAACTTCTCATACATACTTGATTTACTTATTCCCAGTGTCTCTGCAACCTTTCGTTTATCGTGCTGATGAGTTTGCAGACTTTGAGTCAACACGGATTTTTCCGTTTCTTCGAGGATTTCTTTTAATGTCTTAGTGCCGACATCATATAAGTTTCCGACCTTCATATAAGAAGGCAGTGACTGAAGAGAGATCCAGCTTTCATTAGACAAATAGGTGGAGGCGTTAATGACATTTTCTAATTCACGCAGATTCCCGGGCCAGCTATAGGAACGAAAGATCTGGATCACTTCGTTTTCAAATCCTTGAATCCGTTTCCCCGATGATTTTGTGGATTTCCCCAAGAAAAAGGCAGCCAAATTCTCGATATCTTCCTTCCTCTCACGGAGAGGGGGAATTTGAAAGGGGACTACATTAATACGATAGTACAGGTCGCTTCGAAATCGTTTTTCTTCCATCATTTTTTCAAGGGGTCGGTTCGTTGCGGCGATGATGCGGACATCCACATGCTGAATCCTTGTTGAACCGACGGCTTCGACCTCCCCTTCCTGTAAAGCCCTGAGAAGCTTCGCCTGCATGTTGAGAGGCATGTCCCCGATTTCATCAAGGAATAGTGTTCCCTTATGAGCCAGCTGAAACTTCCCTTTTTTACCACCCTTTTTCGCTCCTGTAAAAGCTCCTTCTTCGTAACCGAATAGCTCTGATTCCAGTAGCTGCTCCGGGATCGCCGCGCAGTTCACTTTAATAAAAGGTTGTCCGCTTCTTTCGCTCAGCTGGTGAATACTATGGGCGAACAGTTCTTTACCCGTTCCGCTCTCCCCTCTGATCAGGATCGAAATGTCACTGGGGGCAATCATTTGAGCTTTGTCCTTCAATTCATTCATCCCGGGTGATTCACCGATAATATCATTCAGCGTGTATTTCACGCCTGTATTGATATCCTGGATGTAACTTTGAATTTTTGACATCATGTTCTTTACGTGAGAACTCATTTGCATCCATTCACTCGTGTCCCGGAAGATCACTGAACCAAATGCTCCTATTACTTTGCCATCAACCCGAATCGGAATCCGATTGGCGATCATATAGTTCCCTTTTATATATTGAAGGTCTGCCACTTCCTCTTTGCCACTATTCGCAACAATATGCATACGTGTGTTTTCGATGACATTAGTCACATGTGAGCCAATCGCTTTATCTCGTTCTACTTCAAGAAAGTGACAGTAATTGTCATTTATATAGATAATCGTGCCTTCGTTATCAACGACGACCAACCATTCGAATGCGTTCTCAAGAATGATTTCAATCATTTCGACGGATACCTTTTTTAATAAGCTGCTCATTTCCGTTGCCTCCTCTGTTTTTGAAAGAGAACGTATACATCTATAGTAGCACATACAATCACCTTCGTTGCGGAAATGAAAACGGTTTGCCAATCTTTCAATTACTAGTGGAGAATCGGTTTAATTTATACGGAATTAGGGAAACTTCTTAACAATGAATGGAGGAATGAAAGGATGAAAATCGCAGAACTGAAGATATTTTATTTCGAAGACGATGGAATCATCCCGAACAACCCGGACCTGCCCGTAATCATTTACCGGAATGCACTTGATCATCCTCATGACGCCGAAAAGCTCTTTAACAGAAATCAGTGGCTCAATAGTTGGACAAATGGCATATATGATTACCACCATTACCATAGTAATGCACATGAAGCATTAGGGGTCATGGAAGGTGAGGCAACGGTTCAATTAGGTGGCGAAATGGGCGAGGAAGTGACGGTCCATAAAGGTGATGTGATCATCCTTCCAGCCGGGACCGGACATAAGAAATTATCCTCAAGTCCCGACTTTAAAGTCGCAGGTGCTTATCCGAACGGGGACGATTATAATTTGAAAAAAGGTTCATTGCGTGAACGGCCAAGTGTTCTAATTGAAATTAAGAACGTTCCGCGTCCATCATTGGACCCTGTGTTTGGAAATACGGGTCCACTCATAAAATATTGGCTCAAGAAAAAGGTTTAACCTAACGTTCTGCATCCAATCGTTACGTTTTTATTCGATTTTTTTCCCATTCCTATTTTTCTATAGTAATGCTTCTTAGAAACGACTATAAATATTTCTAAAACTTCCTTTAATCTAACTGATTAGATTATTTTTTGTAAAATAGTCTTGTTTTCTTATAAGTCCTATGCTATTCTATTATAGCGATGAGCTGAATTGTGTAAGTCGGGGATCACGTCCTTGTGACAACAAACGATGTGGCGTTTGCTGATCTCTCGCCTCAATTTTTTGCAAGTGGGCTTCCGTAGGAAACGGGAGCCCTTTTTATATGGAGAAACCCCCAATGAATTCTCATTGGGGGTTTCTTTATTGTTGAACCGATACGGAGACTGGGCTTTTCTTTTTCAACGGTCGGTCATATTGACTCGTAATGACTAATGAAACCATGAAGAAAGCGATCAACGTCATAAACAACACCTGCATGCTGAATACGTCCACTAATACTCCTCCGATAAACGGTCCAATCATTCTCCCTCCTGTTGCTGTACTATTGACGATTCCCTGATAGAATCCTTCTCTCCCTTTTGGAGCCAGTGAGTTAGCAATGGTAGGAACAGCCGGCCATATGAGCATCTCACCAATCGTCAGAATGATCATGGCAATGGCAAACCATTGAAATTGATCGGCAATCGAAGCCACTGCGAACGAAACCATGAAAATAATCGTCCCAATCATAATTTGAAGCTTTAAATTATGTTCAAACCGCTTGATGGCTTTCGATAAAAGTGGCTGTGCAAGCACAATCAATGCTCCATTGATCGTCCACAATAAGCTATATTGTTTCAAGGAAATATTGATTTCCTGGGTGTACGTTGCAATAGTGGATTGCCATTGTACATAGCCCATCCAACATAATAAATAGGCCACACAAATGAAGAGCAGTGCCTTCAGTTTCGATTTATCCCTTATCACCTTAGACTCATTCAACACGGATGTTTGATGACCGTTAACGGAAATGTTTCGATAACCCAATAAGGCAATGAAGAAAAAGACGATATACATACTAAGATTCGCTAAGAATATATAGTTAAAGGAAAACGAGGCGACGAATCCTCCTAATGCGGCTCCAACGGCAACTCCAATATTTTGCGCCACATAGACGGAATTGAATGCTTTCCGTCCACCTTCAGGCCATACCGAACCTGCCATGGCATACATGGAAGGAAATACAATCCCTGAGCCAAATCCAACAATGGTCAAAAAGACCACATAGTGAGGCCAGCCATGCCAAATATTCATCCCGATGAGTGCAGTCAAGGTAATGGAAATCCCTACTAATATCGAGCGGTATCCACCAAACTTATCAAAGAGTGTTCCCCCGATCAGATTACCGATGACGCTCGCTCCAGCGTTCATCATCAGCACAATTCCCGCTACAGACAGTGACTTCCCTAAATTCTCATGAAGATAAATGGTATTAAGAGGCCATAAAAAAGAGGCACCTGTCACATTCACCATCATTCCAATGACAAGCAACCATAATGATTTGGGCATGTTTCTGCCCCCTTTCCATCATTTTATTTCGAGTCCCAAAAGGATTTTACTCTTTTTTGTGAAAGGGGGCAAGAATTTTTTCTCAAAATAGATGTCCTTTTTCATAACTTAAAAAACCAGGTGCACGTATTTAAAGAGCACCTGGTTTCTGTCCATTATTTTCCGTTATGATGATCGGACTTAACAGGCTGTCCTTGTTTTTCGTAACGCTTTTTCGCAGCTTTGACAGGATTGTTTTCAGCCCCGAATTCTGTATCTAAATTACGGAATTCACTGCGGGTCTTTTGTTCAGGGTTTTTTTTATCGGAACGAGTGGTCAATGTAATTTACCTCCTACTACATTTGGATCATGATCTAACAAAATCATCTCATTTTGTAAGGCCTGAAGCTGAAGTCTCATGCGATGCAATTGCTCACGCTGTTGAGAGTTGGCGCTGTTGGCCAAATGAGCCACATCATTCACCGCTTCTTCAAGCTGCTGCATGGCTTGAGTGTATTCCACATCGTGGTAATGCTCTTGCTGTGTCCCGGATTTATATTGTTCTTGAGCGTAACGAATGGCATCTTCACACTTTTGAATGCATTCATCAACCGAATTTCTTGTTGCCATTTCGACTACCTCCTTGACGTATAGAATAAAGAAGAGGAAGGTCCCATCCTTACTCTCCTCCATCTTAGTTTGAACCTGATTGCCCGTTTCAGAAGTGGTAATCTTCACCTATTTCTCTATGCAGGATACATTTGACCCCGTGTTCATGGTAAAATCTCTTTGAGCCATACATACTTTTTTTTTACACATTGAAACGTAGGAGGTGTTTGTCATCGAGACAAACCCATTTCCATATGCCACAGATTTAAAACGATATCATACGTGGAACTACCATTTACGAAATCACTTTGGACATAAAGTCTTTAAGGTTGCTTTGGATGGCGGCTTCGATTGCCCGAACCGGGATGGCACGGTCGCCCATGGCGGCTGTACTTTTTGCAGTGTTGCCGGCTCTGGAGACTTTGCCGGGAGCAGGATAGACTCCTTAGAAAAGCAATTCAATGATATTAAAGGAAGAATGCACAAGAAGTGGAAAGACGGTAAGTATATGGCGTATTTCCAAGCCTTCACCAACACTCACGCACCTGTTGATGTGCTAAAAGAGAAATACGAATCCGTTCTCGGGCAAGAGGGTGTTGTAGGTATTTCCATCGCTACCCGTCCGGACTGCCTTCCTGACGATGTAGTCGAATATTTAGCTGAATTGAACGAAAGAACCTATTTATGGGTAGAACTGGGTCTGCAAACCGTTCACGAAAAGACCGCCTCGTTGATCAATCGGGCCCACGATTATCAGTGCTATGTCGATGGAGTCAATAAATTAAGAAAACACGGTATACGGGTCTGTTCCCATATTATTAACGGACTTCCTCAAGAAGATGAAGAAATGATGATGGAAACGGCACGTGAAGTGGCCAAGCTTGACGTCCAGGGAATTAAAATCCACCTCTTGCATTTACTGAAAGGAACTCCCATGGTCAAGCAATACGAAAAAGGACTGCTCGACTTCATGGATTTCGATCATTACGTAAAATTGGTTTGCGATCAGCTGGAAGTCATTCCACCGGAAATGATCGTTCACCGCATTACGGGGGACGGACCTATCGACCTGATGATCGGACCGATGTGGAGCGTGAATAAATGGAGTGTATTGAACGCCATTGATGATGAACTTAAACGCCGGGACAGCTGGCAGGGAAAATACTATAAAGTGGATGTGAAAACATGAAATTAGATCGTATCTTACCTTTTGCAAGAGAGCTTCTGGAACGGGCTGTCAAACCAGGAGACATTACAATAGACGCAACACTCGGGAATGGGCATGACACTTTATTCCTGGCTCGGTTAGTCGGAGAAAATGGCCGGGTATACGGTTTTGATATCCAAGAGGATGCCATAGAAAACACGAAAGAACAGCTCATCACCCATGACCTTGCTCACCGGGTGACACTCTTTCAACAAGGTCACGAGACAGTGATGAATGTCATTCCTCCCGTCCATCACGGGAAAGTGACAGGCGCAATCTTTAACCTTGGGTACTTACCCGGTGGCGACAAAGAAATTGTCACCCGCCCAAAAACAACGATACTCGCCTTGAATCAAATCCTGGAAATGATGGCACCTGAAGGGATCCTTGTCCTTGTCATTTATCATGGTCACCCGGAAGGAGCGGTAGAACGGGACTATATCCTTCGCTACGTGGAAAAACTGGACCAAAACTACGTCCACGTCCTTCGCTATCAATTCATGAACCAGCTGAATAACCCTCCATTTATTGTGGCATTGGAGAAACGATAAAAAGAAAAGCGTAAGGGCTTTGACTAGAGGCGACAAGCATAAGCTGGACAATAAAAATAGGGACGGACCTTTTCGAGGTCCGTCCCTATTTTCTATAATAATTCCTTAGCAATTAATTCAAATGATTTAAGTTTATCTTGAAAGTCATGGGTGATGCTGACGAGCATGATTTCATCTGTTTCGTACTGTTCACTGAGTGAAAGTAGTTGTTCTTTCACTTTTTTAGGATTTCCCACTACCATGCGTTTGCGATTTTCCCTCACTCTCATTTCTTCAAATGGGGTGTACTGATAAGCTGCCGCTTTTTCAGGGCTTGGTGTCCCGTTTGAACGCATGCCTTGTTCAATCATTAAGATCGCTAAGTCTATGCTGGATGCGACTCTTCCTGCTTCTTCATCCGTTTCGGCACAGATGGCAAACACGGCTACGATGTTCTTTGGCTCCTTCAGGTATTCGGAAGGAACAAAGTTATTTCTGTAAGCCTGCGTATATTGAGGGCCGCCTTCCCCGTTAATAAACTGGGCAAAGGTATACGGTAATCCTTTTTGTGCCGCCAGCATCGCACTGGATGGACTTGAACCGAGCATCCAAACTTCCGGCATCGTTTCAATTATCGGTGCTGCGGTTAAGCCCTGGTAGGGATGGGTATCCGGTAATGAATCGGTTAAGTACCCCAGCAGATCATCGATTTGTTCAGGATATCGATTGACGTCCCTCGGCTTCCCGTCGTGCAGGGCCATCGTTGCCATCGGCATTCCGCCAGGTGCCCTCCCGAGGCCTAAGTCAATACGATTCGGGTTCAGCCCTTCAAGCAACCGAAAGTTTTCCGCTACTTTATAAGAAGAGTAATGAGGAAGCATAACCCCTCCGGAACCTACACGGATTCTTGACGTATTCTGTGCCAGATGGGCGATCAACACCTCCGGGGAGGAACCTGCCAATCCCGTTGAATCATGATGCTCGGATACCCAGAAACGTTCAAATCCCAACTTCTCGACATGTTGTGCTAATTGTACTGTATGATGTAAAGCCTCTTGTGGGCTCATTCCTTCTGAAATGGGTGATTGATCTAAAACACTAAGCTTCAAAATGGACATCTCCTTTAATTGATGTGAGTATTATTATCAATTCAGTAGTAAAAAATGTCCACTAACATGCTTAAAGGGTGACTGCCGAGATGGCAGTCACCCTTAACTTACTTATTTTTTGTAGATTAACACTTTACCGACTGTACCGTCAGCACTTTCTCCTGTTACACGGAAATTCAATCCGTAATTCGGTACGTTACGTCCCGCGTCTACCATACCTTTGTTGCTGTAATCTGCACTGTCGTCAAATAATGGGTTACGTTTAGTGTGGTTGTCTTTCATCGTGATACCAGTAATATCAGAGTAATCCAAGAACATTTTCTCAGATTTATTTAAGCTGAATGCAGCATCGTGAACCTGGTAACGAGTCGATCCAACTGTGCCGTCGCTCCAATAATTTGTCTTTTGGTCTGCATCGACAACACCGACGAATCCATCTCCAGGGTGAATTCCTGTCCAGTTTTCGCTGAATTGTTTGTCAACGTACCATACTACCAAACCACCATCATATTTCATTAAGCTTGCACCACGGCGGATGTTGGCAAGACCTTTATCTACACCGTTGTGGCTGCGCCATTCCAGTAGGTAGTAGTGGTCTGAGCGCTTGATACCGTCGTTTTTCGTGAAGCCGTCTAAAACGAATTTTTCATCGCCTTCAGCGTCATCAAACAATACTTCTTGTCCATCGACCACTACAGATAAATCATCTGCATATAAACCAGGATTTGAAACTGCTCCGTCTGTTACGTACTCAATGGCTACCTCAACTTCTTCTCCTGCATAATCAGACAAATCGAAAGAAGCATCTATCCAACCGTCAGAAGAGCCTGTGATACCATTTCCTTCATTAACATCATATGGATCCTCATTTGTAGTAATATCACTAGCAATAGGCTCGCCATTTACTGTTACATATGCATAATCCCAATCTTTCTCGATGTCATACCAGGCTTTGAAATTGAACTCAGCAGATGTAGCATTCGTTAAATCCACAGTAGTAGTTAAATAATTGTGTAAGTCATCTGCACTTCCTGAGAAATACTCATATTCACCGCTTGCCGGCTCATTGATGACTGTTTCTTTTTTAGGAAGATTGACTTTGACTACGTCGTTATTTGTTCCTTTTGTGTTTGCTTCGTCGAGTAATAGTTCTGTTCCTGCTTTAGTAATGTCTTCTAAGTTGGTTTCTTCTCCATTTAACCAGTTCCCTTGAGTACCTTCACTATCCACTACAGCAGAAGACTGAAGCATTTCTTTCATATAAGGACTGAACCCTGTAGGCTGAGTTCCCGGAATATCCCCGGCCCAGCTTCCGCTTGCCATGATGGACCAATAGCTTACCGGCTCACCTGTTCCTGTGTACTGAGTATCGTACTCATCTGGAAGACCTAAATCATGTCCAAATTCGTGGGCCATAACCCCGACAGCACCGTCTTCAGGTTCGATAGTGTAGTCGTAGGCATACATTGTTCCTTCTCCCCAATAATCCACTTCAGGTGCCGGAGAACCTTCGATTGGGAAAATACCACCTAAATTCCAACGATGAGACCAGATTGCGTCTGACCCTAATGACCCCCCGCCTGCTTCTTCACCCACACCAGAGTGAATAACCATTAAGTGATCAACAAGTCCGTCTGGCTCAAGATAATCCCCATCCCCATCGAGATCATAACGATCCCATTTGTCATAGTCAGCAAGGTTTACATTCGGATCTGCAGCTGCTGCCTCTAAAGCTTCTTTTACAAGACCTCTTGCATTCACGTCACTACCATCGGGTTGTGGGTCATTACCACCATATGCTGCTGCCGGCTTACTTGCTGTATACCAACCGGCAACTTCACCTTCTACAGAATAGCTTCCACCCGATTGTTGTTCATAATATTGCTTCATGGAAACATAGTTTTTACCGTCTGGGCCTGTCCAACCACCTTCACCAAACAGCATGTCTTGATAATGTGCTCTAGAATAAGCATCCTCATCATCATAATACATATCAGTTTCATCCGGAGTTAATGTATTATGAGGCTTGTCAGGATAATCCACTAAAAGAACTAACACGTCATCCGTTCTTTTCACGCCATCATACGCTTCTTCCTCCACAGAAGCCGGTGCATTCTTCTTAGCTTGTCCAAGCTTATTTCCCTTACCTGAAGTCAAGCTGTTATTCTTCATTTCTTTTTGAAGCTTAGACTTCGCTTCTGCTTCTTCACCGTGTAGTTCGCCTTCTTCCGCTTGTTTTTCAGCAGAATCCGCTTTCGCTTTCAGGAACTTTTGCAATGCTTTCTCCGCTTCGGCAGGTGTCGCATTTTGCTTAATTTTGCCTTCTTCCTTCAGCATTTCAATCAGGCGTTCATCATTCGCAATGCCTAAATCAAAAGGCCCTCCATGTTTATGATCATGTTTCACCGTCGGCTTCGCTAACACATTTTCAGGCACTGTGGTTGCAGCTGATGCAGGTACGGCAAATGCCCCTACACTTAATGCCGCGACCATGGCCATCGATAATACTTTACGAGATTTCAAACACGTTTCCCCCTCTTGTTATGCACTAAATTTTTACACTAATTAAAATATACTCCATTATTCTGAAAAGTAAATATTTTCAGAATACATTAGTTACTTAGTATTACGAAATAATATATATTTAGGTAAATAGTATTGTATTCTGCAATATTTTTAATGAGTAAATTGTCATAAATTGAAAGATGTCAACGAATATTATTTGTATAAATATGGTATTTAAGGTCGAATTTAGTATACTACCTACCGACTATAGTTTGATAAAACAGACAAAAAAAGGGACGGACCTTCGAAACTTGTTTCGAAGGTCCGTCCCTCTTTTTCAGGATGTTTTTTTCCGATTTCTCCATTTTCGGTAGATTTTTCCGTTTATGTAGAAGAATCTGGTGATCCAGCCGGCTTGTGCGATGAATTGTTTGGAGAAGGATTGTACTTTTTCTTGTTTGTTTGCCTTGTCGTCTGACAGGTAGACGCCTATGAGTCCTTTGTTGATCAGGCGGTGAAAATGGGCATGGGGCAGTTCATGGGTGTGTTCGTCTGCCTTCTGAAGGAAATGAAGAAGACGCTCTTTTAAATGCTCATCATCTTCATAATAAAAGCAGAAGTTCAAGTCTCCCCCCTCATGATCCTCATCCTGATCGATGAAGTAATCAAGAAGAATGTGTAATCCTTGAATGTATGGAAAATATCCTTGTTTGATTTTTTCTGTATAAGATGGCTGAAAATCACTTCGGCATGCGTATGACACTAAACAGAAGATGCCAAGTGTCGATCCGGAGCAGGCGGAAAACTCGTACCAATTCATTTCCGGAAGGTTCGCACGGTGAGTTTCAAACCAATTCTGCAGCCTTCCTACCCTTTCCTCTTTTCTTACATGTTTATGTATCTGCAAGTCGCAGTAGTATTCACAAAGCTGTATAAGATCCTTTTGGATGCTATTATAGTGGGTCAATGATTCAAGTACGGACTGACAGGTAAGCACTAAATCCCTCAGATATCCCCCGTCATCCTGATCGGCCCTTAAAGCATAGTAATTGGCAGGCTCAGCACCCACCGTCAAGGCATCTTTCATGGATTGATGAAGAAGGGCAAAATCGTCGGGATCCAGGGAAACGCTTCGATCACACAGATTATCCAAATAATCACTTATGGTTTGATAGGCGACGATAAATCGAATCGTGTCTTCTTTTTTGTCCAGTGCCAGCAGGGAAAGGATCGATCCACCTTCACAATGAAATGTTTTATGTTCGATACTGGCAAGGGCCTGACTTCTTAGTTCCTGATTGGGGATCGCTTCTGCCCGTCTCTTCCACTCATCTAGTTCTTTATTAACAATCGGAAAAACATTTCGGTATACTCTTGTCATTAACGAAAAGGGATCACTTGGGATCGACACCTTTACCACCTCTTTTACAAAATGTATCCTAGCGCTTTCAAACGACTTTCAATGAAAATCTTCGAGTATTCAAAGATATCTTCTCTTTCTGGTTCATTATAGATTTCATGATAGCATTTCGGCCATTCTTTGTAATGCATTTCAGATAAAGACAGTTCGTTGAACCATTTTTTCACTGCTTTTTTATCGACGATTTTGTCGTCACCAGCCTGCAGAACGAGCAGAGGAACGTCAGGCATTTTTTCCAGGTTTATAAAAGCCAGTTTGATCGCATGGGCGAGCTCCCTGTACCAGCGGACAGACACCTTGGTGATATAGAGTGAATCGTTGCTGTCAATTTCACGTACATCTGCATTTCTTGTTGCCATATCAATCGTTAATCCTGATGGAAATTTCACCATGGGAGCGATCTTATTCAAACCGTGGGACAAGAGCTCGATCGGTTTTGAAGGGGTCGTGACCAAGCCTAAACATGGTGAGGACAATATCACACCTGCCAGGTTCACATGGGATTCCTGAAGCATACGCACCGCAACGAGCCCACCCATACTATGACCAATCACAAATACAGGCAATTCAAATTGATACGCCGCCTGTACCCAATCTTTCACTTCCACTATATATTCATCAAACGAATCAATATGTCCTCTTTGACTTCTTGAAGTCATACCCTGACCCGGTAAATCCCCCATGATGACATGGAAGCCTGCTGCACGCCACATTTCAATGAGCCAACCGTACCGGCCATGATGCTCCATTGCTCCATGAATGATAACGATGACTGCCTTTGCTTCTTGATCTGTTTCCCATTTCCACATGGCAATTCCTCCTTAATAGTTCTCTATGTGAATGAATTCTGCTACCATTATTATAGTAAATATTATTGAAAGGGGTAGTAAAAAATGCTCTATCCATATTATGATAAAAAACCAATCATCGCTCATTCGGCATACATTGCCGATCATGTGACCATCTCCGGGGACGTGGAGGTCGGTGAAGAGTCCAGCATCTGGTTTAACACCGTCATCAGAGGGGATGTCGCTCCAACGAAAATCGGTAATAAAGTAAATATACAGGATAATTCCATTCTTCATCAGAGTCCAAATAACCCTCTTATTCTTGAAGATGAAGTAACCGTAGGCCATGGAGTGATTCTACATAGCTGCAAAATCCGAAAAAAAGCTTTAATCGGCATGGGATCGATCATTCTCGATAATGCTGAAATTGGTGAAGGGGCATTTATTGGGGCAGGAAGCCTTGTTCCACAAGGGAAGGTCATTCCTCCCAACACACTGGCATTCGGCCGGCCGGCAAAAGTAGTGAGAGAGTTAAACGAACATGATATTAGCGAAATGAAGCGCATCTCCAGAGAATACGCAGAAAAAGGACAATATTATAAAAGCATCAAACCATTTTAATATCCTATACTTGGGATACCCCAACCAGCCTTTGCTTACTCATGGAATTTTTTCATGTGTGGCTGGTAAAAAAATGATGAACTTGATGGTTGTCTGCCATTTCAAGATTTATCTGCAAAAAATCAATTTTATCTGCCGATAGACACAGAACATCTCATTTCACTACAATCCGCCACAACTAAAAAGACCAACACTATAAAAAAAGTGTTGGTCTCTTCTATCTCTCTATTTCCTTATTCGCTTAACGCTTCCGCTTTTAATGCTTCCGCTTTGTTTGTACGCTCCCAAGGAAGATCAATATCGTTACGGCCAAAGTGTCCGTAAGCAGCCGTCTGCTTGTAGATCGGACGACGAAGGTCCAGCATTTTGATGATTCCTGCAGGACGCAGATCAAAGTTATTGCGAACAACGTCAATGAGTACGTCTTCTGATACTTTACCTGTTCCAAAAGTATCAATTGAGATGGATACCGGTTGAGCGACACCGATTGCATACGCTAATTGAACTTCACATTTGTCAGCAAGTCCTGCTGCCACAATGTTCTTCGCTACATAACGTGCTGCATAGGCTGCAGAACGGTCCACTTTTGTTGCATCCTTACCAGAGAATGCACCGCCGCCGTGACGAGCGTATCCGCCGTATGTGTCAACGATGATTTTACGTCCTGTTAATCCTGCATCACCTTGTGGTCCGCCGATAACGAAACGACCAGTCGGGTTGATAAAGTATTTTGTTTGCTCATCGATCAGTTCTTTCGGTACAACAGGATCGATGACATATTCTTTTAAGTTACGTTGGATTTGCTCAAGTGACACTTCAGGGTGATGCTGAGTTGAGATAACGATCGTGTCAATGCGAACCGGCTTATCGTTTTCATCATATTCAACGGTTACTTGAGTTTTTCCATCCGGACGTAAGTAAGGAAGGATTTCTTCTTTACGAACTTCAGTCAGACGACGGGAAATTTTGTGAGCAAGGGAAATCGGAAGAGGCATAAGCTCTTTCGTTTCATTACAAGCGAATCCAAACATTAACCCCTGGTCACCTGCACCAATTGCATCGATTTCTTCATCCGTCATTTTACCTTCACGGGCTTCAAGTGCCTGATCAACACCTTGAGCGATATCAGCAGATTGTTCATCGATGGATGTTAATACAGCACATGTTTCAGCATCAAAGCCATATTTCGCACGAGTGTAGCCAATTTCACGGATCGTTTCACGAACGATTTTTGGAATATCGACATACGTATTGGTTGTAATTTCACCTGCAACAAGAACAAGACCCGTCGTAACAGACGTTTCACATGCTACACGAGCATTCGGATCATTTGTAAGAATTGCATCAAGAATTGAATCAGAGATTTGGTCACAAATTTTATCTGGATGTCCTTCCGTTACGGACTCAGATGTAAACAGACGACGTTTAGTTGACATCAAGGTTCCTCCTTAAGCATAATTGTTAGACTTTAATCTAACAAAACATTAAACAGATACGGTACTCATTTCCCTAAGTAGTATGAAGTAAACATGAAGTTTTTATAAGAAAATCATGAATTATGTGCATTTGATCCACTATAAACAGAAAAAACCCTTCCTCGAAAAAAGCATTAGAGGAAAGGTTTCAGATCATAGCCGCGCCTTTTCTCTCTTATCGTTCAAGGTTCTTAGACCTTGCCTCAGTTTAGCACCTTCGCTTAATCGGATCGTTTCAAAAGAATAAGATCCATTCACTATATAGCAGGTTGCTGGGTTTCATAGGGTCTGCTCCCTCCACCAGCTCAGGATAAGAGTATCCGTTCAAGGAACTATGATAACGTTTCGTACAAAGGGTGTCAACTTTTTTTCGAGTGACATGTTTAACCATTTAAGCTTACTCTATTTATGATTCCAACCTATCTTGCCCTCATAAAATAACCTAATTAGGCATTGAGGCTAAACATTATGATATTTCCTTCATATATATAAGAAGATACAAGCTATATTTGGACAAAAAATGTGACAATATGAAGACACAATATAAAATTGAATAAATAGTATAGACTAATGATTCAATTGTGTTATACTATTTTTGTGAAGTAAACGAGATCATTAAATTTATATAAAGGAAGGGTTCTAATGAATTCAGTGAGCATGTCTAATGAATTAACAGAATTACTTAACGGTCAAAACATTCAGGAACAATTATCTGTTTCCCAATTAGTTGAAAAAGTCCTTCAACGAAATGAAGGCGTTTTAACATCATCAGGTGCAGTCAGAGCAGAAACTGGTAAATACACAGGACGCTCTCCTAAGGATAAATTCATTGTAGAAGAACCATCCACAAAGGATAAGATTGAGTGGGGTTCTGTCAATCAACCAATCTCTTCAGAATCATTCGATAAACTATATACAAAAGTATTAGATTACTTAAAAGAAAAAGAAGAAGTATTTTCATTCAAAGGGTTCGCAGGTGCTGACCCAAAACATAGACTACCGATTCAAGTGATCAACGAACTCGCTTGGCATAATCTTTTCGCTCACCAATTATTCATTCGCCCTTCAGAAGAAGAGGTAAAGGGTCATCAATCAGAATTCACCGTCGTTTCTGCCCCTAACTTCAAGGCAGATCCAGCAGAAGATGGAACTCACTCTGAAACATTTATCATTGTATCATTTGAAAGAAGAATTGTCTTAATTGGCGGAACTGAGTATGCAGGTGAAATGAAGAAATCGATCTTCTCTGTCATGAACTATGTGCTTCCAGAATCCGATATCCTTTCCATGCACTGTTCTTCAAATGTTGGACGCGAAGGAGATGTGGCATTGTTCTTCGGTTTATCCGGTACAGGGAAAACGACATTGTCCGCAGACCCTAACCGCCGTTTAATCGGCGATGATGAGCACGGATGGTCCCCGAACGGTGTATTCAATATTGAAGGCGGCTGTTACGCTAAGTGTATTGGACTGACACGTGAAAAGGAGCCTCAGATCTTTGATGCGATCCGTTTCGGTTCTGTCCTTGAAAATGTGGTTCTCGATGACCATTCCCGCATCGCTGATTATGAGGATAACTCATTAACAGAAAACACTCGTGCTGCGTACCCTCTTCAAGCGATGGAAAACATCGTTGAACCAAGTGTTGCAGGACATCCGAATACCATTGTATTCTTAACGGCAGATGCATTCGGGGTATTGCCTCCAATCAGCAAACTGACGAAAGAACAAGCAATGTACCACTTCTTGAGCGGTTATACATCGAAGCTTGCAGGTACTGAGCGCGGAATCACTTCACCACAGGCCACATTCTCGACGTGCTTTGGCTCACCATTCCTGCCGCTCCCTGCCACTCGTTATGCCGAAATGCTTGGGAAGAAAATCGATGAGCACAATGCACAAGTATTCTTAGTGAACACTGGTTGGACCGGTGGAGAATACGGTGTTGGAAACCGCATGAAGTTATCGTACACTCGTGCTATGATTCAAGCAGCTCTTGAAGGGGAACTGACTCACGTTGAAACAGAAACGGACGACATCTTTGGTCTGAACATCCCTGTTCACGTTCCTGGTGTTCCTGACGAAGTCCTTCAACCAAAGAGAACCTGGTCCAATGAAGCAGCCTATGAAGTGAAGGCAAAAGAACTTGCCCACAAATTCAACGAAAACTTCAAGAAATTCTCAAACGTACCATCTGAAATCGAACTTAAAGGCGGCCCAGCCGTTAAATAGTCTATATATCAAAGGTCCGTCCCTCGAATTCGAGGGACGGACCTTTGATATTGTAAGGGGTTATAGCCCTTTCTTTCGCCCGGTTATTCTGTTAAATAAGAATACAACAATGGCAATAACAAGTAATACATGGATGATGGCTCCTCCGATTTTAAAAATCAATCCAAGTAACCAAAGGACTAAAAGAATTCCAATAATGGTCCAAAGCATAAAGTTTCCCTCCTAATAACTGTGTTTGATGCTAAGATTCCCTATTTTAATGAATTTAAAACCACGCATGGTATTTCATAAAAAAGTGTAGCTATTCATAATTTCTGTTAGTCCAACAAAAATTATGCAAGCTACACCACTTGTACCCGCTATTATTGAAATTCTCCTAAAAATAATACTTTACTAAATATTTCTAATTTTGGTATGATAATGATTATTTACAGGAGGGGAACTTGATGATCAGACAGCTTACAGAACAGGATCATGGTCTTTGCCAGCAACTCATTCATCAGCAGCCTGCTGAGAATTTGTTTATTATCGGGGATATTGAAGCCTTTGGGTATGAACAGGATTTTCAGAAAATTTGGGGCGACTTTGATGCGGAAGGGAATTTGAGGGGAATCCTCCTTAAGTACAGAGAAAACTTCATCCCTTTTTCCATGGGTGAATTTGATGCAGAAGGGTTTGCCGGAATCATCAATGGAACCGAAGACTACAGCATCGTTTCCGGTTTAAAAAGGATTGTGACGCAGGTCGAACCCTTTTTATCCAGAGAAATTAATTCCAAAAGACATATGTACTATGCTAAATGTGACAACACGGAAGCAATGGATCGACAAGACCTGCCTCATGTAAAACAGGCTACCCTCACTGATTTACCTAAACTTGTGGACCTGTTGAACAGCATCCCTGAATTCAGTGGTGGCGACTTTTCTGTAGAAAAAAGAAAACATAGCATGGAAGCAGGAGTGTCGAGAAGCTATTACGTAGAAGAAGACGGAAAATTTGTTTCTTCTTCTTCCACAACCGCGGAAAACAGTATGTCTGCGATGATTGTCGCTGTATGTACACATCCTGAGTATAAGAAAAAAGGCTATGCGACGGAGTGCATGACGAAGCTTTGTCGTGACGTATTAGAAGAAGGAAAAGAGTTGTGCCTATTCTATGATAATCCCGAAGCAGGGAAAATTTATAAACGAATCGGATTCAAAGATATTGGCTATTGGTCTATGTATAAATTTTAATCATAAAAAAGTTGACTCCCAACAAAGAGTCAACTTTTTTTCATTATGCTGCTACTTTCCGATTCCCGATCAACCTGGCTTGAACCAGACGCTGTCTTACCGTGATCCCAATCCAGCTTGCAAGGAATGCTTTGATAAGTCCAACTACGATAAATGGATAAACGCCTGCTGCCATTGCCTGATTCCAGCTAAGATCGGCAACAAATTTCAGTTGAATGGTACCCAGGACCAACGTAATGATCATTCCGACCGTATTGGCAATCATCGCCATCGGAATCGTGAATTTGGTTTTCTCAAGAATGAATCCAGTAAAGAAAGCCGCTACGATAAAGCCGAAAATATAGCCTCCTGTAGGCCCAACCAGTACCTGTGCACCTCCACTGAATCCTGCAAATACAGGAACACCGACTGCTCCCAGGGCTGCATAGCATACCATGGCAAACGCACCATATCGGCTTCCAAGAATCGTCGCTGTAATTCCTACTGCTAATGTTTGCCCACTGATAGGAACGAGTGGAAGTGGAATCTCGATTTGAGCGAAAATCCCCGTAATCGCAGCAAAGATGGCACAGTGAATGATCACCCTTAATTTTTCTCCGTTCACTTTCAAATCCCCCTTGTGTATGTAAACTATGTATAACTTTAAGTTAACACAATTCAAAGGATTTTGGGAAGCTTATTTTTTTCTCCCTCTATATTTTAACTGGGAGCATAGACATTGCATATCTTTTCTTCCGCCTGCCATGCTAAAGCGGTTTTTAATGAAATCCTCCCTTGTAGGAACTCATCAACCCCCTTATCACTCACCAAATACAGGATAGTGCGCTTTGGCTGATGTTCATTAAATACTTGAATGATTCTTCCTATGGCTATGTATGGCATTTTCTTTTTATCTCCTTATGAGCAGGACGCAATTCTTTTCAATTGCGCCCTGCATTTTGAAAAGGTGGATCAAAGGAACGTAATCATCGGCACTCGATCATATTGACAATTATCCTTCCTTTTTCATGAGCATCTCTGCACGCACTTGTTCCGCCGCTTCCACCATGGTTTTAAGAGCTGATACCGTCTCATCGATTCCACGTGTTTTCAAACCACAATCCGGGTTGACCCAGAATAAATCGGCATCCAGCACTTCAAGAGCCCGATGTATATTACGGATTAATTCTTCATGCTTCGGCACCCGGGGGCTGTGAATGTCATATACCCCAAGACCTATCCCTTTATCATACGTATGATCTTCAAAAACATGGATCAATTCCCCATGACTTCTTGATGTTTCAATTGAGATGACATCAGCATCCAAATCACTGATGGCATCTATAATATCTTCAAAATCCGAATAACACATATGGGTATGGACCTGGGTTTGGTTCTGTAAAGATGAAGTGGCCAATCTGAAAGCATAAACGGCAGCCTTTAGATATTCCTCCCAATTCTCACTCTTTAAAGGGAGTCCTTCTCTAAGTGCCGGTTCATCGACTTGTATCATACGAATGCCATTGGCTTCTAATTCCTCTATCTCCTTTTGGAGAGAAAGCGCGATTTGATTAGCTACTTCATAACGTGATACATCATTCCGAACAAATGACCAGTTTAGAATCGTGATCGGGCCCGTTAACATCCCCTTAACCGGTTTATCCGTTAAGGATTGAGCGTATACAGTTTCTCTAACGGTCATGGGTTCTTTAAATTTCACATCACCATATATGAGTGGTGGCTTCACACATCTGGAACCGTATGATTGTACCCAGCCATACTTCGTAAATTGAAAACCTTCTAATTTTTCACCAAAGAATTCAACCATATCCGTCCGCTCGAATTCACCATGTACAAACACATCAAGGCCGATTTGTTCCTGAATTTCAATCCAACGTTTGATTTCTGCCTGAATATATTGCTGATACTCCCCTTCAGAAAGATCTCCCTTCCTCCATTTCAGCCTTTGCCTTCTCACTTCCTGGGTTTGAGGAAAACTGCCGATTGTAGTGGTAGGTAGAAAAGGTAATGAAAAGTACTTGGCCTGTTCCTGTTTACGAATATGGAAAGGATCTTTTCTCCCGACATTGTTAGGATCTTTCACCTCTTCCTGCACCTCTATCTTATTACGCAGTGGTGATTCGTTTAAATTCTTAATCGCCGTTTCACTTTGAACGATATCATCGTTTATTGTCCCGGCTCCCTCACGAATCCCCTTTGTTAAGATAGAGATTTCATGTAATTTCTCATCAGCAAATGATAGAGCGTCAATGAGGGGTGTACCAAGTGTTTCTTCATTCTGCAAGGTTACTGGTACATGTAGTAAACTGCATGATGGTTGTATGATCAAGCGATCACTCGGAACATACCCTGCAATGAACGATAGAAGCGAATGGGTATCCGCAAGATTACTTCTCCAAATATTCCTGCCATCAAGAATGCCGGCAGCCAGGAGTTTATCCTTAGGAAAGCCAAATCTTTTCAGCGCGGCCAAATTCTCACCACGATCATGCACAAAATCTATCCCTATGCCATCTACCGGCAATGCTAACACCCGCTGGTACCTTTCCAAACTATCATAATAGGTTTGAAGGATGATTTTTAACCCGGGGCAGGATTCTTTAAGCGTTTGATAGACTTCTTTGAATTGACCCATCTCTTCATCCCCGATGGATGTGCATAAGATCGGTTCATCCATTTGTACCCACTCTACCCCCTCTTCCTGTAATTCACGCAGTACTTCAGCATAAAGAGGGACAAATTGATCAACAAGAGTTTTATAATCACCGGTTTCATACCCTTTAGACAATTTCACAAAAGTGAAAGGACCTAAGATAACCGGTTTCCCTTCTATACCTAGCTTTTGTTTTGCCTCTCTAAATAAATGCAGGGGACGATTTTCCACTAACTGAGGTATGAT
This sequence comes from Rossellomorea sp. DUT-2, assembly GCF_052665285.1. Lineage (NCBI taxonomy): Bacteria > Bacillati > Bacillota > Bacilli > Caryophanales > Bacillaceae > Rossellomorea > Rossellomorea sp. DUT-2. The sequence continues at coordinate 40,941 of NZ_JBQPEO010000006.1, read as the reverse complement.
CCCATCAAGCTCAGGCACGAGATAGTGATAGTTGGTGTTAAACCATTTTGTCATTTCTAATGCCACCGCGTCCTTCGCGCCTCTGGCCATTTCAAAATACGTTTCAAGAGAGACCTTACCCCCACTATAATGAAACCTCTCGGGAACCAAGCCGAACATAACGGCTGTATCGAGCACATGATCATATAAGCTGAAATCTCCAACCGGAACTAAATCAATCCCCTGTTCTAATTGCTTCTTCAAATGGTTGACTCTTATTTCCTTCATTTGTTCTAAGAAGGAATCCTTTTCAATCTTCCCTGCCCAAAATTGTTCCAGGGTCTTTTTCCATTCACGCTTTTCACCGATCCTTGGATATCCTACATTGGAACTAATCACATTACTCATTCAATCCTCACTCCTTATACTTGATATGGTTGTCATCAACAAAAAAATCTCCCTTTCAAATGAAAGAGAGATTCATACGTATCACTAACTAGAGTTGAGACATTCTTGTATTCTCAACACGTATTCCTCACCCCTCTCTATATCCACGTAGAGCATAAGCGCATACAACAGGCAGGTCTCCTGACTTAGGTTCACAGCTTCTTATCCCTTCCCATTTCAACAGAAATAGTGGTTGAATGATAAGTCGCTCCCCATTACAGTGGCGGGACCGTGCCGGATTTTCACCGGTCTTCCCTTTTAGCTGAGCATGACTCAGCACCTATTGCATTTGTCTATTAAATTTTTATTTCAAAAAAAGAAAAGCCCTCTCTTGCGATAGAGAGGGCTTCATGTCTATTAGAATCCTCTCTTATTTTCCAAAGCCAATTGCTTTGCAGGAATTAGCACCTTTTCAACACATCGGTTGAATGGTTGCCGGGTTTCATAGGGCCAGTCCCTCCACCTCTCTTAATAAGAGTCACACATATATATTCATTTACTATTCCGAAATTTGTAATAATCGTAGCACGGTACATACAAGCTGTCAAAAGAAATTTAATCTATAACTTACACGTTTCTAATAATAGGTACTTTCTACATAATGACATTTGATACAAGATCTTGTTACTTGCGTTTCATAGAAGACATGCCTGCAGTTTTCCTGAATGCTCTTCACTTCTTTTTCGAGTTGGATGACTCTCTGATTGAGCTTTACGATCTCATTCTTCAATTTGAGTACATGGCTAAGAGGTTCATCGATAGATGTTTGATCCATTTTCCACAAACTCCTTCGATTTTTCTTTCAGCCCTTTTTCTATTTCCTTATGAGCGTCATCAATGCTATTTTCCTTCATTTCCCTTATATCATGTGATATTCTCATTGAACAAAATTTCGGTCCACACATTGAACAAAAATGGGCCGTTTTTGCCCCTTCTGCAGGAAGTGTTTCGTCATGATATTCCCTTGCACGTTCCGGGTCCACGGATAAATTAAATTGGTCATTCCATCTAAATTCAAATCGAGCCTTAGAAACGGCATTATCTCTTACTTGTGCCCCTGGATGCCCTTTCGCCAAATCCGCTGCGTGTGCAGCGATTTTATATGCAATGACACCCTCTCTCACATCATCTTTATTCGGTAATCCGAGATGCTCTTTCGGTGTTACATAGCACAACATGGCTGTTCCAAACCAACCGATCATGGCAGCCCCTATGGCGGAAGTAATGTGATCATACCCCGGGGCAATATCTGTCGTTAATGGGCCCAAGGTATAAAAAGGAGCTTCATGACAGATTTCCATTTGCTTATCCACATTCTCTTTAATCATATGCATCGGTACATGACCAGGGCCTTCAATCATCACCTGTACATCATGCTTCCAAGCAATTTTGGTTAGCTCGCCCAATGTTTCAAGCTCGGCAAACTGTGCTTCATCATTCGCATCAGCAATTGATCCGGGCCTTAAACCATCTCCTAAGGAAACGGAGATATCATAGGCTTTTAAAATCTTACATATATCTTCAAAATGTGAATAAAGAAAGTTCTCTTTATGATGGGCAAGACACCATTGTGCCATGATTGAACCTCCACGGGAAACAATGCCTGTTGTACGCTCAGCCGTCAGCTGAATATACCGCAATAATACACCTGCATGAATGGTGAAATAGTCAACTCCCTGCTCCGCCTGTTCGATTAATGTATCCCGGTACACATCCCATGTAAGATTCTCTGCAATTCCGTTTACTTTTTCAAGTGCTTGATAGATCGGTACCGTACCAACAGGGACAGGGGAGTTTCGAATGACCCACTCCCTTGTTGTATGAATGTTTTTCCCTGTTGATAAGTCCATTATGGTATCGGCACCCCAACGAGTTGCCCACGTCATTTTCTCCACTTCTTCTTCAACGGAAGATGATACGGCAGAGTTTCCGATATTCGCGTTTATTTTCACATGAAAGTGACGGCCGATGATCATCGGTTCACATTCAGGATGATTGATATTGGCAGGAATGATGGCCCTGCCATTTGCTACTTCTTCTCTTACAAATGAAGGATCAACATTTTCCCTGATCGCGATGAACTCCATTTCCGGTGTAATGATTCCTTTTTTCGCATAATGCATTTGAGTCACATTACGCCCCATTTTTGCCCGCATTGGGGTACGTTTGATAGTAGGGAACGACTCTACGTTTGCACGAGGATCGTCTCCTTTATAGCCGTTATCTTCCGGCTCGATTTCACGTCCCGGGTAAGCCGTGACATCTTGACGTTCTTGAATCCACTCTGTGCGAACGGGAGGTAACCCTTTATGAATATCGACTTGGTAACGCTCATCTGTATATGGTCCGCTTGTATCGTATACACGAACCGGTTCATTCTCTTCCACGCCCAAGGAAACATTCGTCCTACTCAGTTCAATTTCTCTCATCGGTACAAGTATGTCTGGCCTTGAACCTCCGACATATACTTTTTTACTGTTTTTAAATTGCGTCTTTAACTCGATTGCCACTTAACTTCTCCTCCTTTTGATTGGATCTTGGAAGTTACTGCGTCAGGCTTCCCATTGTTAAACAAAAGGACATGAAGACACAAAAAAGGGTCCTGAATAATCAGAACCCGAAATGTCAAAAAGTAGTAAGCGCCTCAAAACACAAATAAGCGCTTTCGTACTACTTCCCTACGCTGGTATCATCCAGATCAGGTTCAAAGGGTCAAAGAACTTATGCGTTCTCCTCTCAGTCCAAGCAATGTATCGGACTCCCCTAGTAGAAATATTGATAGTATTCTATTGTATTACATACTATTTTTACCATGATTCATTCTTTTTTCCAATAGTAGTATAGTAACAAATCAAATTAGGACATAATCACACTTTTGATTTCCATTACCTTTTTAGAGTCTATCCCTAAGTCATAGCTCCCATTATGACGGACACCTGATCCTACATGATATTCTCTTGCTTTTAGCTTGCTGTGTATTTCGCCTATATTATCCACAGTTAAGCCCGAACCCGGCATGATGATAGGACCACCCATTTTCTCTATTTCCCTCATTTCACCAATCGTATCCAATCCCTTACTCACTTCAGATTTTCCGCCTGATGTAAGAATTCGATCAACGTTTAAGCCTGATTGGAATATTCCTTTACATAGGGCTACTGGATCATCAGAGAGGTCGATAGCGCGGTGAAAAGTAATCGATTGACCCTTCGCATTTTGTACGATCTCCTTTAAAGCGTTGGGATCAAGCTTACCTTCAGGTGATAATGCGCCAAAAACGATGCCTCGTCCTCCCATTTCAACTATGGTTCTAACTTGATCGGCCATGGTATGCAATTCATCAGACTGATACGAGAAAGATTTACTATGTAATCGGATCATAATCTGAACAGGAATCGAAACAGTCCCTAATACTTTTTCTATCACATGAAAATCAGGAGTTAATCCTCCCTCATGTATGGCAGACACCAATTCAAGACGATCTGCTCCGGATGCTTCTGCCACTTTGGCATCCTCCTCATTCAAGACTATGACTTCCAGTTTACTCATGTTGAATTCTCCTAACGTGATGATGTTAGGTTAACTTTATCACAATGTTAAAGATTGTTGAACTTGTGATGAAAAGGATTTCCCCGCAAAAATATGTGGCTATTTAGAAAGAAGACAGTACTAATATGTTTGCTTTACAAAACCTACAAAAAGTAACAATCTATCAGAAAAAGACAATGATCCCTCTTTCAAATCATTGTCTTCCCCATCTAACATTCAATCTTATTCAGAAAACAATTCCGGATACACCGTTTTGGCTGTAAGCTCAACGGCTTCTCCAATACGTGGTCCCGGTCTTGACATAATGTCTGAATCCAAGAAATAGACTTGGCCATTTTTCACTGCATGTACATCTTTCCAGCTTTCCCGGGACTTGATTTCGGCTGTCTGCTCGTCGACATACCCCACTGTCGTTAAAATCATATTAGGATTCCGTTTAATGATTTCTTCTTCTGCAACTTTCACCCAGCCTTTTTGATCTACAAAGATATTCTCGACCCCGGCCGTTTCCAGTATTTCCTGCTGAAATGTTTCTGCTCCAGCTGTATAGATATCAGGAGATGGACTGATTTCAAAATATACTTGTTCTTTTTCCTTTAGCGTGCTTACTTTTTCTTTCACATCTGAAATCTGTTGCTTGATACCGTCTACCAATTCGTTCCCCTTCTTTTCTACTCCCATTACCGTTGCAATTTGTTCAATATCCCCATAAACATCTTCAAAGGTTTGGGCAGATTGAATGACGAATACGTTTAATCCCGCCTCTTCAAGCTGCTTCACTCCGGCATCGTCTCCAGTAGTATAAGCAATGACAACTTCCGGCTTTAGTGCAATGACCTCTTCAGCATTGACCGTCATGGAATCCGACACTCTTTTAATCTCCTTCGCTTCTTCAGGATAGTTGTCGTATTCAGTTGCCCCGGTTACCTTATCTCCGGCTCCTATGGCAAAGAGAATCTCTGTGTTACTCGGCTGTAAGGAAATAACGGTTTCCGGCACTTTCTCAAAGCTAATTTCTTCTCCCCTGTCATCGGTCACAGAATAAGACTCATTTTCAGGCTTGACTTCCTTTGTGGATGTTACTTCTTCCCCATTGCTGCACCCTGCGAAAACAACCAGAATGATTGATAATAGTAAACTATTTAACCCTGACTTTTTCATATTTCATCTTCCCCGCTTCTCTATATTTTGTCGCTATACGATTTACTCACAAAAGGAATTTCTTCAATCCCTTCACATTTATTCACATACACAGCCATCACAAACAGGACATTTGCCAGTAAATGAGCGTATTTAAATAAAATATTTTCCACTTTCATCTCAGTACTGACTTTATGTAAGGCACGGACGGACTTTTTCGCTTCACTGCGACAGGTATGAAGCGTACATGCGGCTGTACAGCCTTGCGGAAGGACAAAGGTTTGAATACGATCCTCGACTTCCGACACATAACGATCATACATTTGGCTCAATTTATTCAAGTCCTCTTCCATGATGGCCGTAATTCCCCGCACCGAGCCATTGAGATGGTACGCCATCTCAGCTAAATATAGTAAATCGCCGTGCAATTTCGGTAAGTGTTCCGTCATTGATGACGCGAGTCCGATTTTAGTCGACAGTGAATCGGTCCGGATCTCAAAATCTACAGTTGAAACTGACTCTCTCATATAGGGATAACATAAGTAGCGGAAATCCTTTGCCATATGTAAGTTCCTCCTTTCTGAATGATGTTTGTGAAACACCTATCGTATCTTCCGGGAGGGTACATAAACACAAAAAAAACCACCCAAGAATATTGGCCGGCAGTTGTCATCCATATAAAAAAAGAGATGCTAAAAAGCCGCACCATACCCTTAACTTCCGAAGAGCATAATACGATGGAAAATAGGCAGGTATCCTGGCTCGTGCGTCAGCCTACTTTAAGAACCTTCCCATCTGAATGATCAAATAGTGGTTTTCTTCTTATTTCGTCAGCACTTACAGTTGCGGAAACAGCTTCGGATTCACACCGAATTCCCTTTATGCTAAAGATCAGCACCTAATTTCTGCGTGGGTTTATTCACTTAAGGAACATTATACCACTATATCCATTTCAAAGTTGATGAAGTTTTGCATAAAAAACAAACATGTTGACGTACAAGCTTGAATATCTTTTGAGTATGTGAAGAAATGATAAGGAGGAAAAACATGAAGCGATTCGTTGTTTTGATATTATGCGCATTCTTATTAAGTGCATGCGGAGCCAAAGAAACTGCATCCTATGAATTATGTGGATTCGGGGATATGATGGTGGTGAACAAGAAGGAATATGTAAAGGTCACTGAGGAGAAGAAGCTGGTACTGGATAAAAGGCTCGGGGCTATTAAAGAAAAGATTGATAGTGAGTATCACCCCGTGAATGATTTTACGGCCAATACACTGAAAAAAGGGACACCGATTTATAGCGTGAAAAATCACAGCAACTATCTCATCGCACAGACTGAGGATAACCGCTATATTTTATATGAGGAAATCGAGTAAAAGGAGGGCTGTAAGCGGATGTTTACAGCCCTCCTTTATTTAGTTCGTGGAATTCAAGGAAATCAAACGATACAGAATCGTCGTTTTCTCATCCGTCCACTCCAGCTTTTCAATCCTGCCGTAACCACTGGGATCACTGTGTTTCGTTTTTCTGACATCTATCGGAATATGCATAGGGTAAAGGCGATATCCTTCCTTTTGGAGCTCGAACAGATTCTCTTCTTTCCGCACTTCTTTTCCTTTTGTCACAATCATCGTGTTTAATTCCAAGCCCATGCCCATTTCGCTTGACCTCAATCCTATTTTTATTTGCTCTATTTTAACATAAGAACTGCCTAGGCTCTGTCAATTAGTGTGTGCTGGATGGTGAGGGGAACTGCTTCGCTTTCCGCGGACGTTCGGCCGAGCCTCCTCAGCTTAGCCGAACCGGGTCTCGGCACGCCCGTACTTCCGCAGGAGTCTACGCAGTTCCCCTCACCATCTTCAAGAGATTTTTCATGACAGAGCTACAAAGCGTAAATCAATCTAATTAGAAAACAGAAATCTTCTATAAATCATTTACCTCCACCTTAAGGGGGTTGTTTACTAAAAGTTTTGTTTTTTTCAAAGAAACATGCTTAGAAAGTTGGTTGGAGCGGAAGGAAGCTCGACTCCTGCGGGAATAGCTGGACAGTACGAAAAGCGGAGAGGCTTTGCTCAGGGGCGACAAGCATAAGACGAGTCTGCCGGAAAGGCGCTCTTTGCCTTTTTGGCAGACTTGGCTTATGACCTCGAGCCCCAAAGCCCCGTAGCTGGACAGGTGAGACCCCGGAGGCGCAGCCTAAGGAGGCTCACCGCCAGCCCCTCGGAAAACGAGCATCCTGTAGCGGAAATCAACTATTACTTTCTTCATTAAGATAGCTACAAGCTTTGATCAAAGAAGAGCCTTTTATTTAATACACCACTGTCTATTGATTTTTCATCCATGTGCATAGCATGGAGACGATTTGTTGATTCTTTCGTGGTGGGAAGTAGTGCGTAAACTCTTTAAAGTATCGGGACGACACAGATTTCTCCAACTCTTTCAGTCTTTTTTCTAATCTATATGCATGCTCCACAGAAACGTTCTGATCCTTTTCACCGTGAATGATCAATACGGGAGCTTCAAGGTTGTCTAATTCGTATAGTGGGGTACGCCATTCGTATCGTTCCGGAACTTTATTGGGACTTCCCCCTATAACTCGTTTCATCATTCTCCTGAGATCCTTCCGTTCGTCATATGTTAAGAACATATCGGAAACGCCTCCCCATGTAACAACAGAGGTGACGTCCCTCTGCTCTATGCCTGTCAGAAGTGCCATGACCCCTCCACGGGAAAAGCCAAACACATGGATCCGGTTATGGACCACTCTGTGATAGTCTTTAAGCAGTTCAACACCCGAAATGGCATCTTCACGATCATCCCCCGCAAAATCTTCATTTCCCTCTCCTCCAAGATTACCTCGGTAATAAGGAGCAAATACAATGAATCCGTGAGAAGCAAATTGAGCGATTCTCGCCGGACGGACCATGCCGACGCCTTTGATCCCACCTCTTAAATAGAGGAAACCCTCATACTTCCCAACTCCAGCAGGTTCAGCCAATAAGCCCTTTACCCGTAGACCGGAGGATAGATAGGTAATTTCATATAGTTCCACATGAGGATTAGGTGAAGGAAACAAGGTTTTCTTCACAATCGTTCCGTTTTTCATATTCTCTTCCTTTCAAAACGTGCATTGGGTATTCACACATTTTTTATACTTCACATAAGATATTTTAGCAAATCTCATCATTAGCAGACGATTCAAAACCCTGCCTTTATGACCATCCTACCCTTTTAATATGGAAAGATAAACAAGGCAAAGAGAGATGCACTCATCCCCATTCTATCGTTAAACGAGTTTATAAAGCTTAAAGGAGGAATATTGAATGAAAAAATGGCTTCGTAGTGGCTTTGCCGTGTTGCTCATAGGTATGTTGGCAATCGGGTTGACAGCATGTGGAGAAAAAGAAGAAGTCGTACAGAAAGTTCGTGTAGCAGAAGTAACACGCTCGATTTTCTATGCTCCTGAATATGTCGCAATCGAAAAAGGATTCTTCAAAGAAGAGGGACTCGACATTGAACTGACCACTACCTGGGGTGGAGATAAGACCATGACTACCTTGCTATCGGGCGGCGCCGATATCGCCCTGGTCGGTTCAGAAACCTCCATCTACGTCCATGCACAAGGTTCCGATGATCCGGTCATTAACTTTGCTCAATTAACCCAAACCGATGGAACATTTCTCGTCTCCCGTGAAAAAGTAGAGAACTTTGATTGGGATCAGCTAAAGGGGTCCACCTTCCTTGGTCAGCGTAAAGGCGGAATGCCACAAATGGTAGGGGAATTTGTCCTAAAGCAGAACGGCATCGATCCACAGAACGATCTGAACCTGATCCAAAACATTGATTTCGCGAATATTGCCAGTGCCTTTGCTTCCGGTACAGGGGACTACGTTCAATTATTCGAACCAACGGCATCCATTTTTGAACAGGAAGGAAAAGGGCATATCGTGGCTTCCTTTGGAACAGAATCAGGGCACGTTCCCTATACAACGTTCATGGCAAAAGACAGTTACATGAAAGAAAACAAAGAAACCGTTGAGAAATTCACGAAAGCTTTGTTCAAAGCTCAAGCATGGGTCGAGGAAAACAGTGCTGCAGACATCGCCAAAGTGATTGAACCCTATTTCGAAGATACAGAGCTTTCATTGATTGAAACGGTAGTTGACCGCTACAAATCACAAGGATCCTTCGCGACAGACCCGATCCTTGACGAAGAAGAGTGGAACAATCTCCAGAACATCATGGATGAAGCAGGAGAGCTTCCACAGTCCGTTGATCATGAAACGTTAGTGAACACGTCGATTGCTGAAAAAGCAGCAAAGTAGAACGATCCGGGGCTGACTTCACATGTCAGCCCTTCCCTTATAGAAAAAAACGAAAATGGAGGCTTAAATACAGTGAACTTTCTATCTTTAGAATCGATCCACCACACCTACTTTTCACCCAAAACGGCCACCCATGCCCTCTCAGACATTACGCTTGCGGTAAAAGAAGGGGAGTTTGTCTCGTTTATCGGTCCGAGTGGATGCGGGAAAACCACGCTGCTCTCCATTATTGCAGGACTTATCAAGCCGACTGAAGGAACGATTCTTTTAAACCAGCAACCCATTCGAAAAATGAAAGAAAAACTGGGATACATGCTGCAGCAGGACTATCTGTTTCCGTGGAAGACCATTGAAGAAAATATTTTATTAGGTTTAACCATTATGGGGACCCTGACTGAAGAAAAGAAGAAGGAAGCTCGTGCTTTGTTGTCTGAAATGGGGTTGGAAGGTGTCGAAGCATCTTATCCAAGGGAACTGTCGGGAGGAATGCGTCAAAGGGTGGCCCTGATTCGAACCCTGATTACAGAACCTCAATTACTTCTCCTGGATGAACCTTTCTCGGCACTCGATTATCAAACCAAATTAAAGTTAGAGGATTTGGTGTACTCCACTTTAAAGTCCTTTGGCAAAACCGCTATTCTTGTGACCCATGATATTGGCGAAGCCATCTCCATGAGTGACCGCATCATTCTATTCGCGTCGAAACCAGGGTCTATCCACACGATATTCGAGGTCCCGCCACGGTTAAAAGAGTTAATGCCCTTTGAAGTGAGGAATCACCAGGAATACCCGGGATTTTTCCAAACCATATGGAAGGAGCTTGAAAAACTTGAATCACGAATCGGTTAAACAAAAACACCAGGAATACATCCAATCAATTAAAAAAGAACAGCGATGGGTTTGGTTTTATCAGGCTCTTATTTTCTTTGTGTTCTTTTCTCTGTGGGAAATCGCGAGCCGGAACAGCTGGATAGATCCCCTCATTTTCAGCTCACCTTCAAAAATCTGGAAGCTTTTTCTCATAAAACTTGGAGACGGAAGCCTTTTGGCCAATCTTTCTGTCACACTCGGTGAAACCATCATCGGATTCATTCTCGGCACCTTACTTGGAACCCTTTTAGCCGCTTTATTATGGTGGTCACCATTTCTTTCTAAAGTATTGGACCCTTATCTTGTAATCATGAATGCCATGCCCAAAGTAGCCCTCGGTCCGATATTGATTGTGGGGCTGGGACCCGGCTTCACATCGATCATCGCCATGGGTACCGTCATTTCCGTCATCATCACCACGATTGTTGTGTATACTTCCTTCAGGGAAGTGGACCCGAATTATTTAAAGGTGATGCAGACCTTCGGAGCCAAAAGGGGGCAAATGTTCAAAGAAGTCATTCTCCCTGCCTCTTTCCCGACCATCATCTCGACACTGAAAGTCAACGTGGGTTTATCATGGGTCGGGGTCATCGTAGGAGAATTCCTTGTTTCCGCCAAAGGGCTTGGGTATATGATCATTTATGGTTTCCAGGTCTTTAACTTTACCCTTGTCCTGCTATCCCTGCTTGTCATTGCCGTATTCGCTACCATTATGTATAAGCTGGTTGAACAACTCGAAAAGAAGTTGATCAAATCATAAGGTTGAGATCCCTTATTCTTTTGAGAGCCAAGTCCACCACTTGATCTTTCATGATAAAACTAAAGGAAGGATCGTCATGAATGTTGGAGAAATCCCCATTCCAAAGGACGGCTCCTTCTGTTTCCAGATAATCTTCCTTGCTTATGATCTCCTCAGCGTTAGCAAAGAAAATCGTTTTGATAAATGGTGAGTGATCATATACCTTATATTCGCCAATGCATAACGGCTCCTTGATCATTCCCCCTGTCTCTTCAAACGTTTCACGTACCGCAGCTTCCTCAAGGGTTTCTCCTTTTTCCCTCTTCCCCCCAGGAAACTCCAAGCCTCTTTTTTTATGCCGTGTTAACAACCATTTCTCCTTGTAGCGGCATAGAACCAACACATGATGTGATTCTTGTTGAAAGCTTCCCTTTTCAAAGGATATTTCTACTCTCTTCCCATTTACATCGATAAAATGTTCCATCTGACTTCACCTCATCCGTACACACTTTCTTTCATCTAAACATAAATAAAAAGCATTGGTCCACAGATATCTCTTCTGAACCAACACTTTTATTCATTACTGAGGATCCTCATGAGGCTCTGAGCTCAAGATACCAATACTCTCAATGAACTTCTTCGCTTCATCATCTCCCAGACGATGAAGCATTTCATACACTTGATGCAGGTTCTCATCATATGCATCATTTTCCCGATCAAAATGATATTGAATATAAGGGACATGCGCACGATAGAAGTTCTGCCAATCGACTGAGTGATTGGAATCGAATACCTCCCGCAGCTGGGTGATTTCTTCATCTGTTGCAGATATCTTAAAGTTCCAAGGTGAATCCGTAGAGCTTCTTGAAATTTCACCAGTGGCTACTTCAATATAATAATCGTGTCGTTCTTCGTTCATCTTCCCACTCCTTCACTGTGCTTACCCTTCATTTTCCTCAATTGACGAAATTCTATTCACTTCGATTTCTTCTTTAAGACTTCTACCGCTTTCCTTAGAAACTCCGGTACAGGTACTCCTGCACGCCCTACATTTTCTATGATCGATATCATTTCATTACATAAGTAAAAAATAATTGTGGCATTACGAATAAAGTGTTGATTTGTTAGTATAGTATCAATAAGATGGGCAACCGTGACAAGGGAAAAAATCAACACCTTGCGGCCAATCCCCCTTAAACCGAATTTACTGGATAACTTCCCTTCAATCCCACTTGCAATCATCCCTGTAAAATAATCCAAAGTCACGGCAATTAACAAAATGGTCAACAGAGAATTCCATTCTCCAAATAAGTTTAAAATGATTGCACCCAGTCCCGATCCAACGAACAGCATACTTTTTTCCAAATAAAGCATCTCCTTTTTGTAATGGTTGGCTTGTAACAAGTGAATGTGAAACCAGGACCTCACCGGCTTTAACAGCAGCTTCTCGTGTCAAAAAGTGCAAAAACCATTTTATAGCCCATGGTTAATTAGTCTTATAAAGGGTAAAGACAAATAAGAGTTGTCCTAGCATAATATGTAGAGTAATTCATAAACGTTCATGGTAAAATGAAACGAAAGGGAGGTGAAGCGCATGAAGTTAATCGAAGAAATCTATGAAATGTACCGTGGAAGGATCAAAGGTACCGATGAAGACTTAGACCTCATTGCCCTTACAATCTTAGAAGATACCTCCAGGAGCGAGCTACTGGAACTTATTCAGGAAATGGAAACAGAAGAATTACAATACTTCTTCCGCTTATACATATTTGAAACACTAAAAGAAAAATGGTCCAACAGCGAAGAACGAGTGAGACTTGAGAAAAAGAGTCTGCACTAACCAAAAAGCGCAGGCGGCTTCGGTAGGCCCGACAAGCACAACTGGGAAATCCCAAAAGGCGCTTTTTGCCTTATGGGATTTTTCAGTTGTGACCTCGAGGGACTAGCCGCCGGAGCTGGACAACCGAAAAGCGCAGGCGGCATGAGCAACAACTAATTGAAATTTTCCAAATGAAAGAAGAAGCCTTGCTCCGAATTTCCCGGAACAAGGCTTCTTCCCTTTTCAACCCCTCACATCAAGGACATGTCCTTTATCGGGATGCAGCGCAGGCTGACTGACCTGCATTTCTTTCATCATTACGGTCGCTTGAGCCGTTTGTGTCGCCATCTGACTTTTCAATAAATTCATACTGAGTGTTCGTTGAAGCTCAGCGACTTGCTTACCCATCATTGAAGAAACGTCCATGGTAAAATCCCCCTCGTTTCGTTTATTGAAGCTCGTACATACTAAAATTCACATGCACCTTTGAGGATACCAAATATTACTAGTCATTAGTAGATAAACCTGCGTATTCACGTCATAAAAATGTTGATTTTCGTCCATGAACATCCCCATCTTCTATGGTAAAATAGTGAAAAAAAGGGGGTTGCATAATGTCAGTAACTCTTGTCCTGGTCATTGCTGTTGCTATATGTATTTTAGTGATATTCGTAAGTGCCCTTACGACTTCCAAAGCATATACAGCGGTTAAACATACAGTCGATCCACTTGAAGATAATCCTCACTTGGAAAAGATGAAGCAAGAAGAAGAAAATCAAGACAAATAAAATAAAATCCACCGTTCTAAATTTGAACGGTGGATTTTATTATGTTCTTATGCAAAAACCTGCTTTAACTCTTCGTTGCTTTTGCTAAGCCAGAATTTCATTAATTTCTTTGCTCCTTCTAAATCATGGAGCTTCGCCTGGCCGCATTGTTTTTCATTGGCAGCCGGAATTTCTTCTATCTCGACCGCTTCTTTCATCGTATCATTTAAGAGGTCGATGATTTCTTCTACTTTCGGCTCTCCGCTGACGACCAGATAGTAGCCTGTCTGGCATCCCATAGGAGAAATATCAATAATATCGAAATGAGCATACGGCTCAGCATATTTACGGATGGTGAAGGCTAATAAATGCTCAAGTGTATGAATGGAATCAGGCTTCATCGCTTGTTTATTAGGCTGACAGAAACGAATATCAAATTTGTTGATAAGTCCGTCGCTACCTACTTTATGGACACCGCAATGTCTAACATAAGGTGCTTTCACTGCATTATGATCTAATTCAAAGCTTTCTACTGAAGGCATTAAAATCACTCCCATTTAGTTTCTAGTTATAAGTATAACGTAAATTCATAGTTATTTCATCAACTTAATCTGAATTAGGTTGAAAACCTGTTCTTTCTATAAAAAATGTAACCTATTTTTCATTAATCCCATTGGAATGCCGCGACTATGATTCCCTTTGAATCAGCAATAAGTCAAAAACATTTTAATCCCCTATACAGTTTTGATATAGTAAAAGAAAATCAATCAGGAGACAGATTATGAAAAGGTTATTGTTATTTGTATTTAAGGTGTACCAACGAGTCATCTCTCCCCTCAAGCCTCCCACTTGCCGGTTTTATCCAACCTGTTCCCATTACGGTGTTCAGGCAGTGAGTCGGTTCGGTGCATTACGAGGAGGATGGTTGACAGTAAAACGGATTTTGAAATGCCACCCTTTTCATCCTGGTGGAATTGACCACGTGCCTGAAGAATGGCCTTCTAAAAATACGAATCATTCCGACTAGCTCCTATCCGGAGATGGTCTTTCTTTTTTTAAAGGATAAAAATTTAAAAATTCATCCATATGTCTTGCTTATTCCCCATAACGGTAGTAAAATAACCTTTGTGCTAAATCGTAATCATTACAGTTATCAAATTATTTAATTTAAAGGAGGATTCCTCTTGAACTATATTCGTATGAGTTTACTTTTATTATTGATTTTAGTATTATCCGCTTGCGGAGCCTCTTCTGAACAGGAAGAAGGAAAAAATAAAGATAAATTGGAAGTGTACACCACCGTGTATCCACTGGAGGATTTCACGAAGAAAATCGGCGGGGAACATGTGGATGTGGAAAGCATTTATCCTCCAGGAGCCGATGAGCATACGTTTGAGCCTTCTCAAAAAGATATGATTAAAATGGCTGATGGAGATGTTTTCTTCTACATCGGTATGGGACTTGAAGGATTCGTTGAGGGATCGAAATCGATTCTGGAAAACGAAGATGTAGTCGTTGTACCGACCAGTGAACATGTTGAATTGAATCATGAAGGAGATCATGGTGAAGAAAGTGCGGAAGAGCATGAAGAACATGGAGACTCTCACGAGGATGAGCACAACCATGACGTTGATCCTCATCTTTGGTTAGACCCGGTGTACTCTAAAGAAATGGCGAAAACCATTGCCGATACCCTTTCAAAAGAAATGCCGGAACATGAGGAAGATTTCCAGGGGAACCTCGCTGCATTAACGAAAGATTTAGATGCGCTGGACGCTGAATTTAAGGACATGGCAGCAAATGCGCCAAAGAAAACCTTCTACGTTTCTCATGCTGCTTACAGCTATTGGGAAGAACGCTACGGACTGCATCAAGAAGCCATCGCCGGATTGAATACGGCTGATGAGCCTTCTCAGCAAGAGCTTAAGAAGATCATTGAAAAAGGGAAAGAAGACAATGTTCAATTCATCCTCTTTGAACAAAACGTTTCTTCCCGTCTAACAGAAGTCGTTCAAAACGAATTGGGTGCAAAAGCCCTTACCCTCCATAATCTATCTGTCCTTACTGAAGAAGATAGAAACAATGACGAAGATTATTTTTCACTCATGAAGAAGAACATCGAGACGTTGAAACAGGCATTACAATAGAACATTTTGAGAGAGAGCAGCTGGTGAGCTGCTCTTTTTTAGTTTTCGCGATTAAATTATCGGCTATATTATCGACTTTTCGAATTTATTATCGACTTTCCCCCATATATTATCGACTTTCCGATTATATTATCGATTCTGCCTATTATATTATCAACTTAAAAAAAATCAACATACCCCTGCAGCATTCTAGATCTCCAATCAAACTTTCTCCCCCTACTAAAAATCATGAATATTATTTTCCATTAAGTGGACAATAAGGAAATGTTAAAGACTAGTAAGGGAGACATGAGAATGGATGAATTAGTAATTGCTCGTTCCTTGTTTGGTACTACGATGGCCTTTCATATCATTTTTGCCACACTAGGAGTCGGTATTCCTTTAATGATTCTTGTTGCAGAAATTATGTATCAGCGGACGAATGATCTGGACTATTCCGTGATGGCAAAACGCTGGACGAAGGCGTTCGCCGTGCTGTTGGGGGTAGGGATTCCGACAGGGACGATTGCCGGTGTTCAATTGTCGCTCCTATGGCCTGGATTCATGGAGGTTATCGGGCGGGTGATGGCACTCCCGTTCCAAATCGAAATCTATGCGTTTTTTGTGGAAGCATTATTTATGTCTATTTATGTGTATGCGGCGAATCGGATCGCTCCATGGATGAGGATTGTGAGTCTTGTCCTGGTCGCCATCGGGGGACTCGCATCAGCCGTATTAATCACGAATGTGCATGCTTTTGAAGGGACACCTGCCGGATTTGAAATGGTGAACGGAGAAATCACCAATGTGGATCCTTGGAAGGCCTTCTTCAATCCAAGCTTCTTCGTAACGGCGGGGCATGTAGCCTTATCTGCTTATGTAGTGGGGTCGTTTACGATTGCGACAGTTTCTGCATTTAAGATGCTCCGAACTTCATTTGGGTCAAGAATTTATAAATTTCATCAAAAATCCCTCATGATTTGTTTATTAGTAGGGGGCGTCTTCTCCTTCTTCACGGCGATTAATGGTCATGAATCGGCCCAAATGCTTCATGAGTATCAGCCTGAAAAACTGGCTGCTGCTGAGGGATTATTTGAGACACAAACCCATGCCCCGCTTGCGATTGGAGGATTCACGGATCCTGTGGACCAGGAAGTGAAATGGGGTATCGAAATTCCTTGGGCCCTTAGTTTTCTTGCTGGAAACAGCTTCGAAACGGAGGTTATCGGCTTAAATGACTTCCCTAAAGAATATTGGCCGCCTCTCTTCGTTCATACGTTATTCAACGCGATGGTAGGAATTGGATCTCTGCTTATTTTACTTTCCCTCATTGCCTACGTATGGAACAAATTATTGAAAAAAGACCGGTTCCCTAAATGGTTGATGTGGTCGTTTGTAGCCGGTGGTCCCCTATCGATCTTAGCCATCGAATTCGGATGGATATTCGCTTGTACGGGCCGTCAGCCTTGGACGATTTACCGCATTCTCAGTACAGAGGACTCGGTTACCACGTCAGGAAACTTAGCCGTTCTGTTCGTTCTGTTTGTTTCGGTTTATGCGATTTTGGCTGTATCCGTGGTTCTTGTTCTCTTGTATTACTTCAAACGGAATCCGCCTGAAAAAGACATCAACAAAGCGGAAGGAAAGAATAAGGATATTCCTCTATCCACATAACCAGCAAGAATTGGAGGTGAAGTTATGACACAAGCATTGATTGCCATCACGATACTATGGGGATTCGTCTTTATTTATGCCGTCATGGCAACGATGGATTTCGGGGCCGGCTTTTGGTCAATGGTCTACATTAATCATGACAAAACAAAAGCGACCAATATCGCCAACCGGTATCTGTCACCAACCTGGGAGGTGACGAATACGTTCATCGTTGCCCTGGTAGTGGCAGTGTATAGTATGTTTCCGGGTGCTGCCTATTCATTAGGAACCGTGCTGCTCATCCCGGGAAGTTTAATCCTGCTGCTTCTGGCTCTTCGGAGTGCATTTCTGGTTTTCTCACATGTGGCAGATGATTACAGAAAGCCGCTGACCTATGTGACAGGGATTACAGGCTTACTGATTCCAGGTCTGCTCATCAGCGTACTTCCTATCTCTCACGGCCCTTACATCGATTTTGAAGACGGACAAACGCTTCTTCTGGGGAAGCTGCTTACGAGTCCGCATGAATATGCCTTCTTCGGATTTGCCGTTGCCAGTACGTTGTTTCTTTCATCCTTACTTCTTGCTGACTACTCCAAAGCTTCCAAGGAATTTGAAGCCTTTAAAGTGTATCGGCGGGATGCCATGATCATCGGTCCTATCTCTGTCGTTATGGCGTTCTTCATTATGTTCACCATGAAGAATGAGGCGTCATGGATATATGAAAGAATGATGGAAGACCAGAAATTGTTATGGCTCTCCTTAATTGGGTTCCTGGTTGCCGGTGGAGCATTATTTCTACCCACCAATAAAGAGGGGATGAAGGGAATGCCCCGTGTGGCTGTCATCGCCGTGACATTTCAATATGTACTGGCAAGCTATGTATACGGTAAAGCCCACCTGCCCTATATCATCTACCCGGAAGTCACGATTCAGTCCGGATTCACGGATCCCAACTCGTTTAAGGCTGTGTTCATCACCTATATCGTTGGATTCATCATCCTGTTTCCCGGTTTTGTGTACTTTTGGAGCTTGTTTATGAATGATAAACGATATTTGAGGCAAAAAAGTTAATGACTGCACGATAGCTCCGAGAATTTCGGAGCTATTTTTCTTATCATTTGCTTATCCATTTCCGTGGCCTTACACTAACGGTAGAAATTCGATTTGAAAGGATGATCCATAGTGGCACAATCGATTAAAGGTAAAATCGCTTATATTACGGGTGCTGCCCGGGGAATCGGAAAAGCAACGGCATTGGAGCTTGCACGTGAAGGAGTTCATGTCGGGTTGATCGCCCGTACACAAAGTAAGCTGGAACAAGTTGCAGAGGAAGCGAAATCTCTGGGTGTGAAGGCAAGTGTCGCAGTAGCTGATATCTCAGATATGGAACAAGTGAATGAAGCCATTTTAAAACTGAAAAATGAACTCGGTGCAGCCGATATCCTGATCAATAATGCCGGTATCGGAACGTACGGTTCTTTTCTGGAAATCGATCCGGCAGATTGGAAGAAAACCTTTGAAGTCAACGTATTTGGAACGTATCATGTGACGCGTGCCGTCCTGCCTCAGCTTATCGAGAAAAACCGAGGGGACATCATCAATATTTCTTCCAGCAGCGGATTGAAAGGCACGGCAAAAAGCACGGCTTACAGTGGTTCGAAATTTGCCGTTCAAGGTATGACAGAAGCGTTGATGCAGGAGGTTCGACCACATAATATCCGTGTCATGACTCTGAACCCAAGCCTCGTAGCAACGGATCTTACCTTTGGGGATAAGCTCGATGAAGCAGACAAAGAGAAATACATGCAGCCGGAGGATTTAGCGGAACATATGGTTTCTCAGCTGAAATTACACCCTCGCATCTTTATCAAGCAGTCTCTTCAGTGGGCGACGAACCCTTTTTAATAAACATAAGAAACAAGAAAAGCTCAGATTCAGCTCTGAGCTTTTCCATTTCAACCTTCTTTTTATCTGTGTTGATCCACAAGAATCGGATTGCCATCAGGATCTTCAATCGTGAAACTTGCAGGACCATCACCTGATTCATCTGCTTCAGTCAACATTTTTACCCCTTGTTCTTTCAGCTGCTTTTGAAGATTCCGAATGTCCGTAAACGATTCGAGATTTTCGGCATTTTGATCCCAGCCTGGATTAAATGTCAGGAGGTTCTTTTCAAACATACCTTCGAACAGACCGATTACAGTACTACCATTCTTCATGATAAGCCAATTTTGGGCAATTTCCCCTCCCAAAGTTTGAAATCCAAGTTTTTCATAAAATGCTTTTGATTTATTAATGTCTTTCACACTTAAACTTACGGAGAATGCACCTAGTTTCATATTTCCTCCTCCTGAAAATTGATAATTCAGATTTTCATGTATAGGTCAAGTATAAGTAAGTAACTTGATAAAGACAACTATGCGTTTAACTTTTCTCTATACGTGGTCACTTCACTCAACCGTTTTTTATTCAACTCCACACCTATCCCCGGACCATCCAAACGTTCCGCCCTACCATTTTTCACGACGATAGGAGAAGAAATGATATCTTCTTCCCAATATTTCGAGGAGGAAGAAATATCCCCGGGAATCGAGAATCCCTCGAGGGTGGCAAGGGTCAGATTATGAGCCCGGGAAACCCCAAACTCGATCATCCCTCCGCACCATACTTTAATGTGATTCTCCTGACACAACCGGTAGATTTCCAAAGCACTAGTGTACCCTCCGACTCTGCCAAGCTTGATATTGACTACTCCGCAGCTATTTAAGTAGATGGCACTTTTCATATCATGGGGGGTTACGATGCTTTCATCCAAACAAATCGGAGTCGACAACTCTTTTTGCAAAAAAGAGTGTTCTACTAAATCGTCAACTCCCAAAGGCTGTTCGATCATCTCCAGACCAAACTCATCCAGTGCTTGAAGCCGGCTTTTGTCTTCAAGGGAATAAGCTGAGTTCGCATCTGCCAGAAGAGAAAGCGAAGGAAAATGGTCCCTCAACTCTTTCACAATCTCCACATCCGCTCCAGGAGAGATTTTCAGCTTTATGCGTTGATACCCTTCTTGCACAAGATCTTCAGCCGAATGGATCATTTCTTTCACTGAGTTGGACCCCACAACGGCTCCGGCAAGAATTTCAGAACGTGTCCCCCCGATCATCTCCCAGAGAGGAACGTTCTGCTGCCTTGCATAGAGATCCCATAAAGCCATTTCAAGTGCAGCCTTCGCCATTGAATTTCCCCGAACGGCTGCGAATCTGTTTCCGATTTCGTCAGGGTGTTGATATGGATTGCTGTATAGGAGAGGAATGAGTACATCCTTAAGCATATGATAGGATGTTTTCACGGTTTCTTCTGTATACCACGGTGTGGAAAAAGCAACCCCTTCTCCCAGCCCAATCAATCCATCGGCATCTTGAACCTCAACGATGATCCCTTCTCGTTTTTCAACAGTTTGCAAGTGTGTCACAAATGGCTTTTTCAATGGCATCGATAGGATGTGAAGCGTAATCGATTTAATTTTCATCGACATACAGTCCTTTTTCCCACTGATCCCTGAGCACTCTTCTCAGCAGTTTATTCGAGGCATTTCGTGGTACCTCATCGACAAAGATTATTTTTTTCGGCTGTTTATATGATGCCAGATGTGCGCTGCAGTATTGTAAGATCTCTTCTTTTGTAAGACGCTCTTTCTTAACGATAAACGCACAGGGAATTTGCCCCCATGTGTCATTTGGAATTCCAACCACCCCGGCATCCTCTACCCCGTCACAGCCTAACAGCACACTTTCAATTTCCGCAGGATACACATTTTCTCCCCCGGAAATGATGAGGTCTGATCGCCTGTCCAATACAAATAAGAATCCCTCATCATCTACATAGCCGATATCCCCAGTATGAAACCAGCCATCTTCAAAGCTTTTCGCATTGGCTTCCTCTCTCCGGTAATATCCGTTCGTCACATTCGGGCCTTTCACCAGGATTTCACCCTCTTGATTTGCTCGAGCTGCACCCTTTTCATTCTTGATTCTTAATTCGGAAGGAAAGAGTGGTTTCCCCGCTGAACCCAGCTTCGTCATACTGTATTCAGGTGATAACGTCACAATTTGAGAAGCCGTTTCCGTCATTCCGTATGTTTGAAACACGGGCACTCCCTTATCTTTACAAGCTTGAAGTAATGGAAGTGGTGCAGGTCCGCCGCCTAACAGCATACAGCGGAAGTTCGGGTGATACGTTCGATTTCCTGAATCTTTCATCAAACGCTGAAGCATATTGCTTACAACCGACATGATTGTGACTCTTCCACTTTCAAGCTCCTGATTGATGGTCTCGACGTCGAAGGTTTCAAACAGTCGTACCTTCATTCCATAAATCACACTTCTCATAAGGATCGAATATCCGCTTATATGAAAGAGAGGAACCGAGCAAAGCCAGGCATCATTTTCACTTATTCCCAGGTTCAAAGAAGATCCAATGGCACTCCACCAATGGTTTCCATATGATTGAAGGACTCCTTTGGGGGCTCCGGTCGTACCTGATGTGTACATAACCGAGCATGCTTGGTCTAACTGAAAATAATCCTTTACTTTAAAGCTTGAAGGGGCTGTTTGCAGCAATTGAGAGAATGAGATCCCATCAACGTGTTCCCCTAACAAAGACAGCTTCCCCTCAAACTCGTCGTCATAAATGACCGCCGATAACTCCATATCCTGTATTTGAAAAGATAATTCCTTCGAACTTAGTTTGTTATTTAATAGTACAGTCGTGAATCCGAGCTGTTGAATGGCATGAACGACCAACACAGATTCCACTTTATTTTTAATCATGAGTCCCACAAAAGGATGTGCAGAAGATTTCACTATGGTATGAAGCTGCTCACCGATGTGAATTGCTTTTTCCCAGAGCTCTCCGAAGGTATATTCCACATCACCATTACTTATTGCCATCCGATCAGGGGTTAAGAACGCTCTTTGTTTTAGCCAGTTAGGCAATTGCTGTGTTGTCATCCTGTCATTCTCCATTCCTTTCTTGTGTGTGCTCTTTAAATACTTCATTTAAAAAAGCCCGACGAATCCAAAAAGATTCATCAGGCCACCTTAAATCAAGGGAAACGAGGGAATTGTCCAAAGTCCGGTTTACGCTTTTCTTTAAATGCGTCTCGACCTTCCTTGGCTTCATCCGTTGTGTAGTATAGAAGTGTAGCGTCACCTGCAAGCTGTTGCAGACCCGCCAATCCATCTGTATCCGCGTTGAATGATGCCTTTAAGAAACGAAGGGCAGTAGGACTGTTCTCAAGCATTTCTGATGCCCATTGAACCGTTTCTGCTTCAAGCTGCTCATAAGGTACAACTGTATTGACCAGTCCCATTTCAAGCGCTTCTTGTGCATTGTATTGACGGCAGAGGTACCAGATTTCCTTTGCTTTCTTATGTCCGATGATGCGGGCAAGATAACCGGCACCGTATCCAGCGTCAAAGCTTCCTACCTTAGGACCCGTTTGTCCGAAGATTGCATTGTCAGCAGCGATCGTCAGGTCACACACAACGTGTAGGACATGTCCGCCACCGATTGCGTACCCTGCTACCATCGCAATGACCGGTTTAGGGATCACACGGATTAAGCGTTGTAAGTCCAATACATTCAGACGTGGAATTTCGTCTTCCCCTACATATCCGCCATGTCCGCGAACTCTTTGGTCTCCACCAGAACAGAATGCCTTTTCTCCAGCACCTGTCAGGATAATAACTCCAACCTTGGAATCGTCACGTGCATAGGCAAATGCATCGATTAATTCCATTACCGTTTTAGGACGGAATGCGTTACGAACTTCTGGTCGATTGATCGTAATCTTAGCGATTCCATTATATGTTTCGTACAAAATATCTTCGTAATTTCTTTCTGAAACCCATTCAAAAGCCATTGGTTTGTTCCTCCTTTATGTAGTTAACAGTAGTTCCTCTATTATTGTACCAAACTTTCGCGGTTCTTCCACATGAATTGCATGACCTGTGTTAGAAAATGTCATGATTTGAAAATCCGGATTATGCTTTTTCATTTCTTCTGCAATATGAACAAACTTCTGGTCCAGTTCTCCGACTAGTAAATAGACTGGACATGAGATCTCGCAAAGCTGGTCCCACCAAGAATCTTGAGCCCCTGTTCCCATTCCTTTCAAGCTATTGGATAAGCCCAAAGGGGACTGATCCAGGCGCTGCTTCCGAATCTGGGCACGCTCTTCATCAGTAAGTCTTTTTTGAGTAGCAAACAAGGGGATCTCTTCCCAAAAGTCGACAAAGGCTTCCATTCCTTCTCTCATGATTCTGTCGGCTAAAGCATGATCTTTTTTCCGCCGTTCCACTCTTGCTTCACTCGTTTTCAATCCGGGAGAGGCACTCTCAAGAATCAAAGTCTTCACCTTTTGAGGATACCTCATGGCGAAGTGAAGGGACGTCCGACCTCCCATGGAATAGCCGAACAAGATTGCCTGGTCTGCTTCAAGTACAGACAAAATGGAATCAAGATCATTCGATACATGATCCATTGTATATCTTGATGGATCTTCAGGGGATTCTGTACGTCCATGACCAATCAAATCAATGCTTATGCACCTATACCTAGTAGATAACCGATCAGTGATTCGTGACCATGTTGTCGTATCCCCGGTAAAACCATGAAGAAAAACCAAAGGCACTCCTTCTCCTTTAACTTCTACAAAATAACGGATATCATTCACTTGAAGAATCAATGAACGTCACCCTTAAATTTCTTCGCCATTTCCCGGGAAACAAAATTCCACAAATTGCGATGATTTGCTACATTTTCTTCACGGTTCGTCATGACTTCAATGATTTTCAAGCCATTTCTGTGCTGTGCTTCCGATACCGCTAGATGAAATTCTTCTTCTGATTCCACTCGGAAATAACTGGCATCATAAAGCCTGGCAGCATGAGAGAAATCCAGATCCATCGGCGTGCCGAACAAATCTTCAAAGTATTCACCTTCACTCGCTTGCGGAAGATAGGAAAAGATTCCCCCACCATTATTATTCAGGACCACTATGGTCAGATTCAGCTTATACTTTTTCCCAACGAGGAGGCCGTTTAGATCGTGGAAGAAAGCAAGATCCCCAATCAGAAGATACATGGAATCTGAGCAGGTGCTCATCCCAAGTGCGGTCGACACTACGCCATCAATTCCGTTCGCTCCCCGATTGGCATAGATACCGATGGACCGGTTATTACTAAAGAAAAACGTATCCATGTCCCGAATCGGCATGCTGTTGCTGACAAATACATTCGACTTTTCAGGCAGATGTTGAATAAGTTCACTAACTGCCATTCCTTCATCCCACGACTGATGACCTTTTATAAGCAGTTCCTTTGTGGAATGATTCACATTCTTCCAGTGATTGATCCATTCATCAGAACCATCGCGACTTGCTTCATTGATCATGCTTTGGCAGAATTGGCCTTCATCACAATAGATGTATTCCGTCCCTTTGGAAATGGGATCCTGCCACTCTTCCCCCGGACTCACGATCCAGTATGGAATGTCCGAAAGACTTTTCAGAAACAACATGAGAGGCTTTGATACAGGCATGGCTCCGAAACGAATCACGATTTCAGGATGCAGGCTCTCCTTCACTTCATCAATCTTCAGGAACGTATCATAGGTATCGATTATATGTGCCTTCGAATGAGAACCGCTCCTCATTTGGGAGAGGGGGTCCGCTGCGATTGGAAAGCCGAATTGCTCACTAAAAGAAATGATGGAGTCAATCGAATCACTATTCAGTCCCGGTCCGCAAATAATCAGACCTCTCTTATTATTTCCGAGAATCCCCTGCAGCTCCTGTGAGACAGAGGGGGACAGGCTCCTTTCTCCGTGAAGGACCCTTTTCACCTGTGAACCTGATGAATAAGAAACGTTCTTTAAATCAGGAATTAACGGTTCTCTAAATGGAAAGTTAAAGTGAACGGGTCCTTTCGGTTCTCCTAAAGAAAGTCCTATTCCTCTGGATGCTGAAGATCTTGCATATTCAAGCATGGACGGACTATTTTCCGGCAGTGCCATATCCACTGTCCATTTTACATGTTTTCCATATAGATCGAGCTGATCAATCGCTTGCGGGGCACCTACCTCACGCAGCTCATGGGGACGATCGGCCGTCAGCACGATCAATGGCACTTTCGCGTAGCGTGCTTCAATAATCGCTGGATAATAATTGGCTGCTGCCGTTCCGGATGTACAGAGGATCGCGATCGGCTTTTTCTTTGCCTTCGCAACCCCTAGAGCAAAGAAAGCAGCAGAGCGTTCATCTACATTAATGTACGTTTTCACTTCAGGATGATGGGCGAATAACAACGCCAAAGGAGTAGAACGAGAGCCAGGGCTAATGACTACATCGTCTACTCCATTTCCAACTAATTCTTCAATAAATGCCGCTAAATAATGAGTTAGCTTCTGCTGATGTTCATCAATCATGTACGTTTCCCCCTAATGCCCTTAGCATCGGTCGAAATTTCATTTGTGTTTCTTTAAATTCACTTTCAGGTTCGGAATCTGCCACAATTCCACACCCTGCATATAAATAGGCCTTATCTCCCTGAAGGAGACCCGAGCGAAGGGCAACGGCATACTCACCATTTCCATAGGCATCGATCCAGCCTACGGGACCTGCATATAATCCGCGGTCCATCTCTTCCTCTTCCCTGATTACGTGCAATGCTTTATCCCTCGGAACCCCACCTAATGCAGGAGTCGGGTGTAATTTCCCCACCAATTCCAAAAGGGATGTATGTTCAGAAGCCTGCCCGGTGACAGGAGTATATAAATGCTGAATGTCTTTCAGCTTCATCAATTGAGGCGATGATGGAATCGTCAACGACTCACAGTAAGGTGCAAGAGCCTCATGGATACTCTCAACAACAAGCTGATGCTCGTAACGGTTCTTCTCATCCAGGAGGAGCTCCGTTCCCAGTTTCTCGTCGTTTTCCAGCGTATCCCCGCGTGCGATGGATCCTGCTAAACAGGTGGAAAGAACATCATCTCCTGTTTTCTTCACAAGTCGTTCAGGTGTGGCTCCAATAAAACAGCTTTCTTTCCTTTCAAAACTGAAAACAAAGCTATCCGGCTGCTGCTTCCACAAATTATCCAATACAAAGTCAGATGACACTTGCGTTTCAAACGCCACTTCACATTTTCTGGCAAGCACTACCTTATCCATCTCACCCTGTTTTAAACGATTCACTACATTTTGAACAGAATCCTTCCATTCTTGAGGCTTCATATCCCTATTTTGCAGCCATCGGGGCTGTTCAGGTATAATGGGCATCCCCGCGCTTTCAAGAAGCTTTTCTTTGACCCTGATAAGATCATGGAATAAGCTTTCTTCCGATTCTTCCGGATAGCAAATGAAATTCATCGTTAAATAGTTGGTTTTCCCCGGCTTTGTCAGCATAAACTTAGGTAATTGAAACGTACCGTTCGAGAATTGCTCCCACTCTTCTCCGATATCATTAAGCGGATCAAAGCTAAAGCCCCCGAATAACAAAGGTCCTGTGCCTGTCCATTCTTCCCCGGTCACAATCACTGACTCTTCAATTAAGCGCTTCCACTCTTTCTCAACCGTAAAAAATCGGTCATTTATATCATTTGCAGACATGATATGAGCTGCTCCAAGCCCTACCAACGAAATGGTATGATCACGGTCCTTCCATAAAAAACGCTCTCCCATAAAAGAGCTTCCTCCATAATAAAAAGAAAGAGGATCCACTGCATCTACTTCCTCCACTATGCTGAGAAGGACGGGGTGATGTATTTGTTTAGCCTTCATTTTGGCTGTATCATATGCTTTTTCAATTTTGGTTTTATGAATGGTAACCAATTGAATTCCCCCAAACAAAATCACGTACGATATTCAAACTTATTTTAAGATACACCTGTCTTTAAGGTGTGTCAACGAAGTTTAAGACATGATACAATTTTTATCCTTATTATATATAATAAACCCTTTTTCCCCTTTTGAGAAACCAAAAGCGTTGTAAAAGTACTCAATTACTGGAAAATAGCACCTTCACGGATATTTTAGAAAATGATTGACAGTCCCACTCGCTTTACCTACACTTTAATCTGTAAAGGAATTGTAATGTTTTCTGAAAATTCCTTATTGCGTAAGGGAGAGAGTATGATGGAACAACAAGTATCCAATGTTTTGGAATCAGATAAAGGGTGGAAAATCTGGTGGCAGCTTACAAGGCCACACACTCTAACAGCAGCATTTGTACCTGTTTTACTAGGCACCGTTCTTGCACTGCAATTTACTACGGTAAGCGTATCATTATTTGCCGCCATGCTTATTGCATGTTTGCTTATCCAGGCTGCTACCAATATGTTTAACGAGTATTATGACTATAAGCGAGGCCTTGATACAGAGCATTCTGTCGGTATCGGAGGAGCAATCGTCCGGAACGGGGTCAAACCCTCTACGGTCATAAACCTGGCCTTTTCATTGTACGGAATTGCCCTTTTATTAGGAATTTATATTTGTCTTAATAGCACATGGTGGCTGGCACTCATAGGTATAGTGTGCATGGCAGCGGGGTACTTTTATACTGGAGGACCTATGCCAATTGCTTACACGCCTTTTGGAGAGATCGTCGCAGGGTTCTTTATGGGACTTGTGATCATTCTCATATCATTTTACATTCAAACCGGATATATCAATGAGGACAGCATCCTAATTTCCGTTCCCGTTTCTATTTTAGTCGGCGCGATACTGCTGGCCAACAACATCCGCGACCTGGATGGGGATAAAGAAAACGGTCGAAAAACAATCGCCATTCTTTTAGGAAGAAAAGGAGCGATCATCCTTTTGGGGGGCATGTTTGTCGTATCCTATGGCTGGATTATCGGGCTCGTTCTTGCCGGCGTTTCATCACCTTGGCTATTCGTTGCCTTTCTTAGTATCCCGAAAGCCGTCAAGGCCACGACAGGATTCTTCGGAAAAACACAGCCGATCGAAATGATGCCCGCCATGAAAGCCACCGCACAAACAAACACCATCTTTGGATTCCTTTTATCCATTGGACTATTACTTGCATATATGCTTTAAAAAACATGAGTCGACCCTTCATTTAGGGTTCGACTCTTTTTTTATGTTTTAATAACCCCACTTTCGGATAAAGTATGGTTAGTACATTATTTAAGCGAACATAATGAAGGATGTGAAGAAATTGCTAACAGACAGCCAAAAACAGACACTAAAACAAGAATTGGTTCAACAGGAAAAACAGTTACAGGAACATTTACATCAGGATTTAGATAATCTTCACCATACAAATGAACGTGATAACTCAGGTGAACTCTCCCTTTACGATAATCATCCTGCCGACATGGGAACAGAGTTATATGAAAGAGAGAAGGATTTCGCCATAGATGATCACGCCAAACTGGAACTAAATAAAATTCAAAAAGCCCTTCAGGCGATGGAACAAGGAACGTATGGACAATGTAAAGAATGCGGTCAGGAAATTCCATACGAGCGGTTGGAAGTCATTCCGACGACACTTTATTGTAAAGACCATTCACCGGAACAATCGACTCCCCAGGATAGACCAGTAGAGGAAGAAGTACTGCAGCCGCCTGTTGATAATGAATTCAGGCACGAAACCGAGGGAAATGTCCGGGATGATCAAGACAGCTTTCAGGAAGTAGGCCGCTTCGGTACATCCGAGACACCTTCTGACTTCGAAGGTGATTATGAAGACTATTCCGAATTGTATCAGGATGAAGACACATCAGAAGGATTTACCGAGGATTTCGAATCCTTTGTCGGAACCGACATGGAAGGCTCCAATCGCAAGGCTTACCCTTCGAAAACCCATGAAGAATACGAGGATATGCTGGATGAGAACAATATGGAATCCACATTGGGTGACATACCGTATAAAGATGGCGACAGTTATATTTCTGAAAAGAAGAAGAAATGATTTAAAAAGCTTGGGGAAAGTTTCCCCAAGCTTTTTCCTACTTTATTAAACTGCCCTGTGCAATGCCCCATATGTCTTTCGCATACTGCTCAATCGTCCGGTCACTCGAGAAATATCCGGAGCCCGCAATATTCTGCAAGCACATTCGTGACCAATGCTCTTTATTTTCATACGCTTTTCCTGCTTGTTCATGAGCCCTGACATAGGAATCGAAATCCCTTAGAACAAAGAATTGATCGTTCTCGGTTAGTAAGGAATCATAAATGGTTTCAAAATGGTCACCTGCATCAGGAAGTGTATCGTCAATCAATTGATTCAACACCCTCTTAATTCGGGCATCATAGTGAAAATACTCCATTGCATAATATCCACCGTGATGCTGATATTTCATCACTTCATCAGCGGTTAAACCAAAAATAAAAATATTCTCTTTTCCTACTTGCTCAAGAATCTCAATATTCGCCCCGTCCAATGTTCCGATGGTCAAGGCTCCGTTCATCATGAACTTCATATTTCCTGTACCGGAAGCTTCTTTGCTGGCTGTTGAAATCTGTTCAGACAAATCAGCTGCGGGAATGATTTCTTCCGCTAATGATACCCGGTAATTTTCCAGGAAGACGACTTTAATTCTCCCTTTTACAAGTGGGTGGTCATTCACCAGATCCGCTACAGAGTGAATCAACTTAATGATTTTCTTCGCATAGTAGTAACCCGGGGATGCTTTTGCTCCAAAAATGAACGTTCGCGGATGAAAATCAAAGCTTGGATCTTCCACACAGCGATTATAGAGGTGAAGAATGTGTAAAACATTCATCAGCTGGCGCTTATACGCATGTAGCCGCTTCACTTGAATATCAAATATCGAAGTAGGATCGACGACGATTCCATTACTTTCAAATATTCGATCTGCAAGCTTCCGTTTATTTTCCTGTTTTACATCATACAGGTCCTTAAGAAACACCGTATCATGATGATACTCTTTCAAGTCCGCTAACTTACCGGGATCTTTAATCCATCCATCCCCGATGGAAGACGATATCAGATTCGACAGTGACGGGTTGCTATTCAATAGCCATCTTCTATGTGTAATGCCATTCGTCTTACTATTAAATTTATCAGGATAATATTGATAGAATAAGTTCATTTCTCTTAGCTTTAAGATTTCCGTATGAATCTTTGCCACTCCATTCACACTAAAGCTTCCTACAATCGCCAGATGAGCCATTTTCACTTCATCATGGGAGATGATCGCCATATCCTCTATCCGCTTCCAATCACCAGGATACTCCTTCCACAATTCCTGACAGAATCGCTCATTGATTTCATTCACGATCATATGGATGCGTGGCAGCAGGGGTTGGAAAATACGGATCGGCCATCTCTCTAGTGCTTCTGAAAGAGTCGTATGATTCGTATAGGCAAATGTATTCGTAGTGATTTCCCACGCTTCTTCCCATTCAAAGGAATACTCATCAAGAAGGACCCTCATCAGTTCTGGAATCGCGAGAACCGGATGAGTATCATTGATATGGATTGAAATGTTTTCATGAAGCTCCTTCAAATCCCCATTCCGATACAGATAGGAATCAAGAATAGAGCGGATACTTGCCGATACCAAGAAATATTGCTGTTTAAGTCGCAGGATTTTCCCTTCTTCATGGGTATCGTCAGGATAAAGAAATTCAGTGATCGCTTCCGTATCACGCTTGTATTTCATCATATCTTTCCCGGCTTTATAGGCAGCGGGTTCAGCACTCCATAAACGGAGAGTATTGACCGTCGACGTCTCAAATCCTACTACAGGCATATCATAAGGAACGGCCGCTACAACTTCTGCATCCACATGTCGAAACTTCAATACATCATTATCCGTATAAGATTCCACCTGCCCCCAGAAAGGCACTTCGACGGTAAGATCTGACTTTCGAACTTCCCATACATGTCCATGACGCAGCCACTGCTCCGGAAGCTCCATCTGAAAACCGTTGACAATCTTTTGTTCAAATAATCCATGCTTGTAACGGATCCCATAGCCATGACCAGGTAAATTAAGGGACGCCAAAGAGTCCAGGAAACATGCAGCCAAGCGACCCAGACCACCGTTTCCGAGTCCCGCATCGTGCTCAACCTCTTCCATTTCAGCAAGGTCTATTCCAAGGTCCTTCAATCCCTTATCCACAATATCGTAGATTCCTAAATTCATCAGGTTCTGACGAAGCAGGCGTCCAAGGAGAAATTCAATCGATAAGTAATACACCTGCTTTTGTTTACTGAACCGGTACTGCTCATTCGTATGAATCCAGTTCATCGAGATGTATTCCCGTATAAGATGACCTAATGTAAAAAACTGATCCTGAGTGGTGGATTCAGGAAACGTCTTTCCATACATCATTTCAAGCTTCTTCAGAAACATTTCTTTAAATTCAATTGGATCAGAAAACATGGCTTTCACTCCTTGATAC
This sequence comes from Rossellomorea sp. DUT-2, assembly GCF_052665285.1. Taxonomy (NCBI): domain Bacteria; kingdom Bacillati; phylum Bacillota; class Bacilli; order Caryophanales; family Bacillaceae; genus Rossellomorea; species Rossellomorea sp. DUT-2. The sequence goes on along the minus strand of NZ_JBQPEO010000006.1, from coordinate 9,071 downwards.
CAGGTCAGCATATAGTTGATTATACTTAAAGGCCGATTGGGCCCAACTATAATCTTTATTCATTGCGGTTCGTACAATATGATTCCATGTTTCCGGATCTTCGTAGAAATACGATAGAGCTCTTCGATAGGTGTAGAGCATATCGTGAGCATTAAAGTTCTTAAACGAAAAACCGTTCCCTGTCTTCGTTTCTTCATTATAGGATTCAACCGTATCGTTCAATCCGCCTGTCTCCCGGACAAGCGGAAGGGCTCCATATCTCATGGCAATTAATTGACCCAGTCCGCACGGTTCGAACTTAGAAGGCATCAGGAACAAATCACTGGCAGAATAAATCTGTTTTGCCAGTTCCTCATTAAATCCGATTTGCACTCTGACCTTATCCGGATACGTCCATTCCATCTCCCTGAAGAACTGTTCAAACTCCCAATCCCCTGTTCCCAACAGGACAAACTGAACATTTTCCTGAATCATTTCATGAAAGACTCCCCTGACCAGCTCAAGCCCTTTTTGATTCGTTAACCTTGAAATGATGGATACAAGAGGGGTTCCTTCATTCTCCTCGAGCCCGAGGCTTTTTTGCAGATGGCGCTTCGCCTGTTTCTTCCCATGAAGGTTGCCGCTGAAATAAGGAAACTCTCCCTCATCCGGATTGTACACTTCATCGTCGATCCCATTGAGGATACCCAATAATTGGTTGTATCGTTGACCCAGGATATTATGAAGCTTTTCTCCATAGTAAGGCGTGAGGATTTCTTCTTTATATGTAGGACTCACAGTTGTGACAAAATCCGAAGAAATGAGCGCCCCTTTCATGAAATTGATGTTTCCATAAAACTCGAGGTATTCATGATGAAAATACCTCTCAGGGATGTCTAACAAGTCAGTCATCACCTGTTTAGGATAAATCCCTTGAAATTGCAGATTATGAATGGTGAACACGCTACGTATAAAGGAATAGCCGGGTCTCTCCTGATACTCGCTTCTCAACAAGAACGGAACCATGCCTGTGTGCCAATCATGACAGTGAATCACATCAGGGTAAAAATCGAGGACAGCGATACTTTCCAATACGGCTCTTGTAAAGTACGCGAATCGCTCCCCGTCATCAAAATATCCGTATAGACGATCCCGATTAAAATAGTATTCATTGTCGACAAAATAATACGTTACTCCATTTTCATTGTACTCTTCAATTCCACAATACTGATTTCGCCAGCCAACTGACACGAAAAACTCTTTCTTCCGATTCATTTTAGAACGAAACTCCTGAGGAATTCCACCGTATTTAGGCAGAATCACCCTGACATCCGTCCCTAAACTCCTTAACTCCTTAGGCAGGGCGCCTGCAACGTCCGCTAAGCCTCCAGATTTAATGAAAGGGACACACTCGGATACTACAAATAACACTTTCACGAATTCATCAGCGCTCCTTGAATCATCCCTTTGCGAATGACTATTGGGTTGTTTGGATCTCCGATAAGCTTTACGCCATCCTCAATTTTCACATCTTTATCCAAGATCACATTCTCTAGTACACAGTTATCTCCAATTTGGCTCTTCTGCATAATGATGCTGCTCGAAATCGTTGTATTTTTTCCAACCTTCACCGCTCTGAACATCGTAGAGTTCTTCACTTGACCTTCAATGAAGCAACCATTGGCGATGATGCTATTTTTCACACTTGCAGCTGATGTGTAGCGTGTTGGCGGCTCATCCTTCACCTTTGTATAGATTGGCATATCTTTCTTGAACAGCTCTTTCCAATAAGATAAGTTCATTAGCTTCATGCTGGCATCATAGTACTCTTCAATGCAATCAATCGTTTGAACAAATCCATCATGCTCATAGCCGCACACCTTAAAACCGCTATCCATATCCTCCACGACATCCTGCATACATGTATAGCCTGTTTCACGTCGTTTCTGGATCAAATCAATGAGTGTATTCGTTTTCACCAAGTACATGTCTAAAGAGTTTCCGTTATGACGCAAGTCAGTTATATCACAGCCGATTCGCATATGGCGTTGCAGGACCGGTTGGTAGTCAATATTACATAACGTAAAGCAATTGCTGATCAATGCGTACTCCTGTGTACTTCGCTTAAAATAGTCCAGGTGATGAGCGAAGTGATTAAATGATCCCACACCATCTTCACTTGCTTCCAGGCCTGGTGCCGGGAAGAAAAACAACCCATCACGCTTTCTGTTCAGATCCCAGTTCTTCCCCGATCCAAGATGATCCATAAGGGAACGGTATTGAAACTTAGGGAATATCGCAACGGAACCAATATCCGAATTCACCATATTGGAAAGTACAAAGTCGATCAGGCGGTATCTGCCCGCAATCGGAAGGGCCGCTAATGAACGATGTAACAGTAAATCCTCTAACGAATCATAGTAACTAGTAGCATCAATAACTCCAAGCATAGTATTTTTCAAAACACTTCCTCCTCTTATGTTGTAATGTGGACTTCAACCCTTACACTTTTTCTTGTTCCAGTAGTGTTTCAATGAATGATTCCGTAACCAAAATGATTTCATCCGATCCTTCTTCCGGCATGATGCATAGGCCGCTCGGAACCTTGACATTCGACGGCACGATCGCCTGCTCGATATAGGCGTTTTCCCCAATGACAGCATCCGGCATAATGACTGAGCGACTGACATGCGCTCCCTTTTTCACTGTGGTTCCTTGAAACAGGACGGATTTGCGGATGGTACCTTCAATCGTACATCCTTCGTTCACAAGAGATCCCTCCACAGAGGCTTCTTCAGAAATATATTGAGGTGGCTCATTTGGATTAACCGAATACACTCGCCAGTCGTGATCGAACAGATTCAGCTCATTTTCCTCATCAATCAAGTCCATATTGGCTTCCCATAAGCTCTTAACCGTTCCGACATCTTTCCAGTACCCTTTAAACGGATAAGCCATCAGTTTTTTCTTCTCATCAAGCAGCAAAGGGATAACATCCTTCCCAAAGTCATGGCTGGAATCAGGATTACGCTCATCCATCTCCAAGTAATCCTTAAGCACTGAATAATTGAAAATATAGATACCCATCGAAGCTAGATTACTCTTAGGAAAAGCCGGTTTTTCCTCGAACTCTGTGATTCTCATTTCCTCATTCGTGTTCATAAGACCGAACCTGCTTGCCTCATCCCAGCCTACTTCAATGACAGAAATCGAGACGTCTGCTTTCTTCTCAATGTGATATTCCAGCATTTTGCTGTAATCCATCTTGTAAATGTGATCTCCCGATAGAATCAATACATATTCAGGATCATATTGCTCAAGATAGTTCATATTTTGATAGATCGCACTGGCCGTTCCCGTATACCAGCGCATCTCAGATGATTCCGCATAAGGCGGGAGTACGGTCACTCCACCATTTTTACGATCAAGATCCCATGCGCTTCCAATCCCGATATAAGAATTCAATACTAATGGTTGGTACTGAGTAAGGACACCCACCGTGTCAATCCCGGAGTTCGTACAATTGCTCAAGGTGAAATCAATAATGCGGTATTTCCCTCCAAAAGGTACGGCTGGTTTTGCCAGGCTCTTTGTCAATGAGCTTAACCGGCTCCCTTTTCCACCTGCTAATAACATCGCTACACATCTACCTTTTCCCATCCTTCTCTCCCCTTTCAATCTATTGGTTTTAAATAAACGGCTGCGTATGGCGGAATCGTCATTTCCACATATCCATCTCTTCCATGGTACGACTCATTGTGCACAACAAGAGGCATTGGATTCACCTGATGAGAACCCCCAAATCGTTCATCATCGCTATTCCAAATTTCTTCATAAGAAGACACCTTATTCACACCAACCTTATACTGGTGGTATACATGAGGGCTGAAATTACAGATCACTACAAGATGATCCCCCTTCTCTTTCCCGTTTCTGATAAAAGAGAAAATCTGCTGCTCTCTATTATCCACATCCACCCATTCAAATCCTTCTGAACGATGATCCATTTGGAATAATGGTTCAGCACCTTTATATAAATGCATAAGTTCTTTAAAATATGAATTGAATTTGTGATGAAAATCATAATCCAATAAATGCCAATCTAATTCCTCTAAATCCTTCCACTCTGAAAACGGGGCAAGTTCACTTCCCATAAACAGAAGCTTTTTCCCTGGATGAGCCATCATATAGCTCAGGAGCAGCCGGTATTGAGCGAATTTCTGCCAGTAATCACCGGGCATTTTATTCAATAATGACTTCTTCCCATGGACCACCTCGTCATGGGAAAACGGAAGCACATAATTCTCTGAATACGCATATAACAATGAAAATGTGATAAGAGAATGTACATGCCTTCTTTCAGACGTATCTGTTTCCATATATTTAAGGACGTCATTCATCCATCCCATATTCCACTTATAATTAAAGCCCAGTCCTCCATAATGAACAGGGGATGTCACCTGTGGCCAGTCTGTAGAATCCTCTGCTATCATCAAAATCGAAGAGTCATACTCAAAAACGGCCTTATTCAAGTTTTTTAGAAACTGTAAGGCTCCCTCATTAGGAGCAAGCTCTCCCTGGTTTGCCCAGTAAATAATATTGGCCACTGCATCAATCCGGAAGCCATCAATATGATACAGATCCATCCAGAACCGTGCATTCGATATCAGGAAGCTTCTCACTTCCCCCTTACCTAAATCAAAATTCGCTGTTCCCCACGTATAATTCTCACGGTCCCGTTCCTCTCCATACTCATAAGCAAACGAACCATCAAATTCATATAACCCGTGGGCATCTTTACAAAAATGACCCGGGACCCAATCCAAAATCACGCCAATATTATGTAAATGACATTCATTCACGAACGCCATCAATTCATGAGGTGAGCCGTAGCGACTAGTCGGAGAATAATAACCAGTACCCTGATACCCCCAAGAACGATCAAACGGATGCTCCGTGACAGGCAGCAACTCAATATGTGTAAATCCTTGTTCTTTCACATGAGGAATTAATTGCTGAGCCAATTCCTTATAAGAAAGAAACTTACCCGCTTTCTTCTTCCATGTGCCCAAATGCACTTCATAAATCGCCATAGGCTTGTCATAGACCGTCGAACTGCCTCGATCCTCGAGCCACTTCTCATCCTCCCAGGAAAATCCCTGCAGCTCATACACCACGCTTGCAGTATTTGGACGCTTCTCAGAAGCAAACCCGTATGGATCCGCCTTAAGCTTCTTTAAACCGGATAGAGTGGTAATCTCGTACTTATACGTTTCTCCAGATAGATCCCCATCAATGCGAATTGTCCATAAACCTTCGTTATTCCGCCGTCTAAGTTCATACCCGGCTCCATTCCAATGATTAAAAGATCCAACCAATGAAACATGTCTTGCTTTCGGTGCCCAAACGCAAAATTCTGTATAGGTCCCAGTGGAATCTCTTCTCACATGTGAACCCATAAACTGATAGGCCTGCTGCAAATTTCCCTCATGAAACAAAAAAACATCATAATCTGATATGGTCATTGCGTTCATCAACTCACCTACATTTTTTCAATCTACTTACTACTTTCTTTCAACTTCATCAAAATCCTCTTTATTATCGTCGCTCAATTACGACAATTTCCTACATACTTATGATAAAATGGTTCGCTTTTGGAAAGTCTTACTAAATGGTAAGGTTTACATTGGAAGAACATAGGGGAAACGTGTTGAATTCATAGCATAATTTGTCGAAAGTTTTTTTATTAAAAAAGTGAAATTTTAAGGAAATGCAGAAGGATTCAGGTATTTTGTATCGTTTTAGGTGGAAGGGTGAGGAATCTGTGGTGTCGAATGGAGGAGTGATTAAGAATCGATGATAAGTCTTGCAGTTGCTTCTTAGGGTGGATAAAACCTGTTTTATGGGACAATAAAGGAGGAATCATGCATAGTGTAATCTTTGAGGAGGTAGGGGTTATTCAATACTTTGAGAAGATTAATGGGGAGATTAAGAGGTGGTTGATGCCTATTACTCTTCGATGATCACTGACTGAATATCCCCTCACATCTTCCGATTATCGTATTGAAAAATTCGAGCTAATAAGAAGAGTGTAGAAGTTGATAATAAATGTTGGAAAGTCGATAATAAAGTGGCCAAAGTCGATAATATATGTTGGAAAGTCGATAATATATCCCTCATACAGATGTAGAAGCATGCTTTCTCATGTAAAACCGCTTATTTTAATCCCGATCTGGCTCCATATTCAATTAAATCGCTTCATTAAGTCATGTTTTTAACTTATTTTAAATAAAATGACCGCCAATTTTACTTTGTACAATAAAAAAAGACTATCAAAATGATAGTCTTCTTTCAGATGACCCATACGGGATTCGAACCCGTGTTACCGCCGTGAAAGGGCGGTGTCTTAACCGCTTGACCAATGGGCCATAATATGGCGGAGAAGGAGGGATTTGAACCCTCGCGCCGGTTGCCCGACCTACACCCTTAGCAGGGGCGCCTCTTCAGCCACTTGAGTACTTCCCCATATTATTGGCTCCGCAGGCAAGATTCGAACTTGCGACCGATCGGTTAACAGCCGATAGCTCTACCACTGAGCTACTGCGGAATAATGAAATGGTGGGCCTAAGTGGACTCGAACCACCGACCTCACGCTTATCAGGCGTGCGCTCTAACCAGCTGAGCTATAGGCCCAAAAATAATTGGAGCGGGTGAAGGGAATCGAACCCTCATCATCAGCTTGGAAGGCTGAGGTTTTACCACTAAACTACACCCGCACTATTTATATAAGAAGATATGGGGCGACTGATGGGAATCGAACCCACGAATGCCTGAACCACAATCAGGTGCGTTAACCACTTCGCCACAACCGCCATAATGTCTTCAAATAAAAAATGGTGGCTCAGGACGGAATCGAACCGCCGACACATGGATTTTCAGTCCATTGCTCTACCAACTGAGCTACTGAGCCTTACTTAGAGTGAAATATTTAATTATGAACCATAATCTTATAAAAAGAAAATGGCGGTCCGGACGGGACTCGAACCCGCGACCTCCTGCGTGACAGGCAGGCATTCTAACCAACTGAACTACCGGACCAAAGTTTTTTCGCGATAGCGAAAATAACTATCCATGCGTGACTCATTAAGGATTATCCTATCTAAGTCAAAAATGGTATTGCGGGGACAGGATTTGAACCTGCGACCTTCGGGTTATGAGCCCGACGAGCTACCGAACTGCTCCACCCCGCGACGATATAAATATGAAATTTCCACTGAATAAAATATGGAGGAGGAAGGGGGATTCGAACCCCCGCGGGCTGTTACACCCCTGTCGGTTTTCAAGACCGATCCCTTCAGCCGGACTTGGGTATTCCTCCGTAATGAAATGGTACTTGGTGGACCTTGTAGGACTCGAACCTACGACCGGACGGTTATGAGCCGTCTGCTCTAACCAACTGAGCTAAAGGTCCCTTTTGGTAGCGGCGGAGGGGATCGAACCCCCGACCTCACGGGTATGAACCGTACGCTCTAGCCAGCTGAGCTACACCGCCAAGATACATTTAATATCAAATTAATTGATAGATGAATCTCTCAAATATCAATGACGTTTATTTTGCTTTCGCAAAAAAATTTGGTGGAGCCTAGCGGGATCGAACCGCTGACCTCCTGCGTGCAAAGCAGGCGCTCTCCCAGCTGAGCTAAGGCCCCAAAGAAGTGGTCGGGAAGACAGGATTCGAACCTGCGACCCCTTGGTCCCAAACCAAGTGCTCTACCAAGCTGAGCTACTTCCCGAAATATATGGCGCGCCCGAGAGGAGTCGAACCCCTAACCTTTTGATCCGTAGTCAAACGCTCTATCCAATTGAGCTACGGGCGCTAAATGATTCTATTGTTCTTTCCTTATTGACAACCGCAAGTTAAGGAAAGATATTTTGCTTACGCAAACCATTGAAGATTATTTTGCTTTCGCAAAAAATCTTGGTGCCGAGGACCGGAATCGAACCGGTACGGTAGTCACCTACCGCAGGATTTTAAGTCCTGTGCGTCTGCCAGTTCCGCCACCCCGGCAAAATCTTCTGGAGCGGAAGACGGGATTCGAACCCGCGACCCCCACCTTGGCAAGGTGGTGTTCTACCACTGAACTACTTCCGCAAAATAAATGGTGCGGGTGAAGGGACTTGAACCCCCACGCCTTGCGGCGCCAGATCCTAAGTCTGGTGCGTCTGCCAATTCCGCCACACCCGCATGATATAAATGGAAAGATATTTTGCTGCGCAAAAACCTTTGGTGAGCCATGAAGGATTCGAACCTTCGACCCTCTGATTAAAAGTCAGATGCTCTACCAACTGAGCTAATGGCTCATCTGAAAAGATGATATTTAGAACCAAAATGGTGCCGGCAAGAGGACTTGAACCCCCAACCTACTGATTACAAGTCAGTTGCTCTACCAGTTGAGCTACACCGGCATGTATGCTTGGTTTACTTATATATGAAGACTACTTAATGAAAAGTTGTTTTCATATAGGAAATTCAAGGAGAGATATTTTGCTTGCGCAAAAATCTTTGGTTTATTTCACTTGCGTAAAAAAACTTGGTGGAGGATGACGGGATCGAACCGCCGACCCTCTGCTTGTAAGGCAGATGCTCTCCCAGCTGAGCTAATCCTCCAAAATATTAAGCCTGGCGACGTCCTACTCTCACAGGGGGAGATCCCCCAACTACCATCGGCGCTGAAGAGCTTAACTTCCGTGTTCGGCATGGGAACGGGTGTGACCTCTTCGCCATTGTCACCAGACTATTTCTTGTCTCTTTTAAAGGACAAGTATTATTATATCGCGTAGATATAATTTTTCAAGGCTTTTTTTATATTTACGTATAAAATTCATTCCCTGAAAACTAGATAAAGAATTGATGTCAAGAAAGCCGAATATCGACCAATTGTTGTTCATTTAAAAAATGACTCTTTGTGGTTAAGTCCTCGATCGATTAGTATCAGTCAACTCCACATGTCGCCATGCTTCCATCTCTGACCTATCTACCTAGTCATCTTCTAGGGATCTTACTCACTTACGTGATGGGAAATCTCATCTCG
>NZ_JBQPEO010000005.1:0-320119 GCF_052665285.1 Rossellomorea sp. DUT-2 | reverse complement strand
TCCGCTCGACTTGCATGTATTAGGCACGCCGCCAGCGTTCGTCCTGAGCCAGGATCAAACTCTCCGATAAAAGTTTGAATAGCTCTTTAAAAATAAATCTAGAATTAACGTTGACGTATTGTCTTGTTTTGTTCAGTTTTCAAGGTTCAATGAGTAAGTGCTTCTCTCGAAGCGACCCTTACTATGTTACACGATCAATCATTTGATGTCAATAACTTTTTTTGAAATTGTTATGATCAAGTTCATCGTGTTTTGTTAGCCGTTTGTGGCAACAAATAATACTTTACCAGTTAACTTCGCAGAAGTCAACTTCTTTTTAAAACTTCCTCAAAAAAAATATTGAGAACCTCTCCACCTTCTATAATGAAGAAAATGGCTCCGCAGGCAAGATTCGAACTTGCGACCGATCGGTTAACAGCCGATAGCTCTACCACTGAGCTACTGCGGAATAATGAAATGGTGGGCCTAAGTGGACTCGAACCACCGACCTCACGCTTATCAGGCGTGCGCTCTAACCAGCTGAGCTATAGGCCCATTAAAAAATTGGAGCGGGTGAAGGGAATCGAACCCTCATCATCAGCTTGGAAGGCTGAGGTTTTACCACTAAACTACACCCGCATGAAGAATTGGAGGCGGCAACCGGATTTGAACCGGTGATAAAGGTTTTGCAGACCTCTGCCTTACCACTTGGCTATGCCGCCGTTGGCTGGGCTAGCTGGATTCGAACCAACGCATGTCGCAGTCAAAGTGCGATGCCTTACCGCTTGGCTATAGCCCAATATAAAGGGCGACTGATGGGAATCGAACCCACGAATGCCTGAACCACAATCAGGTGCGTTAACCACTTCGCCACAATCGCCATGCTTAACATATCTTTGGCAGGGGCAGTAGGAATCGAACCCACACCAAAGGTTTTGGAGACCTTCGTTCTACCGTTAAACTATGCCCCTATATAATAGAGAGTTTTGTTAAAAATGGTGGAGGGGGGCAGATTCGAACTGCCGAACCCGAAGGAGCGGATTTACAGTCCGCCGCGTTTAGCCACTTCGCTACCCCTCCAAATAAAATAAATACTTAAAGATTCTTAAGTATAAATGGTGGCTCAGGACGGAATCGAACCGCCGACACATGGATTTTCAGTCCATTGCTCTACCAACTGAGCTACTGAGCCATATTATATAGAAGATTAAATTTTCAAATGATCAACTTCCCTATTACTAAGTAATTGAAAATGGCGGTCCGGACGGGACTCGAACCCGCGACCTCCTGCGTGACAGGCAGGCATTCTAACCAACTGAACTACCGGACCAGAGTTTTTTGACGATAGTCAAAATAACTTTCATTATTTGCGCAAGCAAAATAGATTTCATTACCTTGACGACAGTCAAAATAACTATCCATGCGTGACTCTTCAAGGGATATCCTATCCTAAGTCAAAATGGTATTGCGGGGACAGGATTTGAACCTGCGACCTTCGGGTTATGAGCCCGACGAGCTACCGAACTGCTCCACCCCGCGACGATATAAGTATGAAATTTCCCACGAAAGGAATTATGGAGGAGGAAGGGGGATTCGAACCCCCGCGGGCTGTTACACCCCTGTCGGTTTTCAAGACCGATCCCTTCAGCCGGACTTGGGTATTCCTCCCTGTATAATGGACCCTGTAGGACTCGAACCTACGACCGGACGGTTATGAGCCGTCTGCTCTAACCAACTGAGCTAAGGGTCCTTATAATCGTGCGTCATGTATTTAGTAATAGCGGCGGAGGGGATCGAACCCCCGACCTCACGGGTATGAACCGTACGCTCTAGCCAGCTGAGCTACACCGCCACGAAACGTTTACTATTCAATCTGAATCTTGATTAAGTAAGATTCAATGAAGTTTATTTACTTTCGTAAAAAACTTGGTGGAGCCTAGCGGGATCGAACCGCTGACCTCCTGCGTGCAAAGCAGGCGCTCTCCCAGCTGAGCTAAGGCCCCAAAAGAAGTGGTCGGGAAGACAGGATTCGAACCTGCGACCCCTTGGTCCCAAACCAAGTGCTCTACCAAGCTGAGCTACTTCCCGATATATGGCGCGCCCGAGAGGAGTCGAACCCCTAACCTTTTGATCCGTAGTCAAACGCTCTATCCAATTGAGCTACGGGCGCTAAACAATTCATTTTATAAGAAACAATGGTGCCGAGGACCGGAATCGAACCGGTACGGTAGTCACCTACCGCAGGATTTTAAGTCCTGTGCGTCTGCCAGTTCCGCCACCCCGGCTAGTTTGGAGCGGAAGACGGGATTCGAACCCGCGACCCCCACCTTGGCAAGGTGGTGTTCTACCACTGAACTACTTCCGCGAAATATAATGGTGCGGGTGAAGGGACTTGAACCCCCACGCCTTGCGGCGCCAGATCCTAAGTCTGGTGCGTCTGCCAATTCCGCCACACCCGCATCTATGATTGATATTTTGCTTCCACAAAAATCAATGGTGAGCCATGAAGGATTCGAACCTTCGACCCTCTGATTAAAAGTCAGATGCTCTACCAACTGAGCTAATGGCTCACAATATAAAAATGAAACAAAATAAAAAACAATGGTGCCGGCAAGAGGACTTGAACCCCCAACCTACTGATTACAAGTCAGTTGCTCTACCAGTTGAGCTACACCGGCATATTGATTATAAAAAATGGTGGAGGATGACGGGATCGAACCGCCGACCCTCTGCTTGTAAGGCAGATGCTCTCCCAGCTGAGCTAATCCTCCAAATTGGTGACCCATACGGGATTCGAACCCGTGTTACCGCCGTGAAAGGGCGGTGTCTTAACCACTTGACCAATGGGCCATATTTTTAAAGCGTCCCACTTAAGGACATGTATAACTATATCAATTAATTTCGCAGAAGTCAACTTCTAAATAACTAAAAAACGAAAAATTTTTTCGACTTACTCACCTTAACATTTTTGTGAGCCGAAAAAGAATATACCACATTTTCAAATCTTATATCAATAGTAAATTCAATAATCCTTCCATAATGGTGTTGTTTTTCTAATTCTTTTAAATAACTACAGGATCTTCCTGCTCTTCCCATATTGAAGAATTCAGTAAAGTATCACTGCATCGTCAAATATAAACTATTTGCAAACGAGATTAACCCCCACCCCTCTATTCTTCTTCATTAATTAATAGAATCAATTCCGGTTTTCAAATTTAACTTTGAACGCACCCAATAATTTCATAAAAGAGGTCCGTCCCTCATCGCTTTAATGCGATGAGGGACGGACCTCTTTTCGGGTTTAAGCTTGTTTACACATTGTCATTAGGAGTTGAATACGATAGTAATAGATTAAGAATGGGGTGATGGATTCATGGAGCTTCCAACGATTTTGTGTGGGCCGATTGTTCGTCGGGTGGAACCTGCACAAGCTTTTATTTGGATTGCATTGAGCAAGCCATATGATATTAAAGCGGAGTTATTCAAGATAAAACAGGGTAACGAATCACAATGTTTTGACTATATGAGCATAGCCTGTGAAACTAAGACGAAAACGGTACAAGCCGGAAGGAATTTATATATAAGTTTAATTAACATATCTCCACAAGCCGGATCTTTCCCTACAAATAAATTACTGGGATACAATTTATTGTTTGAAAATAGTGTGGAAACACTGGACCTCGGCAGCTTTGACTTACTTTCCCCCACTCATCCACACTCGATTGTCTACGAAAATCTCGCATACCCAACCTTTTATATGAACGAAGGAAATACATCGAATATTCTATACGGATCCTGTCGAAAGCTGCACGGTGTTGGAACAGATGTATTGGTTCAAGCGGATAAAACCATTGCGTCAACTTTCAATAATGCCGATAGACCATCCTCTCTATTTTTAATGGGAGATCAAATATATGCCGATGATGTAGCAGATCCCCTATTTAAGATCATCACAAGGTTCGGTAAAGAACTGGTGGGACAAGAAGAAGACCTTGGTTCCATTGAACCACGCTTAAAAGAAGGTTCTTTTAAGCAGGGAATTAAGCAGATCAATGGCAGGCAATATATTACGGAACACTTTTGCAAATTCACTTCCAGAAAAGCTGCAAATCATCTGTTAAGCTTCAGTGACTATGCAGCCATGTATATTTTGTCTTGGAGTCCCTCATTATGGGAACTCGCACATAAGGAAGGGATGTTAGAAACCTTTCAAGCAGCAGTGGATAAGAATGAAGTCTATTTTGCTTTTAAGGATTGTCAAAGCAAAGAGCATAAAACGGAATGTCACCAGCTTGAAGAGCGCTATCAAAAGCAGATGAGAGAACTGGCTAAAGTGGAGGAAGCTTTGTATTCTGTCAGAAGAGTATTGGCCAATACACCGACCTATATGATGTTTGATGACCACGATATAACAGATGATTGGAATTTGACACAGGATTGGAAAACGAGCGTTTGGAACGCTCCTTTAGGGAGACATGTCATTAGTAACGGCTTGGTATCTTATTGGCTTTTTCAAGGCTGGGGCAATGAACCGGATACGTTTACCCATTTCGGTCAAACCATGCAAACCTACTTTGACTCTTTTCACCCTGGGTCACTTCCCCACTCCAACTGGGTACATTCTCTATGGAACTATGATTCTTGGCATTATACTGCTCCCACTGCACCAAAGGCCGTATTTCTTGATACAAGAACCCAGCGTGGTTATGTAAATAAACCCAAGCCTGTGAAAGTTGGAAAACGGATAGATGAGGAAAGATATAGTCCAAACCTTATTGATCAGGAGGGATGGAACGGGGTTTCAATTAAACTGACCGCGTCTGGTTGGAATGAAGGTGAGCCCTTAATCCTTGTATCCCCTGCCCCTCTTTATGGAATCGGATTAATTGAAAACTTTCTACATGACTACATGCTTCCACTCAGGACGTATGGTTTACCTGTGCAGAGCGATTTTGATTTAGAAGCATGGAAATACAATGGGAAAGGCTTTAGCAACTTCCTTCATCAGGTATCAGCTTGGAACCCAAGTGACTGCATCATCTTATCTGGAGATGTGCATTCGGCTTCGTCCGTCACATCTGATATTACGTTTCGAGATGGCCGAACCCTTACGATTCATCAGTTTACAAGCAGCCCGATCAAGAATATGAGCTACACAGGGTTTTGGGGCGCCATCATGAAATTCATCATTGGCTTGAATGCCAAACAAAGGACCGACCAGACAATCTACCGCTACTGTAATCACCAGTTTGATTTATTTCGGGAGGAACAGGAAAGCAGCGTTCTTTCTGACTATGTGTGGAAGGAAAGTATTCGTTACAAGCGTATAAACGATACTTCGATTATTGAAACCAATAATAATATCGAATTGTTCATATACGGAGGGACTGGTCCTTTGTCCAGGGTCATCACATAGGGACAAAACGCCTCTCCACTTGTCCGGTCGACTAAATCACTCTCTTCTTTTTGGCTATCAAGCTACTACAAAATAGAAGAGAAAGTACATAGCCATTTGCCCTTATGTGAATGAGACGTTTTAGCCATCTCCGCCCTTTAGTTCAGATAATCTCCATTAGCCAATAACCATGCATCATACAGGTAATACTATAAGAGACTGCCGCAATGACTGAAACACTGAGTAAAACATTGGAAGACCTTTTATCCAGATTGAGTTTGTATAAAAGAATAAGTAAGGATAGAGAAAGTACACATTTCAATAGTAGAAATAACCAGGGACTGGTGAAGTAAAGATTATTCATAAGAGGATTGGCTTCTGTGATGTAATCGAAATGTAAGCCATACATGGTCAGAGATGCATCTAGGAGGTTTAGAATTGCGATGTAAAGAAGTAGTTGCCTCATGGAATGGATTCCCCTGTTCATCATACAAGTTATTTTTGTTCTTTTTTAAGAACTGATAAATCTATTATATTACAGAGAACCGATTATTACGAGGTAATAAATACGTTATAAAGAACTTCAATGGTTAAGATTTTAAAATAACCATCGTGTCGATGTTCCCTTCCGTTGCTAAGGTATTTTCAATATTAAACAAACGTTTATTAAGTTGATTATGTGCCATTACTTATAAAGATTCAGCAATCAATCATACGTTTGTTTAAAATGACACTGGCTAGCTTCTTCTTTCTGCAATACTTTACCTCTTTTTTAATAGGCTCAATCCTAAACAAAACCCCAACCCTTTTTCTCAGGGTTGAGGTTGTTTGTTTTTATCCAGTTCTATAATACTATCGCTTCTTTTTCTTCCCCTTCTCATCCACCTTAATCACAACAGTAGTCAAAGGATCCAAAGTCAAAGTATCTTTCTTCAATGTAAATCCGGACTTCTTGGAAACAGGCTTCGTCCCCGCTTCGTCGTTGTCTACTACAACCTTCCCTTTAGAGAAGTCATAGTCACCCACCGATAGAGTACGTGCTTCGCTATCCGCATTGACGAATACGTAGTACTCACCAGTATCATCCGTGGATACATTCTTGTAAGCCAGCATCAAGTCTGTATCCTGGATTTCTGGCAAATCAAGCAGTGATACATTCTGGTCAACCAGCTCCTGCTCACCTAAACGGAAAGCATTCGTTGATCTTCTAAGCTTAATCAAACCTTCTGTATATTCTCTCGTCGTTGTATTAACTTCATATTTCTTTTTGTTCGTTGCTTTTTCCCAATCAAATTTGTTGATGGCGTCGGATGAGTCGTATGAGTCGTGGATGAAGTATCCAAATGGGTTGCCCTCTTCATCTTCCAGCTCATGATATTTCTGTTCCGGTACGCCTTCTCCCAGCCATTGCTTCGTTCTTCCGTATTCCTGACCCGCGTGGATGAAAGCCGTCCCTTGTGAGGTTAGGATCATGGAGTTACCAAGGCGAATACGCTTGTGGATCTCCAGGTTGTTTTCGGGAATGGCCGGGTCCTTTTTGATCGATTGGGCAATGACATCGTATAACGGCAGGTTGTCATGCGCTGCGATGTATTGGACCATGTCCCCCGGGTCGTCGTCTGCCGTGTTGCCCGGCTGTCCTTTGATGTTGTTAAAAATCGTGTTGATGTCGCGAGCGCCACCTGTCAGGAATCGCGGCTCGCCTTCTGAACCGAAACCGGATTTCAATTCATTGCGGATTTCGTCCGAAAAAACTCCTACGTCATCAGTTTTGTCCATCCAATCCTGGTCGGCACCCATTCCTTCAAGGGAAGGATCAGATAAGTGGCCGGCGAATGTTCTCCAGCCTTCACCGATGAACAGTGCGTCCGGATTGATTTCAGCCGCTGCATCATAGGCTTTTTGAATGGATGGATAGGTTGCGTCGCCCATCATATCGAATCTCATGCCATCGATCTTGTATTCGTCGAACCAGTATTTCACTGAGTCGACCATCAGCTTTTCAGCCATTGTATGGTTGGTCGCTAGGTTGTTCCCGAATCCTCCAAGGAAGTTCCCTTTGTCATCCTGGAACGCGTAGTAATTTGGCACGATATCGTTCAGTGTGCTTGTTTTAGCCATATGCGTGTAAACGACGTCAAGCACGACACCCATACCCTTATCATGAATCGCGTCGATCAAACGTTTCGTTTCTTCGATTCGTAATTGCGGATCAGTGGCATCCTGTGAATACGCACCATCCGGGGAGAAGTAGCTGTGAGGATCGTAACCCCAGTTGTATTCATTGCCACCCGCTGAATACTCAAGCTCACGTTCGCCCATATTCGTTTCATCACCGTAGTACCACGCCATGATCGGCAGCAGTTGAACGTGTGTCACACCCATGGACTTAATGTAATCAAGCTTTTTGATGAATGCGTCATAGGTGCCCCATCTTTCCTTCTTCAGATCTTTTTCAATCGAAGGGTCAGACGTAAAGTCACGGACGTGAACCTCGTAAATGACCGCATCTTCACGTTTTTCATAGCCATCAATGGAAGCATGACTGAATTTCTTAGGATCGGTTCCTTTTAAATCGACGATCGCCGCTTTTCCGACGTTATCGCCGTCAGGTCCTGCTTCACCCTCAGTATTGACGGTAAAAGCAGCCATTGATTTCGCGTACGGATCCAAGACTTTTTTCGTGACGCCATCATTGGTTACTTCATATTGATAGTAGTAGCCTTTCAGATCCTTTACCTTTAATTCCTTTGCTTTTACATCCGTTGACCAGACGCCTTTTTCACCAAGGGTCAGTTCGACACTGCCGATTGGTTTCGCAGCATCTGTTTTATCAAAGAAGTTTGCGACGACCTTGCTTGCTTTCGGTGCCCATAGTTTTAAGGTTGCGTTTCCTTTATTGTATGTGGCACCAAGATCGTCACCATCGTAGGCATACTTGTTATCGATCAGTCTCCAGCCAGCTGCCGCTTTAACGGTTCTGCCCGAGTAAGTGATGGATAACGGCAGTTTTTTCAGGTCAAAATCAGCTTTCACTTCCACTGTTTTGTCTCCGGTGATTTCAGCACTTTGCACCGTCACATCGGATCCGGTACTGTCTTTGATGGCTAAGCCTGACATTAACGCTTCCTCTGTCAATCCATCTGTCATCGTGAAATTCAGACGGATCGTATCGTCAGAAATGACCTCGGAAGAAATCAGTCCGGTTGCCACGTCGCCATGTGGGGAAATGTAGACCGTATCGTCACCCTGCTTCACCCATAAGTGATCATATTTATCTAACAGATTGAACGTTTTGTTGCCGCCATCTTTTCCGGCATCGCCTTTCGACTCATCCAGCATAATGAAGCCGATTTCTTTCGCATTTTCATTTAACGGGATGTCTACATAAGCACCATAGCGGTCTTCACCTTCTAAATCAGCTGCACCTGTCGGCCAGTTATCTGATGGTGCTGCGACATCTCCCCAATTCCAGACACCGAAATTCTCATAGTTCCCATCTTCACGCTCATAATGAATTCGCACCGTATTCTCCGGCAGATCAACCGGCTCATACGTATACACCTTATCAGAACCTTGTTGGATCCAAATCTCGTTTACCTCAGGTGAAGGGATCGTAAATCCTTTGTCTCCACCATCTTTACCGGCATCGCCTTTGGTTACATCCATGACAAGGAATCCGATGTTTTTCGCTCCTTCAGCAAGAGGAACGTCGATATACGCGCCGTAGCTGTCGGTTTTTTCAAACATGGTTGCTCCTGTCGGCCATCCGGCAGATGGTGACGCTACATCATTCCATAACCATGCACCAAAGTTTTCGTAGTTTCCGTCGGTACGGTTGTAGTGGATGCGGATGTTGTTTTCCGGAACCGGCTCTACTTCAGGATTTTCCCCGCCGCCAGAACCTGATCCTGCTTCAGCGCCTGTAATCTTCCCGCCTTGGGCAGTCAACAACGCGGTACCACCGTCTGCTTTGGAAGGAAGGGTCAGCGTAATTTCATTTCCTCCGTCAGCATTGAATGTCTCACCAGAGTACGCATTCGTCACGACTGCATCCGGAGAATCCACTGTCAAAGTAATCTCTTTGGCTTCGTCCGCCACGTTCAGCCCAACGTAGGCAGAGTCCTCTTTATAGTCACGGGAGAATACCAGGAACTGATCGCTATTCGAACCACCGACAGTCTTTCTCTCCCCTTTAGCAAACACATCGGAATGTGCCCCTCTAAAGTTTAAAATCTTCGTATAATGCTCTAACACGTCATTATTTTCTACATCATCCCAGGCAAAATCATAGCGGTTATCGTACTGCGGATAATTGTTTGCTCCGCTTTGCCCGAGTTCTTCACCGTAATAAATGACCGGCTGTCCCTTCGACGTTGCCTGAAGTGAAGCAGCGACTTTCAGCTTGCCTTCATCTCCGCCTAAGGAATGCAAGAACCCGTCTTCATCATGACTTCCTAAAAATTGTCCAAGCGTTGCCGTGTTATCGATTTTCCCGTTTCGAGCCGCCAGTTTATCATTGGCTGCTTTAAGGTCGCCGTTTACGAAGTCACGTGCGATACCTTTGAAACCAAAGTCCAGAAGGGAGTCCATCATTCCAGTATCAAGATACCCTAATTGGTTATCAGAACTCGCTCCCCACGCTTCACCAATCATCTTGTGCTGAGGCATTTTTTCTGTGATTGCGTTTTTAAAGGCCATCCACGTCGCATCTTCCACGTGCTTTACGGTATCGACGCGGAAATAGTCGATCGTATTCCCTTTTGCCGTTGTTGCTTTTTCAATCCAATCCGTCTGCCAATCGATGATTTGCTGGCGAACTTCTGGATCTTCCGTAATGATGTCTGGAAGTCCCGCTAATTCACCGACCACTTCATCCGTGCCGACGTTACCTTGACGAACAATATTGCTGTACTTGTCTCTTTCTGCATCCGTCGGATAACCTGCAGGACGCTGATCGGCAGCCAACTCACCATCAATCTCTTTTAACCCATAACCGGTATGATTCAAGACCACATCGACCATGATTTTGATGCCGCGGTCATGTGCTTCATCAATTAGCGTATGGAATTCGTCCACGGAACCGAAGTGAGGATTCAGCTCACCGAAGTTACTGGCCCAGTAACCGTGGTAGCCAAAATAAGGCTGATCCGATTCCCCGTTTGTTTCAACCGAACGGACATCATACTTGATATTTTCCACGACCGGACTGATCCAGATCGTATTCACGCCAAGGTTATCAAGGTAATCAAGCTTCTCCGTGATCCCTTTAAAATCTCCACCCTGGTACGTTCCTCTTTTGCTTTTATCATAATTTAGATTGTAAGGATCATCATTCGACGTATCCCCGTTGAAGAATCGGTCTGTCAGCATGAAATAAATGATGGATTCGTCCCAATCGAGATCCGAATCGCCGACAGACTGTCTTGCTTTCACTTCGATTTCAGTCGTTCCCTCATAATAGTTCCCGTAGGAATCCACTACGGTCAGAGGAATCGATTTTGTTCCTGCCGTTATATCATCATCGACCGCTAACGTCACTTCCTTTAATGAAGGGTCGATTTCAAGCATCTCTGACCCGCCTAATGAAGAAGCATCCGCCGTGATTTTCTGGATTTTCACATCCTCTGTCAGTCCATCCACACCAACCGTTAAGACAGCGTTTTTATTATAGTCCACAGCAGTTGGTGACACTGAACCCGTTACCGTCAGATCTGCTTTTTGGAAATCCAGAAACGATTCTCCTTCCACTGAATTGTAAGGGTCACTTACTTCTGTCGTTTCACCATCTTTCGTGACTAAAAAGGAGTACGGGTTTTTCCCGTTTGGAATGTTGTCGTATGCAAGCACAAACCGTTCATTCTCCGGCTCATACGTCATTTCCTTCGTTTCCCCGTTGTACTTCAACTCTACTTTTTCAATCGTATCCATCGCATCGTTTGCGAACAATTCTTTATCACGATAATAGAACGTCGCATTACCCTGATCGATCACTGGAGCCGATCCATCCGGTACAATGCGGATTTCCTCGACACCGCTTGTTATGTACGCCTTGGTGATGGTGTCGTTTTTGTTCACGTTAATAAAACGATCGCCAAACTCCTTCTCCGCCGTATTCCAATCTTCTGTACTGCGAAGAACAAAGCCGAATTGCTCTGTTTCAGGTGCAACGGCTATGTTTGCTACCGCCACTCCGTTTTCATAGGTGTCAAAATTGATTTGATCATCCTGGACCCCGGTATTCCAGGCCCAAATATTCCAGCCGTCATATGTTTGGTCTTCGCGATCATACGTGAAGCGTACTGTACGATCTCCAGACTCTGCTGATTCAACCGTGTCATTGCCATCCGCCACTGCAGAAGCTGCCGGTGCAAATGGTGACCAAAGACTTAGCAGCATCATCAAAGTCATAAAAATTGAGAATCGACGCTTTGTCCTATTTCCCATTCATGTTTTCCCCCTCTTAAATTGGATTAATAGAATAATAGAAGTGCTCTTGATGGTTGTGGAAACGTTTGCACAAACAGTTAAAAAAATGTGAGGTGATTCTCGGAGTAGTTATTTCGAACTGATGCAAACGCTTGCAATTATCTGTCTATTATATTTTACAATAGGTTGGGCATGAGTGGCTATATGACAAATGGGGGATTTTTTCCTATAACCTTTAAATAATGAATCCAAATAGATTTCCTTCTATCTTATACCTACCCAATTGATCTGTCGTATCCAAAACGTTGTCAATTCTCTTTAGGCATTGTGACATCATAGTGAACCAAAGTACATCCAGAAAATAGGATCACAGGTGAAAGGTTAGAAATTTAAAAAGGTACTAGAATGCGTAGGTATTTCGTATATCACTACAAAGTATAAAGAAAATCACACAATAGTAGTAGTTGTTTTACCTCTACCGAATGGCGAATGATTGGCTTCTTCCATTTATATTTAATATGTAAATAATTTAATTTCAAAGGGAGAGGTTTTAATGAAAAGTACTAAGTTTATTGCAGGTGCATTAGTGGCCGGAATGATGCTAACAGGGGTTGGATATGCATACTGGACGGATCAGATAGCTATTAGTAATACGGTTTCAACTGGTGAGATGAAGGTAGAGTTTGATGAAGATTTCCTGGGATCTGAAATCTTCCCACTTCAACTTGACGCAGATACAGCAGGTGAGAATTATATCGAATCGGAAATTAGTCAAACAGCAAAAACATTGTCAGTTAATATCGAGAATATGTATCCAGGCTCTATGAGCTTGTTGGCATCTAAAGTTGAAAATAAAGGATCGATACCAGCTGTGTTAGACGATGTGGATGTAACTTTCTCAACACCTAACCCAACTTTAAATTCCGATGTAATCGCTGCAGGTGGATATATTCATTTCAATAAAGATAACGAGATTATAGGTGGAGACTTTTTCTTAGGCACTCTCGGAAATCTGGAAAGTAAGCTAAACGGTATGCTTGACACTGTAAGACTCGAGCCAGGCGACTACATCTTGTTTGATATTCCGGAAGAGTTCAAAGATGAAGTGGCTGCTGAAATACCAGCTTATAACCCTGAAGAACAAAATTGCATCATCTTCTATTTAAATCATACCTCTGATGATGATTCAGAAAATCTAAGTACTGCTTTCGATATCAACCTTAACTGGAAACAGCACAACGATCAATAATTTTGTTGTTTCAAGGCAGGGAAGATTAACTTCCCTGCTTTTTTCATTGTTGCTAAATCTTTTTAAATCACTAAAAATAATACAAAAGTACCATACTCCTCCTTCTTTATTACCAACTAGCATTTAGCTATTACGTAGTAGTTAAAACTACTCTATAGCATGGCGAAGTCAAAGGGCAAGAAAGATAAACTTATTCTTGTAGCAAGGAATACCAATCAAATTTAAGGGAGTTGTTTTATTGATGAAAGGAACTAAATTTGTAGCAAGCGCTTTAGTAGCAGGAATGATGTTAACAGGAGCAGGATATGCGTATTGGACGGATTCGGTAGCGATCAGTAACACGGTATCAACTGGGGAATTAGATGTTTCATTAGGTGATTCTACTGTAAGTGAAGTAAGTAATTACGTTAATGCATCAGTTGTTAGTAAGACTGAGAAAGCTCTTTCATATGAAGTTAAGAACTTATACCCTGGTGCTTCTTTCAAACTTAATACAACTATTAATAATTCTGGTTCAATCCCGGCAGTTATCAGCAGTGTTTCGGTCGATAGTACTGATGGAAGCGACACACTTAGTAAGGAAAAAATCTATGTCTCGGGTACTGTTGGAGGTCACACCATCAATAAAATGAAATTGAGTCAATTTGAAAACCATTTTTCATACGTACCTGGTGCAAACCTGCAATTAAATCCAAACGCTGCTGGTATGAATGTTAACTTAACATTCGAACTTGATTCTTCCTTAGCAGGAAATGATTTTGAAAAAACAGATTTAAGCCAAGTATTTACAGTCAACTTCAAACAACATAACGAATAATTAAACACTCTTCCCCTTCTGTCCTACAAAACAGAAGGGGAATTTCATCTACTAAATAAAGAATGTAAAGGAGTTGTCGACAATGAAAGGAACCAAATTAATCGCAGGTGCACTAGTATCAGGAATGATGTTAACCGGAGCCGGATATGCTTATTGGACAGATCAAGTGACAGTTGCCAACACAGTCTCGACAGGTGAGTTTGAAGTCGGGTTTGTTAATGAAGGTGGTTACCCTAAGATCTTCGGGCATACGAATGAAGCATATTTAACAAAGAGTATTACCCACGACCCTACCATCACTTCTGTAACTGTCGGTAACATGTACCCTGGCTCGTATGTAAGATATGAAACAAAGATTAAAAACAATGGTTCTATCCCTGCTGTATTTGATGTAGCCACTGTAAACTTTGATTCTTCAACTACAGAAGGTTTAAAATCTAAAATGAAGGCGGAATTTTCTTTTGCAAAGTACGATAAAAATGGAGATAGAATTAGAGGTGTGGGAACGACCACTGGATATTTTTCTCTTGACCAGTTACAAAGTAAACTAAATGAGAAATTATCTGGTGTACGTTTGGAACCAGGCGAATCTATATCGTTTGATGTGCCAGAAGAATTATATGATCAGTGGGTTGCAAATAATGCCGCAGAAGGAATCGATGTAACGCAGATTGATGGAGATGGAAATTGTATCGCATTTAGAATGCCGACTTCTATTAATAATGACGACAATCTGGAAAATGCTACAGCTAAATTCGATATTCAAATAAAATGGAAGCAGCATAACCAATAAAATGATTTTAGACAGGAGAATCCTCCTGTCTTTTTAATGCACAATAAAAGACTCAGCAATCTGAGTCTTTTATGTTATCTATTTTTATCACCCTAACTTCCTGACTTCATCCTCAACATCCACCTGGCCCCCCTCCTCTAACCTGTACATGAAACTTTTATGATTTGTGTGACTCACAAAGAACTGATAATAAGATTTATTGAATTTAATATACAGGATGGGCTGCCCAATCTCATCAGCTATTCTTACAAGATCTTCAAAGGTTTTGACATGACTGAAATTACCTATGACAGGTGTGGTCTCTTCATCTAAAGCGACCAATCGGTTACCATGCTTTTTAAATATCCCTTTTAATTCTTTCTTTATTGGATCTATTTCTTTTTGACTTCTCGTGTACAGAAGGAATAGTATAAGGAACACTAGGAAAACACCAGTACCTGTTCCAAACTTTTTAATATCACTCGATCTCATCTGGTTTTCAACTTTCTTGCTTTCCTCAACCGTTCCAGGCTGATTTTGTGTAAGTGTTCCTCCAACTTTAAAATATTGCTCATTCAGAGGAATGATCATGGCAGGAGACAGCTGAGAATTGATTTTGCCATTTTCCCCTTCCGTATTTACTCGCCACATTATTTTAAGGCTTGTATCGGCATTTACCTTTGATTGTTCCTGAACCTGTGAAGCAAATTTTTTGTATTGGTTAAGGTCAATCGTCATGTTTTCTTTTACTGAAAGTTGTTGATCACTTGTTGAAAATTCGGTTTTAGGCTTTAGGGTGTACTGTCGGCTCCAAAGGGGACTTTTCTCTTCTCCTCCCTCTACTGACCCAGCCACTACTGCAATGACCTCATACGTTCCATTTATATCGCTTTTTTCTTCTCCGGAAAATTCATAAGTGAACTGAGCATTTATATCGTTAACAAAATTCTCGATATAAACTTGGTTTTCCCCCAGTGTTTTTTCTTCGTATATGGGATTTGATTTTAAGTTGACCTTATAATTTATGTTGGCTTGTTGATCATATGAATAGAGAGGAACGTTTTCTTCAACTAATTCCGGACTACGAAACGCTTCAACTAATTTAAACAACATGAAGCATGCACCCAAGGATAATAAGGCTATAATCGTTAATCTGATATGTTTATTTAGCTTAACTTTCATTCATGAACCCCATTTCTATTAATTGATACGTTACTATCAGAATTCCACTCTTTCATTTTCTACTGTATCTTCACTTTTAATCAGCAATGTCGGCCATCCTATCTTTGGCACTGTGTAGATGATTTTCCCTTTTATTTCTTCTGGATGTACCGGCTCGCTGTCTTTCACTGAGTTATTATCTCCTTTTGTGACATATAGCGTTTTTCCTTCCTTCTTAATAATGTCTATCACTCTATGAGAAATTTTAATGTCTCCTTCCGCAAATTGAATCACTTCACCGACTTGAACATCCTTACTATTAACTTTCTTCACCAGAATGACATCACCGGGATCGATTATGGGCTGCATGCTACCGGTGGCTATTACAGAGGGATAGACTGGAAATATTCCTACTGAAAACCAAATAACCCCAATTGAAATAACACCTGTAATCACAAGCCGGAGAGGCTTCTCTTCTTTGTTTCTTCTTCTAACTTCTCTAGCTTCTTTCAGATAGATATTGTGAAAAAACATTAAACTAAAGATAGGAATCAGGGTACCGATCAACCCTTCTGTAATCCACTTTAAATTAGGAAGGATTGGAGAGATCCAATACACGAGTTCAATCACACCTAAGTAGATAATGGCAGGTAGCGCCCCACCTAAAAATACTAAATAAGTGGCAAACAAGTTTCGGGAAAATTCTGGTGCAAAACTTTGAGCAGAAAACTGAACGATATTCTCCATTCCTGATAGATTAGTAAATTGACTTAGAGGAAGTTCAAAAATAGTCAATCCTATTGAAAGAAGAATGAAAAACAAATAATTCTCCTTTATACCTCGGCTATTTACAATGAAGCTTCGTGCAGATTCCAACCCTATAATCATCACACTTATGAGTATTAGGTTTTTTCCTATTCCTTTTAACGAATGATCAAACGGGCTCTTTCCAAAACCGTCAATAACGCCCGCTCCGAAATACACAAAGACGTAAATCAAAGCAAAGATAAAGGCCCACCAGTTAATGAGTTCTGTAAGACGTCGCTTTCCTTTAAATCTTTCACGTGGGAACCACCAAACAATAAGTATCAGCCCTCCAAATAATAAGACCTTATCAAGAAAGCCATGGTTACTGCCTATAGTTCGGGAAAGAAAAGATGAATTTCCTACGATATAAACAAGTATCATATATCCAGCAAGAAAGGTTAATCTCCTTCTGGGTGATTGAAGGTGCAATATCTTTTTCTTCATTTTTTTCACCATTAGTTTATATTTTCTTCTTCTGAAGAAGGTTCACTGTTTATCTCACTGACGTTGTTATTACTTTGTTGCTCCGTCGTTTCTTTTTCCTCACTGGATGGTTCTTCTTTTACAGGTTCTGCCTGTTCTTCTGTTATTTTTTCATGTTCAGTTTCTTTGGGAAGCTGTTCACCATCTTGAGTTTTTTGTTGCTTTGTTTTTTCTTCCTTTTTTATTTCTTGTTGTTCCTTGGGTGCATCTTCACTCTTTTCTTCCTTTACCTGTGGCTCAGATTCTTCTTTTTCACTTTTCTTTTTTGTTCCATGAATCTTGATATTTCCACTTTCAATCTTTCCATTACCTGATGTGTAGCCTTCATATTGGCCATTTGTTATTTTCAACTCAAATTCATCTTGATTTCCGGGTTCTCCGTAATCTACTATTTTAATGTCCAGGTCCATTTCCTGGTCTTTATCTGAGGAATCGGACTTCACACCCCCTGTAACGTTAAATTGAACACCAATTACAACCCCATCTTTATCTCTAATTTGTTTTATATTCGTTGCACTCTTATTATTCACTTTAATTTGTGTTAAGTCCGTATCGCGTTGATGATCATTGTATTCTAATTGAACGTTCATACCTTGGTTGAGGGCATTGATGGTAAATCCAAAGGAATTGCCGGATTGTTTCCCTCCTCCAGTAATCTTTGTGAATTGAATTGGCTGCGTTTGCTGCACCTCTGCGATATTGCCTGTGAATACCAGGCTCTTTTTCCAGTAGCCATAACCACTTGGGAGCAAAGTAACAGAAACGACTAGTGTAATTAAAAGAATTGACACAATTGTTTTCAAGCAAATTCCTCCATTTATATCTATTTCATACAATTGATAATCTACTCTTTAATTTGCATGTATTCTATTTCCATTCTTTTGAAATCAGAGTTAATATCCAATTCAAATTCCTTGCTTTCAAGTGGGAGAATGGTTTGTTCATTGTATACTACCGGAACACTCCCTTTATTTAATACCGTATATGTTAACCTACCTTTGTATCCTGGGACTACACTGGCATTTATATCTAATGTCCCCTCTTCAATGTCCACCGATAAATCGGACACCCCTTCCATCGGTTCTAGTGTATAATCATCTTTTAAGACTAGAAGTATATTACCGGTAGTAACCTCTTTAGAAAGTTGGAGACTATCATTCCAATATGCATAACTGATGCCTAAACAATTAAATAACACAACAAAGAAAATTAATGTAACAGTTTTCCATCGCATCCTAATGAAGCGTCTCTTCTTCATACTTACACCACTTTCACTTGAAAATTTTTTAGCTGACTCTAAACTGTGCGATTCCCTTTATATTGGCAAACAACGCTGCTTGGGTCCGATCAGCGAGATCGAGCTTATCAAGTATTTGACTAACGTGTTTTTTCACCGTGTTCTCTGTAATGAATAAATTTCTGGCTATTTCCTTATTTGAAAGCCCCATTCCCAACTCTCTCAAAACTTCTCCTTCCTTAGGGGTTAACTCATTTATTGATTGAATTTCCTCTCTGTTTCCAGCTGTTATCATAATTTCAAGTAACCCTGGATCATAATACTTCCTATTATTTGCAACCAATCGGATTGCATATAATAATTCCTCCGGCAGCGCTTCTTTTAATACAAAACCAGAAGTTATTTCTTTTGCTTTTTGTAAATCACTTGGTTGAGCAGAAGAAGTCAATATAATAAATTTACATTCAACATCCATACCGGCAGCTTTTCTAATCATATCCAAACCGCTTTCTTTTCCAAGCCTCAAATCTACAAGAACAATATCCGGTTTTTCATTTTCAATCATTCTCAAACCTGTTTCAGTATCAAATGCTTCTCCTACAGACTCTAGGTCCTCTTCTAAAGTCAATAGAGAAATTAATCCCTTTCTTACTAATGCATGATCATCAACTACTAATACTTTTGTCATCCGGTTCCCTCCTAAATTGCGATCGTTATAGAATGAGATAATACGATATTGATTTTGGTACCCTTGCCGATTTGAGAATGAATCTTAAAGCTTCCTTTACTCAGTTCTGTCAAATCACACATGTTTTGTAACCCCAATCCTTTTTTGAATCCTAGCTTTCTTAGATCAAACCCACTTCCATTATCTTCTATTTCTAGCGTTGAATAATCTTGAAAGACAGACAAACGTACCATTAACTCCGTAGCGTTTCCATGTCTTATTGCATTTCCAACCGATTCTTTTACTATTCTGAATATCCTTTGCTTTTCTAGAAGAGGAATAGTTTCTGAGTCACCCGATATGAAAAGGTTAGTTTTTTTATCATTTAATTTAGATAGTTGAGTTAGATAAGCTTCAAGGTTATTCACAAATGTTTTTTCTGAATTTTTACGTGAGCTTAATTTATAGATACATTCCCTAAGTTCTGCAGCAGCCTCTCTTGAACATTCCTCAATGACTGATAGCTGATCGAGTAAATCCTTGTCTATAAGGCTTCTCTTTAGGGAATGAATACCATAGACAATACTGAATAACCTTTGGGATACACTATCGTGAATTTCATTCGCTATACGATTCTGTTCTTCAAGAAGGATCATTTTATGATTAATATCCTCGTAAGCAATACGTTCAAGGACTATTGAAGAGAGTTCTGCTAAGAATATAAGTTGCTTTGTAAGCATCTGCTCGTCTATACTCCCCTCCAACTCGATCCCTATGACACCAAACTTTCTGGTAGTCGATGTAACTGTTGTGACCAGGAATGTTTTCCCTGATAAATGCATTTTTGCAGGTGTATGTTGGAATCCAGATTCTATCCAACATTTTTTTATATTCATGTTCATCTCTTTAATTTTCACTTCTGACCCTTCCCCTTTTCGCGAAAAGGAAAAGTTATCCTTTTCACCTTGAGCATTAGACATCCAAAAAAAAGCCAAAGGGGACTTACTTAGTAACCTTGCATATTCTGAAAAAGTTTTCCCTACGTTTTCTTGATTGTTCTTAGAAGTTATCCACTCCGTTATCTGATAAAGTGACATGATATGTTCAATGGATTCTTGATTTTGTCTAATAGATAATCCTAACTTTTGATTAGTTAATTCTAAATCGCACCTCTGCTTCTCTAATTGTTGATTCTTGATTGCTAATTCTTTTTTTGCTACAGATAACAGTTGGACAGCCAGCGTAATAAGAATAAACACTAGCAGTAGCGGGGAGTGTTGATCAATAACTGAAACTTCCAGGGAACCTCCTGTTATTATGTAAGAAGTAATGCTGGTAGAACCCAGGTAGAACATTACAATCAACCAGCAATAAGAAGCTGGGAGTACACTAGCTGCAAGCAACACCGGATTTAATGCATACCATAGAAAAGGGCTATCAAGGGCTCCTGTGGGAATTAGCAGAAGACTGATTCCAATCATTTCAATTAAGAGAAGAACTATAATTCTCCACTTAATATGCTTCACCTTTTCATATAACCAGACTATGATTAGAGAAGATAAGAGCAGCAAAGAAACAACGGAGAATTTAAAAACGTTAAAATGATTTGGGCTATTTATCAAAAAAAATAGTGACGTAAGAAACCATGAAAGAAATCGATAAATATTGATAATATTCTTATACTTTAGTGTACTTTGAAACAGCGAAATTCTTTTCAAACTACCAACCCTCCGTTTGTTCGTTTTAATGAACTACTACTTTAGTGTAATTTAAGGTTGATAATAAATAAAACCTTATAAAGGGCTATTTATTCTTAATAAAGAACACTTCCCTTTACATATCTTAGATTTACTTCTATTTCCTTACAATTATATATTTTATAATGAACATATTAATCTTTATAACGAACAATAATTGCTATTGATTTATGGTCGGAAAGAAATGAGAACTTTTACTAAAAAGGGCTCCTATAACGGCGCCTCCAAAGTCCCGGAATTTTTGTCAAAAGACCCTTTAAGAATGAAATGAAGATTCATTATCAAGTCTATAAAGAAGAAATTCTAACATATTTCCTTTATATTCAATAGCAACATTCTTTCCGAAAAGAGCATTTTGAAAAGAAGACATTAAAAAAGTAGGAACAAGATCCCTCCTGTCCCTACAATGTCACACGATCCACTTGTTGACGCAGTTGAATCATGTTGTCTTTCACACGTTGTGAGATTTCACATAGTGCTTGAATCGAATTACCTTTATGTTGACTGAGCTGGTGGACGATGTCGTCAAAGAGCATTTCCATTTCTTCATGGATGGCCATGGCCGACACATTGTAAATATGGATATTGGAGTAGCTCGTTTTATCAAAAATCGCTGAGTCGATATAGGGTCTGAAGCTGTCAAGTAACGCGGGGAATCCGATCGTCAATCTGGTTAATCCGTCCCGGAGCCCTTCTATGGTCGCAGCCAGCTCATCAATCGGCTCCAGTGCGGAAGAAACATATGAACGGATTTTTTCATCGAAGTCCGAGAACATACTGATGAGCTTTCCAGGAACCGTCCCGCTAAGGGCAATATTCATGGCACCCTTGATTTGAGCGGATATGACCTCCAAAGTGTTTTCGATGGCAAAAGCAAGTCCCGTCAAACCGCCTAAAAGCGGCAATAGAAAGCGGTGGGAAACTCCCTTGAAGGCTTCAAAGGATCCATCCAGGTAAATCTCTTTCACCTTCATACCGATGAGCATGTGACTAGATGTTTCCAGCACGTAGTCGTTCTTCTTAGGCATCACTACTTCATGTTGAACCGAAGCCCCTCCCGAAATGCTTGCACTTAAAGAAGAATCACGTTCTCCAAAGTTTTTGGCAAGGTCCCCAACCTGACTCTGAAATTCTGCTATGTGACTATTCATTTTCACATTATTGGCGTTGATAATCTCATAGTGAGAAAGCATCTCGTTCACAAGGAGGTCCTCCAGTGTTTCCTTCCCTCCGCTAAATAGCTCCGGGATTTCTTTATGAAGGATGTTCTGCAGGAATCCTGTCAGACTGGTAATCTCCTGTTTGAATTCAAGCAGCTGACTCCGGGCCTGACCGAAAATGCTTTCGACACTGATGCTTCGGTTGAATAAGTGCTCCACGAGTTCGACAGGTGGGGAATTCAACACACCGTTGAGAGATCTACTGGCGTTTTCAGCCAAATTCAAGAGAGAGATAAGATGGTCGATTTCCGAGGTCAAACGATGTCCCGTCGTCGTGATGCCGATGAATAAAGGATTTCCGATCAAATTTTCGAAAGAATCCTCAAAGATCATCTGCAGGCGGCTCAACCGTTCCGAGTAACGATCCCCTTCATGCTGGGCGATTTCCTGTGAATTGGATAGGTAATCCTGGGCATACCCCAATCTTGTGGTGACATCCCCTGCCAGGGCTTCAGTCAGCAGGTTCAGATTCTCGCGATTGATTTCAATCCTTTCTGAATGACCGCCATAGAGGGGTTCCCCCGTCCAGATACTTGTCATGATGTGGGCGTCGGCTTCAACATGAATCTCACCGTAACCAGGTTCCCCATCTAGACCAATTACGTATTTCCCACCATCGGTATACCCCGTATGATTGTTTGTCAGGATACTGAACTTCTCGCCGATCACCGGTATACCTGTCGAAATATCGTACCTCTTTCCGGGGATACGGGAATCGAGATTCAGGGCAATGAGAGTTCCGGTTAAGACGTCATAGTTGGTGAAGTAATTGGTGATGTTGTCGTAGGTTTTGTTAGGATCGATTACCCCTTTTGGAAGAAGTGCCGGGTTTAGGGTAACTGCTTTAATATCTCGGCGATTTCTTACGGCGTAGGTTGCTAATGGACCACCAAGAGAGTTACCGGTGGCATACGTCACACCGCCTTTATTTTTATTTTCTTTATCTATTTTTGTAAGATAACTTTCAGCCGCTTCCAGTTGAGGTAGTGTCAAATCGCTCAAAAGTTGGGCATCCGTCAGTAAGTCCTGATTACCGTTCGCAGCCCCTGCATCCGTACCTACGTAAACAACGGAAATTTCTTTTGACTCGACGTTTTCAACGGTCAGTGCATCCAGTCCAGTTGGGTCTCCGTACAAGGTATCAATAACCTCATATGAGTGTCCATTAACCTCCACAATTTTATGCCTCGCTGGTTTTTGATAAGCTACCAACCCCGCTAATTCAACTAAATCTTTATCAATCTCCACATTTTTAACAGTTGCTACATTGGCAGTCTCTGTCACTGGTTTGCGTACTTTAGACATATTCAAACCACCTATTCCTTACGAATAATTTCTTGTTCTATTGAATTATCTTTAAACCCTTCAAACGATTCCTTGTGAACGCCATTATCATTTACTGCAACTCTATATGTTCCTTGGGGTATAGCACTCAATTCCTCTAAATCTTTCGCAACACGTTTCATTACCATTTCGCTAGGTGGTACGTTCTCTGTCTCCATAAAGAGCATGATGTTAATTCTTAAGTTGTCCACGTTGAACAATTTTGGATTATACGCTTGTTTTAATGTATCGATGTTTGTTTCATGATCTTCCATATACAACTCATAGACAGGCTTAATTGCTTCGTCAGTATTTAAAGATGACATAAAGTAATAAGGTGTCATATTACCAGAACCACCAACATTTTGAAGAGATTCAATTGTTCTTCCTACCACCTTTTCTTCTGATACCACCTTTTCAAGATAAGTATCCAGATTCTTAAATTCATCCTCTAATATTAATTTGTATAATCCTTCACGAATACCTCTCTCAACTTCACCTTCTTGTGTTCTGACTCCACCAGTCACGATTTCTTCGGTTCCCTGGTCTATCGGAACAATAGCATAAGAATAAAAATGAACAGGTCCTGTCGACTCTACAAATACCGTCACTCCATCTACATTTCCTACTAGATTATGAACTTTTACCTCAGTCTTATATTTTTCTAAGAAAAACTCCTTGACCGCTTTTTCCACTTCTTCACTTTTAGCTTCAGCAATTTTATCGTTTTCTTCACCATTATTTAGTGTGTACCCTTCACCTTTATAATCTTGTACTCTTTCATACTGCGCTGCCACTTCATTTTGTGCACTTTCCTTTTCATCCACACCATTACCATTCGCATTATCCATATCCATACATCCTCCAAGTAGTAATGAAAGTCCGATTCCATATATAATCCACTTATTTTTTCTGTTCATGAATGTCTGATCCTCCTAATTGGATGGGTTCATTTAAAGAATTACCTATCTATTGTATAAAAGTCTGTAAAGTATTAACAGTTCAATCGGATAATACTTAGAGCAGTCAGGTAAAACAGGAAAAAAGTAGGAGAGCAGACTTCTTTTTTACGTTTCTTTTATACTATTCATTTTGCATAATCAACTTATACCTTTAGGTTTACATATTTGTATAATTACCCCAATTGTTCAAATAATAACCTTCTATTCCCGAAAATAGTTCTCTTTTCATTTATAGCTGTCAGACTCTATCACAAGCTGGGGCCATCTTGTCGAATAATCCCGAGTCTTTTTTTGAGGGAATTCTCTTTCACGCCTTCAAACGACTGTTTGTGAACTCCGTTGTTGTTGACGAAAATACTGTACCCTTTTTGGAATATCAGCCATGCTTTCAACTTACACGACTACGGAACGGCTTCGACGGACTATTACTTAAGAGCCATCCGTGGGTGTATAGAGGAAGAACTGCTCCGGGGACTTGGAGAGTTGTATTATCAAATAGGCTAAGAATTCGCACAGACGATTCCTTACTTAAAAAAAGAGCTCCTCATGTTCGAACTTAGGGGGGATACCCCTTACGTTTCTTTTCTTCATAAAAGATTGGAAGTCTTAAGCGGGACAAGGGGACAGATTCTCCGTCTTAACATTTAGAAGCAGCTTCTTGGAAGAAAAAATGGGACAGGGTGCCTGTCCCCGTCCCACCTTATACATATTCTACAGATTTCCGCTCCCTCTTCGTCGGTTCTTTCAGATTGACGGTTTCTTTCACGATATAGATTGGGCGGTTTTTGCTTTCGTCATAGATTCTGGCGATGTACTCCCCTACGATGCCCATGCCTAACAGTTGAACCCCGCTAAAGAAGGTGATGGCCACCATGATCGAGGCCCAGCCTGTTTCCACCCCTTCTCCGAATAGCTTTACGCCAATCGCATACACAAGGACCAAAAATGAAATCAATACCGACGCGAAACCGATGGTCATTACCAGCTTCAATGGCTTGGTCGAGAACGCAATGATCCCGTCCGAAGCAAATTTGATCATTTTCTTCAAAGGGTATTTCGTTTCTCCTGCAAACCGCTCGTCCCGTTCGTATTCAATATAGGTCTGGTTAAACCCTACCCAGGAAAACATCCCCCTGACAAAACGGTTACGCTCCGTCATCGTCTTGAACACATCCGCAGCCTTTCGATCAATGATGCGGAAATCTCCCGTATCCTTAGGAATGTCGATGTCCGACATATAGTTCAGGAATTTATAAAAATACTTAGCTGTCAAAAGCTTGAATTTAGTTTCCCCGGATCGTTTTTTCCGTTTTGCATAAACAATCTCATAGCCTTCTCTCCACTTCGCTATGAGTTCCGGAATGACCTCGGGCGGATCTTGAAGGTCCGCATCAATGATGACGATCGCATCCCCCGAAGCATAATCGATCCCCGCTGTCACAGCCGTCTGATGACCGAAGTTCCGTGCGAAATTCACGATTTTCGCCTGACTGTCCTTCAGTGCGATCTCATTCAGGATATCGAGGGTCCTATCCGTACTGCCGTCATTGATAAAAATAAATTCATACTGGATATGATGATCCACCATGACGTTCTTGATCCTGTTATAGCATTCCTGTGCCACTTCTTCTTCAAAATACATGGGAATGACAATTGAAATTAATTCCTGCATGATACCCTCCATTTTCCATATTAATGACTGCCCTTGGCTGCGAAGGTCCATCTCGCATTCAACAGGTAGTTCAAAACCATCCCCGAGCCAATGGCCACGATATTCGCCACAACCGGATGGAACCCAGCATAATGAACCAGCAGATACAGTATCAGGGTATTAAAAGCCAGGGTGAAGATATTCACAGAAGCGAACTTCACAAATACATCCGCCTTCGCATCGCGAGCATCGAACACCCATTTTCTATTCCAATAATAGCTGTTCAATACACCCAACACATACCCCAGGACGTTCGCAAGCAGATAGTGTATACCTATATAGATAAAGAGCGTGTAGCTCCCCAACGTGATAAATGTGTTAAAAATACCGACTGTCCCGAATTTCAGGAACCTTTTCATCCTATCGAACTCCTACTCTTTCATTCTCGGTTAAAGATACCAATAATTGAAGTTTATATCAATCCTGGGAGCCATTGCATTGAGAAACTTTACAAACTTTTAACAATAGAATGGGGAAAAGAAGTCCCAAATGCTGTGCGCTTTGATATAGTAGAAATTGTATTTTTAAAAAGGAGGCAAATCATGAGTTCCCGCATCTTTCATTTTTTACATAGATTTATTTACTACATATTCTTTGGATTAATTCTATTTTTAGTAGGATTGAACATCTTTATGAGTAGAGGATATAGTACATTAAGTGTAGAACCACCTGCGTATTTCAATCCCATTACATTGGTGATCGCGGTCCTACTGACCCTATTGGTATTCCGCTTTCGCAGGTACTTGACGGGATTCTTCGGAAAAATCCCTCCTCTATATGGGGTCATCGTGCTACTGGGTGGAAGCCTGATTCTGCAATTACTAACGATAAAACAATTGAACGTCCACCCTACCTGGGATTTCGGGGCGATCGTCGACAGCGCGAAGCTTTTCGTTGAAAAAGGGGAAATCGGGGATTATTTCACGATCTATCCCAATAACATACTGCTCGTCTGCATCCTGGCCGTGATCGGCAAGCTGACCACCCCTGCACTGCTGATCTTCCAACTCTTTAACGTCATGGTCATCACGATAAGCCAGTATCTCATCTTTAGAATTGCTTCAAAGGTTGCCGGGAAAGCTGTAGGGATGGCAAGTTTACTGGTCAGCATCCTGTTCTTTCCCTATTTCTTTTATGCACCTGTCGTCTATACGGACACTATTTCATTAATTTTTCTGCTTTTGCCGTTACAGATATTAATCAACAAGGAGGGGAAATTTAGAGAGAATCTGCTTGCCATCATGGCAGCTTCCATCATCTTTGCTTTCGGGATGCTGTTAAAAGGGTCCCTGATCATTTTCACGATTGCATTTGCGATCGTTCTTTTTCTCTATATGAAAAAATGGAAAAAGTTGTATGTTTTCATTCCCTTCATCGTCCTGTTGGTGGTAAAAACTTTATTCACCAGCGGCATTTATCAGTTCGGTCTCCTTGATAAGGAGATTGTAGAAAAGAGAAGCATGCCCGTCACTCATTGGATGGTGATGGGGCAAAATAAAGACCGCTTCGGGAAGTACGCTCAGACGGATGTTGACTTCACGACCAATCTCCTAAAGGAGCACCCAAGGGAAGAAGTCACTGAAGCCCACCTCAACGAATTAAAGAATCGCCTTGCCGATAAGGGACTGGCGGGAAACATCGCCTTCAACATCGAAAAAATCGGTCACACCTGGACGGACGGAACCTATTACACTTTAAATAAACTAAGAAGATACCCTGTCCATCCTGAAAATTTCCAACGCTTGACGGATTATAAATCCGGACATGTCGTCCAAGGTTATGCGAGGGTACAGCATCTCTTATTGTTCTTTGGTTTACTGTTGGCATTGAGGTTCAAAGGGAATCATCCCTTCATCTCCTTTGCCACCTTGTCCATCATCGGGTTCTTTCTTTTCTTCATCCTATGGGAAACCCGCTCCCGTTACCTCGTCAGTCTCACCCCGCTCATCATCATGTTGAGCTGCATGGGGTATCTGGGACGTGGAGCGGAACAGGGAACCAAGGGGAAAGTGAACTGACCCCTTGCTTCTTCAGTCCCCAAATCTCCCTCGTAGAAACCATAAAATATGAAAATAGGTTAAAACGGGAATAAAGAGAGTGAAGTCATAATCATCGTGTATAAGGTATCCAGAAAGAATCAAAGCAGCGATTGAGTAACCGATTAATTGATATAAATACTGCTTAAGACGATGTGAATGAGGTGAAAACTTTAGAATAAGAAAGTCGATAAGATAAGTAACCGGTATGCCCAAAAAAATATAAATCGGTATTTCATATAAAGCGACAACCAATATCGTTACCCAAATGGGGGGATTATAATTATACCCTAGAACCTCTACTGGTTCAGTTAGTAGGTGGTCAGCTCCCACAAATAATACAGCAGATAGGGGAGCTGAGAGAAAAATGGCAAAGAATATCAATGCGAGTTTCTTCATTATATAAGTACCTCTTTCAAACATAGAATATTTTGTGGTGGTATTAATATATCATAGAAGCTTGGGACTGGTCTGATGCTTTCGAACATATAAAGAAGCACGAGAACTGTCCCCTTGCTTCCCAGGAAAAGGAATGTCTGAGCCCACCTTCTCATAGAATTATAGAAAAGAAGGGAGCTGGTCTCAATGCTTGAGTGGAGTGCTGTTATTGCAGCCATCGCGTTTACCATTCTCGTCATCTATTTGATTTTGACATTAAGAAAAGTAATGACAACACTTACTGAAACGGAAAAAACGCTGTCTGACGCCCGGACAGCTGTGAACGGCATTACAGAAGAAGCAGAAGATCTGATTCATACCGTCAACCAAATTTCTGTTGATGTTAAAGGTAAAATGAAAGCCGTTGACCCTTTAATTGAGTCTGCTCATGATGTGGGAGAGATGATTCATGATGTGACCAGCTCAGTAAAAAGAACTGCATTGCACAAGAACAATCGCAGAACCATTCATGCGCAGGAAAGCAAGCCAGTACAAATTAAATTGAAGTAAGCAAAAAGAGGCCGGTTGATCCAGCCTCTTTTTATATGGGTGGATTTTGACGCCAATCTTTCGTCTCCGCGCTTCTATCCTCTCTTCCCGCTTGAAAACGTAATGTTCTTATACCATAAATCAGGAACGATATTCCCCACAATCTCCAATTCACCGATTTGATCCACTACCTGACATCCTGATTTCATCATTTCTTCCACCCTTCTGATCTATTCATGTTTTAAATAGGCTGGAAGAGTGAAAAAGGACACCCCTTGAAGAATATTTTTAAAAAAATTCCTTCATTACGAATATACCTGGACAGCGTAAGCACTATAATTTCCGATATGAAACAACGTAATGATGAATATAATGTAGAAACAAATTGAAAAACATTCAGGGGGAACAGCCATGAACACATACATTGAAGTCGAACCGGGAATAGAATTATTCGTGCAGGATACCGGCAGCGGGGAGCCCATTGTATTTATTCCGGGTTTTACCTTTACGACTGAAGTCTTTTCCGAACAGGTCAAGCACTTTTCAAAAACTCACCGTACGATAGTGATCGATCCCAGGAGCCATGGCCGGTCAACCATGACGGTCCACGGGAATGACTATGTCACGCATGGAACTGATCTCGCAAAGGTATTGAAGCACTTAAAAGTTGAGAATGCAACGCTTGTCGGCTGGTCATTCGGATGCTTGACGGTTTGGGAGTATATCCGTCAATTCGGTACGGATGGTATTAAATCCATTGTCTTAATTGATATGCCACCTAAATCTCTATCCATTCAACAAGATGAGGATTGGGTGGAAGGCAAGCTTGATGACATGGCTGCGGCCTACACGAACTACCTTCGCAACCCAAAAGGACAGCGGGATTTCATCTCTGCTTATGCCACTGGAGTCATGGTCCAACGGGAGCTGAAGGAAGAAGAATTAGATTGGATCGTCTCCCAATCACTAAAGACACCTTACTACATTGCCGCCAATCTGTTTTCTTCCGGGCTTTTCTCGGATTATCAGGAGGAGGCGGCAGAGAGCAGTGAATCCGTACCGACCCTATTTGTGGTCGCCGAGCACTGGGAAGAGGCCGCAACTTCATACCTGAGCAAGCTGGCTCCTAAAGCATCGGTGGAAGTACTGGGAGGGCATCTGATGTTTTGGGAGTATAGTGAGAAGTTTAATGGGATTGTTGAGGGGTTTTTAGAAGGGAATTAATAACACAGCATTTTTTATACTTCTTTTGTTCTGCAGAAGTCTAGAACAACAGATAAGACTGCCTTTTTCGCTGAGAAGGCAGTCTTTTCTTTGATTTTTCATTTATGACTTGATTGATTCAGTTTGCCTGATCAAAAAAATATCTCCAAGAATCAAAATCAATGTCCTTTTATTATCTGAGGTTCTATGCCCGAAACAATGGCCCAAATCATCCTCCCTCCCCATGCTTATGTAAATGTAGAGTAAATGTCTCCATCTTTCTTTCGTAAAAAGGAGTTTATTTTACATTTTATGGGTAAATCAACTTTATAAACCTCCAAACAAAGGACAAAAGACTTAGAACAGCGTTGTAAATATGTGTTTATTTTCCTATTACCATCCGTCTTTCCATTTGATACCATTTATACTGGAGAAACTACGACATTTTTTTATAAAGGGGATGAATCCACTGTCCTATCTATCATACTTGCAATCTCAACTCACTGAAAAAAAAGAGCAGGTCAACCGCTTAGAATCCAGTATTCGAGAGTTAGAAAACATACAAAATGAGTTCGTGCACCACCGGAACTCCATAGAAGATCCTGAACTCTCCCCACATACATGGAAGGGTCAGTCAGCGAATGCTTTTAACGAAATTCGTAAAGATATTTCTTTGAGCTACAGGGACCTCTATCAAATTCAATTAACCGAGTCTATCAGTACTTTAGAAAATAAAGTAAATGCCCTATACTCTGAGATCCAGGCGCTTCAATACAGTATCTCTCAAGAAATTACCAGAATTAATGAGGAAAAAAGGAAAGGGGAAAACCACGTTGGGTGAAGAACTTAAAATACGCTACAGTGCTGTAGAACAAGCTGTTACGAACATTGACAATGCTGCTGGGTCTCTTGACACGGAACTGCCGACGGATGCTGCCGGGGGCAATCAACTGGACGTGGTTGAACGAATAAATGAACTGAGTCATCAATTGAGGGAGATCAGGGATTTGTATAAAGAAATTCTGGCAAAGAATAATCAGTCTGTAAAGAAATCATTAATCAGCATGGAGGAAGCAGACCATCAACTATCTTCCTCCATAAAGCTAAGTTAGGAGGGATAAGGTTTGAAGATATTGGATTCACAATCACTACAGAACGGTATTGTAGAATTGATAAACAAGCTTTCAGCGGAAGGGAAGCAAATCTATGCCCTTCAACGTGAAATCGAGGCTTTTATTCATCTTGATGATTCGTTTGAAGGAAAGGGTGGAGCAGCCATCCGTGCTTTCTATGAGGACTTTCATAGGACTCTTCTCTCTGCCTTTTCATATATAGTAGAAGACTTCGAGCGAACCCTCAGCAACATCAAGAGTGCAGCCGAAGACTTAGAGCCCGATGAAACCGGGTATATTCAACAATCATTTCTTTCCCATGACCTGAAAGCAGCCTTACGAAAGGGCGAAAACCTGACACTGGAACTGGTTGATGAAGCAAATTCCACAATCAGCCGGGTAAGTGATATTGTTTACTCACCCACTCTTCAAGAGAACCGATTTACTAGTCTGCAACAACAAGCTCATAACAAAGTGGACCAAACGGTTGAAGACTTGACTGCATTTGATACTACTCAAACAAAGGAACTTGAGTCGGTTGAACAAAGTATTCAGCTATTAAAAAAGTATTTATACGAAGTGAACGGGATGTTTAAGAATGAAACATTAAACATTAATACTTACGAAAGTTCCATTCTAGATGACTCAAAGTTTCATGAACACGTACATTCATATCAACAAAATCGAAAGTTATCAGTCATTGGGGACATGTTACTATCACCATTTGATACAATCAATAGTAAAATGAGTTGGGGAGACAACCTTCTTGCAGGCTATCAAACTCTATCCGTCCTGTCTGCAGGTGTATTTTCTACCAAACTTAAAGTTCACTATCTTGGCAGCAAGCCCACACTATGGCAGAAACTAAGAGGCAAATACGAGTTCAGTGTCAGGACTGATCCTTCCTGGACGAGTAAAGGGAAACACAGTTCCAAGTTGGCGAAAAAGCTCCTTACATTTTCAAGAGCAGAAACGCCAAGTAACCCCTTGTTAAAACAATTGCAAAGATTCGTCAAGACATACGAAAGCCCTGCCCACATATACAAACACGCAGCCGGATTCCCAAAAAACTTCAATAAGTTAACCGGAGCACAGTTAAGAAAGAGCATATATAACCGTATGACAACAGGTACCAAAGAGATTCTAGGAAAAACGGCAAGTGCAAAAGGACTAACGACAGTAGGTAAAAAAATTCCTTTTGTTGGAACTGCCGTTTCATTTGTAGCAAATGCTGGAGAATTTACATCTCCCGAGAATGCTAATATGGGTTCAACCGAGAAAATTGGTCGTTTCGTCGGTGGGGTAGGAACAGACTTGGCCGCAATTGCTGCAGGCACTCAATTAGGAGCAACTATTGGGAGTGTAGGTGGACCTATCGGAATAGTCGCAGGAGGAGCAATTGGTGGTCTGGTAGGCGGTCTTGCCAGCTCTAAATTTGGTGGAAAGGTCAAGGATTTCACAGGGAACATAGGCAAATCAATTGGCGAATCCTCTGCAGTCAAGAAAATCAGTAAGGTAAAGGACTCTGTAATGAGTTGGTTTAATTAGGAGGAAATTATGTTTTGGACAATAGAAGACACGATTGAAGTTGTTAAAATAGGAGTCGGATTGATTTTAAGTACTCAATTTGCTTACGGCTGTACAATAGCACTCTTAGAAAAAACGATGTTAGGTTTCTACGAGTATTCGATATACGATCCACCCACTACCACCATTCAGAAAATGATTAACGTATTTCAAAAAGGCTTGTTGGGTTCCGGCCATTATATTTATACAAAAATCGGAAAATATAATTGGTTCGTGCGAAAGATATTATTCCTAATTGCACTGGCTATTCAAGGTATTCTCTCAATCACGCTATACTATATAATATCCGGGTTGCTGGAAGGTATTTTTTTATAACGGAAAAAAGATAGAAAACACCTCCCGCTACTAATTAGAGTATGATTAGATGAATCCTGCACCTTAAGCAAGACCATGCCCGAAATTAAGTTGCCTTTTAATTTTACATAAACATCATTTTACAACCAAGAATTTTTATCATATCCAGCAATAATTCATACGAGGAGTGATCACATGAATCATATTTTGACCTGTACATCTGAAGAACTTGCCTTAATGGTCAGCTTATCAGGCTACGACAGTGTAGCAAAGGGAATTGCAGAGGCAGCGATTGGAAAGAAGAACGAACAGGAATGGATTGCCATCATGGAGGCGACGAGTAAACAGCTGATCATGAAGCGTATATTAGATGAAGAACGGGACGCGAGAGAAGAGAATCCTTTAAAGGAAGAAATGCTCCACTTCATCAAAAACTACGTACAATCCAAGAGGATGATCCGTTGTTCCAATACACCTGCCAAGTCTGTAATGATGATCCATCACTACGAAAACGATGACTGGCTGCTTCACCTCATTGAAAAGGATATCATCCATGAATTCTCCATCATTTCTTCAGATGAGATGGAGAATTATATGAAAGAATACTATGGTATACAGAAGCTGCACACAACCGAGAATCGATCATTCATTCTCAGTGAGAAGAACTTCGATCGCTTAAGCGATCCCGACAAACTAAAAAAGGTGCGAAAAAGCTCGAAATTCACAACTGAAGAAGAGATTAGCTTTGACCTGTTCGCAGAGGACTTAAGACGCTTTGATTGGACGCTATTCAATATATCCAACTTCGGGATTGTGTCACTGGAGGATGAAATGTATCTGGAAAATATCCTGTTCTTCCTTCCATCGTCCCAAG
Organism: Rossellomorea sp. DUT-2; assembly: GCF_052665285.1. Classification (NCBI taxonomy): domain Bacteria; kingdom Bacillati; phylum Bacillota; class Bacilli; order Caryophanales; family Bacillaceae; genus Rossellomorea; species Rossellomorea sp. DUT-2. Next base: position 286,117 of record NZ_JBQPEO010000005.1, on the reverse strand, counting down.
GGATATGGTTGAGCGAATATAGTGATGAATCAGAATCGATCCATTTCCATTTAGCGGATGAGAAGGAATGGGAAGAAATGCTGCGGAGCATCGGAGAGTTTGCATCACACCTGGTCGAACAAGAATAATACCTGGAACACACAAGCCTCACTTTCTTCAGTGAGGCTTCATTATTCGATAGCTAATATACGAAATTATTATTCTCATCTTTCAGATTTGTAGGCGATATATCCAACCCAGATTGTTAAGCATATGGTCACGATAACCCAAAAACCAAACATGTATTCACCTCTACTTCATCTATTTAAACCGTATCCACCTATCTTATGGTATATTATACCTTACAATTTTTTATATGATAATATGAGATAAGTCTGGTTTTCAACGCATGAAAACTACATATATCAACCAATATATTTTTTGAAAACCTTAATTTAATCCTGTAATAAAGAAATAGCTGACACCATGGACTTAAGCGTACTCTCCAATTGCTCAGACCCGCTTCCATGCCCTCCTCCATATCAGGTAAAAAGTAGAGTGAGACCCTTCCCCGTTCTTCCCCCTCCCCATGTTACACTAAGAATAATGAATACCCCAAAGAGGTGCTACTATGGACTACTCAGTAATTGGAACAAAAATCAAGGAAATGAGGAAGATGGTCGGGCTCACACAAGGAGACCTGGCGGAAGGAATCTGTACGCAGGCACTCATCAGCAGGATTGAAAAAGGAGACATTTATCCAAGTGCCACGGCTCTCTATCAAATTGCGGTTAAACTTGGAGTGGACATCAATTATTTCTTTGAAATTGGAACCACACCCAGGTTGGATTATATCCGGGAAGTGGAAAGGCAATTAAAATACTTAAGAGATACACGGCAATACAAAGGGATGATCGATGTCGTGAAAATCGAGGAAAAGAATCCCCTGTTTTATAAAGATAATGAGAAGCTTCAGTTGCTCTACTGGCATAAAGCGATCTACCTGTATGAAGAAAAGAAAGAAACCGAATCGGCCTTTACCCTTTTACATAAAGCGTACCACCTTACCGCCCATAGTAAAAAAGCCATGTCCGAAAGAGAAATGGAAATCCTATCAACCATTGGTACGATTCATGCTACGCTACATCACCATGACGAAGCACTCGATTATTATCACCAAGTTGAAACAGCCATGAAAACGACCGAACATTTACAAGAAAAGGTCATCAAAACAAAATTGTTCTGTAATATGGCCAGAGTCCTGACCCGCTGTCACAGACTAGAAGAGTCAACAAATTATTGCCTAAAGGCGATCAAGTGGTGTTTCGAGGAAGAACTTCTTTGGGGAATAGGAGAGCTGCATTACCAAATCGGCTACAACTATGAGCTGATGGATGACATCGAAAAAGCCCTTTTCTATATGCAACGGGCATATCATATGTTCGAGCTCCGTAATGATAAACTACATATAGACTTTCTCGGGAAGAAAATGGAGAAGATGAGGACGCAGGAAGCATAGGATTCATCCACAATAATAATATCGGACTTTCGAACGGGAGTATTTTATAAAGGTATCTAATTATACTTCTGCAGAAGGAATTCCTTATTCTTTCAAGGTTCTGTATGAGCAAGGCGAATATTTCGGGTGATGTGATGAAGGAATTGGATGGTATTTTAGGGAAAATTTATTAATAGTAAGATTCATTCTTTTTAGACACCTTAAAAAATAAATCAAACCCACATCCCTAATTCTCTGGAATTTGGAATGTGGCTATTGAATTTCTTGGTACCAAGGGGACAGGACCCCCCCTAAAGGAAGTCAAGATACTGTCCACTTGACTCACTTTATTTTCTTTATGCTCTTTATATATTGCGTCGCATCATCTAACAATTCTTCTAAGAATTTTTCTGGAGATATGGCGCGTGAATCGAAATCCATTTTTGTTCTATTAAAAGAAAAGTCTTTATGTGCAATCTTATTTCTAAATACAGTTAGACGCTTAGTTAATGTAGGATGAATATCTAAAATTTTTTGCTCCGTAAGTTTCGTTTGAATATCGTGAACGACATTTTTTCTTTTTTCGTTTTCTTTCACTGGCGGAGTTCTATACTCCTCCCCTGTGCGATCTTTATAAATCCCTTTCATAAGCTGTTCTAAAACAGCATAAACCTCCAATGTTAAAGATGCCAATTTATAATCTTTTCTTTTAATATACATATCTTTCATTTCCTGTTTAGACAAGTCAGCAAAACGAAGATCGATTTCATCATCTTCCTTTGTATATTCAACAATTTGTTCAAGCTCATCCCTTATTAGCCTCAAATGAGCAAGTGCACCCTTTTTCTTATCTTTCAGTTTCCCCATAGACCTATGTCCTCCTTGTCATTTCCAGCTATTTTACAGGGCCATGGGGACAGGCACCGCCACTTGAAGCGCCAAGGGACCTGTCCCCATGGTTCCCCAAAAAGTAGAGTCGGAATCGTCCCCAGTTTGTCTAAGTAATCCCCTGAGCGCCCCCCATACCGCCTAAGCTGACCCCTAAAGAACTCTCATTTATACTTACATACACACGCAAATCTGAGCTGCTATCAGACATATCTCCACCAATATAATTGGACCAGGAATTGCTTCTGATCACCTCATCACTTTTTAACATTTTCTCTAATGATGAATCTATTTCATACCCAGTCAAGGTAAGTAGCTGAAGGACATATCCCATCTTATCGTTTGTGATTTCTCCGTGGAAATCAATTTCTTTCCCATGAAAAACATCCGCTGGATATCTACCCATATGGATACTAAGAAATCTATTCTTATTACAGTCTTCTAGCCAGAATTTATATGCAGATTTTTTGACAGAAAGATCCTCTTTTTCAGCGATTTTATGCATACAGGTATGAACTAATTCTTTAACTTTAGAATTAGCCAGTTGATCGAATTTCTCTATACCGACACCCGAAAGGTGGATTAATGCTTTAGATTTAAGTTTATCTGACAAGTCAGAGCTTAATATTTCATGAATTTTCATCATCGCTCTGTCTTCATCTCTTAATCTATATTCGGTATAATCCATATCTCCTCGAGGATCATGAACTGATACATCTTCATCAGGATTTATTTCACCTTCATGAACTGCATCCCAATATAGTATATCCGTACTTTGTAGTGAATCCCTATCGTCAACTCCATCAGTTGGAACGATATTCATAGAAGTGTAATCCGGAAAATCCACATCGAATTCCTCAACAGGAGTCTTCCATTTAGAGTAAAGGTTGGGATATCTCAATTCTCTATCACTATACTGCCTCGGATAAGTCTCCATCAATCGATCAGCGATTTCATCTCTCTTCTTATAAATCATTCTGGGTGTAATTTTCTTAGAAAACGGATACCAAGATTCAATAACCCGTAAATGTTCAAGTTGTATCTCACTATTTTTATCCATCTTATCCTCCTTTATTAAACTATGATGATCGAGGGACAGAGACTCCTGTCCCCATGGTTCCTAACTTATTGGTTTAAGTTATTGTGGGGATTTCCATCTGGATTACTTCTTAAATATGGCTCTACATAAGTACCGTTACTCTTATAATATCCATCTACTTGATGGGTTCCTGGGTTGCTATTATGATCAGCTCCCGGTCCCCATTCTGAAGGTGTATTATCATAATTACCTTGATCATCGTTTAAAGATGATAAAAACCCACCAAACATAGCGATCATAAAGAAAATGATCAAACCGAAACAGCCTAGCGAAAATACAAAACTTGAGAGCTTTTGAATAACTTCTCCTACTTCTTGATTTCCTGATTTGGTTAATTTTTCTCCTACTGAATGGATCAACGATAAGAGCATGAATAAGTCAACAATAATTAATACTATTTTCATATAATGATCCTCCAGTGATATCTCAACGGGACTATTATACTGTATCCTTTTGTCCGTACTTGTCGAAATTTAGCATCTAGTTTATTTATTTTCACTATAGGAGCTAGAAGGACATGAACCCTAGACCTAACAACAAAAAAAGCCAAGGAACCTGTCCCCACGGCATGTACTAGATGTTCATAATAATGGTAAAATAATCCTATAAGTGTTGTACAATAAATTTTAGAAAAAAGCCATCCATCGAATGAATCAAGCTACGCAACTTAAATGGAGATCAGTATTCAAATTATCCATACAATAAAGGGGTTGATTGTTTGAAAGTCCTACTAAACACTATTATTGATTTAAAAAACTCTAGCAATCCAGAGAGCTTCCAGGAAGAATTCAAGAATTGGATAGAAAGAAATAATTGGGAAGTAAATAACGCTGACTCCGTTATATTGCCAGATATAAATATAGATAAAATTCGACTTGGAACAGGGACATCCATCTTTCATACAGATTATGTTGGAGAATGTAGTAACAATGAAGCTAAGAAACGCTATTTCCTAAGTCGAACATGGGATGCCCGGTTACCAACTATTACAACGTTTATGATGAACCCTAGCAGTGCAGATGAATTAACTGGGGACAATACAGTTAATTTCATGATTGATTATGCTAAACATAACGGATATGGAACCCTTTTTGTCGTTAATACTAGTCCTGTCATAAAAGGCAGCAATACGAATGATGGAGATTTCTTGCTAGATGACGATTGTTTCTCGTATATAGAACACGCTCTTACTCACTCTGAAGCAATCGTTTTAGGATGGGGAGAAAATGGTCAAAAATATGGACTTCCAAAGATAACAAAAGAATATCCTTTAATTGAACTCCTACAAACTAATCAACACAAACTTAAAGTCTTTGGCTACGGAAAAGAGAATACTCGACAAATTTATCCTAAACATCCGCATCCACAAAAGGTGAGTCAGAGATTTTCCATTCAGCATGATTTGATTCACGTTACAAAAGAAAAACGAAATGAATTATTTGGGAGTTTGATTATATAAATCATTCCTTTCACTTAACCAACATAACTACTGCTCACATCGATCCCCTTACATTTATGTAGAAGGTTAAGAGAAACACCATGTTCTAAGCGGTGATAATTTACCCTTAAAATTAACATTTATATCCTCTTATTAGTCTTTTTGGTGTATGATTAACATATGGTGATTTATCACCGTAAAACTGAGAGGAAGATAGACATGGGGAAATTTAAAGAGTTTGTAAAGTTGCGTTGGAAATACATATTAGTTGCATTTATCGCTTTGATGATTGGTTCGTCAATGGGGCCGTCACAGGGAGCTGTTGATGTTTTAAATGAAGAAATCGTTGATCTAACCAGCCAACTAGAAAGCAGCAAGGTTTCGGCTGAAGATCTTGAGTCAAAGAACAGGGAACTTTCTGCAAAAGTTAAGGAAGCTGAGCCGTTCTTTGCATTATCTGAAGCGGAACGAAAACAAAAAGAAGCTGAATTAAAGGCTAAAGAGGAAGCTGAAAAAGCCAAAAAAGAAGCCGAAGAAAAAGCAGCTGCTGAAGCTCAAGCCAAGAAAGAAGCCGAAGAAAAGCGATTAGCGGAAGAAAAAGAAAAGAAAGGTTACGACACTGGCATTACTTATGACCAACTAGCCCGAACCCCTGATGAATTTGTTGGAGAGAAGGTTAAGTTTAACGGTAAAGTCGTTCAAGTTATGGAAGGTGACGGCACTACCCAACTTAGAATTGCAGTAAATGATGACTATGACACCATTCTCTTTGCTCAATTTGAATCAAGTGTTGTGGAGCAGAGGGTCTTAGAAGATGATAACATTACCGTTATGGGATTATCTTCTGGTCTATTAACATACGAATCCACTATGGGTGGTAACATTTCCATTCCTGGTATGTTGGTGGAGAAAATCGAGCAGTAGTACTTTGATAAAATAAAAAAATTCATTCATTAAAGCCCCTTCCCTAAAAGGTTGGGGCTTTTTCAATGTAAAAAACAATAATAAAAGTATACCCTTTCACTTTTTCTTATTCTTCGAAATACGTTTTTGGGCATTCGCATTCCCTTTCGAAGAAGATTTCCCTTGTGTTTTCGAATTTTTCTTTGTTTTTTGTTCCATAACAGCCTTTTGTTCTTCTAACCATTCCTTATAATCCAATAGCTCAGGAGATTTCTTCCACAAAGAGCTCGCTTGTATATATCTTTGACATAGGGAATAATAATCTTTTGCCAGATCAAAATCCTCTTTATCCAACAATTCTTTTATGTAAGAAAGTGATCCAAAGTCTTCACAGTCATAGCGAGCCCATAAGCAGGCTAAATCATGAAGGATTTGAGATTGTCCTGTGTGTCGAAGATGATTCACCAAATCAACAGATAATTGCTTTCTCTTTTCAAGCGAACTTTCCATCATTATGAGTTCTTTCATCCAGTTTTTCAGTATAAGATGAAAGTAATTAAAATGAAAATGGTACGAGGGCTTAAAGGGAATTTTGCGCCTGTTCCTCCCCATATATGGTAATAATTTAGGAAAAATTAGCTCACTTTTGAAGTGATCGCTCTGGCTCAAATCAATGTTGACAAATACTTTTTAAAACTGTTCATCATAGGAAGCGTCAGGACGGTTTTAGAGGTGAGATTTTTGAAGGATAAAAAATCTCAAATAAACCCCGCCAAACCAATAACTCGGGGGGGTGAAATTACTAATCCCTACTAAATAAATCCCTAGTATACACCTTATCCTCTACTTCGCTTAGATCATCCGACAATCGATTCGCAACGATTACATCTGATATCCTCTTAAATTCTTCAAAATCATTAACCACTCTAGAATTATAAAATCTCTCTTCATGAAGTGCTGGCTCATAAACAACAATTTCAATTCCCTTTGATTTAATTCGTTTCATAACTCCTTGTATAGCGGATTGCCTAAAATTATCTGAATCCATTTTCATTGTAAGTCGATAAATTCCAACAATCCTAGGATTTCTGTTAATTATCATATCTGCAATATGATCTTTTCTTGTTCTGTTAGCATCAACTATAGCTGTCATGATATTGTTTGGTACGTCCTCATAGTTAGCCAGTAATTGCTTCGTGTCTTTTGGGAGGCAGTATCCTCCATAACCAAATGAAGGATTATTATAATGATCACCTATTCGGGGGTCTAAACCTACACCATCAATAATTTGTTTAGTATTTAAACCTCTGATTTCTGCATAAGAGTCTAGCTCATTAAAGAAAGCAACTCTCATTGCTAGATAGGTGTTTGCAAATAGTTTAATAGCTTCAGCCTCTGTTGAATTCGTAAATAAAACATCAATATTTTCTTTAAGTGCACCTTCTACTAACAAGTCAGCAAAAACTTTTGCTCTTTCAGACTGTTCCCCAACAACAATTCTTGAAGGATATAAGTTATCATATAATGCTCTACCTTCTCTTAAAAATTCTGGAGAAAAGATAATATTTTCTGTCTCAAATTTTTCTCGTACTGCTTCTGTATAACCTACCGGGACTGTAGATTTAATAACCATAACTGCATTTGGATTTATAGATACAACATTAGCAATAACAGCTTCTACAGTTCTGGTATCAAAATAATTCTTTTTAGGATCATAATTGGTAGGTGTAGAGATGATTATATATTCAGCATCTTTAAATGCTTTATAATTGTCTGTTGTTGCGGTTAAATTCAATTTTTTTGTTGCTAAGAATTCTTCAATCTCATGATCTATTATTGGAGACCTTTTGTTATTTATCATATCTACTTTTTCTTGTAAGATATCTAATGCAATTACTTCGTTGTGTTGACCCAGTAATATAGCATTTGATAAACCCACATATCCTGTTCCAGCAATTGTAATTTTCATTACTTTATACACACCCTAGCAAAATTAAATGATATGTTTTATATTACTATACATAACCTATAATTAATTTCTTTTTCTTGCAGCTCTATAAATATTTAACAAATAATTCTTTTCTTCTTTGTTAAAGAGCAAGAAAAAAGAAAATAATATATATCCTATAGTAATAATTGTTCCTGAAAGTACCAAATCCCACCAACTTATTATCTGAAAGTAAGATTGTAAAATAAAACTTAATATGGTAATAAAAAATGCACCAATAATTGGATATATCATACCAACAAAATATTTCCACAGTGGTTGATTAGTTACTACAGAACTATATATTGGAATAAAAATAACATTTTTACCTATTAATGAGATAGCACCTGCTAAAACGATACCGTATAGGCCCAGATTAGTATAAATAGATAGTAGGATAGCTAACAAAAGGTTTATAACCCCTAATATGATCGTTGCTAAGCCTGGTAGCATCAGTTTATTAACAGCTGTAAATATATGATTTAAAGGTAAAGGACTAAGTGTAACAATTAAGTATGCGGAATTTAATATTAAAAGCCATTTATGTGTTACAAATTCAGGTCCTAACCAAATGTTTAATATTACCCCTGCAAATCCACAAATTAAAGCTGCTGGTAAAGCTATCAATAAACCATTTAGTTTCACTGATTTATTACAATAGTTTATTAGTGAATTTATGTTTTTACTGGCATAATTATTTATTATAACAGGTGCAAATACGGAAGATGTAATATTAGCAACTGTTCTTAATAATAATGGAAGCTGTAACATAGCTCCATAAACTCCTGCCTTTGATGCACCGAAAATAATATTCGCAAGTATAATCTCAACTGAAAGAAATAATATAACACCAATTTGTCCGATTGAATTCCATATACCGGCACTTAGTAATTCTCTTAAGTTGCTAAAATTAAACCTCTTAAAGTTTACGGATACTGTTGGTATGAGCTTCTTAAAAAAGTAAAAACTTGTAATCAGTGAAACAGCACCTGCTACCATTGCCCCTAAATTTATGTACCATATTTTGGGTGAAAATATGGTTAACAATAATAGTATAGCAATTGCTTTAGTAATAGCATTTATTGCTTCAATACCTTTAGTAATATATAATTTATTCATTGCAAAGGGACCAGCTAAGAAAAGAGAATTAACAAATGTAATAATAACTAAAGTCCCACCAAAAAAGATTGCTAGTTTTACATCAATTAATAAATAATCAGGTACATTTAATACTCTGTTTATCTTATTTATTACTACCATTACTATAATTATTATTAATATCGCCCCAAAAAGCGTTGAAACTAAATAAGTATTAAAATACTCTTCTGCTTTTCTAATATTACCTTGTGAAATAGATATCGTTAAAAACCTAGCAATTACAGAGCTTAGAGCAAAAGTTAAAACCGACAAAATGCTAATAATTTGTTGAGTTAGCGGAATAAACCCGTAAGCTTCCGTCCCTAAATTATTTATTATCAAGGGAGTCATCCAAAAAGTAATAAATACAGTTAGAAGAAATGTAAGGATAGACGCCCCTAGATTATAAATCAAATTGTCTTTCATTTGAATTTCCTTCCATCTATTCTAGAGTTAAAATACTTTTTTAAACATTAAGTAATAATTACTAGATTATGTACAAATACATTAGGATTTAATATTATTTATCATTCTTTGTCGATAATTCAATTTGTTTCAATACCTCACTATTAATGTCAAACATTAATTTCAGCTCTTCTTTTTTTTCGTTCATCTTACTTATATTAATGCTATACTCTTCTACTAGATTATCTACTCTATCAGTTACACATAAATAATCACTTATAAAACCATGCAAAGTAACCATATTTTCTTCAAACCCCGTCAGTTTAAAAAATTCGGTAACCTTTTGTTGCCAACTAATCCCAATGAAAGGTATATTTTTAGATAAGGCAACTATAGTTGAGTGCATTCTAGTTCCAACTAATAAGTCTAGTTTATCAAATAATAGTAAGGTATTCTGTAGATCCATAAAATTCTCAAATTGCAATCTACTACTATTGGTATTTACTTTTAGTCTTAAGTCCTCTATAGCTTTAACATCCAACTTCTCAGTACAAAACACCGAAATTTTGTAATTGGTATTTTCAAGGTAATAATTTATTAATTTCTCTAAATTAAATAGATATTCCTGGTAAGTATCATCTGTATATTCTGCCAACCTTATATCCATAACATTAATACCGATTGTTCTTACTTCGCCCTTTAATTTGTCAATGTTCTGTAAGAAAATTACTGGATCAACTGTTTGAAATAACTTCCTTTGACCTTTATTTAAATCACTAATAAGATCATATGACTTTTTATCTCTTACAGTTACATAATCGGCCATATTCAGTACTTCAATAGTATTATTAATTTGAGATTTAGTTTCGAAAGGACCAATACCTACGTTTATCACAAAAATAGGTAACCCTCTCTTTTTAGCTTCTTTCAATATTAAACCAAAATAGAATGCTGATGATGAGTATTTTTCTGTATCAAATATGGCATTTCCCCCACCAATAATTAAAGCATCAACATCCTCTATTTTTTCACGATATGTAGCTAAATTTTTATTATTAATTGCTTTTTTCTTATTAAGGTAATCTCTAAAGACTGAAATCATAAAGGTTTTCCTTAAATATTTTCTATATATAAATTTTAAATAATTACTTTTCTTTTTCTTTGTAGATTTGGGATGATGTTGACTATATTGAAAAGATTCATCTAAAGTATTATAAAATGATAAATTATAATCAAACCTGTATATCGCTTCTGTATAATCTATTAATAATTTTTCTAGCTCACGTACAATTAATTCGTCACCTAAATTCTTACTACCATATCTACTTATAAAGATTACTTTCATATTTCCACCTATTTCTTAAAGTAATGTTTCCCACTCACTTATTACATTTCTATAATTATACTTATCCAAATAAGTATTTTTATTATTTGAAAGAGATATTCTTAAATCTTTATTTAATATTAACTTACTAATTGCTTTTGAAAATTCATTGATATCGTTTTGGGGTACGAGAAGACCATTTTCCTTATCTCTTATTATACTCCTAGGGCCATAATTACAATCAAAAGCTATAACTGGAATTCCTACCTTTAATGCTTCTAACAATATCAGTCCAAATGACTCAAATCTGGATGGTACAACTAAAAAGGAGTATTCTTTGTAAGTACTATATATATTTCTGTTGTACCCTTTTAAATTTATTCTAGTATTTAAGTTTTGTTGGGATATCTGCTTTTGGATATTATCCATTTCAGGCCCTGAACCATATATATCTAATTGCCATTCATCATCATTAATTAAATCCAAAGCTTTGCCAAATGATTCAACCAGTAAATCGGCACCCTTCTCATAACTTAATCTCCCAACATACAGAATCTTTTTACTATTATTATTATACGGTGAGTTTTTAATGTTAGGATCAAGTGCATTAGGAATGGTTTTAATTTTATTTTTTTCGCCATTAAATATTTCCGCATACTCTCGCTCATTTTCCTCTGTCAAAACAACGAATCTATCAGAATACTTCATCGTTTGCTTTAGACCTAACCAACTTAAGCCATATCTACTATAATTGCTCATACCGGTATGGTCACGGACTACAACTTTCAATGACTTGTCTTTCAAAAACTTAGTTGGTATGAAAGGGACAAGGCCCACCCCTTCAATTACAAGTGTGTCAAAATGTGCAGATGAAAGAAGTCTTTTGCACTGAAAGTATGTTTTGAAAAATACTTTTTTTAGATCCACATTTCCTTTCAATGATCCTTTCAAAAATGTAGTTTTAGGACCAAAGTCATATTTAGTCTCTTCATAATCAAATAGTGATATTATTGTAACTGAAAACTTTTCATTATTCAGTGCTTTTGATATTAATGATAACGATTTTTGTATCCCACCACCAGTTGCAGCTGAAGAAACCAAAAAAGCAATATTTTTCAACATAAACACCTACTTATGAATTTATCGTTCAACTTGAGCCACCTGAAACCTTAATTAACTAATATAGATTATTTTTGTGAAATAAATTTATAAATTGAACTAATTCTTTTCAGGATTCACTATAAAATGAAAAATAGCTTGACTTCCATTTAATACTACTTAAATTTAATAGTGTTTTAATTTCCAGCTGGAATAGTTTGAAAATAAAATTTATAATAATCTGACTACCTAAGTCTAAGAAAATTTAGAGTAACTTTAGAGACCATTTTTAAGTAATAACTCTATAGTTGAGCTTTTGCTGGTATAACTTCCTTTTCATATTTGTTATTTAACAAAAGAATATAGGTAAGGGAAAACCACAATATTGGTTCAATTAAGTAATTACTTCCAGAAAGTAAATTTATAAAGGAAAACAAAAATAAACTAAGAGAAAAATAATATTTAATATCACATGAATTTTTAATCGATTTTTTTAATACGTAAATGATAAGTATTATACTAAAAAATATTAAAAATACTCCACCATCTATAAATAAATCTAAAAATAAATTGTGAGAAAAATGTGCAGAAGGGTGAATCAAATAAACAGATCCAATTCCATGACCCCAAAAAGGGCTATTTTGAATAAGCTCTAATGAATCCCTATATATAAATAATCGTCCAGATGTATTTTCCCAATCGATTAAGCCACCACCACTAAAATTCAAGAAACTAAAACCACGAAAAATACCGTCCTTTAGAGTCTCATTGTTAAGAACAATGAAAGTTACACTAACTAGTAATAATGATACAATAAACACTAGTTTACTTGCCTTTTTAATATTGATTTTTGTTTGCTTTACTACATTAAAAATGAATAAAAATAGGAAAACTATGCTTAGTACCATTGCTCCCCTACCACCTGAGAAAAATAAAGCTGTATATGATATAACTATGCTTGTTAACACCAAAATGCTTTGTTGTGCTTTTCTAGTTGTATTATTTACATATAAATCAAATAGGAGGACATAGCTCAATGCTATATTTAGAGCAGCAATGTAAGAAAAATCATTATAATTAACTCCACCGAAGTTTAATGTGTGGGCTAAAAAAAATGATGATTTATTTAGATATAGGTATTTTAATAGCGATATTGAAATTAAAATATTTATTAATTTCAATTTTCCCAATTGCCAGCTTTTAGGTTTATTAACCAGAATTGAAGCAAGGAATATCATTGGAACTGCTCTTATCACCACTGTTAAATACTTGGTTTTCGCAAAACTATCAACATTCCCATAAATAGATATTGACAATAGTATAGAGGAAACCAAGATAAAAGCTATTAAAATGATCATAACAAGCTTTTTGGAAATAGTTTTCTTAATTATTATATCTCTTAGAAATAATAATATTATTATTACAAAAGTAAGAATTGATATTGCCCTATAAACGGTACTATTATAAGTAATATTTAACAGATTGTTTACTACAGGATACAATTCTGTTAAGAATATTAAGATATATAAATACATAATTTAATACACCAACTTTACACGTTCAATACTGTATGCATCTCTTAGAAATATCCTTGTATGAAAATTCATGTATACCCTTCTGTTCGGCGACTTCTTTCATGCTTAAAAATTGATCGTTATTATTATATAATTCCTTAATTACTAACTTAATTTCATCAATTGAATCTTCATATAAAAAATTACAGTTTCCTCCTAGGTCAACGTGTGTAGTTCCTTCCCAATATTTAACGACAATGGGCTTTCCTAAGCCTACAGTTTGTTCCCATAGGACTGAATGCCGTCCAGGAAATACAACTAAATCCGCTGAAGCTAGATGTTTATAGCTTTCATGATTTTCAAGCCAACCAATGAATTGGACCCTTTTACCGTCACAAAATTCATTTACTTGTTCCTTTAAATCATTTACAACCGAACCAAAAACAATTAGTTTAATATTATCATTATTAATTTCTTTTATAGCTTGCATTAACAGTAGAGTTTGTTTTTTTGCATGGTCTATTTTCCCACCCGTCATGACTAAAAAGTCTTTCTTTTCAATGCCATATTTATTTCGGATTATTTGTTTTGAATTTTCACTTTTTGCTTTTTCTACTTCATCATCATCAGCACCCATAACCAACAGCTCTACTTTTTCTTCTGGTAACTTATACATATTTACTAGAAAGTCTACTCTAGCTGGCAACACTCCATAAAATTTTGTCGTATAAGGCTCTATCTTCCACGCACAGTGTTTCCATATAATTTTATGAAGAAAATTTTTGGATATCCAATTCTTAGCGCTATTTGAAAAGTCCGCATGATTATCAACAAACACTTTCACCAATGGATTTTCTTTTACGTATTTGACTACATATTTTATATCATAAAATTGACAGCCATGTATGAAAATTATATTAGGTCTAGACTTTTTGATTGCTTCAAATGTACCTTCGTATTGGCGTAATCTTTTGCTAAACTTTGACTTTTTATAATCTAATCTAGTAACTGGAATATCATATTCATTAATATAAGAACCACCTGATTTTAATAAGCAACTGTTACCATCCTTATCAAAAGACACAAGAGAAGCTAGTATTTCTACATCTAATCCCATTTGTTTATGATGCTTTGGCAACATATTTTCCTGATATGAATAATTATCGATATAAAAAGATGCTAAGCATACATGTAATACTTTCAAAATTTATTCTCCTAACTTCAAAAAATTTTTAACGTCATTAAAATACTGAGCTTCATTTGTTAATGAATTATCTTCCCATTCCCACCAATTGCTCTCTAAAAACTTTTCTATCACATCGTCATCAAAACGTTTACGTACTATTTTTGCTGGATTACCCGCCCAAATTTCATATGCTCCAACATTTTTGGTAAGGACTGAACCCATACCAATAACTGCTCCATTTTCTATTTTTACACCGCTTTTTATCAAACAGTTATTACCAATCCAAACATCACTTCCAATAACTGTCTCTTCCACGGTTTTATACTCATGAGATGAAAAGTTTTTCTTCATTATATTACGTCCTTCATGGAAAACAGGTGAACTTGAGACCCAATCTATAGGATGACTTGCACCACCAATAATACAATTATCGGCAATTGAGCTAAAGCTTCCTATTGTTACATTAACAACGGTACAAGAATTACCTATATAGGAATACCTTCCTAACTTAGTATTTATAACATGAGAAGCAGAACATACTCTGGCCGTCTTATCAATTTTAGAATTTCTGATTGCAGGGATTTGAATTTTCTTTATGAGTTTTGCCAATAAATAAAGTTTTTTCATTTATGCCTCCATTACAGATATTTCACTTTCTCCAAACGACCCTATTTACATAGTCTGTATATGATAATATTATTCTAAGTACCTTCTCTGACACATTAGGCATAGTATAATCGCTAACAATTCTTAAAGTGTTTTTTTGTTGTTTTTCTAATATATGGATCCCTTGTAAAATTCTCTCTTTCTTTAAACCAACCATCATCACTGATGCTTCTTCCATTGCCTCTGGCCTTTCATGAGCTTGCCTTATATTTAAAGCTCTAAAACCTAGAATGGAAGACTCTTCATTTATCGTTCCACTATCGCTTAAAACTGCTTTAGCTTTAATTTGAAGTTTTACATAATCATTAAACCCTAATGGCTTTAATGTCTTTACTAAAGGGTTAAATTCTATTCCTTTAGAATTAATCATATTTCTAGTTCTCGGATGAGTACTTATAATAACAGGGAAATTATATTTCTCAGCTATCCCATTTAAACTATCTACTAAATCTAGAAAATTAGTCTCTGAACTAATATTTTCTTCTCTATGGGCTGAAACTAAAAAATATTTCCCTTCTTCAAGTTTCATTCTTCCTAAAACATCTGATTTTTCAATATCGACTTTTCTTGAGTTGAGAACTTCAAACATAGGACTTCCAGTTTTAATGATTCTATCTGCAGGTAGCCCTTCTTTTAAAAGATACTCTCTAGCAATATCACTATACGTTAAATTAATATCTGCTGTATGATCAACAATTTTTCTATTTGTTTCTTCTGGCACCCTTTGATCATAGCATCTATTTCCAGCTTCCATATGGAATATCGGAATCTGTCTTCTCTTTGCAGCTATTGCACATAAGCAGCTATTGGTATCACCTAGTACTAATAAAGCCTCTGGTTGGACTTCTTCCATAATTGGATCGATTTTAACAAGGATATTACCAATTGTTTCTACAGCAGTTCCGGTAGCTGCATTAAGAAAATAGTCTGGTTGCTTCAAATTAAAATCTTTAAAGAATACTTCATTTAATTCATAATCATAATTTTGCCCTGTATGAACTAGTGTATGCTCTATTGCATTTGATTCTTCTAATTTATTTAAAACAGCCGACAGTCTTATAATTTCTGGTCTTGTACCAACGACTGTCATAACTTTTAATTTTTTCATATGTTAAACCTCCAGGTAGTATGTATCCGCTTTTTCAGGATCAAACAGTTCATTCGCCCACATAATTGTGACCATATCTGTGTCACCAAGATTCTCAATGTTATGTGTATATCCCGTAGGTATATCAACTACTTCCAATCTGTCTCCACTGACAAAATATTCAATAACTTCACTTGAATCAATTTTTCTAAAGCGAATAACTCCATGTCCACTAACAACTAAAAACTTTTCATTTTTTGTATGGTGCCAATGGTTACCTTTTGTAATGCCGGGTTTAGAAATGTTAACTGAAACTTGGCCTCTTTCTGGAGTCTTAATAAACTCTGTGAATGAACCTCTATTATCTGCATTCATTTTTAGTTCATAACTAAATTGGTGTTCTGGCAAATAACTCAAATAAGTACTATACAAACTTTTAGAAAGTGAATTAGACATATCAGGTATAGTTCGTTCTTCTCGACTTTGTTTAAAAGAATAAATTAAATCAACAATTTCACCTAGAGTAATAGTGTGAACTACTGGAACCTCACAAAAATCATCAACTTTATTTTCATTACAATTTAGAGCATTTATAAGCTCAACAATAACATCATCAATATATACTAGACTCATCTTGACGTTCGGATCATTTATATTTATAGGTAAACCGTTAGCGATATTGTGACAAAAAGTAGCGATTGCACTATTATAATTTGGTTTACACCACTTTCCAAAAACATTTGGGAAACGATACACCAGTACTTTTGCTCCTGTTTGCTTACTGTATTGAAATAGTAAATCTTCGCCTGCTTTTTTACTGATACCATAAGGGTTTTCTAATCTGGCTTGAATAGAAGATGAAATCATTACTGGACAGTTGTTTCGGTGCTTTTTTAGAGTTTCTAATAGTGTAGATGTAAAACCATAGTTTCCATCCATAAATTCAGATTGATCTTTTGGTCGATTTACTCCTGCAAGATGAAATACAAAATCCGCATTTTTACAATACTCATTGAGTAGAGCTGGATCTGTGTCCCTACTATATTCATAGATATCTGTATAGTTACGATTTCTTAATTCAGCTATAAGATTTTTACCAATAAAACCTTTTGATCCAGTTACTAATATGTTCATCTTCTATGCCAACCTTTCAACTCTTCATGAACATAATCAAGCATTAAAAGCCTATCTTTAATCGCCTCAATTTTTAATCGCTCTGTGTTATGAGAGTTATATTCATCTTCAGAAGATAACTTTTGATCCCCTTCTTCAAAATACTTTTCATAGTTAAGATCTCTTTGATCCGCAGGGACTCGATAAAATCCACCTAAATCTTTTGCAACTACATGCTCTTCTCTTGTAAGCAATGTTTCATATAGTTTTTCACCATGACGGGTACCAATTACTTTTATTTCATTATCAACATTAAATAATTCCTTAAGTGCCTGCGCCAATTCTCCAATAGTTGATGCTGGTGATTTTTGCACCATAATATCCCCTGCTTCTGCATTTTCAAAAGCAAATACCACAAGCTCTACAGCCTCTTCCAAACTCATAAGGAATCTTGTCATATTAGGATCAGTAACCGTCATGGGTTGGCCACTTTTAATCTGTTCAATAAATAATGGAATTACAGAACCTCTTGAAGCCATCACATTTCCATATCGAGTCCCACAAATTAAAGTTCTTTCTGGATCTACCGTTTTCGCCTTGGCTACAAACACCTTTTCCATCATTGCTTTAGAAATTCCCATTGCATTAATTGGATAAGCAGCTTTATCAGTAGATAGGCAAATAACTTTTTTAACACCACTTTCAATAGCTCCGTTAAGAACGTTCTCCGTTCCAATTACGTTAGTTTTAACAGCTTCCAAAGGAAAGAATTCACAAGAAGGAACTTGCTTTAATGCAGCTGCGTGGAATATGTAATCTACACCATGCATAGCATTCTTAACACTTGACAAGTCTCTTACATCTCCTATGTAGAATTTAAGTTTTTCATTTTTATAAACTTTTCGCATATCATCTTGTTTTTTTTCGTCTCGTGAAAATATTCTAATTTCTTTGATATCTGTATTTAAAAATCTTTTCATAACAGCATTACCGAAAGAACCAGTACCACCGGTTATTAGTAGTGTCTTATTTTTAAACAATTTGTTTTTCCTCCAATTTATGATTATCTCTTAAGTGCGAATCCATTCTATTTAACAAATCCTCTTTGTTAAAGTTACAATCGTAGTAGTTTTTAGCATTTTGACCCAACTGTATTAATTCTTCATCAGTTTTGGTTAACAATTCAATGAAAACCTCTGATAGTTTCTCTGCATCACCTGCAGGACTAGAAAAACCAGCACCTGAATCTTTAACAATCTGACATGTTTCACCTTCTGCAGATGCAATTATTGGAATTCCACAAGCCATATATGATTGTAACTTTGCAGGAATTGTCATAGAGAAAAGAGGGCTATTTGTTAAACTAAGGAAAGCGGCATCACAAGCAGCCATAAATTCAGGGATTCTGTATGCCGGTTGTTTTTCGATAAAATTAAACATTTCCGATACATTTTTTGAATCAACCATTTTAACTAAAGTTTCTTTATATCGTCCGTCTCCAACTATATTAAATCGAATTTTTCTATTTAATTGCTTTTCTTTAATTAGTAAAGCAGCTTTTGGTAAGATATCTAAACCTTGAGCATTCCCGATATTACCAGCAAATATTACATTTAATGCATCATCACTTGGAATTTCAACAATACTTTTTTTGTTCAGAGGCCTATAGAACTCTTCCGCATATTGTGGCCAGTACTCTACTTTATGTCTATTCACATTACGCTTTACAATCGAATCTACAAAACTATTTGATGTTGTGAAGATTTTAGTGCAATGTTTATATATATAATCAACCATCTTACCAATGGCACCAATAACATATTTATTCTTAATTCCTGTGATAATCTCAACATTTTCTGGCCAAAGATCTTGAACATATAAGTAACATGGTATCTTTCTTTTTTTTGCGTACCATACACCAGGTAAGGCTTGAGTCATCGGAGATACTTCGAATATAAAGACATAGTCTGCTTTTATTTTTGTGAATACATTCCAAAATAATCCTGTGACCACAAATGAAATATAATTCAAGGCAAGCATTATTGAATTATTCCCTCTTGGAACCAGCGGGATTCTAATAATACTTATCCCGTTGTATGTCTCTTTTCTTTTCTTTAAAAGTCCATACCCTTTAAAATATTTCCCTTGCGGATAATTTGGAATACCAGTAATAACAGTAACTTTATAACCTTTTTTCACCCATTCAGTACATATATCATTTATCCTAAATTGTTCAGGGTAGAAATATTGTGATATAACTAAAATATGCTTTTTCATATTTCTTCAACCCTCCATCATTATTTCTCCGTCAATTCTATTGTTTTACGAAAATCTCTTACTTGATAATTTTCTTTATATAAACTCATACTTTTTTCGTATACCAAATTCCCAAACACTTTGTTGACAATTCCAAATTTAATTCCTATCAGGTTAAGAAGTGGATTGAACATCTTTGTCAATTTAATATTCTTACTGTGAAATCCAGCAATAACCTTTACCATTTCACTGGTGCTAACATATTCTTTATTTTGTGGAAAGAATAATCCACTTTCTTCATGATCAACTATCAGCCTAATAAATTCACTAAGATTATCAATATGCAGCATACTACGCTTATTATCTACATCAGGAAATAATGGTAGTATCTGAGCTGCTTTAGCAAGTTTAGGGTAATTACCTTTTGAATTCTTCCCATAAATCATTGGTGGTCTGATAATAGCTATTCTGAAGTTTTCACTATTTAAAGATTTAATACCTTCTTCAGCCTGCAGTTTACTATTTCCATAAAAATTACTAGGAGTAGGTTTTGTATTTTTATCAATCACTCTTTGTTCACTACTACTATCACCATATACAATAATACTACTCATAAAAATAAACTGCTTTACACCTTCAGCCTTTGCCTTTTCAGCAGTTTCTATTGTTAAATCCCTATTCACTTTATAATATATATCTTCCATTTTCGGATCTGTTGAGACATGAGCAATTCCAGCCACATGAAGCACTACATCATAAACAGAGAAGTCTTCTTCTTTCCATGAATTTTCTCTAAGACTAATAAAATCTATTGAATACTTATCAGGATAATTTCCAAGCCAACTCTTAAAACTCTTTCCTACATAGCTATTTTTTCCTGTTATAAGAATTTTTTTCATTTAGAAGTACTCTCCTTACTACTAGCAACTTCCTTTTTGGGACCAGTTCCACCTTCTATAACACCATCACTCTTTACAACGCTAATTATTGTTCCTAAGAAACACTTAACGTCTATCCAAATACCAAGTTTATCTACATACTCACCATCTAATTTAGCCTTAACCTCAATTGGAAGCTCATCACGGCCATTTATTTGCGCCCACCCAGTTAAACCAGGTGGAACATCATTAGCACCATACTTTTCTCGTTCAGCAATAAGGTCATATTGGTTCCATAATGCTGGTCTTGGCCCAATGATACTCATTTGTCCGACAAAAATATTCCAAATCTGAGGTAACTCATCAAGTGAGGTCTTTCTCAAAAGCTTACCCATTTTGGTAATGAACTGCTCAGGATTTTCCAATAAATGAGTAGGAGTGTCGTTAGGAGTATCTATTCTCATAGTACGGAACTTTAAAATATTGAAATGTGTCTTGTTAATACCAATACGCTTCTGCTTAAAAAGAACTGGCCCTTCTGAGTCCAACTTAATGGCAATAATTAGAATTAAATAAACCGGGGATAATAATATAAGACCACTTAAAGAAAGAATAATATCTATTAATCTTTTCACTTTCATATACATGCCTATAACACTCCTTAAAAAATCATTTAGTTAATTAGGAATTAATTGGAATATCCGAATCATTCCAACCAACTACTAAGTCCCTAAATAATAATCCCTTCTTTATATCTATTAGGCCGAAATAAATATACATTAAAAATCAATCATTATAATTAAGGTACTTAATCCCTATAGAACAATGAGGGCTCTTAGAAATAGAACCCTTGGAAACCTATTTCTTCTAACTTCTCAGTTATAACAAATATATTTTTACATTTCCGTCACAAAATAGATCAATACAAGCCACGAGAAGCCGAAATATTTAACAAATCGCTTCACGAGAGGGGTAAAAGAACTCACCCTTAACCCCTTTTGACACCAACCAAACTCTCCAAATAGGCCACCACCTGCGATTGCAAATCCTCACGCTCAAGCGCAAAATCCAATGTAGCTTTTATAAACCCAAACTTATCTCCAACATCATGCCTCACACCATCGAACTCAAATCCCACAACCATTTGGATAAGATTCAACTCTTTTATAGCGTCAGTTAACTGAATCTCCCCACCAGCACCAGGGGTAAGGTTTTCTAAAATAGTGAAGATTTCCGGCCTCAGAACATAACGACCCATAATCGCATAATTAGAGGGAGCCTCCTCAATCTTCGGCTTCTCAACCAAATCATGAATATGATAAACCCCATCCTCAATTCCATTATTATTAATCGAGATCACACCATATTTTGAAACATCCTTCTTAGGTACTTCCTGAACACCGATGACGGACGAATTATAACGCTCATACACATCGATTAATTGCTTCAAACAAGGTTTCTCTTGAGAATGTACAATATCATCTCCGAGCAATACCGCAAATGGCTCATCCCCAATAAATCGACTAGCACATGAGATTGCATGACCTAGTCCAAGAGGTTCCTTCTGACGGATATAGTGAATATTAGCCAACTTCGAAATCCCCTGTACTTCTTCAAGTTGTTCATACTTACCTTTTTTTGCCAGCGTTTCTTCCAGTTCATAGGACTTATCAAAATGATCCTCAATCGCTCTCTTACCTCGACCCGTCACAATAATAATATCCTCAATACCAGAAGCCACAGCTTCCTCGATAATATATTGAATCGTAGGCTTATCTACAATCGGCAACATTTCCTTCGGTTGAGCTTTCGTAGCTGGCAAAAATCTTGTTCCAAGTCCCGCAGCTGGAATAATCGCTTTTCTCACTTTTTGCATATCTTCTACCCCTCAGTTTACATTCTGAACTAATACTCGTTCTTTCTTATTCGCTAACTCCAATACATAATTAGCTAAATACTCAGGATCAAACTCAGCATGGTTTTCTACTAAGTTCGAAACTCTCTCATACTCAAACTCCACCGTCTTCCCAATAAAAATCTTTGGAAACACAGCTTTACCATGAACTTCATTCTCACCCAATAATTCCTCATACATCTTCTCACCAGGACGAATCCCCGCATACTTAATACCGATTTCTTCAACTGTAGAACCGGATAACTTAATAAGATTTTTTGCCAAGTCAACGATTTTGACTGGTTCGCCCATATCCAGCACGAAGATTTCTCCACCACGTGCTAAAGCTCCAGCCTGCATAACCAAACGTGATGCTTCTGGTATCGTCATAAAGTATCTTGTCATGTCAGGATGAGTAACCGTAACCGGACCGCCAGCTTGAATTTGCTTCTTAAATAATGGAATCACGCTTCCTCTGCTGCCTAAAACGTTCCCGAAGCGAACTGCAACAAAGTTTGTTTGACTTTCTTTATTCAAGTTTTGAATAACCATTTCTGCAATTCGTTTAGTAGATCCCATCACATTTGTGGGGTTAACTGCTTTATCAGAAGAAACTAAAACGAACGTATTCACGCCGAATGTATCCGCAGCCTCCGCTACATTCTTTGTACCAATAACATTGTTCTTAACCGCTTCTTTCGGATTATATTCCATTAACGGCACATGCTTATGAGCTGCCGCATGATACACAACCTCGGGGGAATGTTCCTCAAACACTTCAAAAATACGGTTTCGATCTTGTATATCCGCAATGATAGGGACAACTTTCAATTCTGTTCCATATCTATTTCTTAGCTCCATATCGATGGTGTAGATAGAGTTTTCCCCATGTCCTAATAATAAAAGTTTCTTAGGTTTAAATTTACTCACTTGACGACAAATCTCTGAGCCGATTGAACCACCAGCACCTGTAACTAGTACTGTTTTACCTGAAATTTTCTTCGAGATACTATCAGTGTCAAGCTCAACCGGTTCACGTCCAAGGAGGTCTTCCACCTGCACTTCTCGGAATTGATTAACGGAAACTTTACCAGAGACAATATCCTCAATCATAGGCATAATCTGTACTTTTGCAGGAGTTTTACTGCATTGTTGATACACTTCTTGTATTTGACCCTTGCGAAGAGAAGGGATGGCAATGATTATATTATCAATTTGGTGCTTTTCAACTAATGTCGGTATATCCTTGGTACGGCCTAGTATCGTCACACCATAAATTTGAAGTTTCATTTTTTTAGGGTCATCGTCAATAAATCCAACTGGAAGTAAATCAGTATCCAGACTCTTTATCAACTGACGGACAAGCATGGACCCGGCGGACCCTGCCCCGATGATCAAGGCACGTTTTTTCTCCTGTTTAGGCTTTATGTAATAGTGTCTGTACATTCTCCACGAGAATCGAGATCCACCTATTAAAATGATATGAAGCATCCAAGTGACTGCTAGTACTCGAACATATATATTCCCATTCACAAAAAACTGAAGAATACCGGTGGTCACGATTGAAAATGTAATCGCTCGAATGATCGCAACCAATTCCCCGACACTGGCGTATTCCCATGCTTTCTGATAAAGACGATCAATAAATGCGAATACATGATGACTTGCCAGTAGTGCACATGAGCTAAAGACGAGTGTAGGTAACGTGTACAGGCTGAATGTTGGATGAAGGAGATAATATCCGAAATAAATGGCTGTTAGCACGATTAATGAATCCAGCAGCATCAACAATGATACCCGTTTTGTATAACTCACATAAATCCCTTCTTTTCTAAGTTATTTTGACAAATTAAATACCTAAGGAAAAGATACAGCCGTATACCTTTTCCTTAGGTATCTAGATTTACTTTTGATCATTTAATCTTTTTTCAATGGCTTGGTTGATTAGTGCTCTTATTTCTACCAGACGCTCTATCGGTGCATCCTGGTAGATGTATCTTATGGCTTTTTTCATGCTTTTGGACAATGTATTAAAATCTTTCAATTATAGTTTCTCCCTGATTTTACAATTATTCTTTTTTATTCCAATAGAAGAATAAATTACATAAAGCGTTTTCATTTAGAGAATTTACAACCTTTTATTATAATGGTATTTGTGGGCATCTAACCCTTCCTCACATCCTACCACTGACGACGAGCGTCTAAGGCGAAGTTTCCTCTTCACCCACGGCGTGACCGAGTGCCTCCAATGATAACGGTAAGGAGACATTCCCAAAATTCTACTGTTGTCTGTGTGCAACTTTTTGTTTCTGATTTACCAACGACAATAGTACCTTAGGATTACCTGTATATTGATTTTTTTAGAAGATTCCGAGAAACTTCTTTTTTTTGATCAATTCAGGTATTTCTTTATAAATATTTTTTCCATCTATCAGCAATTCTGCATTTTCTGTAAAGTAATAGACCATATCTATTCCGTACTTTTTCTCTATATAGTCCATCGCTTCTTCCATTTTGAAGGTGCGATTGCGTATGTTATGAGCGTCTGATGCGATGAAGTGTGTCAGGTTGGCCTGTATCATTTGCTGTGAGAACTTCTGGATGTTTTTGCCGAAGTACCCTGTAAGGCTGGAGGCTGTCAGTTGCGTAGCCGCTCCTCCTTGTACAAGCTTGTATAGCTTTTCCGGTCGCTCGATCAGCTCGGCATTCCGTTCGGGATGAACGATGACAGGGGTCAGACCTGCAACCTGAATATCATAGAGAAGCTTTTCCGCATATCTTGGAACTGAGCTTGACGGAAATTCAATGAAAAGAAATTGGGATACTTGGTTTAAAGGTAAGATGTCACCCTTTTGGTAATCTTCTAAAATTTCACCATAGATGCGGCACTCCTGACCCGGAAGAACTTCAAGGTTGATATACTCTTCTTTAAAACGTTCATTCACTTCTTTCACTAGTTGAAGGATGTCCGACTTCACGTTGTCGTATTTCCCATTACGGTGATGAGGAGTCGCAATGATTGTATGGATCCCTTCTGAGACAGCCTGCTTTGCCATGTCGATACTGTCGTAGATCGTATTGGCTCCATCGTCAATTCCGGGCAGGATATGGCTATGAATGTCAATCATTACTAACTCCTCCTTTTTCTAGTTCTTTCGACTTATTTCTACACCGACTACCATTTTACACCACTAGGTATATTTGTAAAGAGGTGAATTTTGTCGAATTCTATTTAATTTCCGTAATAGTAATAATAGTCTGTTTCTGAAGCTTTCTTATTATTAAGAACGCATCCTAACAGCTTTCCTTTTGTTGATTGAAGAAGCTCCTTCGCTTTCTTTGCCGGATCCATTTCTGTTTTCCCGCTTGAGACGACAAGGATGCTTCCATGGCACTGGTTGGCCATAATTTGTGCATCTGTCACTACCAGTACTGGTGGCGTATCAAATAGGATCAAGTCGTATTCTTTATATGCTTCTTCAAAGAAATTCTCCATTGCTCTTGAACTTAGAAGCTCTGCCGGATTAGGAGGCACTGGACCGCTCGAAAGAATATGAAGCTTATCCACACCACTGTCTTTAACAGCTTCCTTTAGGGTCACTTGTCTCGATAGAATATTCGTCAATCCCGTCGTGTTCGGGAAGTTAAACGTATAGTGAACCGTTGGCTTTCTCATATCTGCATCGACGAGGAGGACGGTCTTCCCCTGCTGAGCAAAGACGACGGCTAAGTTCGCAGCCGTTGTAGATTTCCCTTCCCCTGGGCCAGCTGATGAAACCATAATCGATCGGTACTCCTGATCGACGGATGAGAATTGGATATTCGTACGAATCGTACGGTATTGCTCTGATACTGGAGATTTCGGATTGACTTTCGCTATAAGCTTACGAATATTTGCGTTCATTGATTTCTTCTGTTTATTAAACACCGACACTTTCACCTCTGCGTCTTGACGTTCTTTCCTGGCGATGAGCTACCTTCTGAAATTCACTGTCGGTAATCGTCGGGATTACCCCTAGTACTGGAAGCTCTAGACCTTTCTCGATGTCTTGCTCTGTTTTTACTGTGTTGTCTAAGAACTCTAATAAGAATGCAAGTCCGACTCCGGCCATTAACCCCACTACCAGCGCAATGGCAATATTTAATAATGGTTGGGGTTTAATGGGAGATGGGTTTTCTCCAAGTTCTGCCTTCGCAAGGATGCTCACATTATCCACGTTCATAATCTTCACGATTTCGGTTTGAAAGACTTCGGCAATCTTATTCGCGATGGCCGCCGCTTGTTTGGGATCTTCATCCTGTACTGAAATGTTCACGACTTGTGAATCTTTTTCACTTTGAACCGTAATTTTCTCGTTTAATTCTTTAGTCGTCATGTCTAATTTAAGATCATCAATAACAATATCCAGAATAGCCGGGCTCTTCATGATGACATTATACGTATTGATCAATTGCAGGTTGGTTTGCACTTCCCCTACATTAAATGATTGTTGGTCGTCATTCGATTTATTCACGAGCAATTGAGTGGACGATTGATAGATTGGTGTGAGGACGAAATAGCTGATGGCCGCACTGACCAATACTGCCATTAGGGTCAGTATGATGATGAGACTCATCCGTTTCTTCAACGTCTGAATGAGCTCCTTTAAACTGATGGTTTCTTCCATGATAGCCTCCTAAAATTCTTCAAAAATAAAAATCTCGTCATATTATATCATAAGTTCTTGTTATTTTTAGGGATTCTTGTCATAATTTTAATATAATTGAAATCTTTTGTTACTTATCTATTAAACAATAGATTGTTTATTATTGGAAGGGGCTATTCGGATTTGGTTCCATTTTCCAAGTTCAGTATTCATAGGAGGTTCGTAATGAAAAAAGTCTTTATTTTTTTCCTACTTATATTATGTGGTGGGGTTATCGTGTATGGAAATCTTCACTGGAAGTCGATGACGACGGACTCAACGTCTGCGGATTCGCCTGCAAGTTCAGAGGAACAAGGGGAATCTGATAAGAGTGAACCAACATCCCTTGGAACAGCAGAGGGTGAGTATCTGTCTACTACAGTCAATTGGCCGGAAGATGCCCGTTCCCTTTATAAAGAGAAGCTGGAAGCTGGAGAACCCTTTACTATTGTTTTAATGGGGTCAACCGAAATGGATTCCATTGAAGAGGGATGGAATGACAAGGTGGCGGACGCTTTAGAGGAAGCGTACGGGGACACTGTTTCAATCGAAAGTCTTTCCTTTGAAACCAATACACTTGAATTCGTTCGTGAGGAAAAATATGAAGAGATTGGCGAATTACAACCAGGACTCGTCGTTTTTGAGCCGTTCGTCTTTAAAGATAATGGAAATGTTACGATTGAGGACACTCTTCAGAGCATCGGAACAATTATAGATGAAGTAAAAGAGTCATCACCAGGATCCGCATTCGTCCTTACCCCTCCTCAACCTATTTATCAGCCGGCGAATTATGCTGCACAGGTTACCGAGATTCAGGAGTACGCGGAAGAGAATGATATTCCGTTTATCGACCACTGGTCCAACTGGCCTGATGTAGAGGATGAGGAAATCAAAACGTATCTAGATGATGCCAGCAGTCCGAATGAGAAGGGACACACAGCGTGGGCCAAAGGAATCACCGACTTCCTGGTAGAAAAGGAATAATTTTTTACTATTTTAGGAATAATTTAGTTTTTTCCACCAAATTATGTGATAAAATGACGGTATTATCTATCAAACTACGACAATAAAGGAGAAGTGTACGTGAAAAAGACATTGGTTTCTGTTGCAGCTACGGCTGTTCTCTCCTCTTCGTTTGTTAGCTATGCCTCGGCAAGCACTCACAAGGTGGAATCAGGCGACTCCCTTTGGCTGATCGCAAACAAATATGACACTAGCGTTGCCAACTTAAAGAGTTGGAACAAGCTGCAGTCGGAATTGATCTTCCCTAATCAGGTACTAAAGGTTGCCGCGAGCGGTGCAAAGGCCCCACAAGCCCCGGCGCCTCCAAAGCAAAACACAGGGCAACCTAACGCTAAAACGTATACGATCAAGTCCGGGGATACACTGGGACAGATTGCCGGTAAGCATTCGATTTCCCTTACTGATTTAATGAGCTGGAATGGTTTGAGTAATCATCTGATCTATCCGGGACAGTTGTTGAAAGTATCGAAAACAGGCTCCAATCCTGCTCCAAGCAGTCCGGCGCCAGCTCCAACCCCACCAAAACCAGACAGTTCGATGACAAGTTACTCGGTTCAGTCGGGGGATACATTGTCTCATATCGGTATGAAGTTTGGGGTGACGGTAGCTCAATTGAAAAGTTGGAATGGGCTTTCCAGTGACTTCTTATCGATTGGACAAGTCCTGAAAGTGTCGAAATCAGGCGCTCATCCTGTCAGTCCGGCACCGGCACAACCTGCTCCGCCTAAACCGGACAGCTCAATGACAAGCTATACCGTTAAGTCAGGGGATACTCTGTCTCATATTGGTGCAGCATTCGGTGTGAGTGTAAGTGACTTAAGAAGTTGGAACAATCTTTCAAGCGATTTCCTGCGTATCGGACAGGTACTGAAGGTGAAGGGAACGGCACAGACAATCAAACCGCCAGCTGCGTCTCCTGGTCAATCTGCGTCTTTTTCCGTTGATAGATTATTAAGTGAGGCAACGTCTCATATGGGAACCCCTTATGTATGGGGAGGCTCATCGGTCGGTGGCTTTGATTGCAGCGGCTTCATCTATTATGTCTTTAAAGAAGCCGGTGCTAAAAGTGTAAAGCGTCTATCCAGTGAAGGATACTACAGTCGTTCCTATTACGTGAATGCACCTCAGCCGGGTGACCTTGTATTCTTCGAAAATACATATAAAAAAGGCATTTCTCACTTAGGCATTTATATCGGAAATAATGAATTCATTCATGCCGGGGACAATGGCGTCCAGGTTACCAGCTTGAGTAACTCTTATTGGAAATCGAAGTTTGATGGATTTAAGAGGTTTTATGAATTGTAGAATAGCAGAACCCGATGACTCACTGTCATCGGGTTCTTTTTATGGTGTATAGAAATTTTGTGTATAGTAAACCCCGTACTCACCGCCGAAGTATACTCCCGTACCCAGTTGTTTGAAGAGAGGACTCAGGATGTTTTGACGGTGACCGGATGAGTTTACCCAGGCATCATGGACATCGATGGCATTGAATTGACCCGCCGCGATGTTTTCCCCCGCTGATGAGTAAGAGATTCCCGCCCGGTCCATTCTTTCAAAGGATGATAGATCATCGGGGTTATCATGACTGAAGAAGTTTCTTGTGGCCATGTCTTTACTATGGGCTCTTGCCACGTCTTGAGCTTTTGGGTCTGCCTGCAGAGGAGCCACAAGGTGTCTTGCCCGTAATGCATTTGCCTGGTCGAGAATCTGCTTCTCCATGCTGTTTCTTAGTTCTGTTTCGTTCACGTCCGGATTTGTGATTGTGAAATCTTCTCTCATGAGTAAGATGCCGGAAAGGGTATTTCCATCATTTTTATCATAATAAGCTCGAATAAGCATTTCATCGTAATCATAATCGTTGGCCTGATTATGAATGGCGCCTATTTGGTTCATTTTTCCTTCTACTTCTGCTTTGCTCAGACCAAGCTTAAGTCCTGATTGGGATACCCAGCTATCCGAATTGGAATAGACAGCCACAACGATCCCTTTAAATACACCGTATTGGATGTACTTCTTGGGATCCTGATTATAAACATACCAATCGAAGCTGAATCTGCTTTCATCGACTCGCTGGGGATCACCTAAAGAAGAGCGCAGTAATTCTTCCGTGGCATTGACATGAACTCCTTGAAAACGAAACTCTTCCAGGCTTCCTGTTAACTTCTCCTCGACACCTGATGAGACTGCGTTGATCCCTCCAAGAATGGAGAATGAGTCATAAGAGTTTACCAGACTTTTTATTGGTGAAGGTATAGCTTCTTTTTTTACTAATAATATCGGTGCGTTTTCTTTTGCCGCCAGTACAGACCCCGATAAGGCATCCGCGAAGTTTGCTCCCGTTGCTACATAAGCCCTTTCCTTTTCCATCGTAAGCCCTTCTATGATGTTCCTTGCGGTTTCATAGCGGTCGACTCCGCCATACCTGGTTGTGCCTGGAAGCTTTGATTCGACATTCGCAGAGATCACTCCGTTACCTCCGACTAGTATGGTCTCTGCTTTTTGATCTGTTATCTTTTTGGTGGATGAAGGCAGAATACTGGATTCCGTCAGTACGATCGGAATACCATTCTTGGCGGCAAATGGAGCCACGGCCAATGCATCCGGGAAGTTCCGTCCGTTGGCTACGATTGCCTTCTTGGAAGGTAAGTAGCTGGCGATTTTGGCGGCTGTTTGGAAACGGTCGTCTCCTCCGATTCTTGTAATCTTGATATTATTCTTTTTCAATTCGTTTTCAATGGTTGCATCGATTGCGCCGGTTCCACCTATTATGTATATATGCTTTACCTGTAAACGCTCGATTTCCTCTTTTGTTTCAGAAGGCAGGCGATTTTTGTAGGTTAGTAGAATCGGTGCGCTCATTTTATAAGCAAGCGGCCCCCCTGCAAGGGCGTCGGGAAACGTTTGTCCGTTTGCCAGCACTACAGTGTCGGACTGATCCCAACCTCTTAATGATACCTGTACTGCGGTATCATATCGATTCTCTCCTGATATTCGATTTACATTTGCCTTTGCCATATCCAATCTAAATATGCTGAAAGCCAAGATAATTAATAAAACGGTCATGCAGATTTTTTTTATCAAATGATCACTCCTTTTATATTGTTCTTATCTTTAATAGTACCAAAAAAATCCAAATAATTTCAGCATAATTTCGTTTCTGTTGTGACAAAAAGAGACAAAATTTTACTAATGTATTCCCTTTTCCCTTTATATCTAGTATATTTTTCTTATGTGTAAAATTCATTATTTTTAGGTGGGAAACATTTTGAGAGCAGATAAACATCACAAAAAACGTAAGTGGCCGAAAGTCGTTGGAATTGTCTTTATCCTGTTACTATTAGCTGGCGGAGGATATGCATATTCCATTTATCATTCACTGAATAAAACGGCTGAAACGATGAATGAGAAGATTGACAGACCGAAGTCTGAGAAGCGGACAGAGGAAGTGAAATTCGATAAGAAACATCCCTTCTCAGTGTTACTGTTAGGGGTAGATGAAAGAGATGGCGACAAAGGCCGTTCAGATACTATGATTGTCGTGACGGTCAACCCTCACGAGAAAACAACAAAGATGATAAGTATACCACGTGATACACTTGTCGATATCGTAGGTAGAGGAAC
Organism: Rossellomorea sp. DUT-2; assembly: GCF_052665285.1. Lineage (NCBI taxonomy): Bacteria > Bacillati > Bacillota > Bacilli > Caryophanales > Bacillaceae > Rossellomorea > Rossellomorea sp. DUT-2. The sequence continues at coordinate 254,435 of NZ_JBQPEO010000005.1, read as the reverse complement.
GGAAGATAAAATCAACCATGCTTACGCGTTCGGCGGCGTCGAAATGGCAATGGATACAGTGGAAGGATTCCTGGATATTCCGATCGATTACTATGCGAAGATCAATATGGAAGGATTCAAGGACATCGTAAATGCTGTCGGTGGAGTAACTGTTAACAATGAATTCACTTTCTCTTCTGGTAGCTATACCTTTAATGAAGGGCAAATTTCGTTAAGTGGTGACAAAGCTCTTGCTTATGCACGTATGAGAAAACAAGATCCCCGTGGGGACTTTGGCCGTCAAGCAAGACAGCGCCAGGTGATCCAGGCCGTCATTAAAGAAGGTGCGAGCGTATCATCCCTATGGAACTATGGCGATATCTTCGGAGCCATTGGGGAAAACGTGAAAACAAACCTGACTCTTGATGAGATGGTCGACATTCAGAAGAACTACAAATCGGCGACAAAAAATATCTCTCAAAGTCAAATTGCCGGTGATGGTGCCAAACTTGGCGGTATTTACTACTACATCGTTCCTGAAGAAGAGAAACAAAAAGTGCAGAGTGATTTGAAGGATCATTTGGATTTGAATGAATGATGATGTGGCCAGCCCTAGTTTGCGGGGCTGGTTTTTTTATCGCTACTATCAGCCACGGAAAGTAAAAGAACAGCCCATATTTAAGCGGCCGCTCCTTTTTCCTTGATTAATATGGATCTCCCCACCCAGAAGCCACCTGCCATAAACAGAGCGCCGATCAGTGAGAGAAACAGTAAGGATGATGCTCCACCGTCCTGGTAAGGTAAGTCTGTATAGTATCCCTGTGTTTCTTTCGATATGCCTTTTATCCACTGTGTCTCAAGCTTTGATTTGGTATCTGACGTAAAATCACTCTTCTTTATGATTCCATTTTCATTGATTGTGTACGTTCTGTACTTGGTGGTCGAGTCGTTCTCATTTGCAGGAGTTGTTTGTAAGCTGACTATGAACTCTTCTTTTCCTGTTTGTTTATCTGTCATCTGCTTATATAGAATCGCGTCGGAGTAAGGTTTCATGCCTTCTTCATCAGGAATTACCTTATAGCCTTTCAACTTAGCTTCCTCTTCATCATTGATTTCCAGGATGATTGTTGGAGGATCGCTTTCATTTTGTACAAAGGTGTTGATTTTCACCCCATGAAAGACTTGGACTGCATCGATCATCCCGTCCTCTTCCAATGAAGTGAGATCATATCTCTTATCAAATGCTTTTTGGTAGAAGTTCTCTCTTACGGATTGGATAAGAAAATAAGCTGCAATCACCATGATGACAAGTCCGACGATGAAGAAAGATCCGCTTATCTTTAGCCATAACTTTTGTCTTTTGTTCATAGTCCGTCACTCAAATCCTGTTTATTTAAAAGAATGAATGCAGGTCCGTCCCTAAATCGTTAATTTTTCTATTTTCCGACGGATGTATTGGATGAATTTGTCGTCTCCCTGCAGTTCGAAGACGATGAGTGCTTTTTGCATGTATTTCTCTGCTTCTGCCAATTTCCCTTGGAGTTCATAGTTGTAGCCGATGTGATAGTGAAGTTCTCCAAGGAGGTACATATTGTCCTTCAAGATGCACCAGTCGATGGCATCTTTACAATACTTCGTGGATTGATCAATATCTCCGAGTCTGGTTAAAACCCTTGCAATATTATAGTAGAGTCTCGTTTTGATCGTATAGTCCGTTAAGTGAGGCAGGGCTTCAATATGCGACTTCACTTCCTGATAGATCTCTGATGCCCGTTCAAAGATTCCTTCTTCGAAATACATGACTCCAATCGTTAACAGAATTTCAATTTCTCTTTCTGTCCAAATCTTATCCGTTGTGTGGGTCAAAGTAATAGATTTGCGAAGTGTTTCTTCTGCTTTCTCAAGATCCTTATCAAGCTCAAATTGATAAATTCCTTTATGCCACTTCAGAAGTTGCAAATTTCTGTTATTATTAAAGAATAAAGGATTTTCTTCTTCAGCTGTGACCACTTCTTTCATTTCTTTATAATCCATATTTCTTCTCGCGATTTGCAACTGTCTTCCAACCTCTAGAACGTAATCAAGTCGAGGAGTCATTCCTATATCAAAAAAGTAGTTAACGTCTACTCCAAGCTTCCTGGATATTAGAAACAATGTCGATGCGTAAGGAAAGACATCTCCTTTTTCGATTTTACTTATTTGGGCTTGGGTACAAATCCCTTCTGCCAGCTCTTCCTGTGAAAGACCTATATTCTTACGTAGTTCTTTTATTTTTTGACCTACGATACTAAAGTCCATCTGAATCTCCCCTAAGAAAAAATATTCCTATAATTATATTTTTCATTATAATCAGCCGTATTGCTTATCTTTCATCACTAAAATTGGTGAATAAGCCCCTAGAATCGGGATGTATGCATTTGTTAAATATGCTTTAATATAGTTAACAATCTTTTAATCAATCATACCCAAAAACTTTCACTTTGAAAAAGGGAGGAAATACCTATGAAAAAACGTTTTCTTACAATTGTCACTGCTTCTGTCTTACTTCTCGGAGCTTTCGCAGCAGTTAAAGCACCATCTAATGATGTAGCTGAACTACCTTCTGTATACTCGACTCCAAATGTAGTCGCAGAATTACCTTCTGTTTACTCTAAAGTTGTAGCAGAGCTTCCATCTGTGTACAAAGCCCCTACTGAGAATGCAGCTGAATTACCTTCTGTTTATTCTAAAGAACTTCCATCTGTTTACTAATACTCCAACTTAGAGAGATGACAAGCCTTCAAACGCAGGAGGCTTTTTTTTCATTATAATATGAATTTACACTCTCACTATATTCTTTTAAGCATATGTCTAGAAAGTTTTCCCTACCATCAAACAAAAAGCGAGGAATTTTTCACTTTGGTTGCTTGATAATCAAGGTATTGTCGAAAAGGGCAAACGATCTTAAAGCCTCCCTGACTCTTACACATTGCTTTTTCAAAACTGGTATTTTTGACGCTATGTACCCATCCTGATCGGTCTATACATTCATACCACTAAAGTGAAAAGTAACCATGACCCTTTGGCGACTTCGTTTTCTTTTCCCCATTCTCTCTCATTACTTAACGAAATTTTTATATAGTGCATTTTAATAGGACAACTTTACCAGTATAAACGTAAGATTCCTCACTGACTATACAGTTTCAAACTTTCATCTATCTTGATGTTCTTAAAATTCTCTTCCTTCTGATATATATATAATTCTATTCTTTTGTGTCCATCCCCTTCTTTATTAAAGAACTTTGAACGGAATGTGATTTTGGAACTATCCTTGTGCTGCATAGCGATTCTCCACCATAAATATTCTTTTAAGAATATGCCCGGAGTTATATAAATGGAGATAAAGTGATCTTTGGCGGAGATTTCAAAACTAATATTCCCTGTATTGCTTTGTGGTGCCAAATACCTTATCCTAAGAACTTTGGTAGGATAAAAGTACAATAAAAGAAAGGGGGCTTCATGATGAAAAGCATAAGCATGAAAGTAAATCCTCTATACTCGGATTTGGATATGTCGATCCAGTTCCAATTTGAATTTTCAAAAGGTGATTGTAAGGTCGGGCAAGCCATGGTATCCACGTATGCCATCAACAACAATGAGGAGTATCGTAAAACTCAAAGCGTGACAGCTGCTAAAGTTGAGAAGTGTGCCGTCATTGATCAGTTCGAGATTGCAGGTGACCTTGGAGAACCCTGTATGAACAAGCTCCGCCACTTTCTGAAAGTGATCGGGATGAAAGAAATTCATTCGGGGTATGACATGTCGCGGGGGAAGGTTAGTAACTAAAGTTTTGTTTAGATTGAAGAGGCTGGCCCTATAATGAGGTCAGTCTCTTTTTGCATCTTTGACTTTAAAACTTTCTCAAAAACCTTTTCAACACGATATACTTTCTTCTATTCGTATGTTTTAACCTGACTAAGATCGGCAGTGCCACTATCTTCATTCCATTGATTAATAGGGCTGCATAGGCAAATGAGTTCAATAAAAAGTATTTCAAGTTGAGTATCAATACTACCATAGAGCATAAGCCCCATAATATGGCCTCCATTACCATCCTACCCTCGAATGTCATTTTCTTTTTGCAGAGTACTGTAGGGAGCACTGCAACGATGACCGATGTAAGGAGCAGGAATAGTATGGCATATATCATTCCTATAATCGCTGTTATCATATGGATTCCTCTTATTTCAATAGAATCTTACCTCTGTTTCATTTCACCTTTTCTTTAATAAATTCCTTCTATTTGAAAGATTATTCTTCCTTAGATGTGTTATAGTGCCTGCTTGGCCTTCATCCAAAAGCACGTGGAAAAAGCTTTGGCATTGGCCAAAGCTTTCATACAAGTGTCTCGATGACAAGATGAGATGCTGCAGTGCAATTTGAACCACTTTGGTATGAGGGACGGACCTTACTCGATGGAGCTTAAATCGCCCATCCAATTGATCTCTGGATAACCCCCTTCATGAGTACTTTTCGAATTGCTCAATCCCGTATCGTAATAACCAGCTATACTATTCTCAATATGAACAACATAGTTGTAATCATCCCATATTGTTCCTTCTTCGATCGCTTTGTTCGAGACATCCGTCAATCTCTTCAGGAATTGGTTTGCTATGGCTCTCATTTCGTCCTCCGGTGTTTCCTGAGGGACTACGATGTTAAATTCCAATGGGTCCTGTTGAGAATGAAGAATGACTGCGTGAGATACTGTATTTTGCACAATATAGTCTCTCGCTTCATTGAACCATTCAGGACGGAATTCCATCGGTTCTTCTTCTCCTAGATACTTGACATCCTTACTCAGGGAGTCGGTACGTCCGTCATTTTTAAAAAGAGCTACTGAGGTAATGATGGATTCACGATCAATGAATTGAATCTCTTCCATTGAATATGGATTAAGTTTGTTATTACCTTGGAACTCCATTTCCACTATATATTCACCATACAGATAATTCGCTGAATATACACCTTCTAAAGCATTCATGTAATAATACGGTTCACCCAAGGTCGAAATGACCTTATCCAATTTATAAGACGGGCTGATATCGGAACGGACCTGTGCTAGCTTCTTTTCAGCTTGAAAGTGGAGAAGATAGTTCTCAATTTGGTCATAACTTCTGTGACCCTTCATGATGTTGAGATCCTCATACCTGTCCTTGTATGCCTCCTGTATCTCATCCATGGAGTCTCCAATCGTAAAGGGAGTTCCGACGAACGTTCCATTGGCTGCTTTTTCCTTGAAATTATTTGGATTGATCAGGATCATAGAAAAGTCAAAGGCAGGTAGAGGTGGCGCATCCACCGGTTCATTCTTGTCTTCCTCTTCTTTTTTCTCCGGCAGTGCTTCAGCTTTTGATTCTGATTCTGATTCTGATTCTGATTTTGATTTTGATTCTTGCTCTTGATTCTCTTTCACATCATCGACGGGGGTCGCCGATTTTCTGATCAAGGCTTTTTCATCTGTTATCTTATCATCCCACTCGTCAGTTGGTACGTATACGAGTTGATCGGTAGGATCTTCTTTTTCTTTTTCATTTTCTTTCACCAGATCTTCCTTAAATAGATAGCTGCTGCCCAGGATAGAAAGAATCATGATTATGCATATAGGGACGCCAAAATTGATGAAGATGGACTTTACCGATGATTTCTTTTGTTTTTCATTCCTTATCTTCGTCAAAATGGCTCTTTTTTGACTGACAGGATCGCTGTTCTTGAATACTTCCCGTTCTATTTCATTCTTCATATTGTGAAAAGGGTCCTTATTCATTGGGAATCCTCCCTCCCATTGTTTTCTTCAGCTTTTCTCTTCCGCGATCCAACCTAGTCCGGACCGTTGAAGGATTGATTCCCAGCATGTCTCCGATTTCCTGAGTCGTTAATTCTTCATAGTAATATAACAATATGACTTCTCTATATTTCAGGGGGAGTGAGAATACATGAGAGGCAACTGAGTCATTGTCTTCGTTCATTATGAGTTCTTGTTCGGGTGTAACGGAGGTCTCTTTTTTAAGAGTGGTATTGAATTTATTTACGATTGTATTTTTCCTGAAATAAGCCGAGCGCTTATAATCTTTACATAAGTTAATGGCAATTCTATAAATCCATGTTTTGTAAGAGGATTTATGATTGAACTGATGGAGGGCATGGAATGCTTTAATGAATACCTCCTGAGTAATATCCTGAGCAGCCGGCCAGTCTTTCACATAAAGATAGACCAATTTCGTCACCTGCACTTCATACTCATCCATTAAACTCTCAATCAACCTTTCCTCACTTACCTCCATCTGCATCACTCCCCCCTTCTCATGTTGTATCACTTCATCCATTTGATATCCTCCCCTGAGTGGACCGGACATCCGATTTTCTGTTTCCACACTGTAGCCAGGTCCGTCCCTTCCTTTTGTAAGTTTAATGCATTTTTTTACATCTTTGTAAGTTATTCATTCATTAGACGCGGCCGGCAGAAAGTGTGTCTCAATTTTGGATGATTTTTCTTATATTTAATTTAATAGAAAAAACGCATCCTTTATATTGGGATACGTTTTTACAAGCATTTTTCTATCAGCACTGAAAATGAAGGTCCGTCCCTCAATGCGTTAAAGCGGTGAGGGACGGACCTTTATTGTTAAAGTGAATTTATGATGAGCAGACTTGCTATTCTGCTTGTCATATCCCTGATGTCGAGGGTCGGGTCGATTTCCACGATGTCCATGGTGGTTACTTTAGGATGCTCTAGGGCGGTTTGAACCGCTTCCGTTAACGTGTCCGGGTGCATGCCACCGGGACCGATTGCCGGGCAGCCAGGTGCGTATGCCTGGTCGAGGACATCCATGTCTACGGAGAGGTAGATGGTGTCGACTTTGTCTTTTAGTTGGTTTAGTGCACTGTTGATTAGTTCTGTCATAGGCTGTTGTCTGACGTCCTTCATCGTATAGACCGTGACACCTTGTTCAATTGCATAATCATGATACGCTTTTGCGTTGGCATAGTTACGGATGCCTATTTGTATGAGGTGCTCACCTTTGATATGCCCCTCTTCTAGTAATCTTCTAAAAGGTGTTCCATTGGTCGGTCCCCCGTCTTCCGTGTTCCGCAGGTCATGGTGGGCATCGAATTGGATGATCCCGACTGTGCCCTTGGTTTCCTTAATGGCTTTAACCGTTGATGTGGTGATGGAGTGGTCGCCGCCAAGGATGATGGTGAAGGGTGTTGCGTTTGTGTTTGTAGCATCTTTCACTGATTCATAGATTCGTTGATGAGACTCTTCGATTGAGGTTGGGTGCATGGTAATGTCGCCGAAGTCTATGATGGTTTTCTTGTCTTCGGCGAGGTCCGTCCCTCTTTCGATGTTGTAGGTCGTAAACGAATTCAAGCAGCGTCTGATAGCATCGGGTGCGAAGCTTGCTCCTGAGTGTGAGATGGAAGGTTTGGAGAGGGGAGCGCCGATAATGGCGATGTCCCCTTTCTTTCCTTCTTCCCAAGGCGTGAGAAGCTCTGCCGCTTTGGTTGTGTAACGGTCTTTGAACTGCGCTTTTCCTGCCGGCTTAATGTGTTGAAATGTGCTCATGAAGCTTCTCCTTGCGGTAGATGATCCGACCGTTTTTCATGACGGTGTGGGTATGGTTGACACCATAGTGATACGGTACGTAATGATAGTTTGGTACATCCCATAGGACGATATCAGCATTACGTCCTGGTACCAGCTTTCCTGCAGAGTCTCCTCTGTTAATGGCATGTGCTGCGTTGACGGTGACGGCGTTCCAGATTTCTTCCGGTGTCATTTTCAGCTGCAGGGATGCCAGATTCATAATAAACTGCAGGTTCTCTGTTGGTGAGCTTCCCGGGTTGAAGTCGGTTGACAGAGCGACTGCTGCTCCCGCTTCCATCATGCCTCTTGCGTTGGCGAACTTGCCTTTGTTCAGGTAGAAGGATGTGCCTGGCAGAAGTACAGCGATTGTATCAGTTTCGCCTAGTGCCTGGATGCCTTTTTCGGATGCCCCCACTAAGTGGTCTCCGCTTGTTGCGCCGATTTCAGTTGCCATTTCCGTTCCGCCGAGTGGATCGATTTCGTCGGCGTGAATTTTAACGGAGAAGCCTTTTTCTTTTGCTTTTGTTAGGAACTCCCGGGACTGCTCGACAGTGAATACCCCTGTTTCGCAGAAGATATCGACGAATTCAGCCAACTGACCTTTTTCGATGTCGTTCAGCAGGTCGAGCATTTCTGTTAAAAATTCGTCTGAGCGTCCTTTGAATTCCGGTGGGATCGCGTGTGCTCCAAGGAATGTGGAAACGATGTCTGCCGGGTGCGCTTCGTTCAGTTGTTTGGCTACTCTCAGCTGTTTTAGTTCGGTTGGGCGGTCAAGACCGTATCCGCTTTTCGCTTCGACCGTTGTGACTCCGTATGAAATCATTCTGTTTAAGTGGAAGCGCGCTTTCGTGAGCAGCTCTTCTTCTGATGCTTCGCGGGTGGCACCGACTGTAGATAGGATGCCTCCTCCGCGCTTCAGGATCTCTAAGTATGGAACTCCCTGCTGTTTGAGGGCCATCTCATGCTCACGAGAGCCTCCGAACACCAGATGAGTGTGTGGATCAACAAGACCTGGTGTCACGAGTTTTCCTTCTGCATCGATTCTTTCCGTTGCTTTTAGGGATTGAGCTTCTTCATGTGTTCCGATCCATGCGACAAGTCCGTCCCTGATGGCAAGTGCCGAATGCTCTGAAACCTTGAGTTTACTCATTTCCTCCCCTTTTAGAGGTCCGTCCCCATGATCCATTGTCAGGAGCTGTCCGATGTTGTCGATGATAGTGTCGAAGTGTTTTTCTGCGGTCATATTATTCTCCTCCTTTGTTCATTGGGATGTGGATGTTGTGTTTTTCGGCTGTTTTTTCTGCGATGTCGTAGCCTGCGTCGACGTGGCGGATGACGCCCATTCCAGGGTCTGTTGTGAGAACGCGTTCTAATCTTTCCTTTGCAAGGTCCGTCCCGTCTGCCACAACCACCATCCCAGCGTGTAGTGAGTATCCCATTCCTACTCCGCCGCCGTGGTGGAAGGAGATCCAGGAGCCTCCTGCCGCTGTGTTGATGAGGGCGTTCAGGATGGCCCAGTCACCTACTGCGTCACTTCCGTCCTTCATGCTTTCGGTTTCACGGTTTGGTGAAGCAACAGATCCGCAATCCAAGTGATCACGACCGATGACGATCGGAGCTTTCAGTTCTCCATTTCGAACAAGCTCATTGATGGCAAGGCCCATCTTCACACGCTCACCATAGCCCAGCCAGCAGATGCGTGAAGGCAGTCCTTGGAATGCCACTTGCTCCTGTGCCATATCGATCCAGCGATTGAGGGCTTCATTTTCAGGGAAAAGCTCCTTGATCAAGCGATCTGTTCTATAGATATCCTCTGGGTCTCCTGAAAGTGCCGCCCAGCGGAAAGGTCCTTTTCCTTCACAGAATAATGGACGGATGTAGGCTGGAACGAATCCAGGGAAATCAAAGGCATTATCGACGCCTTCATCCTTCGCTACTTGACGGATGTTGTTTCCGTAGTCAAATACGATGGAGCCTCTATTCTGGAACTCAAGCATTGCTTCCACGTGTTTGGCCATGTTTTTTTGTGAAAGCGTTGTGTAGGCTTTCGGGTCTTGTTTGCGGAGCTCTGCCGCTTCTGTGATTGAGTACCCCTCAGGTACATAGCCGTTTAAAGGATCGTGGGCTGATGTTTGGTCGGTTACGATATCAATCTGAACGTTTCTTTTTAAAAGTTTATGATGAACCTCTGCCGCGTTTCCAAGTAATGCGATGGAAAGAGCCTTGCCTTGGTCACGTGCTTCATAGGCCATCATTAACGCTTCATCGATGGAATCTGTCTTCACGTCACAGTATTTCGTGTCGAGCCGTTTTTGGATGCGTTCCGCGTCAACGTCGACTGCAATCACGACTCCACCGTTCATTGTAACGGCAAGTGGCTGAGCACCGCCCATTCCTCCCAGACCGGCTGTTAGAGTGATCGTACCTTTAAGGGAGTTGTTGAAATGTTTTTTCGCCAGTGCTGCGAACGTTTCATACGTCCCTTGCAGGATTCCTTGCGTCCCGATATAGATCCAGCTACCAGCCGTCATTTGCCCGTACATCATGAGGCCTTTTTGATCCAGCTCATGGAAATGCTCCCAGTTTGCCCATTTTGGTACAAGGACCGAGTTGGAAAGTAAAACTCTTGGAGCCGCTTTATGGGTTTTGAACACACCAACCGGCTTACCGGATTGAACAAGCATGGTTTCATCGTTTTCCAGGTTTCTGAGTGTGTGAACGATTGCGTCAAAGGACTCCCAGTTACGGGCCGCTTTCCCAATACCACCGTAAACGACTAATTCTTCCGGAATTTCCGCTACCTCAGGATCAAGATTGTTATAGAGCATGCGAAGGACAGCTTCTTGCTCCCATCCTTTACATTCAAGGTCCGTCCCTGTTTTGATTTGTACGATTCGTTTGTTTGCCTTAACCATTTGTCGTTTCCTCCTTTGTTTTGTTAGGTTTGATGAGTGTGCTTAACGAGATCTGTTGCAGCCACTGGTTGGCTTTTTCTATATCTTTCGAGAAGATGCGGTCCTTTGTAATGGAAGGAATGATCCTTCTCGCTGCTTCATAAAATTGTCGTGTCTGACTTGCCATGAGGTCCGTCCCTCGATGTTCTGCTGCCTGCAGATTACAGATGAGTTCGACGGCCAGGACTCTTCTTGAGTTCTGCAGGATTTGGTAAGCATGTCGTGACCCTATGGTTCCCATGCTGACGTGGTCTTCCTGATTGGCTGATGACGGGATGGAATCGACGCTCGCTGGATGGGCGAGTGTTTTGTTTTCCGATACGAGTGATGCCGCACAGTATTGCATGATCATGGCACCGGATTGGAGCCCTGGTTGTGGACTCAGAAACGGTGGCAGGTCATTCAGCTGCGGATTCACGAGTCGTTCAATACGTCTTTCTGAGATATTGGCAAGCTCAGCTATGGCAATTTTCATAAAATCCATGGCGAAGGCGATCGGCTGTCCATGGAAGTTCCCGCCTGAAATGACCTTTTCTCCGTCATCGAAAATCAGTGGATTATCGGTTGCGGCGTTCATTTCGATTTCCAGCTTTTCTTTTACATAGTCAAGTGCCTGCCAGGATGCCCCGTGAACTTGCGGGATGCATCGTAACGAGTATGCGTCCTGGACTCTGAGTTCTCCTTGCTTCGTTGTGAGCTTACTGTCTACCAGGTAATCGCGGATTCTTTTGGCCGTTGCGACCTGCTGAGGATAGCCCCTTACTAAATGAATATCTTCGTCGAAAGCATCCATGATTCCTCTAAGTCCCTCTAAAGTCAGACTTGCGATCATCTCACTTTGGAAAGCCAGTTCCTCCGCTTCCAGGTAGCCGATGACTCCCATCGCCGTCATGGCTTGCGTTCCGTTGATGAGTGCCAATCCTTCTTTTGCCTGGAGCTGGATCGGGAAGATGTTTTCTTTTGAAAGGATAGGAAGAGTTTGATGTACCCCTCCTTGATAATGGACTTCTCCTTCTCCCATCAGAGCGAGTGCCAAGTGAGAAAGTGGTGCTAAGTCTCCGCTCGCTCCCAGTGATCCTTGCTGCGGGATGACCGGATGTATTCCTTTGTTGAGGAATTCGGTGAGACGTTCGACGATGACTGGTCTCACTCCTGAATATCCTTTTAGTAACGCATTGGCTCTGAGCAGCAGCATCGCTCTGGAAACCGTCTCAGGGAATGGATCCCCCACTCCACAAGCATGAGAATGAATCAGGTTAAGCTGAAGCTCCTCCACATCATCCGCATCAATCAACACATCACTGAACTTCCCAAAGCCCGTGTTAATCCCATACACCACACGCTTCTCCTTCACAATCCGCTCAACCGCCTCACGACTCTTCCGCACCCGCTCCATACTAACCGGAGAAAGCTCCACCTGCTCCTTCCCATAAATAACCCTCTTCGCCTCATCCAACGTCAAACTACAACCCGTCAACTCCACCATTACAATCACCTCTTCTATATTTTTAGGGACGGACCTCCATAAGCTGCATCTTCACAACCCCAATCTGGCCAAACCCCTCTAAATCGCTATTTTTGTTGTTTCGTTCTTTAACGCTTTAAACCAGTCTGGGACGGACCTCCAAACCTGCATTGTCCACTCCCTAAAGAATCATATTGACCCCAAAATTCCACACAAAAAGAGGCTCGACCAAAGACAGACTTCTGCCGTTGGTCGAGCCTCCTTTCAACTAATATCTCTAGGCTCTAAATTATTTAAATATGATTAATTCCAAGTCCGATTGTCTCGTGCTCCAGCCCCTTAATGGGCGCACCAATCGTCCCGTATAAAGCAACCGCGATCCACTCGCCTTCTTCTTCACTCTTATATGGAGTGCCTCTAACAACCGAGAAGCGCAATCCCACCGTGCGCAGGACCTCACCTAATTGCGTATGGCCGCGGGTCACACCCGTTAATGCCTCCATGATGGCGTGATATAAGGCATGCATTTCCCGGTACAGATCTTCCCGGACGAGGTCACTCCGCTTCGCTGCTGTTTCAATGGCAGCCACGATTTTCTGACTGTCCATGGAGCCGATTTTCCCGGTGCAGTAACTCCAATTCAGTTCATTGAAATGACGATTCCATTCTTCTTCCTCTTTATCTACGAGGAGAAGAAGCATGGCATTCTTTCCGATACGAGTATGTTCTGTCTTATCCAAGTGGCATTCGCACCTTACGTGAAAATTCTAAAAATACTAATAACTACTTATATTGTATGGTCTGACCGGTAAGAGGTCAACGAAAAAAGTGGTGATTTTAGAAACTTAGAGAGGTAGTTTGGTAGTGTGGTAAAGGGTTTTGGAGATATACTCAGGCAAGGGTGGGAGGTGTTCCCTAGTTTAAACGGAAATGGTTGGAGGTCCGTCCCTCATACACGAAAAGAACTTAAAAAAGACGTACCTATTCAATTTAGGTTCGCCTCATTCCTCCTTTACTCTTCTTGTTTTTTGCCTTTTCCCTTGAACACTTGGGGGTTGTTCATGAGATAGGTGACCGTGCCTTCATCATTTTTCATGCTGAGATAGGATAATATGTCATGTTTATCCTCATGTGAAATCGGACCATCCATCGTATACAAAGGTTTGATATTTAACTGCTCCATGCCATTCCTTTTTTCCAGTACAATTTTACAATCCCTAGCCTCCCTGTCACCTATACGGACAAACTTAAACGGGATGGAATGCTCTTTGTCAATCGGAACCGCAAATAGAGTAGAAAATCCGTAGGTCTCGAGTATCTTATCAGAGTACATGATGCTTTCCAATGCGTGGGAGAACCCCGGGGGTCGATTCACGACAACGAGCTTGTTGTAATAATGTTGCCCTTGAAACACAACTAAATGCTTTTTGGTTGTCGTGATATTCCTCTTTGAAACGTGAAAATCCTCAAACACCAATATAAAGTCTTTTTTCATTCTTTCTCCTCCTCGATATAGGGATTTGGTCCTACGAACATGGATTTCGACATAAACATCTAATTTCCTTTAAATTTTTACAAAAATATTTTATTTTTTTACAACTTTATTTGTATTTTCGTCAAATTCCTTGTTTAGGTCTTCCTTCTCTTCTTCTTTGTCTACATATTCTTTATAAAGCTTCACTTCTGAATCTGGAAAATATGCCAGGGTCCTCTCCTTTGAGAGAAGCGGGTTGTCAATGGAATGAACATATGAGGGATAGCTGCTCCAAGGATAATACTCGGGGACGACGGTGAGTTTGGCTTTGACAGGATTTTGATGAATATATCTGCTGACCTTAATGAAATAGGCAGGGGTATCAATCTTAGTTGAACCATATCTTCCTTGGAAAACATGTCCGACATAATCATACTTTTTGTTGAAATAAATGGCATAACGGGTATGAATGATTCTGAAGATCTGATCTAGTGGAACGTCGTGGGTTTCGATTAGAAGATGAATGTGGTTGGACATTAAACAGTAAGCGTGGATAGTAAAAGGGTACTTGTCTTTCGTGTCCTGAAGGTAGGATAAATACTTCTTCAGGTCTTCAATATCATGAAACAAGTCCTGCTTCCGGTTCCCTCTCGCTGTCACATGATAAGTGGCTCCCGGACGCCAATCTCGAGGCGTTCGTACCATAACATCACTCCTTCTCTCAAATTCAACTTAATTTCGTACCATTACCTATTCGACACAACTCCGCAAAATCCTCTTTTTTTGAGGGACGGACCTCTGGAAATTTACAAACGGCGTTAAATCAGGCTGCTTGTCTTCCATTTCACCTATTTGAGGTCCGTCCCTCATTTTTAGTCCTTCATCTTTATTCTTTTCTATCTATTAGTAGAAAATCTTTTCTGTTCGTTCCCTCGCTGGAAAAGCTGTTTTGAGAATAGTAAATCACACGCTGTTTGCCGTTGTTTTTAGTACTGAATGCCAGGTTTGACTCTGACCTCAAAGGTATCCATTTGACCTTTCCCGTTAAACCAGGTTTCAAGTCTCCTATAACGCTAATCTTTCTCCCTTTGTTCTGATCTCCCATTCTATCTTCCACCTTTACCCCCAATTCGGCAAAATTACAATTATATTTACATTTTAATACGTTTTAATGTAATTTTGTATACCTTTTCCAAAATATCTATATTTGTAATCAATAATGGTATTTCATATTGTGTAATTTCCCGTTGATATCTTTCAAAACCTTTATCTTGAAGAAAAAAGGGATAGTCGGTGAATAGAACGGACTTACACATAGAGTTGAAGCATTATCGGAATGACGTATTGGAGCATACTCAGAGAGAAGCTGCCATTTGTTTAAATATCAATCAGAGTTCGTTATCAAACTATCAAAATGGCACAAGGGACCTCCCGTATAAAATGCTCCTTACCTTTAAAGAAGTCTATAAAATCCCTACCCATGAGATGAACCGAATCATGTACGGCAAGGAAAGTGAAGGACTTGGTAATAGTGACGATCCCATGATTCTAAGAGAAAACTTCAAAGACGAAGAAAATAGGTAAATCCTGAAGACCCTTCAAGATTACCTAAATTCAAACGGACCCTATCCTCCCTCACCTACTTCACAGAAAAATGCAAAGAAAAATTCATCACACAGGTCAATCACCTTTACCAGACGATGAAGGACTGGTAGAGCATTTTTTAGAGGGACGGACCTCGAGGAACCCCAATAGAATAATAAATGTGAAAAAATCGGCATTTTACCTTTATTGTCCTATTAATGGAGGTCCGTCCCTCAATAAAATGAAAACAAAAAGCGCTGAGATTCCCATTAAGGATTCTACAGCGCTTTTCGACTTTGATTTATAGCATATCCAGTCTGTAATTCTTGTTTTAGCCAATTGATCATTTTATCTGTGTCCATATCGCCCTGCTGACCCTTGTCATAAGCTTTCTGGATAACAGAGAGAACGTATTGTTCCTTATTAACATTTCCTTTCAAAAAAGACACCCTCCTACAATTAAAAACAGTTTCTATCACTTTATTACACTATTATACGAAAGTTCAAACATCAATTACTAGATATATTACCATAAATATACAATATTCCACAAAATTTTTTCGACATCCGTCAATATAAATAGTCACTAAGACCTATTAAGAATTAGCATATATTTCCGATAAAATGTTGGTATGGGGAAAAAAATAACGATCGATAAAAAAAATAAAAATACGTTCGTTATAATCCAGCAGCTTCAAGTCGGGAAAAGGGGGAAATTTAAAATGGCATTTTTAACGCCGGAAGAGGCAATGAGAAAGAAGAAAACACAGAAAGTAGTTACATATGTAAGTTTCGTTATTATTACGATTCTACTAATCGCAGGGACTACCTACTTAACCTATCAAGCATAAGCTGACCAAAAGCGTCCATTCGACGCTTTTTTATTTTATTTCTTAATTCGTTCTACAATTTATGGAAAAGTTCGATGATTTTCGATAGAATAAGAGGTGGAATCTATTCAAGTTGGAGGACAACATTTTATGCATAGAGAAGTCAGACTTTTCAGAGGTTTGAAACAGCCATCAATCTTCTTTTATCAACTCAATGAGATGGAGGCATTAAAAGGTTATAAGAAACGAGTCTCGTTTCTCTTCTTATTATCCATTGTTATATTTGGTTTGATTTCGTCTTTCGGAATAGGAATGGACCCTTTGTCTAAAGACATGACGAAGCTATCCCCAATTGTATTCGAGTTGGAGAAGTTTTTATTTTTTTTAGGTAGACTATTAGCCGGAATGATTTATGCGGCCATTATTCTCTTTTTTTCATCACTCATTTTCTGGACCATCTCAAATGAAGGTGAGTACCGTAAACTGGTAATCACTCAAGGGCTAGTCTTAATCATTTTATTACTTGAAAAACTCACCTATATACCATTATCTCTATTCTTTTCACTTGAATGGTACTCTTCACCGCTTTCATTAGGAGTAATTACCCAATATTTAACGTCAAAATCGTATGTGATCTACTTAATGGGAAGCTTCTCCCTTTTTAAAGTTTGGGTTTTCTATATTCAATACAAAGGCATCAAACAGTTGACCCATCAAAAAAACTGGATCATCTGGTTAGTGATTCTCTTAACCAATTTATTCTTGTGGTCCCTTAACGCATTACTCGCTTTCTTAAACATATCAACCTTAATTTAACTTTCCAAAGGCTGTGAACATAATGAAAAGAAGAACCATTTTATATAGCACTTTAACACTCTCTCTTTTGTTTGTTGGTGCAAATACATACCTAATTGAAAAAGCGAATAGCAAAGTCGACCGCGAAGTCCGGGTGGCCAATTGGGAAATCAGCGGAACAGGCGATCTGGCTAAAGAGCTTCCGAAACCGGGTGTTGTCACAGCTGAAGAAGAAAGCTACATCTATTTCAACGACGAATTCGGCTCTTTCAAGAAGTTCCTTGTTAAAGAAGGTGACCAGGTGAAATCCGGAACGCCACTTTATGAATACGAGGTTACCGATCAAACCCAGCAGAAAAGTGTTCTGGAATCAGAAGTAGAACAATTGGAAGATGAGATTGACAGTATCGAAGACAACATCGATGACCTGGAAAGTTTGGAATCGTCCCTTCCTTCGACTTCAACGGACGACAAAGAAATTCCGATTGACACCAGTGCACTTCAGTCGGAGTACGAAATAAAAAAAGAAATGGCCGCTAAAGAATTAGAGATTGACCGCTTAGAAAATCAAATCGATAACCTTGAGCGCCAAATTTCTGATATCGAATCGTATGAAACAACGTTAACGGTTCAAAGCAGTGTGGACGGGACCATCAAGTACCTCTCCCATGCCATTGATAATCCATTGATTACGATTGCCTCCCAGGCGACGATTGTAACGACTGATCTTACTGAAAATGAAATAGTGACCGTGGAAGAAAATATGAGCGCGATTATTGAATCTGACATTGAAAAAGAGAGTCAAAAAGGAATCGTGACCAAAGTTTCCACCCTTCCAAAAAACGATCCACACTTGCAAACGGACAGCATGTATCCTGTAGAAGTGAAGCTTCAGGATACTAAAAACAAGCTTCTTCCCGGTCACCATGTTTTCCTGTCGATCATTACGGAGGAAGTAAAAGGTGCATTGGTCGTGCCTGTCACTGCGATTGAAAAAGAAGGCACTTCTAAATTCATCTGGATTCTCACTAAAAAAGGAACCGTTGAACAGCGAAGAGTAGAAACAGGTCTCCAGGTAAACGGGCAGCAACAAATCAAGTCAGGCGTGAAAGCCGGAGAATACTACATTGTATATCCCGGGGACATTCCTGCGTTAGAGAATGGTACTCCATTCATTACAGGCATTGATTGGAATAAAATCAAATTGCGTGACTTGAAGAAAATAGATCGTCCGACGGTTTTAGAAAACCTGTTGGTAGGAATATTGGAACGGAAATAATGGGAGTCGCATCTTAAACCGTAATGGTTTGGATGGGACTTTTTTTGACGATTTCTTGTGACATAAAACCACCTGTTTAAATCATTTTTCTATACATACTCCTTCTCAACCAACAAATACTATTGGTTAAACACTGACGTAAAGGAGCGCTCACCATGAAAACACTCAAACGCCTCATCACCCTTACCATCCTCCTCTCTCTCCTCGCCTTCTCCTTCCCATCCACCTGCCTATTCGCAGCCCCAAACCCACCCAAGAAAAACGTCATCCTCATGATCATGGACGGCACCAACTCCGACATCGTCACGTTGTCACGTTGGTATCGAGGGACGGACCTTCAACTGGATAAAATTCTGGTCGGCGGCGCCCGGACGTATTCGGCTCAGTCAGCGATCACCGATTCCGCCGCAGCCGGGTCGGCCATGGCCACCGGTATGAAGACGAAAGCTGATTACATCGGAATGAACCCAGATGGACGTCCCGTTTTGACCGTCCTTGAAGGGGCCAAGTTGGCCGGCTACAAGACCGGCATCGTATCCACCTCCCCTGTCCAGCACGCCACTCCGGCTGCATTCACTTCCCATGTCTTGAACCGCGATGAATTTGGAGACATCGGCGAACAACAGGTGTACCAAGGTCTCGACGTTATCTTAGGTGGAGGTGCCGCCTGGTTGAAGCCGAAATCCAAAGACCACGTCAAGAACGATGACGGCATGCTTAAAACAAAAGAAGTCAGTCGTGAGGATGGAGAAAATCTCTTGGAGGTCATCGGCTCCATTGGATACGATTTGGTGCTGAAGAGGGACGGACTTCTAAAAAGAAAAGGCTCTTCTAAATTATGGGGTGCGTTTGCTGAAGAGGACATTGCCTATGAACTGGATAGGAAGACGTTAAAGCCTGATGAACCTTCCCTTGCGGAGATGACGGAGGCAGCGATCGACGGGCTTTCTCAAAGCGAGAAAGGTTTCTTTCTCATGGTCGAAGGCAGCAAGGTGGATTGGGCTGCTCATAAAAATGATCCTGTAGGGATGATCAGCGAGGTATTGAGCTTTGATGATGCCGTGGGAGAAGCTTTAGCATTCGCCCGAGAGGACGGTAATACGATGGTGATAGCCGTTACCGACCATGGGAATAGCGGTCTCACCCTTGGGAATCAGGGGACAAACGGGGATTATAAACATCAGCCTGTTGAGAAGTTTGTGAAGCCTTTAAAAAAAGCTGAGCTAACTGTAAAGGGTGCCGTTTCTCAGCTTAAGGAGGACCGTTCAAATTTAAAAGAGGTCCTTTCAAATTATGGGTTGGGGAATTTGAGCAAGAAAGAATTCTGTGCGATGGAAGATGCCTCTAAAAAAGTAGAGGATTTAGAGGATGAAATGGTGAAACTGATGGCGAAGCGGGCTAATCTTGGGTTTACCACACATGGTCACACTGGTGAGGACGTCTTTTTATATGCGTATGGCCCCGGGAAGCCTGTGGGTCTTATTGAAAACACCGATATACCAAGAGTGATTTCTAAGCATCTGGGATTTTCATTATCTTCCGGTGGATTTGCCTCATGGTACGTCGATGGCGCGGAATTTTATCGTGAAAAAGGTTTTGAGGTAAAAATCGAGGGACGGACCTCGAAAAATCCTGTGATGGTGGTGAAGCGTGGGGATGAAGAGCTGCGTTTTCCTGAAAATAAGGATTTTTATTGGAGAAATGGTGAAATGGTGAAGTTGAAGAGCGTGAATGTTTATGATGGGGAGACATTTTATGTGCATGTGGAGGAGTAAGGCGGGAATTGGGTAGGGTTTGAGTTGATTCTGGAGTTATATTTTCAATTTCGACCTGTACCAGGCAGCTTTTTGTAGGTCTTTCACTCAGTTTCAAATTTTATTATCGACTTGCAACCATATATTATCGACTTTGCAAATATATTATCGACTCTCCTTCCCCACCGCCCCAGTCCCACTCTGCCCTCAATCAATCCCCACCACTCCCCCGCCTCACTACACAATTCGACAAACTCCTCCACCCTCATCTCCCCCTCTTCCACCACTTCCCCCGCTCCATGTTCCTTTTCCCCCTCCTTTTGCGTTATAATAAAAGAATGCGATTTTATAGATTGGAGAGGTTGGTTGATGTCGATTCGTATTCAGGAGTTGAAGGATAAGTTACTTCCCATGAGTCAGTCGATACAGGGTGAATTGGACCCGAATCAGGATGAGAGCAAGAATGTCGTTTCGAAGGGTCTTCTTTTGTTCCGTCAAAATCTGGTTTCGAACGTTAAGGTCCGCGATGAGGAAGTGACGGCCGAGGTGCAGGATGTGACGCCTGTCACCCTTGAGCTGAATTTTTCGTTCCCCCTTTTAAGTAAGTGCTCGTGTCCTCAAGATAAATGGTGCCGGCATCAAATGGCGACCTTTTTTATGTTATATAACAAGGTTGGACGGGTGAGTGAGTGGATCCAGAATTGGCGGAGTCAGTCTCAGCCTTCAAGTCAGGAAACACAGTCTTTGGATGATTTATTGAAGAAACATAACAGCACTGGGGCTCTCCGAAAAGCCAGTGACCTGTTGAACGAACGGAAAACGCGGGGAAACACGCCTGAGGAATGGTGGCAGTTCTTTGACTCACTTCTGAAGCAGGAAGACTTGGAGTTACTTGAAAGACAGCCCTATTTGATGGATGTCCTCGTTCAAAATATAACGAAACGCTTTATGAAGGAAGCTCCATTCGAACGGGAATGGAAGCCTCTTTATCAGCTCTTTGCTACCTTCTATTTGTCGGTTCACATCGATCTTTATTTACAAAAGAGGAATGTAGAGCTGAGCCGCGAGCAGTACAGCATGTATGATTTTCTGTTAGGGGAAATGGAAGACGCGGTTGAAAAACTGTCGATTCATGCCATGCCATTCAGCTTCGATCCATACATTGCTTTTTTGAAAAAGCAGACGGTCGAGATGAGTGACTCAACAGAAAATAGTACGATGATGAAAGCCGAAGTGTACCGCTTCCTGTGGTATTACTTGTTCAAACAGAAGTCGTGGCGCCGTGAAGAGGTTGCGCGTTTAGAAGAAAGCAGCGCGGAGGACTCCACTTTTTACAACGTCGCCATTCTCCATCAATATTTACTCCTCGAAGATCTGAACAAGGCGGGTGAAGTGGTGGATGAACTGGGTACCGAGCTGGTCGCGTTCAGTGAATTCTGGCTACGTAAATTTTTCGTCGGGAAGCGTTACGAAGTCGGTTTCTTCCTGGTACGAAATATTTTGTCCAGGATGCCGGATCACCTCGAGACCCTTGACTATTATGAAGCGACCCGATTTGTGCGCTGGTTTGTGCGGATTCTGCCGATGGATTGGCTGATGGAAAAGGACAGCTCCCTTGTGAATGAACTTCTTCTATCCATGCTTCCGTACAGCTTCTTCTCGTACAATGAGTATCTTATCAGTGCGAAGGCTTACCGTGAATGGGTTGAGCTCCAAAAATATATGAGTTACAGCATTCAGGAGATGGAAGGCATGGGCCTCCGCGATGTGACGAAGGAAGCGCCTGAGCTTGCCCTTCCGATCTATTACGCCGGGGTGATGGATGCGATTGATCAGAAAAATCGTGACAGCTACAAGCTGGCGGTTCGCTATATGAAAAAGATCCGGACGATTTATAAAAAAACGAAGAAAACAGACAAATGGGATGTCTATCTCCCCTACATTTTAGATAAATACAAGCGATTACGCGCGTTCCAAGAAGAGTGCAGAAAGGGTAAGTTAATCGATGCTTAAACTGTCTTCCGTAAAAATCAACGTCAACACAACTGAATATGAAGACCGTTTCTTCATCACTGCGGAAAACGACAAAGGTGAAATTCTGCCTCCAAAAGAATGGAAGGGTCAGCTGTTTCTTTGGCATGAAGAAAGTTACTACGGGACACTCCTTGAGGATTCCAAAAACGGGATTAGAGTGACTCATTGGCAGCTCCTCACATTGCTTGCCGGCGAGCATTTCAGCAGCATGATCGATTGGGACTGGGATGAGACCGGGCAGGCGTGCATTGCGATAGCCCCTGTGATCTACGAATCGGTGGAAGCCGGTCGCTGGCTGCCCCGCTTCGAGGAATGGCAGGAAAAAGGGTTGCAGTTTCATATCCCCGATGAAGTATGGTCGAATTTCAACGATGAATTCTGGGAGGAAGAGCGTCCTGATGGAGGTCCGTCCCTCAAAAATCTCACCGAAAATTGGTTTCAAGGTGCGTTGAATGAGGCGATGGCTTCGGGTGGATCGAGTGCGATGAAGAGGATTCAGAAGCTGAAGGAAAGTACGCTTACGTCTGAAGAGCTGGATGCGTATTTTGATGAGAAGCGCTGGAGTGAGTGGATTGCCGGTGAGGATGAGGAACTTCCGTTTTCGATCGGTCTAAGGATTTCTGAGCCCCTTGATGAGGATGATTCCTGGGAACTGGAAACAATTTTAAGAGACCGCAAGAAAACGAATCGCGTCATTTCACTGGCTGAAGACACAGTCCCTCCATCCTGGAAAAAGCATCTCCCTGATGTATCAGAAGAACAAGAGCGCTGGATGAAAATGATGCCCATCCTCCGCGATGTGGATGGTTCCCTCCGCACGGCTCTTGGTGAGCACGATGCCTGGGATTTCCTATCCGTGTTAAGTGAGAAGCTCATCGACCTGGACATTGAAATCCTTCTGCCGTCATGGTGGGAAGCGATGAAGGATGCTCAGGTGTTGGTAAAAGCAAAGCTGAAAAACACGGACACAAGCTATCGTAAATCCTTCGTTGGCCTCAATGCCATGCTCGATTTCGACTGGCGATTATCGATGAATGGAGTCAATCTGTCAGAGGATGACTTTAATCAACTCGTCGATAATCAGCGACGGTTGGTGAAGATCCGTGGTCAGTGGATGAAGCTTGATCCCGCTATGATTAGAAGGATACAGCAGATGATGACGAAAGCGAAGCAGGAAGGGATTTCGATCCAGGACATGCTGGAGCAGGAGCTTGTTCCCCGGGATTCTGATGAATCAGATCTGGAGCCGGATGACGATGAGCTTGATCCTTATAAATATGCCAAGATCCAGCTGGAACTCAATCGATCGATGAAAAAGATGATTCATCAGCTGACAAATGTGTCCTCGATTCCTTTAACGGAAACACCTGACACGTTTATCGGAGAGCTCCGTCCTTATCAGCAGCTGGGAATGAGCTGGATGCTCTTTTTACGAAAATTCAGCTTTGGCGCTTGTCTGGCCGATGACATGGGACTCGGAAAAACAGTCCAGCTGATTACGTACCTGCAGCATGTAAAAGAAACAGAGAAACCGGAAACCCCTTCCCTGATCGTTGCCCCTACCTCCGTTCTCGGAAACTGGCAGCGTGAGTTGGAGAAATTCGCTCCTGATTTGAAGGTTCATCTTCATTATGGACCGACTAGGGCGAAAGGCGAACAATTTGCCGCGGAGATCAAAGGCGTCGATGTGGTTCTTACCTCTTACGGATTGTCACATATTGATTTTGATGAGTTATCAGAAGTGGTGTGGACTTCGATCTCTCTTGATGAGGCGCAAAACATCAAGAATTCCAATACAAAACAATCACGGGCAATACGTAAGCTGAGCGGAAGACATCATATTGCGCTTACCGGGACCCCGATGGAAAATCGATTATCCGAGCTTTGGTCGATCTTTGATTTCCTTAACCACGGATACCTCGGTGGATTCACCCAGTATCAGAAAAACTATATTGCTCCGATTGAAAAGGATGAATCTGAAGAAAAAGTCAAAGAGCTTCAGGCAAAAATCAAGCCTTTCTTATTGCGTCGAACGAAGAAAGATCCCGAAGTGGAATTGAATCTGCCTGAAAAACTGGAACAGAAGGAATATTGTCACCTGACCACTGAGCAGGCGGCATTATATGAGCAGCTGGTGAAAGATACTCTCGCAAAAATCGAAACATTGAGTGGATTTGAGCGCAAAGGATTAATCCTGCAAATGCTCAACCAGCTGAAGCAGCTTTGCAACCACCCTGCTCTCTATTTAAAAGAACCTGATCCAAAATCGATTCTCTCCCGCTCTGAAAAAATGCAGAAGCTGAAGGATATCGTGGAAACCGCTCTGGAGTCTGGTGAAGCTTGCCTGATCTTCACCCAATATATTTCAATGGGCGAAATGATCCAGGAAGTGATGAAAGATGAATTCAACGTCGCTGTCCCATTCCTTAACGGAAGCATGGCCAAAGGAAAACGGGATGAGCTCGTGGAGAAATTCCAAAATGGTGAGTTTCCAGTCTTCCTATTGTCATTGAAAGCAGGCGGAACCGGATTGAACCTGACCGCCGCCAACCACGTCGTCCACTACGATCGCTGGTGGAACCCGGCGGTAGAAAACCAGGCAACCGACCGTGCGTATCGGATTGGACAACAGCGATTCGTCCATGTTCATAAGCTTGTCTCTTCAGGTACCCTCGAGGAAAAAATCGATGCCATGCTGATGAAAAAGCAGGCATTGAACGATGAAATCATCCGAAGTGATCAATGGGTGACGGAATTATCGGATCAGGATTTGGAATCGTTGTTGGTGTTGGAATAATTGTATTTGACCTCTTTCCTTTTGTGGGAAAGAGGTTTTTTAGGTGTGGGGGGAAATTGGTTGTGCTGGCGTTTATATAATGACTTGAGGATATTTTTAAAGGGGTTTGACAAATTAGGGTTAGAATTGAAAGTTTCTTGGCGGATTTTACAAATATATTCGTAAAAACACTACAATTTTTGTCTGCAGTGTCCTTTTGTTGTGCCACTTTTCAAGTTTGTTGAGCCACATTCCCCAAAACTCGTGCCAAATTGTGAACTACCGGAATCATTAACATTCACCACGGGAGAAGATCTAATGCAGCATCGCTCTCTACCAATCAAAAAAACGCCGGCTCCCCAAAAGGAAACCGACTCAATATGGAGACAATAAGGGGAATTACTGCTTACTTTACTCACTGCTACACATGTATATTTCTAATGAGGGTTGTTTGAGGCATGTTGCGATGACCATTGAAATTTGAGACAGCTGCTTATAAGGTTGGTTGGATTGTTCGTATGGAAAGAATTCTGGGTGGGGTTTTTTACTTACGACGAGGTTTTTAAGACTGGACTCGGGTATTCGTATCCTTGCTCAAGGGCTGTCACCCGTTGAGATAAATAGAAATTTTCGACGTTTGCTCTTGCTACTTTTTTAATGAGGTCTTCTGTTAACTTTTCCATTCTGTCGATTCTTTGTTCAAGATCTTGCAGTGTGGCCACAACTCCATCTCCCTTAATAAAATATTAAAACGGTAATTCGATTGGCTCTTTCTTGCCCGGCTCGGGGGCTTCCGCGGTTTCCCGCCTGCTGTCCATAAATCGGACATTTTCCGCGACGACTTCGGTTACATACGTACGTTTTCCTTGATCATTATCATAATAGCGTGTTTGGATGCGACCGGTCACTCCAACGACAGATCCCTTTCGGCAATATTTCTCCATATTGTCTGCTGCCCGGTTCCATATGGTGCAGAGTACAAAATCTGTATCAACTTGGCCTTTTTGATTTTTGTAGTTACGATTCACAGCTATCGTAACGTTAAGTATCGATTTCCCTTCCAATGTTTTTCTAGCTTCAGGATCTTTGGTCAGCCTTCCAACGAGGGTCACTTGGTTGATCAATTGTATTCTTTCCTCCTTTCTCTTAAGCTGTTTTCATCTTACAATCTTCTGTCACATCTTGTAAAATCGTGAATTTCCGAAATTCGAGGCAAAAATGGCTTGAATTTCGGAAATTCGCCTAGGGAGATTTGGCGTATTTTACTCAAAATCGGTGTCGAAATTATAAAATTGCATCTTTCGTCCTTTTTTTCATTAAGGAATTTGTTAGGGAAACAATTCCTACTATGATATAATTTTATAAAACCTTTAAATGGGAGATGTTCGTTCATGAAAACCTTTAAAGTTATTTCACTGCAAGTAGTGGAGAACGATGAACTGCGTGACTTTGAGATAGTGGACGGTCTGATTATCAATAAAGAAGATGGACAGAGTACGTGGCTTGTCGAAACGTACTTGTCGAATGAATATATTGAGTTCTTTCAAGAGGCTCAGCAACATAAGGGTGATTTGGAAATCCAGGTCGTGATTTCCAATAAAGCCAATGATCCTGCTGCTTTCATGACTTCTATCCGTTGTATTAAAGAGATGGATGAGCATATCAGTATTATGTTTGAGGGGAAATTGAAGAAACAGAGGAATGAATATGCAGAATTACTCCTTGATGACTTAGTGCAAAAAGGATATTCGGGGGAAGAATTAATCCGGGAGTTCCGTGAGAAAATGGTATCGAAGCCAAGAATTCCGGCAACGGCAAAACCTAGCGTTTAATTATGCGAAATTATATAATACCCATAAGATTGATTATGATATAATTGTATTAATATTGGGGCTTCATATATGAAGTTTTTAGGTAGGTGTTCCCTGTGATTGGAGAAAGAGTAAAGAAATACAGACAAGAAAAACGCATGTCCATGACAGAGCTTGCTGATAAAGCCGGTGTGGCAAAGTCATATTTGAGTTCAATAGAGCGTAACCTTCAACAAAACCCTTCCATTCAATTTCTTGAAAAAGTTTCAGCTGCATTAGGGATTCCGATGGATGCTCTTTTACATGATCAACCAGATGACCAAAATATCGATCATGAGTGGCTTAAGATTGCAGAAGAAGCCATGGATTCCGGAATTACCAAGGAGCAGTTCAGGGAGTTCATTGAATTTAATAAGTGGAAATTAGGCAATAAATAAAGTCTTGCGAGGGAATCGCAAGACTTTATTTATATTAAATCACTTTGTATTCGGTTTTCAATTCCTGGGGCTGGTTTTGAAGAAATTCTCTAATTTCTGATTTAGAAATTCCGGCGTCTAAGGCTTGTTTAATTAGTTCCATCCATTCAAGATCAAGTTCACGATTTGTCAATATAAATACCCTCCCAAAATACATATATGTATTCCAGGCAATCCAGCCATCGTAGTTTTCAAATAACCACACCTTCTTCATCTGTTTTCTGTTGATTATATTCAAGATGATTATGAAGATATGCCTATTTTCCCACCTTAGATCTGTGACTTTGCGTCCTTATTTTTCAATAAGTTTGCCTTTATCTGACTCTTCCCTTCGAACTAATTCGATTATACTAATAAACTTTCCGAGCGTTTGTTGTTTTTTGTCTATTCTGTCAATTTATTTTACACTTTTTTCCTACAATTTGAACTATAATCTGACATACACAAAAAAATTACTATCTTCCGATGAACAAATCGTGTAAGCATATGAGGAGGTTTGTCGAAAAGCTACGTTTTCATGGTGTTTTTATATGTCTCTAGCTTCCTTCTAAGAGGAATGACTTTTTTATTAATGTTTTGGTAATTACTAGGATGATAGAATGTCTGGTTGGATAAGTCAAATCCGCAAGTGGGGCAGATCCATTTACCCGTTTCAGTGCTACTATAGGATGGTCTTGTACATCGCCTACATATCTTTTTGTACATGAGGTCACCTCTACTATCAGATTATGTTTCTTTTTTCTTTGATAAACGTCTATTTGCATATATGAGTGTCAATCCCGTTGTAGTTAATATAAAACCTACCGCTAATAGCAGGTAAAGGTTGGTTGCAGTGTTAGGTAGTTTTGGGCCTTGTGAGGCTATTGGTGAAGATTGGGTTTCATTTGTACCCGGGTTCACCGGGGTCGGCTTAACATTACTGTCTGGATGCTTTACCGGATCATTAGAATCCTCGGGAGGTGTAGTGGTTGTATTTGCGGCTGCTACAATCACGATTTCAAAATATGCTGATGTTTTCTGAAACTCATTCCCTAATGCATATGGCATTTCAACCTGGAAATATAGACTGTCAGTTGCGCTTTTTTTTAATTGCTTTGGTTTAAACCCATTGAAATTCTTTAATTTATCATCAAAGATTAAATTGGATTTGCTCCCTTCGTACACCTTCAACTCCAATTCGTTAAATAGTTTCCTGTCAGATTGTTTATTATTAACGCGAATGGTGTAGTTAAAATCTTTATCCCCGCCATTACTAACCCTCAATTCCCTCTCTGCCCAATCACCCGGCTTCATATTTGAAATGTTAAATAAGAACTTTTCGTTAGGTATTAATATGATATCTACTTCATTTGCATACGTTTTATGATTCATTATTCCAGAGATAAAAAATAGGATTAATAACATTACGACAATTCTATTACGATTCATCTTTTTCATCTCCTAGAACCAGCGAATTTGTTCTTTTTAAAGAACACCTTAACTCATTATAAGATCTCACTTATGAAATGAAAATCTTCAAAATCATTGAAATAACCGTCAAACCTAGTAGATATCGAAACTATCCTCTTTATTCCTTTAGAATTCACTTTATTTCGTACTTTATAATATAATGATTGTTCTATATAATGAATAAAATGAATTGTGAAGGAGTTATCGACATGGTAGGTGATAAGATTAAAGATCTTCGTGAACAAAAAGGGTTAACGATAAACGAGCTTGCTCATCATTCAAATGTGTCTAAATCATATATAAGTTCTATTGAAAGAGGTATTCAAAAGAATCCTTCCATTAAGATTCTTAAAAAAATCGCTCTTACTTTAGATACTTCTTTAGAAAATATTCTTTCGACAGATATGAGTAAGATCTATTTAGATGAGGAGTGGGTTGAACCACTGGAGAAAGCCATTCACCAGGGCTTAACGAAAGAGGAATTTCACGATTTTCTTTCTTTTTTTCAGTATAAAAGGAGGAAACATCATGAGTAGGAAGCTTTTTCTGATTTTTGGGATACTTATTTTATCTTGCGGGCTCTCTTTTGTCATATATTCACTCCTTCAGATGAAAAGTAACGATGAAGCGGAAAATGAAGCTCTGGAGAAAGCAAAAGCAAGTATTATGGAAAATTCTTCAGTACATAAGAGTTCAGAACCAATCACTTCCTCTAAAACTTCAATTAATTACCACTTTGAGAAAGGGGATGTCATTGGGGTTTTACATATTCCAAGACTGGAAAGGGATGTAGCAATCATTGAAGGAACCGATGGGGAGGAACTAAAGAAAGGGGTAGGGCATTATTCATCCACGTCACTACCGGAACAGAAGGATCAAATATTTTTGGCCGGGCACAGGGATACGGTTTTTAGAAATATTGGTGAACTCGAGCACGGAGATATACTTTCCATAGTTATGCCAACGGGAACTTTCTCCTATGAAATTTTCAAGACTTATATTGTAGATGAAAGTGACACGTCGGTTATTCGGGCAACCCGTCCCAAGGAAATTCTGACTCTTTCTACTTGCTATCCTTTCACCCTTATTGGTGATTCGTCCGAACGATATATTATTGAGGCTATAAGAATTCACTAAAAAGTTAACCTCTGGTGAAGATCAATCATTTTGTCTTTTAATATCTCCTTAAAGAAACCCATTAGGAATTACATCTTACATCATCTCTTTTTTTGTGGAAGTATGATTCAAAAATTAAAACAGAGACAACACTAAGCTGCCTCTGTACGTTGAAATGACTACTCGTCCTTATTATCCTGATCCTGCATATCCTTATCATCTTCTACAGCGTCTTCTTCAGGTGTGTTATTGTCCTTCGCTGCATCTTTGTCGCCTTGCTCGTTTTTGTCCTCTGACTCAGGGAGATTTTCTTCACCCATGTCCCCGTTATCTTCGTTCATGCCATCATCTTCCGGCATTTCTTCTTCTGTCGGTGCCTCGTCTTCCGGAGGTGGCTCCTGGTCTGCGTTACATCCTACAAGAAGCATGGCAGCAAGTGCTGATCCACCAAGAATGGAAAGTAATCTTTTGCTCATGATGTATTACTCCTTTCTAACGTGTATGTTAGTTAATGTAAGACCGTTACTTTGGTCTTTCGTTAGCATTCCCTGAAAATGAATTAATTTGCATTTTCAGAGAAATTTTTTGGGGAAATTAGATTTAGAGTAATGCGAAGAGTGGAAACTAAAAAAAATGGACCTGAAGTGAATGAATCACAACAAGCCCAGTTTGCACCTTTTTATTGTTTATCTCCTAAAGCGAACATCATTTCTAATTCGCAGGCAACCTCACCATCAACCGTCGCTACGCCTTTTCCTTTACCGATCGGCCCTTTAAAACGGATCATTTCGACTTCAAGTCTCAGTTGGTCTCCCGGCTTAACTTGACGCTTGAAACGGCATTTATCAATACCAGTGAAGAAAGCCAACCGCCCGCGGTTATCTTCCACCTTCAGCATGGCCACAGCGCCGACCTGAGCAAGTGCCTCTACAATCAACACCCCCGGCATTACAGGATACTCAGGGAAGTGCCCATTGAAAAACTCCTCATTCGCCGTCACATTCTTAATCCCAACCGCTTTCTTGCCATCTTCCACTTCAAGAATTCTATCCACCAACAAAAACGGATAACGATGGGGAATGATCTCTTTAATCTGATTAATATCAAGCATTCAAAATTCCTCCTACCAATATGTATGTACACCTTATTGTACAGAAATTGTGCGTGTAATAGCAACAGGAGAGGGACGGACCTCGAAAACAACTCACTTTTCTATGCAAAACCTTATATAGCAAGGTTTGTTGTCCAAAAGAGAACGAACTCGAGGTCCGTCCCTCTCTAAACCTCGTTAAAAAAGGATCACCCCTTTACTAAAAGAGCAATCCTGCGTTGGCTTTGGTTATTTTTGATGACGATGGTGATGATGGGCTTGCAGTGTTTCTGCTTTCGAAAAGAGGGACGGACCTCGAATACAAGCTCCACCCGCAACGAAACCCCGTTATAACAGGATTCATTGCCGAAAAGCTAAATATTTCGAGGTCCGTCCCTCAAAAAAATACACAAAAAGTTATTTCTTCATGACGATATCAATAACGTGCTGCCAGGTTTCTGCTTTGAAGACGTCGGCTGCTTTGCCGTCTCCGATGCCTGCGAAGCCAATGACGGCACCGAGAAGGAGACTTCCTGCAAGAAGGAGGATGAACAGAAGGATTCTGAGCCAGATTGGCAGCATGCGGACGCGCACCCAGCTCGCAGGCTTGGATTCGTCCTTTTGCTTGGCTTTCTTTTCTGTTTTTACTGATTCTCTTGTCGTTTTTTCTTCTTGTAGTAGCTCTTTTTCACTCATAGCATTTAACTCCTTTTAGCGTATCCCATTTACAAGGCCCATCATTTGATCTGCAAGGGAGATCGAGCGGGACTGAAATTGGTATGATCGTTGGACATTCAGCATGTCCGTCATTTCTTTGCTGATATCAACGTTCGATCCCTCTAACGAGTTCTGGACCATTGAAATATCAGAGCGTGCTCCTCCAACGACATTCGTTACGACTTCACCTTCCGTAACTCCGAGTTCGTCCAGATTCTCTGCAAAACCTAACAAATTTCCGCCAAACTGCTGCAGAAACTGCGACTTTTCAACCGTGACGATACCCAAGTTGAATCGCTCTTCTACGCCGCCTGCATCCGTAACTGTCAGGATTCCATTATCCCCTAACTGGAAAGAAGACGC
Organism: Rossellomorea sp. DUT-2; assembly: GCF_052665285.1. Taxonomy (NCBI): domain Bacteria; kingdom Bacillati; phylum Bacillota; class Bacilli; order Caryophanales; family Bacillaceae; genus Rossellomorea; species Rossellomorea sp. DUT-2. The sequence goes on along the minus strand of NZ_JBQPEO010000005.1, from coordinate 222,862 downwards.
ATTTTCAGAAAAAGTAATATAGTTATCGTTCTCATCCAGGACCGGTAATCCGCTTCCGTTCACGAGCATCGCTTCCCCATTCCCGGTTGGACTGACAAAGAATGCTCCGTCTCTCGTATAGCGTACGGCACTTGAATTGTCATCCTGAGCAAGGACTTTAAAGAACTGCCCCCCACTGGTTAAAGCAAAATCCAGCGAGCGTCCCGTTGATTTCAAAGACCCCTGATTCAGGATCAGTTGAGATTGTGAAAGCTTTGCGCCACTGCCTTCCCTTACTCCAAAAGGGGTAAGTCTGCCTGCTTCAAACTCTTCCACACGCTGATTGTTCACTTGTTGCACAAGCAGCTCTGAGAATGTCGCTTCCCGGCGCTTGTATCCATTTGTATCTGCGTTCGACAGATTGTGACCGATCATGTCCATTTGTTTCTGCAATTGACCCAATGTGTTGGTTGCTGTAATCATCGTTCGATTCATGACTTGTCCCCCCTATTATAAGGTATTCATTGACGAAATTCATTTACAATCTTTAACTATCAGTTGACACGACCGATTTCGTTGGCTGCTTTTTCCATACTTCGATCATAGGCCTGGAGTACTTTCTGATTTGCTTCGAAGGATCTGTACGCTGATAACATATCCGTCATCGTACGGGATGCATCGACATTGGACCGTTCAAGGAAACCCTGCTTGGTGGTAAAAGAAACATTGGCTTCTTCATAGGCATCAGGAAGTGCCACATTTCCTTCTGTTGCAAATAGTCCGTCTCCCTGTTTCACAAGTCGGTTGGGGTCTTCTGAATATCCTACACCCAGAGTAGCCACAACATTTTCATCGACAAGTATCTGCCCTTTTTCCCCAACAGTGAACTGGTCACTGTCTAATTGAATACGCTCGCCATTTTCATCCAGAATATAAAAACCGCTGTTTGTCGTGAGAAATCCGTTTCCGTTCACAGTCAGGTTCCCATTTCGTGTATAGCGGGGATTTCCATCCGCACCTTCAACCGTCAGAAACACCGATCCATTGGCCGGCATCGACACGTCCAAGAGTGCAATGTCCAGGCTTCTTCCAGTCTCCTGAAGATCACCCTGTAAAAATGAAGGAATTGTTTCCTGCATATACACGCCCGTATTAAGTGCTCCCACTTTCTGATTGAAAGGAAGGGATAATTTGTTCTCTGTCGGAATCGACGTGGAATCCATTCGCTCCATGAGCATTTCCGGAAATGCCCGCATCGATGCCTGGTCCGCTTTATAACCCGGTGTATTCGCATTTGACATATTATTCGTTAACATTTCAGTCTTGCGCTGCTGCGAAAGCATTCCTGATGCTACTGTATAAAATCCGCGAAACATATTTTCACCTCATAACTTTACCGTTTTTATATCGGATGACTGGTCCACTATTTTTATAAAAGAAATTTATATAATGCTTCTTCTGGAAATTTTATCGATATTCTCAAGCATTAATCCTGTTCCAATCGCTACACAATCCATCGGGTTTTCAGCAATGAGAACCGGTACTTTCAGTTCTTCTGCAAGGAGGGTATCCATTCCGTGAAGAAGTGCTCCCCCTCCTGTTAAAATAACCCCGCGGTCAATGATATCCGCTGATAATTCCGGTGGAGTCTTTTCAAGGACATTTTTAGCAGCTTGTACGATCACGGCCACTGATTCACGAAGAGCCCCTTCGATTTCCGTTGATGTCACGGTAATCGTGCGTGGAAGACCGGACACCATGTCACGGCCACGGATGCTCATTTCTTTTCGATCCTCATCCAGGGTTTCCGAGAATACCGTCCCGATGTTCACCTTGATATCTTCTGCTGTACGCTCCCCGATCAGAAGCTTGTACTCTTTTTTAATATAATTCAGAATTTCATGATCAAACTTATCCCCGGCCATCTTGATGGACTGACTCGTTACAATGTCACCCATGGAAAGAACCGCAACATCCGTTGTTCCTCCACCGATGTCCACAACCATGTTTCCGGTTGGATTGAAAATATCCATCCCTGCCCCGATCGCAGCGACTTTAGGCTCTTCTTCTAAATAAATCTTCTTCCCACCGCTCTTTTCAGCCGCTTCTCTGATCGCCTTTTGCTCGACACTCGTAATGTTCGTTGGGCAGCAAATCAAGATTCTTGGTTTAGAAAGAAACCCTTTTACATTCAGTTTATTAATAAAATGCTTAAGCATTGCTTCTGTTACATCAAAGTCAGCGATGACCCCGTCTTTTAACGGACGAGTGGCCACAATGTTTCCAGGAGTACGCCCAACCATGCGACGGGCTTCCTCCCCTACCGCTAATACCTTACCTGTATTCTTGTCCAAAGCCACAACCGATGGCTCATTCAAGACAATCCCTTTTCCTTTAACATGAATTAAAACATTAGCCGTACCAAGATCAATCCCAATATCTTTCGCGAACATCTTGTGTTTCTCCCTTCTTCTTCTACAAATTCATCATCATATTTCATCTATGGTTTCATCTTAATGTCATTACGTAAAAACGTTAAGTCAAAACTTTCACCTAATTAATTATTTTACCATAAATATGTCGAAGGGAGCTATTATTTGTCAAAAAAATGTATTGATTTTGTTATTTATTTGGAAAAGTATAGGAGTATTGGTGCGGGTTGTTACAGGAGTGTTAAGGTTTGGTGAAGTTGGACGGGATGGGGTGGTTTTGTACCTGGTACAAGTGAGCGTTTTGTTTACCTGTTAAAATACCGTACTTATTAGACTGTTGAACTTTGGAAGATTATTGACAGGTGAATTCCAATCAATATTTAACTGTTAAAACAAGACGAAAATTCAACAGACAAAATCGTTTCGCTTCATTCTCCCATAAAACAAAAACACACCAAGCATGACCCATCTTTCTGGGGCTTGGCGCATTTTGGTTAGCTGTGGAGCTCTTCTTTTTTGTATTTCTGCTTCGTCGCTTCTCCACCTCGTAGATGCCGGATAGATTTATGATAATCAAGTATTGTTTTGACTTCATTTGCGAGTTCTGGATTAATTTCTGGCAGTCGTTCTGTTAGATCTTTATGGACAGTACTTTTGGACACGCCAAACTCCTTCGCAATTACACGAACAGTTTTTTTCGTCTCCACGATATACTTACCAATCTTGATTGTTCTCTCTTTGATGTAATCGTGCACACCACTCGACCTCCCTAAATTGGATGTGAGAAGTGTGAAATGAGACTCGCTTTCGCATCAATGAAATAGTATAGACCGCTTGCGTATAAAAACCCATGTGCAAGCGGCAGAAAGCCTTATTTAATTCACGGCAGCTTCCTGATGTTACAACATATAAACAAATATTCAGCTAATGATCAATGATATAACGACGATTCCTCACCTCAAACACTCTCTATTTTGATAGGTTTGTATCATTTTATTAGCTTGTGCCCACATATATGCACAAAAAGCACAATAAGGACAAGGTTTGAGGTGAATTTTCTGAAAAATCACTCTTAGGGACGGACCTTCACTTGGTTTTCGGAGGGAAATCGTCCACGTGAATGTATCCGATAGGTGTCCTTTCACTCACTGCCCCGGCTGATCCGAACCAATTCCCCCCAGGTCTCCACCTTCCGATCTCTTAACAGCTCCAATAATTCTACAAACAAATAAGCCGTCATAAGAGCATCGTTCAACGCCCGATGTCTCGGGTACAACCTGGTCCCAAACAACTGGGCATACCGCTCGAGATCTCTCATATCATATGAGGGCGAAAGGTATCCGATTAGATTAAGCGTGTCCAGGCTCGGTGGCATCTGTAGATGAAGTCCGGCCCGCTTCAGTTCACTCTTCATCACGAGTTCATCAAAGCTTACATAGTGCCCAACCAGACTATTCACTGTATTTCCTTCTAAAAAAGCGAAGAAATCATCGATGGCATCCCTTGCTTCCGGTGCTTGTTCGACATCTTTTGACTGAATTCCCGTCAGCTGGATTATTTCCTGAGAAATGAGTCGATGAGGATTGGAAAATGTCTGAAATGTGATGTTTTCCTTTACCTCATACCCTTTTACTTTAACCGCCCCGATTTCCAGCAGCCGATCCTCCGCTCCGACGCGAAAACCTGTCGTCTCTGTATCAAAGACAACAAACGTAAGGTCTTCAATGTTAGTGTTCAGAGGGACTGAATCATAGTGGAGCGGACATTGGATCTTTTTCTTTGAAAAAATGAAAATCTTCACATCCCTTCTACGTTAAGGAGTAATGAGATAACATCATTTGTTGAAATTCACGGATCGTTTTCACACTTCTGTATAGACTTTCTTTTTTAAGGGTGGATAGTGAGGAGAGGTGTACCGTATCTCCCTGATCTTTCCGCTTCAACTCTATATATAGCTTCATTGATTCCTGGAATACTTCGGATAATTCTTCTGCAAACCCCGACGAAATCGACCCTTTTTTTTTCAAATAATCCAGCTTCTCTCTAGTCGACCCCGAAGTATTACCATGAGCCGCGTTCAAGATCTGCAGTGCATGATGAAAAGGAAACAGAATGTCTTTCTTGATGGAAACCGTTTTTCGGTCCAAGCCTAATATCGATCGGATGGAGGAGTGAAGGACAGGCACCGGCTTGGCTTTTTCCACTTGAGCCAGCCGTACTAATAATATTTTTGAGCTGCGCAGCTGATCTTTTACCGCGTCTTCAAATGTTGAATGAAGTGCTTCATCCCCATATAAAAAACGATAGGAAAAGAAGTTTTGCACCTTCAATAAAGCTTCCTCAGACGAATGGACCGACCATTCTCTCAATCGTTCCTGCCAGGAACCCATACTCCCCATCCACGGTTTCTGATTCGCCATCATTCCTCCGTCACAAAGACGCAGCCCTGTCTTTTCTAATTCAACGACGACTCGTTCAGCAAAATCACAGAAATATTCCATAGTTTCTTTACTATGTTTTTCATAAACCAGGAAATGATCTTGATCGGTCAGCATAAACTGCTCTTTCCTTCCCGCTGAGCCCATGACATAAAATGCATACGAGCAAGGGCTTTCCCGTCCTTCCCCAAGCAATTCTTCCTCCACCTGCCTTAAGATTCGCTGATAAATACGATCGAATAGCCCTGACATGAAATCGAGTATGTGATACACCGGAGCTTGTGCTTCCCAAAGACTCGTAAGCATTGACGCTGCCATAGGTCTAACCTTTTCCAGGGGGAAATTCTTGTTCTCCAGCTTCCTAGCACTCATCAGGGACCCAATATGGTTCGCTTTCATTATATCGTGGAGGGTGATGATGCCGACGATAGGTCCGTCCCTCTCCTCACCCCCGACAACGGGCAGGTGTTTGATGGAGTGATCGATCATGGCGGCGAGAGCTTCGTACAGGTAGGCGTCACGGGTGATGACGGTTGGGTTGGGGGTCATGGCCTCTTTTACTGGTTTGGTGAGAGGGACGGACCTTGCGAGGCATCTGGAGACAAGGTCTCTTTCTGTCAGGATTCCTCCGATGCGATTGTTTTCCAGAATGATGACAGAGCTGACCCGGTTCCCCCCCATCGCTCGAGCTGCATCCTTCAAGGAATCTTCACTCCTGACAGTAACGACTGATTTCTTCATCACATCACTCACACGCTTCAGAATCGTCGTCCGCTCTTCAAGCCCGTGCGCCACCCCCACTTGCTGCGACAAGGAATAATAAACATCCTGAAGTCGTTTCGATGTTTCCTCCAATAAAAAGTTCTTCAAATAAGGTTCATTCCAATAGTTTTGCAAACTAGTATAAGGTACGAGGCAGAGCAGACAGTCCTCCTTCGCCTTGACCTCAACAGAGGAATATACACTCTCATCCATCGTTGTATTCAGTACAGAATACAGACTCGATAAGCCGACGATCCCGTACTTCGAAATGATCTCGAGAATCTCTTCTTTTTCCTTTGTCACAACGACTTCTGCTTCTCCCTTCACAACAAGATAGAGTCCGAGACGATGTTCAAAGCTTTTCAGGATAGTAGAGTGTTTTCCCACCTCAAGCCGCTTACACTCAGTAAAAAGGGAAAGAGCCGTACTACGCTCCATCCCCTTGAAAAAGGGATGAAGGAGTACAGCTTCTTGAAATGATCCGTCAGGCTTTGAAATCGACATCGTCGTTCACCCAAACTTCTCCGTCCTTGAAGGTCATTTGTTCCGGGTAACGGAGATCCATTACCTCTTCTTGAATCTTTTGAGAAGGTGCTTTCGTCATCAGTGACACGACGATATTGGCAATCGTTGCTGCCGCTGCCCCAAATACACCAGCTCCCGTATCAATGATGCCGAATAGGGTAACACCCGATCTTGCCAGGAAGATGTACGTGAGGGTTACCCCTAACCCTACAAGCATCCCTGCAATAACTCCTTGGGCATTAGATCGCCTCCACCATACCCCGAGTAAGAGTGCCGGGAAGAACGTTCCAGATGCCAGTGCGAAGGCCCAGGCGACGATCTGGGTGATAACCCCTGGAGGATTAAGAGCCACGATTCCGGCGAGCACCGTCGCGATGACGATCGACCAACGGGCAACGGCCAGACGATTTTTCTCTGTCGCGTTCGGCTTGAATACACGATAGTAAATATCATGAGCAAAGGAGGAAGATATCGCGATCATCAACCCACCCGCTGTCGATAACGCCGCTGCCATGGCACCAGCCGCTACAAGACCGATGACGAACACTCCTAAATTCGCAATCTCCGGTGTCGCCATGACCACGATATCATTGGAAATGATGATTTCCTTCCACTGCAGGATTCCATCTCCATTTGCATCTGCGACCTGTAATTTCCCCGTATCCACCCATGATTTCGTCCAGGAAGGCAAGTCACTGATTTGGCTTCCCGCTACCTTTGTCATTAAAATAAAGCGGGAGAATGCGGCATATGCAGGTGCGGATAAGTAGAGAAGTCCGATGAAAAGCAGTGCCCATGCCCCTGACCAGCGAGCCGCTTTCATCGTAGAAACCGTATAGAATCGAACGATGACGTGTGGAAGCCCCGCGGTCCCTGCCATCAACGTAAACATGAGAGCCATGAACTGCCACTTCGTTCCGTTTGTAAAAGGCGCGAAGTATTCCGAGACCCCAAGCTCACGATCGAGCTCCCCGATTTTCCCTACCAGTTCCCCATAGGAAATCCAGGGTGCAGGGTTTCCGGTAATTTGTAACGACATGAAAATAACAGGAATTAAATAAGCGATAATAAGAACAACATACTGAGCAACCTGCGTCCACGTGATCCCCTTCATTCCACCGAAAGCTGCGTAGAAGGCGATGAGCACCACTCCAATCATCGTACCGACTTTGGCATCGATTTCGAACAATCGACCGATTACGACCCCTGAACCCGATAGCTGCCCGATGCTATACGTGAAACTGATAATGATCGTACAGATCGCGGCAATGACGCGGGCAGTGTGGCTGTTATACCGGTCCCCGATGAATTCCGGTACCGTATAGCGCCCATACTTCCTAAGCTGTGGAGCAAGTAAGAAGGTTAACAGCAAATATCCCCCCGTCCACCCCATGATGTAAGCAAGTCCATCATACCCGAGGATCATGACGGTACCAGCCAGTCCAATGAATGATGCTGCGCTCATCCAGTCGGCCCCGATCGCCATCCCATTGAAGATCGGCGGCACGCCCCGGCCTGCTACATAGAAGTCCGATGTCGCTTTCGCTTTGTTATAAACAGCAATTCCGATATATAACGCAAACGTCAACAGAATAATCGACGTTGATACTAAAAACTGAGTATCCATTTATCGTTTCCCCCTGCTCTGTTCTATATATTTGGTTGAAGCCGTTTAATGATCCAATGTCTTTCCGTAACTGATCTGTTCATTTTTACTTTCATCAATTCCATATTTCTTATCGATTCCATCGCTCACCTTCGCATTTATGTAGAGTAAGATGATGAAAATGACAATCGACCCCTGGGCACCCATAAAGTAGTGAAACGGGAAGCCATTGAGCGTGATCGTTGACAGGCTTTCGGCAAACAGCACGACCCCAAAGGAAGAGGCGAGCCAAATCACTAAATAAATTGCCATATAACGGTTTTTTTCTTTAAAATACTGATCCGCTTTTGCTCTATCGATTTTCTTCATTTAAGTAACCCCTTTTCAAGCTCATTATTTTAAACTGAAAATAAATTTCACGGTCTCAAAAAACGGAATCGGGACCATGGCGATTTGAAAAATAAAGTAAATGAATAAAGACAAGAATGGAATGGTTAAGAAGAAAGCCCGTTTCTTTCTTATTGCAAGAAAAATACTTCCCCCTGTTATGAGTAAAATCGCGATGAAGTAAAGCAACGTTTCACCTCCTGATTATGTAAGCGTCTCCTTAATCACACGACCTCCCGTTAATAAAGATTAAATTTTCTGAAATTTTATTCATGCCCTCATTATCTTTATAGGAAAAAGCCTGGTCAATAAAGAAAAAACGACAAATCTCCATTTGATCTTTCTCTTAATTAAAGAATCATTTTATTAAAATAAAGATATGAAAGAATGTGTTAACACGATTAAACAAATCAGATATGTAAATACTTTTCCAGTAAAATAATCCCTTTGTCGAATTTCCGAGGAAATTTTTTTGGGGGATGAGGCGACAATTGGAATAGATCTGAAAACAAAAAAACTGACCGGAAATCACCGGTCAGCTTTCTTCATCTATATGATTATTCTTCGTCTTTTACGTCAGAGCCATTATCGGCTGCGTCGTCTTTTTGATCAGCATTTTCTTGTTTAGGCTTTTGCTCAGCTTCCGGTTTTTCTTCAGCTGCATCGTCAGCACCGTTTTCTTCAGTTGCTTTATCTTCTGTTGCTTTGTCTTCTGTTGCTTTGTCTTCGCTAGCTTGATCTTCAACTGCGTTTTCCTGTGCAGCTTCAGCATCCGGCTGTTCACCTGAAACCTTCTTGTCTTCTAATTGCGCTTCTTGAAGTGTCGCAAGGGACTTATTGAAGTACTCCAGTGGATTCACTGCTACATTTGCTTTACGAATTTCAAAATGTACGTGAACGCCAGCTTCTTCATTGAATAAGCTCTTACCTGCTTTAGCGATAGCTTGTCCTTGATCGACTACATCTCCAACCGCGACTTCAAAGTCTTTAACAGATTGATAACGAGTAACGATTCCTTTGCTGTGCTCGATCTCAATCGTGTTACCAAGTAGGGAATCTTCTTGAACCTTTGTAACTGTACCGCTCATGGCAGCCAGAACATCGAATTCTTTACCATCTTTAGAGATGTCGACTCCTTGGTTCGGATAATACATGTTACCATAAACGACTAGGGCTGCTTCCTGTTCTTCCGCTGAAGCTTCAGTATCGTAGAATTGTTTTTCGATGACTGTGTCCTCAGGGCTTGCAACAGGCATTACAAAGTTTTCTAATGAACGATTGACTTCTTCTGCAGGCTGGTTGAACTCATTGTCAGTAGGAACTCCATCATAGCTGTAATCCTTGGCTTTCTCGTTTACATCATTTCCTGCCTGGTACCACAGAATCCCCGTGATAATGATTGCTGCACTTGCTAAATAGATTGCTGGGTATGCCCAACGTCTTTTCAAAAAGTTTTGAGAAGGTTGTTTCTTTTCTTCCTCTCTCATTTTCATCACCTCAGCAATCATTCTGAACAGAATTCAGAAAATATATACACATTAAGAAAAAATTTTTTAATTCTTATCTTTCGACAAAGGGATGGAAAATATGTATGATTTTAAAAATAAGATGAAATTTTTCTTTTTATGAAGCGCTTTTGGTATTTTCACAGAGACAGTAGTAGTTGATTTCCGCTTCAGGCGCTCGCTTTCCGCGGGGCGTGAGTTGAGCCTCCTCGGGCTTTGCCCTGTGGGGTCTCAACTTTCCCGCTATTCCCGCAGGAGTCGAGCGCCTTCCGCTACAATCCACTTTCTTAGATTCGTTTTTATTACACAGCCATTAAAATAACAATCTAAAGATCTGATCAAATGATTGATTTATGATAAAGAAATCACAGCCCTTCATGATACAATATAACAAAACAGAAAGGACGAGCTGCATATGAAGAAGTTGCTTACGTATGGGCTGACAGCTGCGCCTTTTCTCTATATGATTCTTATTTGGATTATGTCCAGTAATCCCGATGATGCCGTCATTCGTTTTCCTGATAATCAGTTGGATCGTTTTATTAAAGAATCTCTCCATTTAATCGAATTCGGTATTTTATATGGATTATTTGTCGTTGCTCTGTTGGCACATGGAAAGCTTCGGTTCACTTTGAATTTTACCGCTGCGTTAATTGCGGTCTTTTATGGGTTTGTGGATGAGATTCATCAATCCTTCGTTCCGTATCGGTCGGCAACGATGATTGACGCCGCTAAGGATTTGATCGGGGTCACTGTCCTTTTTTGGATTGTGAACCGGACTTATTTTAAAAAGCCTGATCATCCATTAACGAGAAAAATGAAGACGTTTGAAGCCTATTTAAAAAAGGATTGAGTCTGGTCATCTTGACCTTATAGACTCAATCCTTTTTATTTATCTTTGTGCTGTTACTTTCTGCAGCAGTTTATCTGACTCTGTTATTTTGACGCCTTTATAGTAATGCGTGACGATGTCTTGATAATCCTTGCCTTCTTTCGCCATTCCGTTTGCTCCGTATTGGCTCATACCGACTCCGTGGCCATATCCTTTCGTGGCGATGACGATATGATCATCCTTCAGGTACCAGGTGAAGTCTGAGGATCTCAGTTCTAACTTCTCTCTTATCTCACGGCCGGAGAATCCTTTGCCGTTTATTTCAACACTTGCTACCCTTTTGCCTTCTGTTCTTGACGTGATCGTTCCTACCGAGCCATCCTTTGGCAGGGTTACGCCCAGTTTCTGCTCGAACTCTTTGATCGGGATAACCTTTTGATCTTCGAATCTAGGTGACGCCGAGTCCCATGGGCTTTCAACACTTCTTAAATATGGATATTCATTCGGCCAATAAGCCTCAGAGTTTTCTGTGTAACCATTGCTCGTTGAGAAAAAGGCTGCCGTAATGGGCTTGCCATCATAGGTCAGCACCTGCCCCATCGTTTCAAGCACCGCATCGGATATTTTCTTGATCTTCCAGTCATAGTCGGCACCCCAGAGGCCAGCAAGCTCCTTCTGGTTCTTATATACCTGATGAGAGACCGTATCCGTCACATCGGCACCCTTCGGAACAGTGGAGTCCTCAAGTAAAAGCTGATTCACAATATACGTCCTTGCAGCCAGTGCTTGAGCTTTTAATGCTTCCTTTTCAAAATCTGCAGGCATTTCACCAGCCACTACCCCTACTACATACTGCTCCAAAGGAAGTTTCTCGATCAAGTCCTGGTTGGAGCGATAAACCGCTACCTCAACCGAGTTCGCCAGCTCTTCAACGGATGGCGGATTTTTTAGTTTTTCGTCTAAGTTTGCCGTTTCCTTTTCTGATGAAAATGGGAGCACGAGAAGAGTAGGTACAATAAAAATGATGCTGATAAAGATTGAGAAGATGATCAGTACTGGTTTCAAATGCTTCATGTTCGCGGCCTCCAATGAAAGATTAAATAGGAGAATGTCCTAGCACACTTCTCCACTCTCTATCATATGTATGGTAGTGGACAAGCAATTATGAATATTTTAAGAGTGATTTTGACGGAAGAAGATGTTTGGGATAGGTGAATTTTGAATAAGGAATGTAGTGTGTTGGTGAGCCGATGCATTTTTGAAAATAAAAGTGAAATTTTGAAAACAAATACTCCATAATTGAAAATAAACGACGTTTTATCTCATTTTCAACCTCATCCTACACGTCTCAAGCTATCTTTCTACCTATTTTGTCGATATTTCAAGTTTGGCCATGGCAAATCTAGCGGTTTTTGCTGAAAATCCAGCCGCTTTCGAATATAATCCGGCCATTTTCACGAAAAATCCAGCCGTTCCTGACAATCATCCAGCCGAAATCAACAATAATTCAGCCGATTTACTTATTTTACCAAAAAAGCCAGAACTATAACTCCGTGCCTAACTCTCACCCCAAACAAAAAAGGCAAGCTCTTCTATAAAAGAAAAGCTCACCTTTTTATCTAATACTTACGCATCCTTAATCATGTCTTGCTCAGAAACAGGTGTTTCTTCCACTTCTTTCACACGCTCGATATCGGCACCTAAGCCTGCAAGCTTTTGATGGAAGTTCACATATCCACGATCTAAATGCTTCAGTTCTGTCACTCGAGTGTAACCATCCGCTACCAGACCTGCGATCGAAAGAGCTGCTGCTGCACGTAAATCCGTTGCAGCCACTTCTGCTCCTTGAAGAGGCGTTGGTCCGTTCATGATTACAGAGCGGCCTTCAATCTTAATGTCTGCTCCCATACGACGGAATTCTTCAGCATGCATGAAACGATTTTCGAATACTGTTTCAGTGATGACGCTTGTGCCGTCAGCTGCTAAAAGTAATGCCATCATTTGAGATTGCATATCTGTTGGGAAACCAGGATGAGGCATTGTTTTGATATCGACAGATTTTAATTTCTCCGGTCCGATGACACGAAGACCTTCTTCTTCATCGATGATCGTAACGCCCATTTCTTCCATCTTGGCAACTAATGAAGATAAGTGTTCTGGAATCGCACCCTTTACAAGGACATCGCCCTGAGTAATGGCAGCGGCAACCATGAATGTTCCCGCTTCGATACGGTCTGGAATGATGCTATGCTCAACACCGTATAGACGGTCTACACCTTCGATACGGATCGTTCCAGTACCTGCACCTACAACGCTTCCTCCCATTTTGTTCAGGAAGTTCGCCAAGTCGACGATTTCAGGCTCTTTTGCGACGTTTTCAAGGATGGTTGTTCCTTCTGCAAGAACGGCAGCCATCATAATGTTTTCTGTTGCCCCAACGCTTGGGAAGTCCAGATAAACCTTGGCACCTTTCAGTCTTCCGTCTACTTCAGCTTCGATAAAACCATTTCCTACCTTCACTTTTGCTCCCATTGCTTCGAAGCCTTTTAAGTGTTGGTCAATCGGTCTTGATCCAATGGCACATCCACCAGGAAGCGCAACACGTGCTTTACCTGTACGTCCAAGTAATGATCCCATAACAAGAACGGATGCACGCATTTTTCGAACATATTCGAACGGTGCTTCTACAAACAACTCTCTTGATGCATTCACGATGACTTCACCATGGTTAAACTCTACATCTGTATTTAAATGACGTAATACTTCGTTAATCGTATATACATCGGAGAGTGGTGGTACATTTTTAATGACACTTTTTCCTTCACTTGCTAATAATGTAGCAGCGATGACTGGTAAAACGGCATTCTTTGCTCCTTCAACTTGCACTGTACCGCTTAAACGCTGACCGCCGCGGACGATAATTTTTTCCAAGAGTATTCCCCTCCGCGTCCAATTTCTCTATATTAATATTCAATAATTAGGATGGGTGTGCCAATCACAAAGGTTGTCTTAGCGCCCATTCCGCTTTTCCGTAGACCTAGTTGTATATTCATATCATCATTTTTTGTTGGTATAGTCCGTGACATTTGTTCCGAGTAAGCTGAAATGGAATAAAAGTCTTCTTCTTTAAGTGATTCCAGTTCTTTTGCGTCTAATTTCGACATTAATTCGACAGCCTGATTCGACAAAACTTTCTCAAGCTTATCATTGAATTCGCCTTTTATACAAGAGAAAATCATAGGTTTAGTAGTGAAAATGATTTCCATATTTGGGATAAATTCTGTCTTGATATAATGCTTCGTCTTTTCTCCCAACGCTTTCTGATCTCCGCGCATTTCATACATACTATACGAAACGGACTGCTTGTTTGTGAGGGTATGCTGCAACTTAATGGTTTCTTCCCCGTGAGACGTCTGACGTTGTCCCACAACCATTACTTCTTCAGCTGATTTCTTCGTCACCCACTTAAAATCAGAAAATCTTTCTTGCATAGTAGTACTATATTTGGCAAACCCTTTATTCGTGAAGCTTTTTTTGTTTTCTCTTGCATATAGAGACCATTCAGTTATCTGACCTTGAGAATGTACAATGGCTTGGTCAAGCTTTTCAATGTCTAATAAATGATTGGCTTCGATAGTGTTGTTCCCATTAATAACAGGAAGAAAACCTAATCCAACAAAAAAGATTAAAATAATGTAAAAATACCGAGTCATTTTCCATTCCTCCCCTTACCTAAAAGTCTGTCCGAATAGGAGAAGAACATACTTGAAAATTGTCGTCATCTTTTTACAAATATTGAGTTGTCGGAAGGCTGTTACATGAAAGCGTTTCATATTGAAACTTTTTCACAAAGGAACGAGCACAAAATTAATCTTACTTAAAACAGGCCCTGATGAAAACATGCAGGAAGACCTATTTTTTGTCAGAAGCTCTATTTATTCAAAGAAAACAGGCAAGCTTTGAGACCACAGGTAGTAATCCAGTAAAAATCGGCTTACGGCCGAGCCGATTGCGATCGTTAGTAGGATATACAATAGTCTCCCTTGAGCGACTCGATTTTTCTTGAGGAGCTTGTCTAACTGGATGGATTGCAAAGACCAAAATGTGATCCCGAATATAAATAGATGCACGAGCATGCTGATCAGGGCCTGCTGGCCAAAGCTCTCTATCACTCTTCTCACTCCTAATAATCATTTCGACGCACAAAGTCCATTTTACCACATAATTCTGTAACGATATATGGAATTTACAAAATTTTTAGTTGAGTTGCGTGTTGAATTTTTTTCACACAGAGGTCCGTCCCTCTATTCAAAAAAACCACCCTTCCACAAGGAAAGGGTGGTTTTTGGTGTTTATATTAGAAGTTACGTTCGGAAACGTTAATTCTGTTCATGGCACGCTTTAGAGCGAGTTCGGCACGACGGAAGTCTACGTCGTCGCGTTGTGCCTGCATGCGGTCTTCTGCGCGGCCTTTTGCTTCTTTAGCGCGTTGTACATCGATAGCTTCTGCTGTTTCAGCAGACTGTGCTAGAATTGTCACTTGTTCAGGACGTACTTCTAAGAATCCGCCACTGACAGCTACAAGCTCAGTGTTGCCACCTTTTTTCAGGCGAACCGCACCGATTTGTAGTGGAGCAACCATCGGAATGTGTCCAGGTAAGATTCCAAGCTCACCGCTTTGAGCTTTCGTGCTCACCATTTCCACTTCTGAATCGTACACTGGGCCATCGGGAGTGACAATATTGACTTTTAATGTCTTCATTTTCTTCCCTCCTGGTCCCTAATTATACCTCTACGCCCATTTCTTTAGCTGCTGCTAATACATCCTCAATCGGACCTACTAGACGGAACGCATCTTCAGGAATGTGATCGTATTTACCGTCAAGGATATCTTTGAATCCTTTAACCGTGTCTTTCACTTCAACGTAAGAACCTTTTTGTCCAGTGAACTGTTCTGCAACGTGGAAGTTTTGAGATAAGAAGAATTGTACACGACGAGCGCGGTGTACCGTCAGCTTATCATCATCAGAAAGCTCATCCATACCAAGGATCGCAATGATATCTTGAAGTTCTTTATAACGCTGTAATGTTTGTTGAACATTACGAGCGATGCTGTAGTGTTCTTCTCCTACGATTTCCGGAGAAAGAGCACGGGAAGTTGATGCCAATGGATCTACCGCAGGATAGATACCCATTTCAGAAAGCTTACGCTCAAGGTTCGTTGTTGCATCCAAGTGAGCGAAAGTTGTCGCAGGAGCTGGATCCGTGTAGTCATCGGCAGGTACATAGATCGCTTGGATCGATGTTACAGAACCTACGTTAGTTGAGGTGATACGCTCTTGCAATTGGCCCATTTCAGTAGCAAGTGTCGGCTGGTAACCAACGGCAGATGGCATACGGCCTAGTAGGGCAGAAACCTCTGAACCTGCTTGCGTGAAACGGAAGATGTTATCGATGAACAGAAGTACGTCTTGACCTTGCTCATCACGGAAGTATTCAGCCATTGTAAGACCCGTCAAGGCTACACGCATACGCGCACCTGGCGGCTCGTTCATTTGTCCGAATACCATCGCTGTTTTCTTGATAACGCCAGAGTCGCTCATCTCGTGGTAAAGGTCATTACCTTCACGAGTACGCTCTCCAACACCGGCGAATACAGAGATACCTCCGTGCTCTTGAGCGATGTTGTTGATAAGCTCCTGGATTAATACGGTTTTACCAACACCGGCACCACCGAATAGACCGATCTTACCACCCTTGATGTAAGGAGCAAGTAAGTCTACTACTTTAATACCTGTTTCCAGAATCTCAACTTCTGTAGAAAGCTGATCAAATGTAGGTGCTTGTCTATGAATTGGATCACGACGGATACCTGCTGCAAGAGGCTCGTCTAAATCGATTGATTCACCTAGAACGTTGAATACACGACCTAATGTGATATCCCCTACTGGTACAGAGATTGGTGCTCCTGTATCAAGCACGTCAGCTCCACGTTGTAAACCATCTGTGGAAGCCATCGCGATTGTACGTACAGAATCATCACCTAGGTGAAGGGCAACCTCTAATGTAAGTTCAGCTCTATCTGCAATTTGGACCTTTAATGAGTTGTAGATATCAGGAAGTTGGCCATTAGCGAACTTGACATCGACAACTGGACCCATTACTTGAAGAACGTGTCCTTTGTTCATCTCTTTCCCTCCTAACTAGCTTTTGACGACAAAACTATGTTGTAATCCGGCTGACCCGGAATGTCATTTCTATTCGAGTGCTGCTGCCCCGCCGACGATTTCCGTGATTTCTTGGGTAATCGCTGCTTGACGCGCACGGTTATAAGAAAGTGTAAGGCTGTTAATGATTTCTTTCGCATTGTCTGTTGCGTTTCTCATTGCTGTCATACGGGCCGCGTGTTCACTGGCTTTACCATCAAGTAACGCTCCGTAAATCAAGCTTTCAGCATATTGAGGGAGCAACACTTCCAAAATTTCTTCAGCATTAGGCTCAAACTCATAAGAAGTTAGTTTCGATGAAGAAGAATCAAGCTCCGTTAAAGGAAGAACCTTCTTCTCGGTAACATCTTGTTGAATGGCACTGACATAGTGGTTGTAGTACATGTAAAGCTCATCAAAAGCACCATCTGAGAACATGCTGACTGCTTTGTTGGCAATGTCTTTAATGTCTGCAAAGTTTGGCTGATCTGGTAGCCCTACAATACCTTCCACTACATTATCGCCTCGTTTTTGGAAGAAATCCCTTCCAATACGACCTAACGCAATAATGGCGTATTCATCTTGAGAGCTGTGACGCTCTTTAATCGCATTACTTACAGCACGTATGACGCTCGAGTTATAAGCCCCCGCCAAACCGCGGTCAGATGTAATGACCAAGTAGCCGGTTTTTTTTACGGGGCGGGAGACTAGCATCGGATGCGTTACATCTGTGCTACCAAGGGAAATGGAAGTAACGACTTCCTGAATTTTCTCCATGTAAGGGACGAAGGCTTTCGCATTCGTTTCAGCACGGTTCAATTTAGAGGCAGAGACCATTTCCATTGCTTTCGTAATTTGACTGGTTTTCTTCGTAGATGTAATACGAGTTTTTATGTCGCGTAACGATGCCACTGGTTCTCACCACCCTTTTAAAATGTTAGTCATATTCACTAGAACCAACTAAATAATAGAATAATCAGCCGGTGTCATCAGAATGAACACCGACATCATATAAAATTACTCAGACTTTACAAATGTCTTCTTGAATTCGTTGATCGCAGCTTTCATTGCATCGTCTTCAGGAAGACCTTTTGTTGTGCGGATATGGTCTAACAGTTCTGTATGGTTGTGATCTAACCAGCTTAGGAATTCACCTTCGAAACGACGAATATCTGTTACTGGAATATCATCTAAATGACCTTTTGTTAATGAATAGAAGATCATAACTTGTTTTTCAACATTAAGTGGTTTGTTAAGATCCTGCTTCAGTACTTCAACAGTACGGGCTCCACGGTTCAGTTTCGCTTGTGTCGCTTTATCAAGATCTGATCCGAACTGAGCAAATGCTTCAAGTTCACGGTATGCGGCTAAGTCAAGACGCAGTGTACCGGAAACCTTTTTCATCGCTTTGATTTGTGCGGATCCACCAACACGTGATACGGAAAGACCTGCATTGATCGCCGGACGAACACCGGAGAAGAATAGGTCAGATTGTAAGAAAATCTGTCCGTCAGTGATGGAGATAACGTTTGTTGGAATGTAAGCGGAGATATCTCCTGCTTGTGTTTCAACGAATGGTAATGCTGTGATGGAACCTCCACCTTTTGCATCACTTAATTTCGCTGCACGCTCAAGTAAACGAGAGTGTAAGTAGAATACGTCACCAGGGAATGCTTCACGGCCTGGAGGACGACGTAATAATAATGAAAGCTCACGGTAAGCCGAAGCTTGCTTAGAAAGATCATCATATACAACAAGAACGTGCTTGCCGCTATGCATGAATTCTTCACCCATAGTGATACCAGCGTATGGTGCTAAGAATAGCATTGGAGCTGGTGAAGCAGCTGATGCCGTTACGACGATTGTGTAATCAAGGGCACCGTGCTTACGAAGCGTTTCAACTGCATTACGAACCGTTGATTCTTTTTGTCCGATCGCAACATAGATACAGATCATGTCTTGATCTTTTTGGTTTAGGATCGAATCGATCGCAACAGATGTTTTACCTGTTTGACGGTCTCCGATGATTAACTCACGTTGACCACGACCGATTGGAACTAGAGCGTCGATCGCTTTGATACCAGTTTGAAGTGGCTCGTGTACGGATTTACGATCCATAACACCAGGTGCTCCGCCTTCAATTGGACGTGTTTTTGTTGTCGCAATTGGACCTAATCCATCAACTGGTTGTCCAAGTGAGTTTACAACACGACCTACTAATTCCTGTCCTACTGGAACTTCCATGATACGTCCAGTACGACGAACCTCATCGCCTTCACGAATGTCTTTAAATGGTCCGAGAATGATGATACCTACGTTGTTTTCCTCTAAGTTTTGCGCCATACCCATGACACCGTTAGAAAATTCAACTAGCTCTCCAGCCATGACATTGTCGAGGCCATGAGCACGAGCGATACCGTCACCGATTTGGATAACTGTACCTACATCGCTTACTTTCATCTCAGACTGATAGTTTTCAATTTGCTTTTTTATCAGCGCGCTGATTTCTTCCGCCTTGATGCTCATGAATTTCACCCCTCATTTATACGAAAGTTAACGAACAAGTTCACGCTCAAGACGATCCAACTTGCCAGCAAGTGTTCCGTCATAAATACGGTTGCCGATACGGACCTTAAGTCCCCCAAGTATGTTCTCGTCTATCACATTCTCAATTCTTAATGATTGTTTCCCAATTCTCTTAGCAAAAGAAGCTGAGATTGCTGTCTTCTCATCCTCTGTTAAAGCACGTACAGAGTACACCTTTGCTTCTGCGATTCCTCTAGCTTCATTAGAAAGCTCGATGAATGCATCGACAACGCCCACTACCTGATCTTCACGATGACGATCAGTCATAAGAAGCAGTGTATTCAATACTGGTACTGAAACAGATGAGAACGCTTCTTTCAACATGTCTTTCTTCTTATCCGTCGAAAACTTCGGATTTTCCAAAAGAACGCTTAATTCTTTATTTTGGATAAAAACGGATTTCACTGTACGAAGCTCTTGTTCAATCGCTTCTAATTGATTCTGTTCTTTGGCAATATCGAAAAGAGCTAACGCATAGCGTTTTGCGACTGTAGAGTAGCTCATCGCTCTTCTCCTGCCTCTTTAATATAATCGTTGATCAGCTTCTGTTGATCTTGAACAGAAAGTTCTTTTTCAATCACTTTCGATGCAATCAGAACAGATAGTGAAGCAACCTGCTCGCGTAATGCTGCCATCGCTTGTTCTTTCTGCGTCTCGATTTCACGTTTCGCAGATTCTTTCAAGCGCTCAGATTCCTGACGAGCGGCAATGATGATTTGTTCACGTTGCTCATCGCCTTGCTTCTTAGAGTTCTCGATCATCGCTTGCGCTTCTTGACGAGCCTCTTTTAAAAGTTGACGCTGTTCTTCCAAGCTCTTATTTGCTTCTAGACGGCTTTGTTCTGCCGCTTCTATTTCGCCTGCAATGTGATTCTCACGCTCTTGCATGATGCCCATCAAAGGACCCCAGGCAAACTTCTTCAATAACGCAAGAAGGATAAGGAACATTACAAGCTGGAATACGATATCTCCACCGTTGAAGCCACCAGCTCCAAGGACTAATGCGTTTGTAAGCACGAGGTTTCACTCCCTTCAAGAGTCAATGCCTTCCCTAAAGAAAGCTGTACAATAACGGCAAATGCCGTATCATTCATAGTCATATGTTCATAAGTACTAAACATAAAGGAATGGCGAAGGTTCTTATCGAATGATCTTCGCCATCTTGAACTTTAAACTGCTATTATTGACCCATTACGATGAATGCGATAACTACTGCGATGATAGGAATCGCCTCTACTAACGCAACCCCGATGAACATTGTAGTTTGAAGCATTCCACGAGCTTCCGGTTGACGAGCCATACCTTCTACCGTACGTGAAACAATAAGACCATTACCAATACCTGCACCTAGTGCTGCTAAACCGATTGCAATTGCTGCTGCTAAAAGACCCATTCTGAATTTCCTCCTTTAAATGTATGAAAAATGTTTTGAGTAGTTTTGTTCAATTTTGAACAGGGTATATATTAATGGTCCAGGCTGACTTTGTGAGCCATATAAACCATCGTTAACATAACAAAAATAAATGATTGGATTGCGCCGACAAAGATTGAGAAAGCTTGCCATACAATCGTTGGGATAATGGCACCCAGTAATCCGGCTGCTCCCATGTGTGCGAGGCTTCCTACCAATAAAGTAAGCAGGATTTCCCCAGCGTAGATGTTACCGTAAAGACGAAGACCAAGCGTTAGTGTGTTGGCAAATTCTTCAATGATCTTCAGCGGGAATAAGAACGACATAGGTCTGAAGAAGTCTTTACCGTATTCACCGAAGCCTTTCATCTTGATTGCATAATAGTGCGTTAACACAACGATCATAACCGCCAGGGTCATAGTGATAACTGGATCCGCTGTTGGTGACTTCCACCATAATTCGTGGTCAATGACTACCGAGAACGGAAGTCCTAACATATTCGAAACGAAAATGTACATGAGTAAAGTAAGTCCAAGGAGATGGAAACGACCACCTGTTTTCCAATCCATATTACTTTTCACGATATTTTTGACAAAGTCCATGACCCACTCCATAAAGTTTTGCACTCCTGTTGGTTTCATGGCCAGTCTACGAGTTGACAGAACGGCGATTAGGAAAACAACGGCACTTGCCACTGTGATCATCAGTACGTTCGCCAGGTTAAAAGTTAACCCTAGAAACTCGGCTGTAGGATTTTCATGATGCAATGAAATTCACCTCTCTTCCCCGCTATTTATGAGCTAAAAGCTGCTGAATAAAATAATCTATCATAATGACAAGGTAAATTGTCATTAATCCCATAATGACGCTCAGGAGATGAAAGTGCTCAGGGTATTCCGTTGCAATAATGACTGCAAAGGCCGCACCTGCCATCCTTGAGAAGGTTCCCAATGATCGAACCTTTTGACCAGATTCTACTGCATCACCGAATCGCACGGTTCTCCTCATGATCAGCCAGTGACTAAACAGACTGATGCCTGTCCCCAAAATAAGCCCAAGGAAAATAGACTGATAGGAAGTAAAACCCCAACCGAGGACGTAAAAGGAAAGGAGGAAAAATATGTACTTACGATGCCTGTTAAACAATTGCTGAAGTTCTGGCATACATTAATCTCCCGAATTGAAATGTTGGACTGTACGGAGCATGGTGTAGATTCCTGTTGCGAGCCCAAGGAGTAGTCCAATAATTAAGAAAAGTGGTGTGGTGCTCCATATTCCATCTAACCATCTCCCGCCGAAGATTCCTATTAAGATAGAACCAACAAGCTGGGAAAGAATAGCAGAATACAAGACCATCGATTGATACGGGCGCCGATCATTTTGACGCATTTTTCTCATCTCCACACATGTGATTTAGTGGAAAATCGTTTACACTGTACAAATGATGAAAAACCGTTTCCATACGGGTTCAACCCTTGTGAAAACCTTATCATTTGATACCCTTTGTAAGCATACAATAGGGTATTATCTATGTCAATGCGTTCAAGTTAAAAAGTTCACAACCTATCCACGCGTTTCCATATTGTTCACATTTTTAACACATTTACAGAAAAGCGGAGCCTTATTCCGCAGGTTGCTCACTTTATTAGCAAATCCATAGATTCTACCTTCACATGCCCCTCCATTATATAGAAAATTCTTTTTATGAGTAACCCTTGAATTTAATGTAAATACTTCCAACTAAAATACTATGTAGTTTAATCATTATTAAGATAAAAAAGCCGGATTATCAATTGTCGATAATCCGGCTTTCATTTCTGTTTCAAATTATTTCGTACCGTATAAACGATCTCCTGCGTCCCCTAAACCAGGAACGATGTAGCCTTTTTCATTCAGCTTCTCATCAAGAGCCGCGATGAAGATATCCACGTCAGGGTGCGCTTCCTTGATAGCGTCCACCCCTTCTGGACATGCAACGAGGCACATGAACTTGATGCTTACCGCACCACGCTTCTTTAATGAGTTGATGGCTTCAACGGCAGATCCCCCTGTTGCAAGCATTGGATCGACCAGGATGAAGTCACGCTCTTCCACATCACTTGGAAGCTTTACGTAATATTCAATCGGTTTAAGAGTCTCCGGGTCACGATATAAACCAACATGTCCTACTTTGGCAGCCGGGATCAGTTTAAGGATTCCGTCGACCATTCCCAGTCCTGCTCGCAGAATAGGAACAATCCCTAATTTTTTACCTGCAAGAGTCTTGGCCTTTGCTTTGCTTACTGGTGTTTCCACTTCAATATCCTCTAACGGTAAATCACGGGTGATTTCAAACGCCATCAATGTCGCCACTTCATCAACAAGCTCACGAAATTCCTTCGTACCTGTTTCTTTATCACGAATAAACGTTAATTTGTGTTGGATTAACGGATGATCAAATACATATACTTTGCCCATTCGACTCTCTCCTTTAAATTCGATTTTATGTAAAAATAGTTTGTCTACTTCCTTTACACCTCAGACTATTGTACATAAAAGATAATTTAAGAGCAACATGAGATGGG
Organism: Rossellomorea sp. DUT-2; assembly: GCF_052665285.1. NCBI lineage: Bacteria > Bacillati > Bacillota > Bacilli > Caryophanales > Bacillaceae > Rossellomorea > Rossellomorea sp. DUT-2. The sequence goes on along the minus strand of NZ_JBQPEO010000005.1, from coordinate 199,630 downwards.
AAGTGTAATGGAATCGTTAGAATTGATATGAGGGGTGGGGGATCGACGTGTAGGCTGGTGTGAATCTGGTTGGGTATTGGTTAATATTGTTAATCGGCCGGATTAATGCCAGAATCGGCTGGATTTTTTTAAATAGCCGCTGGATTATCCTCTAAATCGGCCGGATTTTAATGGAAATCGGCTGGATTATTGTGAACTACGGCCGGATTCCGGTTCAAGTTGCCCATCACGCTAGTATTTAGAGCTCAAAAATAGATAAATAATCTACTTTTCTACTAAAAAACCTCTCCACCAGGTCCGTCCCTGGCGAAGAGGTCATCATCTATTATCTTTCAGGATATAATTCAAATTTGCTTGTCAGGTCGATGACACGTTTGCGTGCTTCTTCCAGTTTCGCTTCGTCTTCATGGTTGTTAAGAGTCAACGCCATGATGGAAGCAATTTCATCCATATCTTCGAGCCCGAATCCTCTGGACGTAACAGCTGCTGTACCGATACGTACTCCACTTGTTACGAATGGACTTTCCGGATCGAATGGAATCGTGTTTTTGTTAACGGTAATCCCGATTTCATCAAGCACTTTCTCTGCGATTTTACCAGTCAGTCCTAGAGAACGCAGGTCGATTAGCAATAGATGGTTATCAGATCCGCCTGATACAAGATTGATTCCTTCTTTTACAAGACCCTCGCCTAAGCGATTCGCATTGTCGATGATGTTCTGTGCATAGTCTTTAAAAGATTCCTGCAGCGCTTCACCGAAAGCAACAGCTTTAGCCGAGATCACGTGCATAAGCGGGCCACCTTGAATTCCAGGGAAGATAGACTTGTCTATTTTCTTTGCAAATTCTTCTCTGCATAGGATCATGCCGCCACGAGGCCCGCGCAATGTTTTGTGAGTCGTTGTGGTCACAAAGTCTGCATAAGGAACCGGGTTCTGGTGAAGACCAGCCGCGACAAGACCAGCGATATGAGCCATATCCACCATTAGGTAGGCTCCCACTTCGTCTGCAATTTCACGGAATTTAGCGAAATCGATCGCTCTTGGGTAGGCACTTGCCCCCGCTACGATCAGCTTCGGCTTGTGCTCTAACGCTTTTTGTCTAACATCTTCGTAATTGATCAGGTGCTTTTCTTCATCCACACCATACTCTACGAAATTATATTGAATTCCACTGAAGTTTACGGCACTTCCGTGAGTCAGATGTCCACCATGAGATAAGTTCATACCTAGAACTGTGTCCCCTTGTTCAAGGATCGTGAAGTAGACTGCCATATTGGCCTGTGCTCCTGAGTGAGGCTGAACGTTTACGTGTTCTGCTCCAAATAGTTCTTTCGCACGGTCGCGAGCCAGATTCTCTGCTACGTCCACATGCTCACAGCCACCATAATAGCGACGACCTGGGTACCCTTCTGCATACTTATTGGTCAGAACGGAGCCTTGCGCTTCCATAACCGCTTCACTGACAAAGTTTTCAGATGCAATTAACTCGATTTTTGTACGTTGACGCTCTAATTCATCTTGAATCGCTGCATAAATTTCCGGATCTTGCTTGGCAATCTTACTCATACATATCCCCCTTTAATTCATAGGCCCAACTTCGGCGCCTCATTGATTCATTCACTCTCATTCTAACACGATTCAGCAAAACGCGAAATAAAAACCTCTAGTCAAAACGTAATGTTCGTGTTTAGAGCGTATTAGAGGGACGGACCTCGTGTGATGGTGTTCACAAACATCCTCTCCACTCTCCTTCCACACTCCCCAGAGTAGCACTATGACTATCATTGTCGAATGAAGGCGAACATGCGTTGATAGTTTGTGATTCTCTATCCAATCGATCAGTTTTGTCCCTCGCTGCCTTGTAACATAATCATATTCTCCATGCCTTCCTTTATAGTTCGGAATTCACAACCGGATTTAAGGCAACACCGAAATAAAGGTCCGTCCCTCAAATCAGAGGGACGGACCTTTAAATAGAGAATATTATTCGTACACAGCTCTGATTCCACCAATGAGTTTCGGTCTGGTTTTGGCCAGTGTGATGTGGGCTTCGCCTAGGCTTTTCTGTGATACCCGGATCGGGACGGCTACGTGTTTCAGGTGCATGCCGATGAAGGTATCCCCGATGTCGATGCCGGCATCACCTTTGATATGCTCGACCATGACGGGATCTTCAAAGGAATGATACGCTTGGGTGGCCATGGCTCCTCCTGCTTTTCGTACAGGAATGACCGTGACCTCATCCAGTCCTTTTCTTTCAGCAACTTCCCTTTCCAAAACGATGGCACGATTTAAGTGTTCGCAACACTGAAAAGCCAGTGAAATACCATTGGAATCTGCCCATCCTTTTAACTCATCAAAGATCATTTCTGCTACTTCAATGGTTCCCGATGTTCCGATCCGCTCCCCCATCACTTCTGATGTTGAACAACCTACAACAAACACTTGGCCCTTTTTCATCGGAACCTGCTTGCTGAATTCTTGCAGGATCGTTTGCAGTTCTTCCTTCATTTGAGCGATTTCCATGAAATCCACTCCCTATTGTTTGTCTTCGTATGCCGTGATTTTCCCTATACGGTTGGAATGGCGACCACCTTCAAATTCTGTCACCAGCCATTGTTTAGCGATTTCACGGGCAAGGCCAGGTCCAATCACACGTTCACCCATGGCTAACATATTGCTGTCATTGTGCTCACGGGTTGCTTTCGCACTGAACACATCATGTACAAGGGCGCAGCGGATACCCTTGACCTTATTAGCTGAAATGCTCATACCGATTCCCGTTCCACAAATCAGGATGCCGCGATCGAATTCACCGCTGGCAACCTTTTCTGCAACAGGCACTGCATAGTCCGGATAGTCAACGGATGTTCCACACTCACAACCGAAATCCTCATATTCGAGGCCCAGATCTTCTAATAATGATTTGATTTCTTCCCGGATATTTACCCCGCCGTGATCCGATGCAATTGCAATTTTCATAATTAATCCCACTCCCTATAGCCTTTGATACGTTTATTTTGCCACACACTCTTGATTATATAAAGTTTTTCGGATTCTTTTTTGAGGGAATGAGTCGAAAGCCAGCCATCAAAAAAACGGATATGAGGTCCGTCCCTCATATCCGTTTTTTTATAAATGAAAACGCGTAATCGTACTTTTCAGTGATTGTGCCTGCTCTTTGAGATTCAATGCCAACTTCTCTACGTCACCCATTACAGCCGCTTGTTCTTTAGTGGAGGCTGACACTTCTAAAGCCCCTGCCGATGTTTCTTCTGCGATGGCGGCAACTTCCTGGGATTGTTGGGAAGTCAATTGAATGCTGTCCATTTGCTGATCTACAAGGACGGATATATTTTGAACGGCATCCGCTACTTCATGGATCGTTTTCGTCATCGTTTCGATCATGTCATTTGTCTGAGTTCCTTTTTTCACTTCAGAATTTGCCGAATCAACTTGAGTTGTGATTTGTCCAACCACATTTCCAACCTCGGTCTGAATGTTCTTGATGAGGTCCGAAATTCCTTGAACTGCTTTTCCGCTTTCATCTGCCAATTTGCGGACTTCCTCGGCGACAACTGCAAACCCCTTACCGTGCTCACCTGCCCGTGCCGCTTCGATTGAAGCATTTAAGGCGAGAAGATTGGTCTGGTTCGCGATATCCCCGACCAATTGAATGATCTGTTCCACTTTTTTCGCATTGTCTTCCAAGCGCCGGACGGCATCTAAAGAATCTTCATTTCCTCTTGCAAGTCGGCTGATGCCTTCTACCAGGGAATGAATGACTTCCTTGCTCCCTTGAAGCTCCGTCACCATATGCTTGGACATTTGTTCTGATGATTTGGAGTGATTCTGTACTTCCTGTGCGATCCGGATCACATCCTCCACCGATTCAGCCGTCGTTTGAATCGCCATGGCCGAGCTTTCAGCACCTGCTGAAATTTCTGTAATCGTTTTGGAAATGGAGTCCGCTTGAGTGGAAGCAGCTTCTGATGCTCTCGACAGCTCGATCACATTCGAATTTGTTTTAGTAAAATTCTCGTCGATACTCGACACCATGTCGCGCAAATTATGGAGCATGCGATTGAACCCCAATGCGAGTGACCGGATTTCATCATCTGACTTCGGCACCTCCACTTCCACAGCGATGTCCCCTTCAGCCGCTTTTAACGCAGCCTGTTCCAAACGCTGAAGTGGTTTGACGATGAATCCCGCTGCAAAAAAGGCAAGCACACCGGACCAGAACACTCCCATCCCCAGCGTAATGCTCGTAAATAAAAGCTCGTTCATATCCGGTGCAAAAGTAGGTTTGATAAAATAAATAAAAAGTGCACTCGTGGAATACGTCACCACGGCAAGTAGCGTGATAAAGAAGACCAATTTCTTTCTAAGACCCGATTTGTAGCTTCTCTCTTTCCCCATTCTTTCTCTCTCCCTGTCTCAACCCAGCTTTTTAATTAACTCCTCAATCAATGAATCCAACTCTCTGTATGTATGTCTATAGATGTCCACACTTCCCCCATACGGATCCGATACGTCCAAATCTGCAGGATCTTCATGGACAAACTCTTTCAATGTGAAAATTTTGTCCGCCACATGTGGATACTGATCCACAATTGCCCGCTTATGATTCGAAGTCATCGTGAAAATATAGGAAGCCCAATCCAGGTTCTCCCTTGAGAGCGAACTCGATTGGTGTCTATGTATTATATCGTTCTCTTTCAGCACTTCTTTAGTCTGAAATGAAGCATCACTTCCGTCCATGGCAAAAACGCCCGCAGATTTCACTTCAAACCCCTCTGCACCCTTATGCTTCAAAACAGCCTCTGCCATAGGACTCCGGCACGTATTTCCCGTACAAACAAACAAAATATTCATCACGTCATCCTCCTTACAACCTATTATAAAATATTTTCCAACCCTCACCTAACTCATTCACTTAGAAATTGAAAAAAGTCCATCCAATGAGGGACGGACCTTGACCTCCAAAACTCATTACCTTCCTTCACAACGGCAGCAGCAGCTTAATCCCAAACGCAAACAGAATACTTCCCCCAAGTGCCTCACTATACGTCCCGAGCACTCCTTGAAATTTTCGGCCTATCAATAAACCAGCCCATGTCAACAGCGTCGCCGCTATTCCAAAACAGAAAAGGGCAACCGCTGTCCTGGCACCGAAAATCCCGAGGGTCAATCCAACGGAAAAGCTGTCCAGGCTTACACTCAAAGCAAAGAGCACTAAACCAAATCCTACCGGGGAAATGAGCGTCGTCTCCTCCTCTTTAAAGCTGGACATGAACATTTGTATGCCTAATATAATCAAAAGGAGCCCACCGGCATACCCTGCAAAGGCACCGAATGTTTCGGATAAAAATTTCCCCGTCATCATTCCGAGCATGGGCATCCAGACATGAAAGATCCCGACGACCAACCCTATATATAAGATTTGCTTTAATCTCAGCTGAAACATACCCATACCGATACCGATCGAAAAGGCATCCATCCCAAGAGCAAATGCCATTAACATCAAGGTAATCAGTTCTCCGATAATCGTTGTCATTTTTGTTTTTTCCCCCTCCGGACATGCCTACAGAACAAATTTATGCACGTCCAAAGGGAAATAGAATGGTAAATCGGTTTGAAGATTGGACCTTATTGACTCACACTAAAAAACCCCTACAGTTCTCTAAAAACCACAGGGGTAACCATTATCCTTTTATCACCCGGTACCCGGCAGCTTTCTGAAGCCGGTTCATTATCGCAAGGCCGACCCCTTCCTCAGGAAACATTTCGGCGAAAATAATATCCACGTCCCTTTTATTAAAAGCTCGCAGCGTATCATAGAGATTTCGAGCGACTGTTGCCAGATCCTCTCTCCGACCCATCGAGAGAATGACGTCTGCCTGGAAGTCATCCATGAATTCTTCCGTCGTTAACACACCCACTTTGAGACCCTCAGCTATTTTTTCATCTACTAATTTCTGAAGATCCGCCCTCGTACCATCAACTAAATACACAGGAGCATCAGGGGCGTAGTGCGTATATTTCATGCCCGGGGATTTCGGAGCTCCCTTTCCTTCTTTTAAAGAAGGGTCCACTTCCACTAAACCGACCACTTCTTCCAGCTGTTCCTTGGTGACTCCTCCGGGACGTAAAATGACAGGCCTTGATCCCGTACAATCCACAACGGTCGACTCGACACCTACACCCGTTTCACCTCCGTCGACCACGCCTGCAATCCGGTCTTTCAGATCATCGATGACATGCTGAGCCGTTGTCGGACTTGGTTTCCCTGAGCGGTTCGCACTTGGTGCCGCAATCGGCAGTCCTGACGCTTCAATGATTGCCAGAGCTACAGGATGATCAGGCATCCGGATCCCCACAGTCGGTAATCCCGCTGTTACTTTTTGAGAAAATACGTTTTCCTTATTATTAAAAATAATCGTTAATGGACCCGGCCAAAAAGCATCGATGAGATTCACTGCATCAGACGGGACCTCTGCTACAAGTCCTTCTAACTGATCTTTATTTGATATGTGGACAATCAGTGGATTATCCGACGGTCTTCCCTTCGCTTCGAATATTTTCTCCACAGCCGTATCTGATTTCGCATTGGCACCCAGACCATAAACCGTCTCTGTCGGGAAGGCCACCACTTCATTCTGTTGAAGCATCTTCGCTGCATCCACAATTTGTGGATAACTTTCATTGTTATCCACATCTCTTTCCACAATCCAATGTTTCATCATTTCCGTCATCCACCTTCTATTATCAACACTCATTTCTGTGTATAGATACAGAATTAACAAGCGTTCTAGAACTTTACTCTTTTGAAAGTATAAAAGAAACCCCACAAATTCTCAAGTATCGTCCACAAAACGAGAATGAAACTCTACAATCTGTGGATAAACCTGTGGATGGTGTGAATAATTCTGAAAAGAGAGATATTTACGTGAGTGACCGGGACTTAACGTATTTTGTCGAATGTTCCACATAAAAAAACTGAATCATTTCTCAATAGAAATGATTCAGTCTACTACCAGACTACTATCGCAAAATAATTTCTTCTAGTTGGAATTTGTCGAAACCCCTCATATCTACCTAAAGGTCAAGCCTCATCGTAATACAGTTATCCACAGTGGATAACTTTTGAGCGTGAACAAATTTCTCCAATTCATCCACAAAAGGCTCTTTTTCCTGTTGAAAACCTAGCAGGTCAAAAAAATTCAGCGACGCTTTTCGATTGGAGATCAAGTAAAGACGAGTAAGTTCTTTTTCTTTCGCCAATTTTAATATTTCTTGGAAAAGAGCAAATAATTCTTCACTTTCAAAAGATGAGGTCACCACGAGGGAGCGAAGAAGCCCAATCCTTTCTTGAACCTCAATACCAAGAGTCCCGATTAACTGGTTGTCTGAGTCTTCTACTACTAAAAAGCAATCAATACTATTTTTAATGCCTTCTGTGCTTAATCCTGCTTTCATTAAGAAGGCTACAACTTCATGGATATCTTCCTGTGTTGCTTGGCGAATCACTTTTAACATCACATTTCATCCTCTCTTTTCTATCATCCCCTAATGTTAATGTATGAGGGGAAAAAGAGAATAGAACAAGTTGTTATGAAAAAATACTAGAACGCTAGATTTCCTTCGAACGTAAAAAAAGCTCCATCTCAGGTGGATGAAGCTCTACGTTCTACTTATTGAATAATCCTTTGAAAAAATCGACTACGAAGAATCGAACCTCTACTTCTTCCTCATCTCCGTCTTCAACAAAGACTGGCTGTTCTTGTTGTTCTTGTGCTTCCGCCGTTTCCATCTCTTCTTTTACAGGAAGTTCTTCATTCTGAGTCTCTTCAACTACTGCTGTTTCTTCCGCAGCTGCCGCTTCCACTGTTTCCATCTCGACCTCTTTATAGGCAATAACATCGATTTCAGATGTTTTTGTTTCTACGGATTTGGCACTTGAATCCACTTCAGAAGTTTCACTAACTACATCTTCTGGATCCACTTCAGTAATCTCATTCCCACTCGCTTCCACTTTCGTTTCAAACCCAGGGCTTCTTACCGCATTTCCAGTCGAGAAATCAAGGAAGCATAGAGGCGGATACAGAACACACCACCAGTTCGCTCCTTCTCCTGCACCCAGAGTGATCAACACCGCTTCGTATTCGCCCGCCGGATACAAATACTGACCGTATAATTTAGTAGGAAACTCCACTTTTCCAAAATCAATTTTCACCGATTGATCCAAGCCTTGCTCAGCGACAACTTCTTCGGCAATCTTCTGCAGCTGTGGCAAGCCTGCTTTAATCACTGATTTCGCTTCATCCTGCGATGTAAGAGTCGCCACCCAATTCGTAATCTCTTTATTCACTTCATCACGGACGAGTCTTTTCACATTTTGGTCCTGATCCAAATCACTATTTGCCAGAATCCGAAGTCGAATCGCTTCTTCCGGGATCACCATCGTCTCCTGAGCCGCCAGTTCCTGCTTCGGTATATATAAACTTAGAATCGTTCCTAATGATAGAATCAAGATATACAATAAAACTGTATGTTTTGTTTTCATTTCCTCTCCCCCTCAGTAAAACAGTCTCGTCAAAAAGGGGAAATCTTAAACTAGTAAAATAACATTTTGTTTGGAAATTCTGCTGAATTTCGATTTTGAAAATATAGTTGTTTTTAAAAAAGCGAGTGCTAGTTGATTTCCGCTCCAGGTGCTCGCTTTCCGCGGGGCTGGCGGTGAGCCTCCTCGGCTGCGCCTCCGGGGTCTCACCTGTCCAGCTTTTCCCGCAGGAGTCGAGCACCTTCCGCTCCAATCAACTTTCTGAGTATCTATCTTTCACAGAGAAAAATAATGAAAACAACTTTTTATATCCAAACTGACAATGCCTGCATTCATACCAAAACTGACTCTTTTACAACAAAAAACACCCCCGATCACACGAATCGAGGGCTCACATCCTTATTTTCTCTCACAAAACACCATTCTATCTTTCCCGTTGATATCATGAACGACTTCCACTTCTGCATCACGAAACGTCTCCCGCAGCAGATTCGCAACCGTCTCGCCCTGCCCGACTCCGACTTCGAAACCGATCAGACATTTTTCCTTCATCACCAACGGCAGTTCCTCCATAAATCTCTTGTACAAATCATAGCCATCTTCCCCGCCAAACAAAGCGAGTTCGGGTTCATGCAGGGCGACTACATCGGATAGCGTTTCACGATCTGTCAGGGGAATATATGGTGGATTCGATAATAGGATATCGAGCTTGGTGCCTTCTTCAATTAAAGGCTGCAATAAGTCTCCTTCAAAAAAGCGTACTTCAGCTCCAAGTCTCTCACTATTTTCATGGGCAACAGCCAGTGCTTCACGAGAAATATCCACAGCTATCGTATCAAGTGGCAAACGATCCGCTTCGAGCTTCAACGTAATCGCAATCGCTCCACTACCCGTTCCAACATCAGCAGCCTGCAATGGAGTATCAGCAACACTAAACAGACCCTTCATTTTCTTCAAGCCATAATAAATCAGTTCTTCCGTTTCAGGCCTAGGAATCAGCACATGCTCATTCACCACAAACTCCCGACCATAAAACTCCTCAGCCCCAATAATATGCTGAATCGGCACTCCTCCAACATGCCGGCGAATCCCATCCTGGAATTCTTCCCACTTCTCCCCCGGGACGGACCTCCGCTGCTCAGCCAACAGTTGGGAACGGGACATCCCTACTACATGCCGCAAATAGATTTCTCCCACATTTTCATCACGGTCATTTTCGACTAAAAAAGAAGAAGCCCATTTTAGGGCTTCAAATATAGTAACAGACGTCATTATTCTTCCAGTCTCTCAAGAAGTTTGGATTGATCCTCGATGATTAACGCATCGATGACTTCATCCATCTTTCCTTCAAGAATTTGGTCAAGCTTTTGAATCGTCAATCCGATTCGGTGATCCGTTACGCGGTTTTGTGGGAAATTGTACGTACGGATCCGTTCGGAACGGTCACCTGTACCAACGGCTGATTTACGGTTTGCATCGTATTCAGCTTGAACTTCACGTTGGAATTTATCGTAAACGCGGGCACGCAATACTTTCATTGCCTTCTCTTTGTTCTTGATCTGTGACTTTTCATCCTGACATGACACGACTACACCTGTCGGAATGTGAGTCAGACGGACAGCAGACATGGTTGTATTAACACTTTGTCCTCCCGGGCCACTGGATGCGAAGGTATCGACACGTATATCTTTGTCGTGAATATCCACTTCGACTTCTTCCGCTTCCGGCAGGCAGGCAACCGTTGCCGTCGACGTATGGATACGTCCGCCGGATTCTGTTTCAGGTACACGTTGCACACGGTGTGCCCCGTTTTCATATTTCATTTTGGAGAATGCGCCATTTCCGTTGATCATAAAGATGATCTCTTTATAACCACCAACGCCAGTCGAGTTTGCTTCCATCACTTCGGTCTTCCAACCTTGTGATTCTGCATAGCGGCTGTACATACGGTATAAGTCACCGGCAAACAAGGCCGCTTCATCTCCACCTGCAGCACCACGTACCTCCATGAATACGTTCTTATCATCGTTCGGGTCTTTCGGAATCAATAATATTTTCAGACGGGCTTCCAATGCTTCGATTTGTTCTTCAAGCTCGGAAACCTCTTCTTTCACCATTTCACGCATATCAGCATCAAGCTTATCATCCAGCATTGCCTTAGCGTCTTTAAACTGCCCAGTAAGTTCTTTATATTCTCGATATGCTTCTACCGTTGCTTGGATGTCTGATTGCTCTTTTGAATAATCTCTTAGCTTCTTTGGGTCATTCACAATTTCTGGATCACTCAATAGTTCATTTAACTTATCATAGCGATCTTCCACTGCTTGTAAACGATCGAACACAGCTATTCACCTCAATTTTAGTCCATAACAGTCTAATTATATTATACGGTGTATGTAAACACAAGGAAGATCGGGAATAAGCAGAGGGCATAAACGGGTGGATTTTATGTAGAAGGCAAGCAGATCAGTATCCAACCCTGCTTGCCCTTTTTTTATCTTTCGGTGATTTTCACATTTATATCGTATTTTGGAATGGCTTTCTCCAGTCTCTCTTTTAACATCGCTTCTTCTTTATCGGTCTCAGCCATACTCATTTCATTTTGGGTATGGGCCGTCACCCACATTTGTTCGCCATTGATCCACACTTCATCTGGTTCAAAGTTGGAATACTCCTTCACAACCTCACGTGCTTTGTCTTCATACACACCAGTTGTCGTCGATGTTGTGCCTGGTGAGTTCGTCAGGTTTGGAAAGTTCGGGTTTTCATTTGTCGTGTTTCGGACAATTTTATCTTGACGATCATTTTGATCATCTTTTCGATTATCAATGAATCGTGTCCCATTTTGATCCTCGTGCCTACCGAATTCGGATTCCTGGTTCACTCCACACGCGGTGATTAAAATGAAGAATATCGTAAAGGATAAAACTAATACTAGTTTTTTCATGCTTTTACACCTCCTGCTTTTAGGATTTCCCACAGGAAAGTGCTTATGCACATAAAAGCGGAGTCAAGTGTAAGGAGAGCCAGAAGAGAAGCTTTGTTCAATTTTCTTTACATCCTGAACTTCAAATAAAAAAAACAAAGCCATAAACCCATGACTTTGTTTTATCATCAATATTTATACTTCCTTCACCATATCAGGTGTAACGCTCATTCCAGTCGGAACTTCATGGTGATGACGGCATCTTGGCTCATAAGCTTCAGACGCGCCAACCAGGATGACGGGGTCATCGTAGCAAGCTGGTTCGCCATTGATTAATCGTTGCGTTCGACTTGCAGGAGAGCCGCATACTGCACAAACGGCTTGAAGTTTTGTCACTTGCTCGGCAATGGACAATAAGTCCGGCATCGGACCGAATGGTTCTCCGCGGAAATCCTGATCAAGTCCTGCAAGGATGACACGGTATCCACTGTTTGCTAATTTTTGGACGACCTCTACAATGCCTTCGTCAAAAAATTGAACCTCATCAATAGCAATGACATCCACCTCTGGATTCAGGTCATCAAGGATCACATGTGAACCCTCGACTGCTTTGGCGATGACAGAGGTACCATTATGAGATACAACCGACTCATCACTATAGCGATTATCTAGTTTTGGCTTATACACTGCAATTTCCTGTTTAGCAAATTGAGTGCGTCTTACCCGGCGGATCAGTTCCTCGGATTTCCCTGAGAACATGCTGCCGCAAATGACTTCTACCCAACCCGTTTGTTTCATGACATACACGAAAGCGCCTCTCCTTCCTTTTGCAATATTCTATAATTAAACAGCCTGACTGTTAGTAAAAACGGACTACTCTTTAGTATAAAGCATTCCTTTATGTACGGGAAAAATGCTCAAGTTTCAGTAATTTGGCAGAAAAAAAGAGGCACAGCTCAATTGGAACTGCCTCTATTTCTTCAACCATTTGCTTTAAAGAGAATAAAAAACAGGCAAGCATGAAGATCCTTGCCTGTTTTTCTAATAGAAGAGAAGTGACAATCTCATTCGTTTATGCTTTACGCACAAAGGAATTCAATATGACCTTCTGACCCTTCATTATTGTTGTTGATTTTTAAGACCGTATTTTTTGTTGAAACGGTCAACACGTCCACCAGCGTCAGCGAATTTCTGACGTCCTGTGTAGAATGGATGGCATTCAGAACATACCTCAACGCGCATTTCTTCCGCTACAGAACCAGTTTCAAATTCGTTACCGCAAGCACAGCTAACTTTGATCGTGTTGTACTTAGGATGAATTCCTGATTTCATTTCTTTCATCTCCTTCCGCCCTGAATCATCTGAGACAGAGTAATTTATTACGAAGATATATGTGATATGAGCATAAGCATGAGAGTTATAGCCAGCCCCTTACCACATCCATTTTTTAAAACACATTGACACTATTATAACAAGGACAAGTGATATTTGCAACCTGTAAAATTGGAAGTTACAGACATCATTCTCCTCTAAAAATCATTCGATTACTAGATTAACGCTTCTTCGACTCTTCTGTCAACACATTGAAAAACTCTTCATTTGTCTTCGATTGCTTCAGCTTGCGCATAAGCTTCTCAGCGAAATCAGGCTGATCGGACATCGCTTTGCGAATCGCCCACAGCTTTTCAAGATGATCCGGTTTGATGAGAAGTTCTTCGCGACGAGTTCCGGAACGACGGATGTCGATGGCCGGGAAGATTCGTCTCTCAGCAAGAGAACGATCAAGATGAAGCTCTAAGTTCCCTGTTCCTTTGAACTCTTCATAAATGACATCGTCCATACGGGACCCCGTATCCACTAGCGCTGTCGCCAGGACCGTCAAGCTTCCGCCTTCTTCAATGTTACGTGCAGCACCAAAGAATCTTTTTGGGCGATGGAACGCAGCCGGATCAATACCACCGGAAAGAGTTCGTCCACTTGGCGGGATGACCAGGTTATAAGCACGGGCCAAACGAGTGATACTATCCATCAGGATAATGACATCACGCTTGTGCTCCACTAAACGCATGGCGCGCTCCAAAACGAGTTCTGCCACTTTGATGTGATTTTCCGGCACTTCATCAAATGTTGAGCTTACGACTTCTGCTTCGACCGAACGTTCGATATCCGTTACTTCCTCTGGACGCTCATCGATCAGAAGAATGATTAATTCCGCTTCAGGATGATTCGTTGTGATCGAGTTCGCGATTTCTTTGATCAGCATCGTCTTACCAGCTTTAGGTGGTGCTACGACTAATCCACGTTGTCCAAAACCGACAGGCGCTATAAGATCCATAATACGCGTGGAGATTTTGTTTGGTGTTGTTTCAAGTTTCATTTGACGGTCAGGATATAAAGGCGTCAAACCTGGGAAATGGACACGTTCTTTCGCAGATTCAGGCTCTTCTCCATTGACCATTTCAACATGAAGCAGTCCGAAATAACGCTCGTTTTCCTTCGGAGGGCGTACTTTTCCCGATACCTTATCCCCGTTACGAAGGTCAAAACGACGGATTTGTGATGCAGAAATATAAATATCCTCAGAGCTTGGAGAATAGTTGATCGGTCGTAAGAAACCGAAACCTTCTGATTGGATGATTTCAAGAACACCTTCCATAAAGAAGAAGCCTTCTTGTTCTGCACGAACTTTAAGGATAGCGAAAATCAATTCTTTTTTTGTTAATTTACTATAATAAGAAACTTTGTATTGTTTGGCTAGCTCGTAAAGCTCTTTAAGCTTCATATTTTCTAAGCTAGAGATTGTTAACTCTTCCATCATGACACCACGCTTTATTAATTTGTCCTACTTTAAAATAAAACTTTGTTGTTATTTTTCACAAGAGAGTAGAGGTTGATTTCCGCTGCAGGATGCTCGCTTTCCGCGGGGCGTGAGTTGAGCCTCCTCGGGCTTCGCCCTGTGGGGTCTCAACTTTCCCGCTATTCCCGCAGGAGTCGAGCACCTTCCGCTACAATCAACTTTGTTATATTCTCTTTCAAAAATAAATAACTATCTTTTAGAAAAGAGCCAAATATGGGTAGATTTTTCTAAAAATGAAGAAATATGTTGAAGCATAAACTAATAGAAAAAATGCTGAAGATAAAACCTTATCTATTGTAACCATACTTTTAATTAAGAATCAATGACTGGGTAAAAAAAGGAAGGTAATTAGGCAGCATTTTTTCACCTATGAAGAAAAAAAGTGAGTGATAAGAGTGGTCATGGGCAGAAATGGTAAGACACTCTGCCCATCCCTCATCTCTTATTAAGAAGAGTTGGTTTCTCTCTCATGTTACTTATATCTATTTATTATCTCATGACCAGGTTTGGTTTTTTCTGAAGACTGTGGCGGCCGTCTATGAAGCGAACGGTACCAGATTTGGCACGCATAACGACAGAATGAGTCAAACCGTATGTCCCTTTAAGCTGAACACCTCTTAACAGTTCGCCGTCCGTGACACCTGTAGCCGCAAAGATCGCATCGTCACCGCATACGAGGTCTTCCATTCGAAGGATCTTGTCCACATCCAGCCCCATGCTGATACAGCGTTGCAGTTCGGCGTCGTTCTGTGGTAAAAGCTTTCCTTGAATTTCTCCACCTAAGCATTTCAACGCAACGGCAGCAAGTACTCCCTCTGGAGCGCCACCGGATCCGAATAAAATATCGACACCCGTATGATCGAATGCCGTGTTCATAGCTCCTGCTACGTCACCATCATTGATCAGTTTGATGCGGGCCCCTGCCTCTCTCAGCTGTTGGATGATATGCTCATGACGAGGACGATTTAAGACCGTTGCCACTACGTCTTCGATATCCTTGTTCTTTGCTTTCGCAACGGCTTTCAGATTATCGATAACAGAAGCGTTGATATCGATTTCCCCGACCGCTTCTGGTCCTACTGCGATTTTATCCATATACATATCCGGTGCGTTCAGTAGGTTTCCGTGGTCTGCCACCGCGAGTACCGCCAGTGCATTCCAGCCTCCGGAAGCAACGATATTCGTTCCTTCCAACGGATCGACGGCCACATCTACACGTGGACCATAGCCTGTCCCTAGTTTCTCACCGATATAAAGCATTGGAGCTTCATCCATTTCACCTTCACCGATAACAACTGTTCCCTTCATCGGTACTGTATCGAATACATCGCGCATGGCAGAAGTTGCAGCATCATCTGCTTCATCCTTCTTACCGCGACCCATCCAACGTGCCGACGCAAGGGCAGCCCCTTCTGTTACTCGAACAAGCTCCATTGATAAACTTCTTTCCATGTATATAGCCTCCCGTAATCCCTTTTGTTTTACAATAATCTTAAATTGTATAACATATTAACAGATTTATTGTAACACATTGAAACGTTTAGAGAGACTTTTTTTCGAAAAAAGTAGGACACAATGGTTCATTTAGGTAGAAAAGAACTGGTCATACTGGAAATATTTAATGAAATCCTTAAAAAGCGAGTAGTGGTTGATTTCCGCTCCAAGTGCTCGCTTTCCGCGGGGCGTGAGTTGAGCCTCCTCGGGCTTTGCCCTGTGGGGTCTCAACTTTCCCGCTATTCCCGCAGGAGTCGAGCACCTTCCGCTCCAATCAACTTAGATATAAATGTTTTACCATAACTTCTAAACAACCATCTTTTTTACAATAGTACAGATTTACGAAACTACGACTTCATCTGCTCCAGTTCTTCGGCTGACATTTTTTCACGCCAGATGGTTGCTCCCAGGCCTTCAAGTTTGGCAACGAGGTCGCTGTAGCCGCGGTCGATGTGCTCGAGACCGGTTACTTCTGTGATTCCCTCTGCCATTAAGCCTGCGATGACAAGAGCCGCTCCTGCTCGCAGGTCACTCGCTTTGACTTTGGCACCTTGTAATTGTACAGGTCCATTGACGATGGCGGAGCGACCTTCTACCTTGATCGTCGCATTCATTCTTCTCAGTTCATCGATATGCTTGAAGCGGGCTGAATAGATGGTGTCCGTTACGACAGCAGAACCTTCTGCCCGGTTCAATAACGTGGTGAACGGCTGCTGCAGATCTGTCGGGAACCCTGGATACACCAATGTTTTCACATCAACGGATTTAAGCTTGTCCGCTCTTCCGATGTAGATCTGGTCGTCATTTGTTTCAACGGGTACACCCATTTCACGCAGCTTGGCGATGACCGATTCCATATGTAATGGGATAACGTTGTCAACAAGCACACCTTTACCGACGGCTGCTGCAAGGATCATGAACGTTCCTGCTTCAATGCGGTCAGGAATGATTGTGTGACGGCAGCCGTGAAGCTCGTCTACACCATCAATGCGGATCACATCGGTTCCCGCTCCTTTGATCTTCGCGCCCATATTACTTAGTAATGTAGCTACGTCGATGATCTCAGGTTCTTTTGCCGCATTTTCAATGATCGTTCTGCCTTTTGCGCGTACAGCGGCAAGCATGATGTTTATGGTTGCTCCTACACTGACTACATCAAGATAGATGCGGGCACCCCTTAATTCCTCGGCACGCAAATAAATCGCACCTTGTTCATTCGTCACTTCTGCTCCAAGAGCCTCAAAGCCTTTAATGTGTTGATCGATTGGACGTGGACCAAGGTGACATCCACCCGGTAATCCGATGACCGCTTTTTTGAATCGCCCAAGCATCGCTCCCATTAAATAATAAGAAGCACGAAGCTTTTTCACCTTCCCGCTAGGTAAAGGCATGGACACCATTTGACTTGGATCTACATTCATATCCCCATCTTCCAAATTGACTGAACCGCCGATCTCTTCTAAAAGATCTTTCAGTGTCTGCACATCAGAGATGTCTGGTAACCCTTCAATTGTGACTGGTGAATCAGCAAGAATGGTTGCCGGGATCAAGGCTACCGCACTATTTTTGGCCCCACTGACTTTAATGGTGCCTTCAAGGGGATAACCTCCTGCAATTTTTAACTTTTCCATATTAAACTCCCTTCCACTGTTCATTGATGAGGAAGCCCCAATGGCTGTCAGACTCCGCACACCAAAAACAAAAAGGATTATTTTTCCAATAGAAGACGTTCTAAGAGGTATTGTCTACTAGTGTATACATAATTCGTCAAAACATGTATAGGATAAAAGAATTTTTTTTGCTAGACCAATTGACTTAAAATTAGCGGTTGTTCCAATCATTCAGGAATGCGTCGATTCCTTTATCCGTAAGAGGGTGATGGAATAATTGCTTCAACACTTTCAAAGGAACGGTCGCAATATGCGCCCCTCTTAAAGCAGCTTCTGTAATATGTTGTGGATGGCGGGTCGATGCCGCAATGATTTCTGTTTCCAGGCCGTGAATCGCAAAGATTTCAGCGATCTTGGATACAAGCTCGAGACCGTCATGACCGATATCATCTAATCTTCCTAAAAAAGGCGAAACATACGTCGCTCCAGCACGAGCCGCTAAAAGCGCCTGGTTCGCACTGAAAATCAGCGTGACATTTGTCTTAATTCCTTCTTTAGCAAAAGTAGATGTCGCTTTCAATCCGTCCGGCGTCATCGGAAGCTTAACCGTAATGTTGGGCGCGATCTTCGCAAGCTCCCTACCCTCTTTGATCATTCCTTCAGCGTCTGTCGCGATGACTTCAGCGCTTACAGAACCAGGGACTAATTCCGTGATTTCTTTTAAACGATCTTCAAATGTCACGTTTTTTTCTTTCGCTACAAGCGACGGATTCGTTGTCACTCCTGAAAGAATACCCCATTCAAATGCTTCTTGAATTTCATTCATGTTTGCTGTGTCTATGAAAAATTTCATTAACTATACCCCATTTTCGACAAAATTTTCAATCATCTTTTAATGAACGGAAGGGACTGACCCAAAAAGGTATCAAACCTCTCCTGGTGCCAGTCCCATCCTACCGCTTCATTCTATTTCTACCACATTCGGAAAGCCTGTAATCTACACGCAAGGACTTTCCAAACATTACCTATCTATTTAGCTTGGTTAGAAGAACCAAATTCGCGCATTTTGCCTGCAACTGTCGTTTTGATCGCTTCACGGGCAGGACCCATGTATTTACGTGGATCATATACTTCTGTGTCAGCTGCAAGTACTTCACGTACTGCTTTAGCAGAAGCAATTTGGTTTTCAGTATTTACGTTGATTTTGGCTGTTCCGAAAGAAATCGCTTTTTGGATGTCTTTTGTCGGAATTCCAGTACCACCGTGAAGTACTAGAGGTACTCCAGCCGCTGCACCGATTTCTTCCATTTCTTTGAATCCAAGATTCGGTTCACCTTTGTAAGGACCGTGAACAGAACCTAGTGCAGGTGCCAGTGTATCGATACCAGTACGCTCTACTAATTCTTGACACTCTTTAGGATCTGCATAGATAACGCCATCTGCTATTACGTCATCCTCTTGTCCACCAACAGTTCCAAGCTCAGCTTCAACAGAAACACCTTTAGAGTGAGCATATTCAACCACTTTAGAAGTGATTTCAATGTTTTCCTCGAAAGGACCGTGAGAAGCGTCGATCATGACAGAAGTGAAACCTGCATCGATCGCTTCTTTACACTTCTCAAAGCTTGAACCGTGGTCTAAGTGAATCGCAACAGGTACTGTGATGTTCAGGTCTTCCATAAGACCTTCGACCATTTTCACAACTGTTTTGAAGCCACTCATGTAACGGGCTGCCCCTTCAGAAACACCAAGGATGACAGGTGATTTTTCTTCTTCAGCAGCTTGTAGGATCGCTTGAGTGAACTCAAGGTTATTCAGGTTGAATTGACCTACCGCATAGCTGTTTTCTTTTGCTTGAATTAGCATGTCTTTCATAGAAACTAAAGGCATAGTAATTTCCTCCTTTTATTCAGTCAGTGAACCATTCTAGTAGAAATGGCGGTGTTATTTATAGCACCATGTGACATTGTTTACAATTTCACTTGTATCATACCAAAACAGAATTGATTTTACCAACTGCAGAGGCGAATTGTTAAAAATACTACTATTTTCACTATTCAAATAATACGATCAAGCTGGAATATATTGTTTCACAGCCTGCCTGATGTCGTCGATATCAAACGGTTTCGCAAAGTGAGTAAGCGCTCCCAGATCCTTTGCTTCCTGAATCATGTCCAGCTCCCCGTACGCCGTCATAATAATGACGCGGATATCTGCATCCTTCTGCTTCATTCTCTTCAAAATTTCGATTCCATCCATCCCTGGAATCTTCATATCCAGCAAAACCAAATCAGGGGAGTGCTGATCTACAATTTCAAGAGCCTGGATTCCGTTCGCTGCCTGAAATGTTTGGTAGCCTTCCTTTTGTAACACTTCATTTAATAGAATCCTAATACCAAATTGATCGTCTACAATAAGAATTTTCTCGTTCATCCATCCCAATCCCCTTCATATTAAAGTAAATTATGTATTCTACACTAAATAACCGGCTAATAATTGTATATTTATTACTAATTCTCTTTTTACTGTAAAGAATCCTGCTTCTAATCAAGATTTTACTTAAGACCTTTTCCCCCTTTATAATAAGCGTTACGATGACAAATGTCGAAGCTGAATATATAAGGAGAGTTTATTCTATGATAAAAATGTTCACGACACAGTTAACAGGACTGTTCAAACGCATTTATGATAAGCAGGAATTCGAAATCGAAGACGGTGCCCGCCTGCTGGCCCAAGCCGCCATCGGACAAGGAAATATTTACATTAAGGGCTTCGGGGAGATGGAAGCAGTTACAGTCGAGGCTTTGTTTGGTGCTGAACCTCTTCCTTCTGCTAAAAGATACGAAGATTCCACCGAGCTGACGGAAGCTGATCGTGTATTAGTCGTCAGCCGTTTTTCTACTGATGAGGAAGCCGTGGCGTTAGGGAAAAGACTGGCTGATGAAGGTGTGCCATTCGTGGCTGTCTCTGGATTGGTAGAGGGTGAAGAGAATCTGGTGGACTTAGCCGATGTTCACTTAGATACGAAAGTGATCAAGGGCATGCTTCCAGGCGATGAAATCGGAGAGCGTGTGAGCTTTCCTTCCAGTATGGCGGCGCTTTATCTTTATTTCGCCATCGGGTTTGTGATCCGTGAGATGTTGGAGGAGTATGAGGAGTAGTAGATGGGCCCGTTCCTGCTTGGGGACGGGTTTTTTGATGGATATATACTGAGAGACGAGCTCCGCGAAATTTGTCGTTCATTGTAGAACGGTCGATATCTTGAAAATAAGGTTGATATAATGAAAGAACGGTTGCTATAACGATATGAAGGTCGATATATTCAATTGAAGGTTGATAAATCCGAATAACGGTCGATATATTCTCATTCCCCTTATAAATCTGCCACCCACACCTTTTCAAGACACCAACCAGCCCAGATAAGTCCATTGTTCCAACTAAAAGCATCCATTTCCAACCCTTCGACAAATTCACACCCACCCGATAAAACAAAAAAAACCGCCCTCCCAAACCAGGGAGAGCAGTTCCAAAAATCAAATCTTATTTCTCACCATACGCAAGTGATGCTTCCACGAAGTCTCTGAATAGAGGCTGCGGACGTGTCGGGCGTGAGGTGAATTCAGGGTGGAATTGAGATGCGACGAACCATGGGTGGTCGCTTAGCTCGATGATTTCCACAAGACGGCCATCAGGGCTTGTACCTGAGAAGATGAAGCCGGCTTTTTCCATTTGCTCACGGTAGTGATTGTTGAATTCGAAGCGGTGGCGGTGACGCTCGTATACCACTTCTCCATCGTAGGCTGCATAGGCTTTTGAACCTTTTGTCAGCTTACATGGGTATAGTCCGAGACGCAGTGTTCCACCAAGATCTTCGATGTCCTTTTGTTCAGGTAACAGATCGATGACAGGGTATGGCGTTTCAGGATTCAACTCAGCAGAGTGAGCTCCTTCCAACCCAAGAACATTACGTGCATATTCTACAGATGCCAGCTGCATACCAAGGCAGATTCCAAGGAAAGGAATCTTGTTTTCACGGGCATATTGAGTGGCAGCGATTTTCCCTTCTACCCCACGGTCACCGAAGCCTCCTGGTACAAGGATTCCATCTACATCTGCCAGTTTTTCTGCTACGTTTGCGTTGTCGATCAACTCAGAGTTCAACCATCTTACTTCGATATCGCTATCGAATTGATAGCCGGCATGACGAAGGGCTTCCACTACTGAGATATACGCATCCTGCAGTTCAACATATTTCCCTACCAGGGCAATTCTTGTTTTACGGGACAGGTTTTTCACGCGATCAACGAGTTCATTCCACTCGGTCATGTCTGCTTCGTGGCAATTAAGTTTCAAGTGCTGACATGTGATTTCATCAAGCTTTTGATCCTGTAGCGCAAGTGGTACAGAGTATAGTGTGTCTGCATCCATTGCTTCAATGACAGCATTTTTATCAATATCACAGAATAACGCGATTTTGTCTTTCATGTCTTGAGTCATTGGCATTTCAGTACGCACGACGATGACATTTGGCTGGATACCAAGACTGCGAAGCTCTTTTACGCTATGCTGAGTCGGTTTTGTTTTCATTTCACCCGCTGCTTTGATGTAAGGTATAAGAGTACAGTGGATGTACATCACATTGTCACGGCCAACATCACTCTTGATCTGGCGAATCGCTTCAAGGAATGGCAGAGATTCGATATCCCCGACCGTTCCACCGATTTCCGTGATCACGACATCTGAATTCGTCTCGCGTCCAGCGCGGTATACGCGTTCTTTGATTTCGTTTGTGATGTGTGGGATAACTTGTACAGTACCACCAAGATAATCACCGCGACGCTCTTTTTTCAGTACAGTTGAATAGATTTTACCCGTTGTGACAGAGCTGTATTTCGTTAGGTTTATGTCAACGAAACGCTCATAGTGACCTAAGTCAAGATCCGTTTCCGCACCATCGTCTGTTACGAATACTTCACCGTGCTGATAGGGACTCATCGTTCCCGGATCCACGTTGATGTATGGATCGAACTTCTGGATCGTGACACTCACTCCACGGTTTTTCAATAGTCTGCCAAGGGACGCTGCTGTGATCCCTTTCCCTAGTGACGACACTACGCCGCCTGTTACGAAAATATACTTAGTCATGTATATGTCCCCCTTCAAAGTAAGTTTGGTTCAAAAAAAGTAGAGGGTGTCTCTTATGTAGGTATGTCATGAATTTATCTTGTTCAAAGAAGGACAAGTCCATTCTCTAAAAATAAATTCATCTGCATAAACCAGCTAAAAGACAGCCTCTTATTATCAATATACATAAAAATGTAAGGGGTCTTAAAGAATCGATCCGCCACACATAAAGGAATAGACAATACCCTGTTACGTCAAAGCTTTCTTCTTATAAAATAAAAAACGCCCCACTTACAAACATGTAAGGGGAGCGTTGTATACGTAATTCGTCCTTTTTTAAGGAGCCCAAATAAAATACTACCTTCCTCAAAGAAAGAAGTCAAGCATAGAATGATGAGGGAATTTTCAATCAATGGCGTCACTCGGTGCACAAGGCCCGAGACCATAAAAAAACCTATCAAAAAGGGCAAAAGCGTCTTTTTGATAGGTTCGTCAGATGCTTATATGAGGTGAAGATTACTTATCTTCCTTTTCCTCATCTAGCTCGTCTTCTTCGTCTTCTTCGTCGTCGTCATCGAATTCATCGATTTCAAGTTCTTCATCGTCTTCATCGATGTCCAGATCTTCATCTGCATCTGCGTCAACGGCATCTACATCGTCGTCGTCATCATCTGTCAGATCATCGTCATCGTCCGTGTCATCAAGATCATCATAATCAAGATCTTCATCGTCCAGATCATCGAAGTCTTCAAGATCTAAATCTTCATCGACTTTCTTCTTCGCTTTTTTCTTTTTGCTGGATTTCATCGTTGGAACCGTTTCTTCCTCGATTTGATCCACCGGATACCATTCTCTTAATCCCCAACTGTTATCGCCCATGGCAATAAAACGTCCCTCGACATTAAGATCCGTATAGAATTGAAGTAAGCGGCTGCGAACCTCTTTTTCAGAAATTCCAAGCAAACCTTTAATTTCTTTGACTATGTCTTCGAAAGGCATTGCTTTCTTTTTCTCTGTTAAAATCTCATGTGCCAACTCAATGAATGATGTTTGACGTAATTCTTCTTTGGATAACTGCTTAAGACTCAATTAACGCACTTCCTTTCTGTATTTCAAACTCTACTAAGTAGAGTAAAAAAGGGCAAAAATTCTCCATTATCAATTCTAACCATATTCATCATTATAAACAATAGAAAAGACTTTATGCTATACCTATCTGGTTTTTCTTGCATTTTTTTCACAACTGGGGTCAGGAGGGTCTGCCGCTTTCCCATTTCTCTTCTTTTTCACCGTTTCGAATCACACGGAACGCTTCGTAGAAAAGATAGAAAGAGAGCAGAAAAAAAGGAATCGCTCCTAATTGAAATTGATATAGTACTACCGCGACGAATATGATGATGGCTAATAATATATAACGAAAAATGGTCTTCACAGTCTCACATCCAAACGTATGTATCGTTCATACCCTCTCACTTATCTGACAATTCTCATTATATAGGAAATGATACCCGACTACTATTAAGATCGTGTTAAAAATTGGTTGATTTTGTTTAAAGGATAGACGATTTGGTGAGTTTTTAAACTCATTTCGTTTATTTTGGCATGTGCTCTGTATTTAATATATTCTTTTCTTAAACTTTGTTGCTATTTAACCATGAGCGAGTAGGGGTTGATTTCCGCTCCAGGCACTCGCTTTCCGCGGGGCTGGCGGTGAGCCTCCTCGGCTGCGCCTCCGGGGTCTCACCTGTCCAGCTATTCCCGCAGGAGTCGAGTGCCTTCCGCTCCAATCAACTTAGCTAAGTCTACTTTCGATTTCATAAGACCGACCTGAAAAGTATTGAAATCAGCCTTAAAGAAACACAACTCCCCCATCGCTATGAATATGACCATTTACTATCATTAAGAATACCCACCTAGAAAAAGAGACCACTGCACCCCTACAGTAGTCTCTTTTTCTTCATGATTTCTTTACATGTTACGACGGTATTGTCCGCCTACTTCGTAGAGGGCGCGTGTGATTTGGCCGAGACTGGCTACTTTCACGGTTTCCATCAGTTCTTCAAAGATGTTTCCTCCGTCCACGGCTGCTTGTTTTAAGCGGGCCAGGGCTTCTTCGGATTTGTCCTTGTGTTGTGATTGGAAGTCTCGCAGATTATGAATTTGTGTTTCTTTTTCTTCCTTCGTTGCACGTGCGAGTTCCATGCTGTCCATTTGTTCCTCTGAAGGTGGAGTTGGATTCAGGTACGTGTTCACTCCCACGATAGGAAGTTCCCCGGAATGCTTTTTCATTTCGTAATACATGGATTCTTCTTGGATTTTGCCTCGTTGATACTGGGTTTCCATCGATCCAAGTACGCCGCCTCGATCATTCAGGCGATCAAATTCTGTCAGGACCATTTCCTCCACTAGATCGGTCAACTCTTCTGCGATGAACGATCCTTGAAGCGGATTTTCATTTTTCGATAATCCGTGTTCCTTCGTGATGATCATCTGGATCGCCATGGCACGTCGGACCGATTCCTCCGTTGGTGTCGTGAT
Organism: Rossellomorea sp. DUT-2; assembly: GCF_052665285.1. NCBI lineage: Bacteria > Bacillati > Bacillota > Bacilli > Caryophanales > Bacillaceae > Rossellomorea > Rossellomorea sp. DUT-2. The sequence goes on along the minus strand of NZ_JBQPEO010000005.1, from coordinate 174,514 downwards.
GGCTTCATCATAGGCATTGGTGTGCAAGGAGTTACAGTTATCCTGCAGGGCCATCAAGGCTTGAAGTGTCGTACGGATATCGTTAAAGTCAATCTCCTGGGCATGCAGGGAGCGACCCGATGTTTGAATATGATACTTCAACTTTTGACTTCTCTCATTGGCGCCGTATTTATCACGCATCACCGTTGACCAAATGCGGCGTGCCACACGGCCGATCACCGTATACTCAGGGTCCAGACCATTCGAGAAGAAGAACGATAAGTTCGGGGCAAAGGCATTGATGTCCATTCCTCGACTTAAATAGTATTCAACGTACGTGAACCCGTTCGCCAATGTGAAGGCAAGCTGTGAAATCGGATTGGCTCCCGCTTCAGCAATATGGTAGCCGGAAATCGATACAGAGTAATAGTTTCGCACCTTATGATCGATGAAATACTGCTGGATGTCCCCCATCATGCGAAGGGCGAATTCAGTCGAGAAGATACATGTGTTTTGTCCTTGATCTTCTTTTAAAATATCTGCCTGCACGGTTCCGCGGACGACTTGCAGTGTCTGTTCCTTCACTTCCACATATTCTTCCACCGTCAATACGCGGCCGAGCTCTTCTTCTTTCATGCGGATCTGCTGATCGATCGCCGTGTTCATATACATGGCAAGGATGATCGGTGCCGGACCATTGATCGTCATGGATACCGACGTAGAAGGCGCACACAGATCAAAGCCTGCGTATAGCTTCTTCATGTCTTCGAGTGTACAGATGCTCACTCCGCTCTCCCCGACTTTTCCGTAAATGTCAGGTCGGTGATCCGGATCTTCACCATATAAGGTGACAGAATCAAAGGCTGTACTCAGGCGTTTCGCATCATCATCCTTGGATAGATAATGGAAACGGCGATTCGTCCGTTCAGGAGTCCCTTCACCGGCAAACTGTCGCTTCGGATCTTCCCCTTTTCGTTTAAAAGGAAACACTCCTGCTGTGTATGGGAACGAGCCTGGAACATTCTCTTTGTATACCCAATCCAGAATCTGTCCGTAGTCTTTGTATTTAGGGAGGGATACTTTCGGAATATCAAGTCCCGATAAGCTCTTTGTCTTTAACTCAGTGACGATTTCTTTATCACGGATTTTGGTGATGAATTGATCTTTGCTGTAGGTTTCTTTTAAAGAGTCCCATTTATCTAAAATCTGTTTTGACTCTGCTGTTAACTTGTTTTCGACTTCATCTTTCAACGTTTGAAGGGATGTTACTAGCCCATCATTCGTTTCCTTTTCGTTAATGGCTTCGATTGCCCCTTCCAATTGGAACAATCTGCGGGCGAGGTTCACCTGCTCTTCGGCTTTTTTATGATAATTCCGTACCGTTTCCGCAATCTCACGCAGATAGTAACGGCGATTGTTTGGAATGATGACGTTTTGTTTTTCCACATCGACGTCTTTGGAGAAGCTTGTTTTCCAATCCAGTTCCATTTTCTTGTTCACGGTTTCCACGATCGCTGCGAACAAGGCATTCGTACCTGGATCGTTGAACTGGCTGGCGATCGTTCCGTATACCGGCATGTCATCTAAGTCTTTATCAAAAAGCAAGTGGCTCCGCTGATACTGCTTCTGCACCTGGCGCCTTGCATCCTCTGAGCCTTTGCGCTCAAATTTATTGATGACAATAAGATCGGCAAAATCAATCATATCGATTTTCTCAAGCTGGGACGGAGCACCGAATTCACTTGTCATGACATACATGGACATATCACAGATTTCAGCGATTTCCGCATCCCCCTGACCGATCCCGCTTGTTTCAACGACGATCAGATCATAGCCTGCCGCTTTGACCACATTGATGGCATCCTTGATGGCCAGTGAAAGCTCCGTTTTCGACCCACGGGTAGCAAGACTTCGCATATAGACGCGAGGATTAAAGATGGCATTCATACGAATGCGGTCACCAAGAAGGGCTCCGCCTGTTTTTTGTTTCGTGGGATCGATGGATAGGATCGCGATTTTCTTTTCAGGAAGCTCGTTGATGAAACGGCGGATCAGCTCATCCGTCAAGGAACTCTTCCCCGCTCCACCTGTTCCCGTGATCCCCAGAACAGGAACTTTCTTCGCTAAGTTCTTGATTTCAGAAAAGACGGTTTGAGCCGTCGCCGCCACTTCTTCATTTGCTCCGACTTGATACTCGGCAAGTGAAATCAGCTTCGAAACCGTGTTCACATTTCCAGTCGAAAGCTTTTCAACCTCTTGATTCACGCTTCCCTTGATCGTCGGGAAATCACATTCCTCGATCATGTTGTTGATCATTCCTTGAAGACCATGCTTTCGACCGTCTTCAGGTGAGAAGATGCGGGCAATCCCGTATTCGTGCAGCTCCTTGATCTCACGCGGGATGATAACGCCCCCACCTCCGCCGTAAATGCGGATATGAGACGCTCCTCTTTCTTTCAAAAGGTCATACATGTACTTGAAGTATTCTACGTGCCCGCCCTGGTAGGACGAAATCGCGATTCCCTGTACATCTTCTTGTATCGCAGCATTGACGACTTCTTCCACGGAGCGGTTATGACCTAAATGGATAACCTCTGCCCCACTTGCCTGGATAATCCGACGCATTATGTTGATCGACGCATCATGTCCGTCAAACAGACTCGAAGCCGTGACAAAACGAACATGGTGCTTTGGTTTATAAATTTCAACCGTGCTCATATTACTCCCCCTGTTCTCCCTTGTTTTTCAAACCCTATGACGCCTGCAAAAGTGAGTTCGATTTGAAGATGGATGTATTCATCGAGTGTAAACCGCTTCTGAAGTGCCCAACGACGGAATCCCCACATCTGTCCCTGGACGAATACATTTTGAGCCAGCATATGGATCTGATCTTCATCAAGCTCAAGCTTTCCACTCTCGACACAGCCTATGATGAGGTCTTCCACCATCCCCACCATTTCAAGTTCTTTACGCAGTACATATGGAAGGGCATCCTTCGATAAAGATTTCGCCTCCTGATACATGACGAGGACTTCATCCTGCATACGGTCCATCACTTTAAAATAATGAGCGATGCCGAGCCTTAAGCTCTCCAGTGTCCCTTTTCCGACATCCAGCTCCTCAAGCTCCAACCGAACCTGCTCATAAATGCTGTCACACACTAAATACAAGACATCTTCCTTTGTTCGAATATATTCATATAACGTTCCGATACTGAATCCGGCGGCCTTTGCGATCTCTCTAGTCGTGGTGCGATGAAACCCCTTTTGTTTAAATAGAGAGACGGCCCCGCGAATCATCTGATCACGCCGCTTTTCTACCAAACGCTCATCCTTAACCGAAGCATGAACTTCCCTCTTCTTATTCAAAACAACCGACCGCCTTTACTATCCATTTCTCCCATTGACCCCATTTCAAGACCAACCTGCCTCATCCCCCAACAAAGCAGAAGGTCATCTATCTCTATAACTACTTATCTATACATACCGGGTCTAGCACCCTAAAGCCGCAAACGAGGATACGAACCCCTTTACGCCACGAAGCATATCAGAATCCATCTGGTGCCTGACACGCTTCAGGACGACCAAGAGATTCTCTTTAAAAAAATCCCCCACACAATCCCATTAAGATACCTACTTCGTCACCATCCGCGAAATAACCAATCGCTGAATCTCCTGCGTCCCCTCATAAATCTGCGTAATCTTCGCATCACGCATATAACGCTCTACCGGATAGTCTTTTGTATAACCATATCCACCAAAAATCTGAACCGCTTCTGTTGTCACTTTCATCGCTGTATCCCCGGCCATCAGCTTCGACATCGCCGATTCTTTTCCGTACGGAAGTCCTTCCGACTCTAACCAGGCAGCTTGATAGGTTAATAGACGGGAAGCTTCGATGGACGTCGCCATATCCGCGATTTTGAATGAAATCCCTTGGTTCGCTGCAATCGGCTTCCCGAATTGCTCACGCTCTTTTGCATACTCGACAGACGCATCAAGGGCTCCTTGTGCAATCCCCACCGCTTGAGCAGCAATTCCGTTACGACCGCCATCAAGTGTCATCATGGCAATCTTGAATCCATCGCCTTCATTCCCAAGCATGTTCTCTTTAGGTACCTTACAATCTTCAAATACGATTTCAGTCGTTGGCGATGAACGAATCCCCAGCTTCTTCTCTTTCTTTCCTACAGAGAATCCTTCATATTCTTTCTCTACGATGAACGCACTCGTTCCACGCTGGCGCTGAGAAGGGTCCGTCAAAGCGAATACGATATACGTATCGGCGATTCCACCGTTCGTGATAAAAATTTTAGATCCGTTCAATACGTAGTGATCACCTTCTAAACGGGCCGTCGTTTTCATACCGCCTGCATCCGAACCTGACCCCGGCTCAGTCAATCCGTAAGCCCCGATTTTCTCACCTTGTGCCATTGGACGAAGGTACTTCTGCTTTTGCTCTTCTGTGCCGAATTTATATACAGGCCAGCCTGCTAAAGACGTATGAGCGGAAAGAGTCACTCCCGTAGACGCACACACTCTTGATAGCTCTTCAACGGCGATACAGTATGCCAGGTAGTCGCTCCCGATTCCACCGTACTCTTCCGGCCAAGGAATCCCCGTCAGCCCAAGCTCAGCCATCTTCTTAAACAAATCCATATCAAAGCGCTCTTCCTCATCACGCTCGGCAGCAGTAGGAGCCACCTCATTCCGCGCAAAATCACGCACCATCTTACGTATCATTTCATGCTCTTCCGATAACTTAAAATTCATCTCTATTCCTCCATATCTATGATCTACTACATACCGGGTCTGGCACCCTTACGATGCAAGCAAGAAACCCCTTTACGCCACGAAACATCCCAATCAAGATCAGGTGCCTGACTCGCTTCAGAATATGTGCACACATACACTATTCCAAAACCTCAAGCTCACCCATGCCACTAAACCAACAAATTCTTCCCAATCACCATTCTCTGAATCTCACTCGTACCCTCATAGATCTCCGTCACCTTCGCATCACGGAACAGACGCTCAACCGGATATTCCTTCGTATAACCATATCCTCCGTAGACCTGAATAGCTTCTGTTGAGACTTCCACTGCTGTTTTCGAAGCAAAGAGCTTTGCCATGCTCGCTTCTTTCCCACAGGAAATATTGTTCGAACGAAGATTGGCAGCACGGTACACAAGAAGCTTCGATCCTTCAACAGCCGTCGCCATATCAGCTAGCTTGAATCCGATTCCCTGTTGGGCTGCGATTGGCTTACCGAATTGTACGCGCTCTTTGGCATAAGCGGTTGAATAGTCGAAAGCCGCTTCAGCGATTCCCAATGCCTGCGCTGCGATCCCGATTCTGCCGACATCGAGATTCGCCATGGCGATTTTGAAGCCTTCCCCTTCTTGACCCAGAAGGTTAACAGCCGGGACTTTCATATCTTCAAAGGTCAACTGAACCGTTCTCGAACCGTGGAGACCCATTTTATGTTCGTCTTTTCCAATCACAAGACCCGGTGTATCTTTCTCTACGATGAAGGCTGATACTCCCCGGCTCCCTTTCGAAGGGTCCGTTGCCGCAAAGACAATATACGTATCCGCTTCGCCACCATTAGTAATAAAGACTTTTGATCCGTTTAAAACGTAGTGATCGTCACGTTTTTCGGCTTTCGTTTTCAAGCTTTTCGCATCCGAACCTGCACTGGGTTCCGTCAGGCAGAAAGCGCCTAAATATTCCCCGGACGCAAGCTTAGGGAGATACTTTCGTTTCTGATCTTCGTTTCCGAAATAAAGAATCGGATTTGTTCCTACCGAAGTATGCACAGACAGGATCACCCCGATGGTTGCGCTTACTTTGGACAGCTCATGAATGGCAATGATATAGGATGTGAAATCCATTTCAGAGCCGCCATATTTCTCAGGAATCGTGATTCCCATCAGGCCAAGTTCCGCCATTTTATTTAAGATTTCTCTCGGGAATTGTCCTTCTTCCATCTTCTCTATAAACGGCTGGATTTCCGTTTCGGCAAAATCCCTTACCATTTTTCTCATCATCTGTTGCTCTTCCGTGAATCGTAACTCCATGAATGGTTCCTCCCTGATGTTCGTCGTTATTACTCGTATGAATAGAAACCGCGGCCTGTTTTACGTCCCAACCAGCCTGCTTTCACATATTTTCTAAGTAGCGGACATGGGCGATATTTGTCATCACCGAAGCCTTCGTGCAGTGTTTCCATGATGTATAGGCATGTATCGAGCCCGATGAAGTCTGCCAGAGTCAGAGGACCCATTGGATGATTCATACCGAGCTTCATCACTTCATCAATCGCCTCTTTACTCGCCACCCCTTCATACAGCGTGTAGATCGCTTCGTTGATCATCGGCATAAGGATACGATTGGAGACGAATCCAGGAAAGTCCTCTACTTCAACCGGTACTTTGTGGAGGGATTTCGTCATGTCCTCGATCACTTGATACACTTCATCCGTCGTCGCAAGCCCGCGAATGATTTCAACCAATTTCATGACCGGTACTGGGTTCATAAAATGCATTCCGATCACTTGCTGGGGACGCTTCGTCGCTGCAGCGATTTCTGTAATCGGTAGTGAAGAAGTGTTAGAAGCAAGGATCGTGTGCTCCGGAGTTATTTCATCCAGTTGAGCAAAGATTTTTGTTTTGATATCCATGTTTTCAACCGCTGCCTCGATGACAAGGTCTACTTGCTTCGCGTCGTGAATATCGGTTGAAGCCGTTAAACGGTTCACTGTAGCTGTTTTATCTTCTTCTGACATTCTTCCTTTTTCAACAGAGCGCGTCAGGTTCTTTGTGATCACGCCGATTCCCTTTTGAACAAATTCTGCTTTCAGATCGTTCAGGTAGACATCGAATCCCGCTTGTGCACACACTTGAGCGATTCCTGATCCCATTTGTCCTGCCCCGATGACCATTACTTTTTTGATGTTCATTTTGTTCTCCCCTTTGTTATAGCTAACACTAGTAATCTAGTTGGTTTCGTTTGAAGTTGGATTTGTTTTGTTCTGTTTTGTTCAGCTGCTGAAATATGCCGCGAAATCAGCTGCTGATTTATTTCGAAAATTCAGCAGCTGAATCCATTTTGTCGACTGGTACACCCTACAGGCAAACCTGCTTTGGCAACTTTGCGTCTGATAATCTACTGCTTCGCCACCTCTATCATGATCGCATCCCCTTGACCGCCGCCGCTGCAGATTGACGCAATTCCGATTCCGCCTCCGCGACGTTTCAATTCATAAGCCAGTGTCAAGATGATACGCGCTCCACTTGCTCCGATCGGATGACCAAGGGCCACTGCCCCACCGTTTACATTGACTTTTTCCGGGTCCAATCCAGCGATTTTCCCACTTGTCAGGGCCACAGCTGCGAAGGCTTCGTTAATTTCAAATAGGTCGATTTCTTCAAGTGATTTCCCTGTTTTCTTCAACAGCTCATTGATGACGAGTCCCGGTGTTTGCGGGAAGTCCTTTGCTTCCACGGCAATGGCTGTATGTCCAAGGATGGTGGCTAATGGCTGCTTCCCTTCTTTTGTGGCTCTCTCTTCACTCATGAGTACCATGGCTGCCGCCCCGTCGTTGACCCCTGGTGCGTTCCCGGCTGTGATCGTTCCTTCCGACCCGAAGACAGGACCTAACTTGGCCAGAGCTTCGATGGACGTTTCTTTTCGTGGGGCCTCATCTTTACTGACTACTACTGGTTCCCCTTTGCGCTGTGGCACTTCCACCGCGACGATCTCTTCACCCAGAATACCTGCATCTGTCGCTTTCAGAGCGCGTTCATGGCTTCTTAACGCCCACCCGTCCTGCTCTTCTCTTGATAGTTCAAATTCCTTCGCTGTCTCATTTCCGTACGTTCCCATATGGACATGGTTGAAACTGCACGTCAATCCGTCATGAACCATTAAGTCCTTCACCTGTGAATCACCCATCTTGAAGCCCCAGCGAGCTTTCGGAAGGATATACGGTGCATTGGACATGGATTCCATTCCGCCTGCCACGATGACTTCACCGTCACCTGCACGGATGATTTGGTCACCCATTGTCACGCTTCGCATTCCTGAAGCACATACTTTGTTGATGGTTTCCGTTTTGACGTTCCACGGCAATCCGGCATGACGGGATGCTTGTCGGGAAGGGATCTGTCCCTGCCCCCCTTGTAAAACAGATCCGAGGATCACTTCCTCTACCTCTTCACCATTTATCCCTGATCGTTTCAGGGCTTCCTTCACGGCAAAACCGCCCAGCTCTGAAGCTGTAAAACTGCTTAAGCTTCCACCAAATTTACCGAATGGCGTTCTTGCTCCATCTAAAATAACCGTTTTTCCCATCTCAATCGCTCTCCCTTATATCTGAATGATTTGATTCGACAAAAACAAATTGTATACGCTTTCAACTATTCTTAAAAAAATAGGACTTACTGATATTCGACTGAACGCTCGCTCAACCAGTCCTTAAAAGAGAAGGGACAGTTTTTGTCCCTTATATACCTTTATTGTACTTCATATTCGGTTAGAACGTAATGATTATTTAGAAAGTTTTTATTTTTCTATTAAATTTATTATTGTAGAAAAATAAAGGAGTGAAACGCAGTAAAGGCTATTTGGTTTCACTCCTTGATGTTCCACTACTAAGAAGCGGACACTCATTATCAAACGGATAATATTCTTTTTATGAAGCAGCCGGTTGATCTTTTTGATCGCCGCATACTGCTTTTTCAAGGATTTCTGCTACATCCTGAGTAGAGACGGTTTCTTCGACTTCCTTCGCTTTCGTTCCATCTGAAAGCATCGTTAGGCAGTATGGACAACCCGAGCTGATGACCGATGGGCTGACCTCAAGTGCCTGCTCTGTACGGGAAACGTTTACGCGGTGACCTGCGTCTTCTTCCATCCACATGAGTCCTCCACCTGCTCCACAGCACATACCTTTTTCACGGTTACGTTCCATTTCAACCAATTTCACGCCGGAGATTGATTTCAGGATTTCCCTTGGTGGATCGTATACTTCATTGTAACGTCCCAGGTAACAGGAGTCGTGGAAGGTGATCGTTTCGTTCACTTCGTATTTCGGCTTCAGACGCCCTTCTTTTACAAGGTCATATAGAAGCTCGGTATGGTGGTACACTTCCGCTTCCAAACCGAAGTCCGGATACTCATTTTTAAAAATGTTATACGCATGCGGATCGATCGTAATGATTTTCTTGATTTCATTCTTTTCAAATTCGGCGATGTTTTGACCTGCAAGCTCCTGGAATAGGAACTCATTACCAAGTCGACGTGGTGTATCACCGGAGTTTTTCTCTTTGTTACCTAAAATTGCGAATTTCACGCCTGCTTCATTCAGCAGCTTGGCAAAGGATAAAGCAATTTTTTGGCTGCGGTTATCGAATGAACCCATGGATCCAACCCAGAATAAGTATTCAAAGTCTTCTCCTGCTTTTTTCATTTCTTTCACCGTAGGAATATGAACGTCTTCTCTCGCTTCACGCCAGTTTTCACGTTCTTTGCGGTTCAGACCCCAAGGATTCCCTTGGCGTTCGATGTTTTGCATCGCGCGTTGTGCATCTGCATCCATCTTTCCTTCAGTCAGGACTAAGTAACGGCGAAGGTCGATGATTTTATCCACGTGTTCGTTCATGACCGGACATTGATCTTCACAGTTACGGCATGTCGTACATGCCCAGATTTCTTCTTCTGTGATGACGTCTCCGATCAGGCTTGGACTGTACGCAGCTCCAGCAGCGGCTTCTTCCGCTGCTTGAGTCGCACTCGCCATGGCCAACTGATTCCCTTTCGTGCCATTGAAGGCAAAAGTCGGCACCCAAGGCTTTTTCTGCGTAACGACTGCACCGTGATTCGTCAGGTTATCACGTAGTTTCACGATTAAATCCATTGGGGAAAGCATTTTCCCTGTTCCTGTTGCAGGACACATATTCGTACAACGACCACATTCCACGCAAGCGTAGAAGTCGATCATTTGATGTTGTGTGAACTCTTCAATTTTCCCTACCCCGAAGCTTTCGGCTGACTCATCTTCAAAGTCGATGGGCTTCAGCTTTCCAGGGTTGTCTAATCGATTGAAGTAGACATTCGCAGGACCTGCGATTAAGTGAGCGTGCTTGGATTGTGGAACATATACCAGGAATGCCAGTAAGAATAATAAATGGATCCACCATGCCACATAGAAGATGACGATGGAAGCTGTTTCTCCAATGGCTCCAAGTGCTCCTGCAATGAGTGAAGCTACAGGCTCTGTCCACGCCAGTTCTTCACCGTGCCAGATAAGGCCCATCCCGTTCCCTACAAGGACTGACAGCATTAATCCACCGATGAATAGGAGAACCAATCCTGACTTAAATCCTCTTTTAAGACGAACCAGCTTCTCCACATAGCGGCGGTGGAAGGCCCAAACAACCGCTACCAGGATCATGAGTGTGACAATCTCCTGGAAGAACGTGAATCCGGGATATAATGGTCCCAGTGGTAAGTGACTCCCTGGCGCCAGTCCTTTCCAGATGAAATCGATGGCTCCGAATTGGACTAATATGAAGCCGTAGAAGAACATGACGTGGATCGCTCCACTCTTCTTATCCTTCAAGAGCTTCTTCTGTCCGAAGACATTGACCACGATCTTCTGGAACCGTTCCTTGAATCGCTGGTCGAACTCCACTTTCTTTCCGAGCTTAATATATTCAATTCTCGTCTTTACTACATACACAAACAGACTAAGTGCGTAAACGGTTACAAGAATAAATGCAACCCAATTGAGAATGAGTAACCCATTCATTGAAAAACACTCCCCCTTCTTTGGTTTGACCCGAACTTCCCCTTTGTTCAAACTTTTACAAACCAAATTAATATTCTGAATAGTTCATATATCCATTATATTATGAATGAGCATTCAGTCAATGGTTTTTATCAAGAAAAATGAAAACCTTTACATGAACAGTCCTTCATTCGCTGGAAGTAACCAGGACTTTTTGTACCCCCTACAGGTTTCAATACGAATCATTTAAGGTAAAAGAAGAAAGAGTGCAACGTAGGGAAGATTTAAGGACATACTAAAGCTAATGCAGATGAGAGAGTGATTATATGTGGTGGTTCATCCTACTGTTATTAATAGTTGGCGTCATAGTCTGGTTAATGATCGACTTTAAGCTGGGGAGAAGTCGTTTCATCCGGACACGGACTAGAAGAGATTATGAAAAACGAAATAGCAATATTAAATTATTTTCCAGAGGTCCCGAGCTTTTTGATCAAATGTTTAAAGAAATGAAAGAAGCCAAGTCTTCCATTCATGTTTTATTCTATATCGTACAAGATGACCATTTTGCTTTACGGTTTATGGAATTATTGAAGGATAAAGCAAAGGAAGGCGTAGAGGTCCGCTTGTTAATGGATCAGATCGGGAGTCATAATGTGCCTAAATCAAAAGTGAGAATGCTGCGTGACGCTGGTGTGGAAGTGGCCTTCTGTCAAAAAGTCAGCCTCCCTTTCTTATTTTTCTCCTCCCAACAGCGGAATCACCGGAAGATCACGGTCATTGACGGCGTGATTGGGTATTTGGGTGGTTATAACGTCGGGAAAGAATATATTGATGAAAATGACATACCCGAGCTGTCCCCTTGGAGGGATTACCATCTTCGTTTAGAGGGTGAGGGTGTTCACGACTTACAAACAGAATTTTGCATCGATTGGTTCAGGGGGACGAAAAAGGACCTGAAAGACGAAAAGAAATACTTTCCTCCGTCTGAAAAAGGAAGTATTACCCATCAGATTTTCCCGACAGAAGGGGTGAATATCGAGGATTTCTTCAAGAAATTCATTGATGATGCCAAAGAGGAAGTCATCATCGGGACTCCTTATTTCATCCCCACTCCGATTTTAATGGAAGCACTAAGTGATGCCTTGGAACGGGGCGTGACTGTGAGGATCATCATTCCCAATAATGCCGATCATATGTTAGTGAAGGAAGCCGCGTTCCCTTATTTTAGAACCTTGCTGGCTAAAGGGGCAGAGGTGTATCAATTTATGAACGGATTTTACCACGCCAAGGTAATGATTGTAGACGACTATTTCTGTGATTTAGGTACGGCCAATTTTGATAAAAGAAGTTTCTTTATCAATCTTGAAATCAACAATCTTATTTACGACAAAGAATTTATTCACACATTAAAAAAGGAAATGAAAAAGGATATGGACGCATCCGATATGCTGAGCGAAAGTGACCTTGCTTCAGTTTCCATACTCACCCGGATTAAGGAACGGATCGCTTCATCCATTTCCATTTTACTTTAGGGGGAAACCACATGAAAGTCCGATTGGGGTTTGTTGCTAATTCCCTCTCCTTATGGGACGCGAGCCCTGCCAAAACCATGACCTACAAACGATATACAGAGCTTCCGAAAGAGGAACGGATGGATCGCTTGAAGGAAGTAACAAGGTTAAACCTGGAACATACGAAACGCATACTGTATCTTTGTGCAGCTCACGAAATTGAACTGTACCGACTATCAAGCTCACTTGTTCCTTTAGCTACTCATCCGGAAGTCGAGTGGGACTTCCATACTCCTTTCAAAAAAGAATGGAAAGAGCTTGGGAATTTGATCAAGAAGTTTGGGATCAGGGCAAGCTTTCACCCCAATCAATTCACTCTATTCACCAGTCCCAGGCAGCATGTAACGGACAACGCCGTAAAGGACATGGTTTATCATTACCGAATGCTTGAGTATATGGGGATTGAGGATCGCTCCGTCATTAATATTCATATTGGTGGAAGCTATGGTGATAAGGAAGAAACATTGGGACGTTTTCATGAAAATTTGAAAGATCTCCCGACTCATGTGAAGAAGATCATGACCCTGGAGAACGATGACAAAACCTATACGGTTGAAGAAACATTAGATGTTTGCCAAAAAGAAAACATCCCCATGGTCCTTGATATCCACCATCACGAGGCCAACCTTAGTGAGAGGCCTTTAGAAGATTATCTTGAAGCGATTTTTGCCACATGGGAAAAGAGAGATCTCGTTCCCAAAATACATATTTCCTCGCCGAAATCGGAAAAAGCATTCCGCTCTCACGCTGATTTGGTCGATGCGGGATTCGTAGAGGGTTTTTTCAAAACACTCAAGACGTTTGATCAGGACGTTGACTTTATGATTGAAGCAAAGCATAAGGATTTGGCCATGCTTAAGCTGATAGAGGACCTTTCGACGATTCGGGGAGTGAAGCGGATTAGTGGCGGGGCTTTGGAATGGTAGAGAAAAGATGAACACTTTGTTGTTCGTCTTTTTTGTTTTGTCTATTCCAGGATCCGGTAACTTTCAAGATTGATGGAAGCTACCGGATCCTGGAATAAACTATCGTATGTAAATTCTATCTAAATACCGATTCAATCCAAGGCTGAATCGCTGTGAAGGCTTTAAAACCGAGATAGATGCCTACGATTCCTGCAATCCCAGCCAAGGCAGGCGGTGCGGGGATCGGAAGCTTAAATAGGGCAAAAATAAAGCCAACCAGGAAACCGGTCACAATCGCTAAAATAACTGTTTTCATAACATCCTCCTGAACAATATGTCTTCTTTTATTATACGTTAAAGCTGGAGAAATATAAGAAAAAAGGTCCACCCCGAGGGACGGACCTTCTTCATCTATCGTCCTTACATTTTTTCTGGAGCGGCAACTCCGATTAATGCAAGAGCGTTTTGTAATGTGACTCGAACCACTTTTACAAGTGCCAGACGAGCCGTTGTAAGTTCACGGTTTTCTTCATCAAGAACCTTATTGGCATTGTAGAAACTGTGGAAAGCTGATGCCAGGTCGTTAATGTAGTTCGCCACACGGTGAGGTGTACGTTTCTCCGCAGCATCGGCAACCATTTGTGGGAATTCACCTAATTTTTTCAGTAAATCCACTTCTTTTTCCGTCCCGATCAGCTTTAAGTCGATCTTGTCTTCTGAAGCAAGTCCCTGCTCCTCTGCTTGACGGAGAATACTGCAAATACGCGCATGGGCATATTGTGCGTAATACACAGGGTTTTCGTTGGACTGGGATACCGCTAAGTCCAAATCAAAGTCCATATGCGTATCGGCACTTCTCATGGCAAAGAAATAACGGACGGCATCCAGGCCGACTTCTTCTACAAGCTCACGTAAAGTGACTGCTTTACCTGTACGCTTACTCATCTTCATCTTCTCACCATTTTTATAAAGGTGAACCAGTTGAATCACTTCTACTTCTAATTTCTCACGGTCAAAACCGAGTGCTTCAATCGCCGCTTTCATACGAGGGATGTATCCGTGGTGGTCAGCACCCCAAATATTGATCAGCACATCGTGTCCGCGTTCGAATTTATCCTGGTGATAGGAAATATCCGGAGTCAAGTACGTGTACGTTCCATCATTCTTGATGAGAACACGGTCTTTGTCATCCCCAAGTTCAGTGGAACGGAACCAGGTCGCGCCGTCTTCTTCATAAACATGACCATTGTCTTTTAATGTTTTTAACGCAGCATCGATTTTACCATTTTCGTATAGGGATGTTTCAGAATACCATACGTTGAACGGCACACGGAACATTTCCAGGTCCTTTTGAAGCTTGGCCATTTCGATCTTCAGTCCGTACTCACGGAAGAACTTGTAGCGCTCTTCGTCGCTTACTTCCGCATATTTCGAACCGAATTCTTCCGCCAGTTTCTTCCCGATTCCGATGATGTCCGCGCCATGATATCCATCTTCAGGCATCGCTTTGTCTTCTCCAAGAGCTTGGAAATAACGGGCTTCAACGGAAATCGCCAGGTTATGGATTTGGTTTCCTGCATCATTGATGTAGTATTCACGGGTTACTTTATAACCTGCTTTTTCAAGAACGTTACATAGGGAATCACCTACAGCCGCTCCACGGGCATGTCCAAGGTGAAGGTCACCTGTCGGGTTGGCAGATACAAACTCCACGTTCACTCTCTCGCCATTCCCCGCGTTTGATTGACCATATTCCTGGTCTTGATCAAGAATCAATGGAATCAAATCGGTCAGGTATTCATTGTTCATGTAGAAGTTAATGAATCCAGGCCCTGCGATCTCCATTTTTTCAATGGAAGCCTTGGACTGGTCGAAGTTCGCCATAATGTCCTCTGCGATCATGCGCGGCGCTTTTTTCGCTACGCGTGCAAGCTGCATCGCCATATTGGTAGAGTAGTCCCCGTGGGATTTTTCTTTCGGGATTTCTAAAATGACATCAGGAATCTGATCCTCTGTTGCGAGTCCCGCTTTCAGGACTGCTGCCTTTATTTCGGATTTCAGGTTTTCTTGTACTTTTTCGACAATATTCATGCGTCTATGCTTCCTCCTTATAGTGAATGGACATAACATAATCCCCTACTGGACTATCTTGCATCTTTAACTCGTAAGAAAGGTTGAAATCCCCTTCCAGCTTGGAGTCACTTTGTGTATGTGAAAGTTTCTTTGTTTTGGTTGTAAGTAAGAGTGTACCCATCTGGCTTTCGTAAGAACCATTTTGTTCCTCCCGTTCGTTAAAGGCCATTCTCATTTTCACTGCACCGCTTCTGAGAATAAGAGCTTGCTGGTCCGAGACTTTAACAATCGTATGGGTGGTTCCTTCCTCTTGCACCTCATCGTACTTCAGGAAAACGGCATCTCCTTTTTCATAGTATCGACCAAATGATACCAGTTCAAAAGAGTCACTTTCCTCTCCTATTGTGATTTTGGTTTTCAAGTGAACTTTGACAGGGGTATAATCTGTTTTTGCCGTCAAACCACTCACATCCTTTTCTATATTAGGGTCCGATCAAGTGATAGGTCCGTCCCTCTTTTAGACGTCCCTTCCTTCTAACTAATTAAGTATAAGAAGTATTGTGGGAAAATGCAATGGAACACGATGAGTTTTCAATTTCGGGAGTGGATGTAAGCGGATTTATGGCAAAAGAAAAGCCTCTTCCGTCAATCAGAAGAGGCTGTGCTGTTTATTTTACCCATCCCAGGAGCATTTCGCGAATCAGCTTACTGGCTGTATTGGCTGTTTGCTCTGATGGATCATAGATAGGAGCGACTTCTACAAGGTCTGCACCTACTACATTCACGTCAGAGTGTGCGATGGCATGGATCGATGCCAGTAATTCTTTTGACGTAATCCCGCCGCAATCCACGGTTCCTGTACCAGGAGCGTGTGCAGGATCCAGCACGTCAATATCAATCGTCACATATACAGGACGTCCTGCAAGCTGCGGAAGAATTTCCTTCAACGGCTCAAGCACTTCGAATTTTGAAATGTGCATGCCGTTTTCTTTCGCCCATTGGAATTCTTCTTTCATCCCGGAACGGATTCCGAAAGAATAGACATTCTTTGGTCCGATATGCTCAGCGATTTTGCGAATGGGAGTTGAATGAGATAATGGCTCCCCTTCATAATCTTCACGAAGATCTGTGTGAGCATCCATATGGATGATCGCAAGGTCCGGGTATTTCTTAGCGACCGCTTTCATGACCGGCCATGAGACCAAGTGCTCTCCACCCATTCCAAATGGGATTTTTCCGTCTCCAAGAAGACCATCGATATAATCCTCAATCCTATCAATGCTTCGCTGCGGGTTACCGAATGGCAATGGAATATCCCCGGCATCAAAGAATTTCACTTCTTCAAGCTCGCGGTCGAGGTAGGCACTGTACTCTTCCAAACCGATCGAAACTTCACGAATACGGGTCGGGCCAAAACGGGATCCCGGGCGGTAACTTACCGTCCAATCCATCGGCATACCGTAAAGAACGACCTGGCTATCCTCATACGAAGGATGACTCTTAATAAACACATTACCTGAATAAGCCTCATCAAAACGCATAGTGTTCATCCTCTCTTATTAGAGGGACGGACCTTCAGGAGGTGCATGGCATCTCCTGAGGCCCGTCCCTATTGAATTTGTGCAATTTTCATTGAAACTTGAGGTCCGTCCCTCAAATTTATTTTGTTAAATCTTTAACGAATTTAGGAAGGGCGAATGCTGCTTTGTGCAGTTCTGGTGTGTAGTATTTTGATTCGATGTCGTGGAATCGATCTTCCGGTACTTCGATTGGGTCGTGCTTTTTTGAACCGATCGTGAAGGCCCATAGTCCGCTTGGGTATGTCGGGATATTCGCTGTATATAGACGAGTGATCGGGAAGATTTCCTTTACATCGCTTTGTACCTGGCGAATTAGATCTGCTTTGAACCAAGGATTATCACACTGTGCGACAAAGATCCCGTCTTCTTTCAGGGCTTTGGAGATCCCTGCATAGAAACCTTTTGTGAATAGGTTTACAGCTGGTCCGACCGGCTCAGTCGAGTCGACCATGATCACGTCATATTCATTTTCACTTTTCGCGATATGCATGAAGCCATCGTCCACTTGTACGTCAACACGCTCGTTTTCCAGTTCTCCAGCAATCTCCGGAAGGTACTTCTTAGAGTACTCGATCACTTTTCCGTCGATTTCAACAAGAACCGCTTTCTTCACGCTTGGGTGCTTTAACACTTCACGGATCACGCCGCCGTCTCCGCCACCGACAACCAATACCTTCTCAGGATTAGGGTGTGTGAATAAAGGAACGTGGGCCACCATTTCATGATATACGAACTCGTCTTTTTGACTTGTCATCACCATTCCATCAAGGAATAGCATGTTCCCCCACTCTTCTGTCTCTGCCATTTCAAGATATTGAAAATCCGTTTGCTCTGTATGTAAAGTTTTCTTGATTTTCATCGTGATTCCGAAGTTTTCTGTTTGTTTTTCTGTGTACCAAAGTCCACTCATTGTTTCAACTTCCCTTCTTGTTTTTTATCGATTTTCCCGCAATTTCCGTTCTTCGCTGTATAAATCATATACCACTAGTTTGAGTTTTCACACGTTCACTTCAGGACAAAATAGATCACTCAGTCAAGCTAAAGCCTGTAATGACGGGCTCTACCCTTATTTATAAAAACGTCCGCAACAGACGTCATTTTTATCCTTCCCTATCATGATAAATACAAACATGAGAAAAAGTATAGTGGAATCTAGCAAAATTTCAAGTGAAATTTTTTCTAAAACTTTAACGTTTAAAAACTCGTAAAACTTTTCATACTGATACTATACGCTAAACATAATATAGGATGTTTACTATTGTCCAATACTATCTAAGGTCCGTCCCTAAATTTACGGACCTCGGGAGGAGAAGGTGGGGAGAGGTATGGAACTGATGGCTCGAATGGAGAAAACAAAAAAATATGCCAGAGTGGCAGTCGTTGCAGGTTTATTGGTTTCGGTCCTGATGTTTGCCGGGCTGATCGGAGTTTTAGCATACGCTAAAATCCAGGGGCCCCCTCCGCTTGCCGTGCCTCAATCCACTTTGCTCTACGGTGAGGACGGTTCGGTTATAGGGGAAACGAATACAGGTGAGAAACGCTATTGGGTGAGCCTGAAAGAAATCTCCCCAGCGCTTATCGAAGCGACCATTTCCATTGAAGACAAAAGCTTCTATCAGCACTATGGCTTCGACATCAAACGGATGGCGGGAGCAGCACTTGCCGACTTGAAAGCCATGGCAAAAGTGCAAGGAGCCAGTACCATTTCCCAGCAGTATGCTCGTAATCTATTTTTATCCCATGACAAGACATGGAAAAGAAAGATTTCAGAAGCCCTCTATACGATTCGGATCGAGATGAACTATTCGAAGAAAGAAATTCTGGAAGGCTATTTAAATACCATTTATTATGGCCATGGAGCCTACGGTGTCCAGGCAGCGAGTCAATACTATTTCGGTAAGGATGCCAACCAATTGACCGTTGCTGAAGCCACTATGCTTGCCGGAATTCCGAAAGCACCGACCTACTATTCACCCGTCGCCAATATGGATAATGCCAAGAATCGCCAGGAACTGATCCTCCAGTCCATGACCGAGGACGGCTTCATTACAAAGGAACAACAGGCAGCTTCAAAGGCAGCTCCCCTTACCATTACAGGTGAGCATGCACACCATAAGGCAGAAACGGCTCCTTATTTTCAAGACGTTGTGAAAAGCATTCTGCGTTCTGACTTAGGCATCGAAGAGCGGACCATTGAAATGGGCGGACTGAAGGTATATACAACTCTTCATCCCGACCATCAAAAAGTCGCAGAAAAAGTCGTGAAGGAACAAATCCCTGATGAATCTGAAATTCAGCTTGGATTTGTATCAATGAACCCAAAGAACGGTCATGTAACAGCGCTAGTCGGAGGAAGAAACTATGAGGAAAGTCCGTTTAATCGTGCGGTTCAGGCCATTCGTCAGCCGGGATCAACGATTAAACCGCTCCTGTACTATTCTGCCCTGGAGCATGGCTTCACCCCGTCTACAACGATGAAAAGTGAGTTAACTTCATTCACATTTGATGATGGCAAAGCGAAATACACACCTCACAACTACAACAACAAATATGCAGGGGATGACATCACCCTCGCCCAGGCCATCGCTCTTTCAGATAATGTGTACGCAGTGAAAACCCACCTTTTCATTGGTCAGGATACCTTAACGAAAACAGCACAAGATACATTCGGATTAACGACAAAGGTAAAAAAGTATCCTTCCTCCGCACTAGGTACATCAGGTGCCAGGGTCATCGATATGGTCAACGCCTACAATATTTTTGCCAACGGAGGCTATAAGGTGAAACCGGTATTCATTACACGTGTGGAAGACTGGTCCGGTAACGTCATTTATGAAAATAAATCCGAAAAAGAACAAGTTTTGGACCCTGATCAGGCGTATGTCATGACCCATATGCTGAGTGGTATATTTGATCCGAAGCTCAATGATTACTCAACGGTAACGGGGATCCAGATCCGGAAAGACGCCACCCGTCCCTATGCCGGAAAATCAGGTACCACCAACACAGATAACTGGATGATCGGCTATTCACCTCAGCTCACAGCAGGGGTGTGGACCGGCTATGACAAAGAAAAAGAAATCTCCCTGGTCGACGATAAATATTTAGCCAAGAAACTCTGGGTGAATTTCATGGAGCAAGCGCTAAAGGATGAACCCGTCAAAAACTTCAAACCAACGAAGGGCGTCGTCGGCGTAGCCGTGAACCCCCATAATGGGAAACTGGCCACAGAAGACTGTCCCGTACAGCGCTTCACTTATTTCGTAAAAGGAACCGAACCTACTGAGTACTGCCATGAACATTTGGGTAAAAAAGAAACACCAAAAGAAAAGGCGCCAGCAAAAAAAGAAGATAAGCCTTGGTATGAAAAGGTGAAGGATTGGATTTTTTGATAGAAAAGCGGAGGCGGCTTGTTCAGGCCCGACAAGCATAAGATGAATTTGCCGGAAAGGCGCTCTTTGCCTTTTTGGCCAATTTAGCTTATGACCTCGAGGGACTAGCCGCCGGAGCTGGACATATAGAAAAGCGGAAGGGCTTTGCCCAGAGGCGACAAGCATAAGGCGCTCCTGCCGAAAAGGGGGGTTTTTGCCTTTTCGGCAGGTTTGACTTATGACCTCGAGCCTCTAAGCCCTGGAGCTGGACATATAGAAAAGCGGAGGCGGCTTGATCAGTCAGAAAAGTCGGTGTTCACATTTTGCCGCAACAAACCCCAAAAGTGCCGCAAGTTTATCCGAAAGTGCCGCAAGTTTGTCCAAAAGCGCCGTAACAAAACCAATTCACGCCCCAAAATCACGCTAAAAACGTATAAAAAAACGAAAAACCACGGGTTTGTGCGAACCCGTGGTTTTTCATGTCCTAGTTTATGTGCAAACTGTGATTTAAGTGTACTTTTTTTCAAGCATAAGGGCAAGATGTGAACGACATATTCAAAAAAATGTCATAGTTTGTTCACAAAAGAAGTTTTTTCTATGTTTTTAAACTTTTAACGCTTCCTTTAATTCGTCTTTTGAGCGTTCCCACATACCCTCATCATGTTTCTTCAGGAAGTCCGTGAGAATCCCTTTCGACTTGTCGTCCAGTTGATCGAGGACGATTTTACGTTTAATCGATTTATCCATATTATTCACATGCTCCGGCATGGACTTGTAGCCTCTGCGCTTCTCACGGTTCACGACCATTTCACAAGCCGTCACGCCTGCATAGTACGGTCCATCTTTCATACGGTCAATGGTCACCCAGATCAACCAGTACGGCTTACCGCCTGCTGAATCTTCCCGATTATTCGTAAATTTAATCCCTTTTTCAATCGGGCTCCTCGCATGCATCGCTCCGATTTCAATCGTCGCTTCCCCTTCTTCGACGTCAATCATCACTGGGGAAACATTATCAAGGCTTAATGAGCCTACACCATAGCCACCGTGGCCGTCAGTAGGATCACTTTTGATGATATTGAATCCGATGTTCTTTTTCTTTTCCATGTATCTTCACTCCTTCAAAGTTGACATTCTAGCTAAAGACTGAAAAAACAGTTGTAAAAATCGCACTGAAAGCCTGGTTGGTTGCTGTCATCCCACCTTGTAACAGCGGCCAGATCGTATACTCATCAAGGGGTGTGATCACGATGATCAGAAATAATACGACTCCATACTGCTCATACTGAGTCATTTTTGCCCTGATATGATTCGGTGACAGGTCCTCTATGATCCGGTACCCATCCAGTGGAGGGAACGGCAATAGATTAAACACAAATAACAGCACATTCAGATACACAATCATCTGCAGGAGATCGATGACAAAGGGAGGAACCCCGACTCCACCAGTCACTCCTACAAAAAAATAAAAAAATCCGAATGCAATGAATGCAAGTAAGAAATTACTCAGCGGGCCAGCCACTGAAACTAATACCCCTGCCAAACGGGGATTTTTAAATCGGGATCTCATGACCGGCACAGGACGCGCCCAGCCAAACCCCGCAATTAAAATTAAAATGGTTCCCAGGGGATCCAGATGTTGAATCGGGTTTAACGTGAGCCTTCCCTGATCCTTCGCTGTCGTGTCGCCAAATTTGTACGCCACAAATGCATGGGCAAACTCATGAACCGTAAAGGCCATGACCAGGGCAATCACCACAAACGGAAGCTCTTCCAGCCGAAAGACGGAAATGGACTCAAAAAGAGAGCTGAATGTATCCAAAGTATGTACTCCTTTAAAAAATGATTTACTTTCTTATTCAATAGTATACAGAAAAATTCCTGCCTTCATGACCACTCTAAGGAACAATTCCAATCCCCACCATAAGAAGCTTGCTCTTACAACCCCTACCCTTTACATTTAAAAGGTGGGCTAAAACGAACATGCTACCACAGATTGTACCAAATCCAAATGCAAGGAGCGAACCATAATGCCTTATATCACCGTAAAAATGCTCGAAGGCCGTTCAGAAGAACAGAAACGCGCCCTCGTCGAAAAAGTAACCGAAGCCGTAAGCGAAACAACCGGAGCACCGGAAGAAAAAATCGTTGTCTTCATTGAAGAAATGTCGAAAGGTCACTAT
Source organism: Rossellomorea sp. DUT-2 (assembly GCF_052665285.1). Lineage (NCBI taxonomy): Bacteria > Bacillati > Bacillota > Bacilli > Caryophanales > Bacillaceae > Rossellomorea > Rossellomorea sp. DUT-2. Next base: position 152,061 of record NZ_JBQPEO010000005.1, on the reverse strand, counting down.
GCAGTCGGCGGTAAGAGACTCAGTGATCAATAATAATTAAGGACAATAAGCCTGCAATCAGATCGATCGCAGGCTTCAATCGTTTTCAATACGAAGGAGCGACCGTATGAAATTCTTCAAATCCATGACCCCTAGAGAAAAGTCCAACTGGAACAAAAGTGCCGTACTGGGATTCTATACATATATGGGGTTACTCGCTGTTAACTATATGTCTTCATTGATAATAGGCAGGGACCTCTTCTCCTCAGCTTTCCTCTTCTTTACCGGACTGATCATCACATTCGGCTATGAAGCCTACTTAAACGTAAAAAAGGGGTAAATTCTCATTTTGATGAATACGATATACCAAACCCATATGGAAAGGAGGAAGTAAAATGGACATAAATACCGGTGATATACTCTTCCAATTGTTCATGATGGCTTTCCTTGCAGCCATTGTCGTGGTCGCTTTCATGGTGGCAAAAGGGGTCCAAAATCGAAGGATCCAGCAGCGGAAATATGATAAACAAATTGAAGAAAAGCTTGATCAAATTATAGAGAAGATGGATCAAACCCCTAAATAAAGTGAGGAAAATCGTTACGCTCATGAGTGACGATTTTTTTGTTTATTTAAAAAGGGGATCACCCCTTTCGAGTGATCCCCCCCTATCATATTAAAACGTCCATTACTGGACGATTTTTTTCATTTTTAATCCTTCGATGTATGCGAAGGCTTCTTCGATTTCTTCTTCTGTATATTTCTGCTTGCTCTTAAGCGTGAATACTTTCTCCACGACTTCTTCTTTAGGAAGGCTATCAAAATATAAGACTGTTGAAACAAGTTCCAGAAAGCGTGCTGATTGAACGTTCATATCCGTCAGGCAATCCTGTAAACAGGGCATCTCTTTCTCATAAATCTGCAGGAAGTCTTCTCCTTCTTTGGTGACGGTGTACCGGTATTGATAATATCCACCCTTTTTCTCCTTCACCTCGGAGATGAATCCCATATTGCAGAGCTCTTCAACTCTCAGGGTCAGCTCTTCCGAATACGGTCCATAAAAATGGAACTGAAATTTTTCCTGAAATGGGAATTCAAGCTTCTTCGCGATGAAGATCATCTTCTGAAGCTTTTTTCTTCCCACCACTTCACCCGAGGCTAAGAAGGCACTCATTAGTTTAGCATGATCTTTCAACAATGTACGTCATCTCCTACTCCTAGTATTGCGTTTTCAGATCCTCGTTGTGTCGAGCCATTTATGTTAATTCTAGAATCGTACGTATCTGTCTCTTAATATTTTTCTTCGTTGATTCGTCATATAGTAAATCTACTGGATAATATAATTTATGATCGGTTCGGCGTTTTCCGGAAATGGAATCGACGATATCCGACTGCCTCGATAACTCGCGCAGCTCATCATTCCTCATTAATAGATGAATCGGAAGCCGTTCCTCTTCCTCGCCTGGTCTGTAGAAGTCGTATGGAAGGTCTGAAGATGAGTCCACCACTAAATAATAATCAGGATCGATCCCCGCTTTTTTAAACAGAACTTCAAGCTCACTGTGCTTCTTATATTCCTTCGCCGGATCAAATTCCACGTACTTAAATAAATTACGGTTCATGAACCGCTCGCATAAGTCCCGTAAAATCGGATCCTCTTCTTCCTGCCAAATTTGAAAATAATACATGATGACCGCTTCATCCAGCTTCAAGTAATCCTGGAGGGAAACCTCTTCTTCAAACAGGGAGTAAAAGTGGACCGGGCTTTGCTTAAAGGAATAATACTCTTCATGAAGCTCCTTCGCTCTATGTAGTATCTTCGTTAAAATCACTTCTGCACTCCGGGTGACCGGATGAAAATAAACCTGCCAGTACATCTGATAGCGGCTCATAATATAATCTTCCACTGCATGCATACCGCTCTGTTTGATTACTACTTGGTCCTCACGTGGTCTCATCACACGAAGAATTCGCTCCATATCGAAATGACCGTAGCTGACTCCGGTAAAATAAGCATCACGCTGCAAATAATCCATTCGGTCCGCATCGATTTGACTTGAAATCAGACTGACAACCAGCTTGTTCTTATACGTCTTCGCTATCACTTCCGCTACATGCTTAGGAAAATCAGGTCCCACTTTTCTGAGTACCTCATTCACCTCTGTATCTCCCAAGATGATGGCTTGGGTGAAGTGCTCGTGATCCAGGTGAAATACTTTTTCAAAGGAGTGGGAAAACGGTCCATGCCCCAGATCGTGTAATAACGCAGCGCAAAGGGACAGTAATCGCTCATCCTGATTCCACTCCGGTCTGCCTGCGAAGACATCGTCCACGATTCGGCGGATGATCTCATACACGCCAAGAGAATGATTGAACCGGCTGTGCTCGGCACCATGAAAGGTCAAGTAGGTGGTTCCCAGCTGCCTGATCCTGCGAAGTCGTTGAAACTCTTTGGTGCCAATCAAATCCCAAATCACGCGATCTCTTACATGAACATACCGATGAACAGGGTCTTTAAATACTTTTTCTTCATGTAATTTCTGCTTGGCATACTCCATCTTCTACCCTCTTCCTAAACTATCATATTTCTATTATAGCGACTTTCATCCTGGTATTCATCTCGAATTTTGTCGAAAAAAATAGGTATTTGGCTTCTGAATGATCCATGCCAAGCGTTCCATTTGCTTCAAAAAAATTTCAGCTTTTGGGTACGCTTGACAAGTATCTACGCTTTCCCTACTTATTCTCTACCCTCTAACTAGTTTCCTTTTCCAACAACAGCCAAACCTATATTTTTTTATTGGGCAGAAAAGAAAAAACTCCCTCACTGGAAGTTTTCCTTTATTTCTTTATTTTCTTGATTACTTTTTCCATGAGTTCTTCTTCCGTCAACGCCGCTACAGGACGATTATTCACAAAAGCGAATGTCTTCTTGCGTCCTGGACCACAATAGGATTGGCACGCAATATCGATCGGTGCATCCGGGTCAATTTCTTTTAATTTGGGAATTAAGGTTTTCAGGTTAACGGCCTGACAATCATCGCAAACACGAAATTCGTTTGCCATTTGTCAACAACCCTTTCTATCTATTGAAATGAATTCTATTGTCGTAAACATCGATTTATAGAATACAGTCTTCTGACATGTTTTGCAAGAGAACATCGTTTCTTAGCTTATGGGGATCACCACTTATACAACGAAACTAGCAGACAAAAAATAAATTTAACATATTCGTATAAAAACCTATAAAACTGTCCATCCTTTAACTAACGAATCATTTAAGAAAACTATGGGAGTTGAGATGAAATGATGATGAAAACAAGACAGGATGCCTGGACGGAAGAGAATGATCTATTATTGGCAGAAACGGTCCTTCGTCACGTACGGGAAGGCAGCACACAATTAAATGCCTTTGAAGAAGTCGGGGACAAACTGAACCGCACATCTGCCGCATGTGGATTCCGCTGGAACGCAGTGGTGCGTCACCAATATGAGAAAGCTCTTCAACTAGCAAAAAAACAACGCAAACAGCGCCACCGTATCTTGGGCAAAGACCAGGGCGGCAAGAAAAAGCTTTTATATCAGCCACCTGCACCTTCTTTCGAAGATTTAGATGCTATGTCTCTATCAATGTCTGAAGCCGAAGAAGAAATGGAATTTGCTGAGTACGAGAACTACGTGCCGGAAACGGAACAGCTGGGGAAAGAATCCGAAGAAGCCCCGAAATTCGAAATGGAAGCAAGCGAGGAACAAGTCTACGTAACACAGCAGGCGCCTGGTGCTAACCATGTGGTAAAGCCTTCAGGATTAAAAGGGGAAGTGACACTCGAGAAGGTCATTGCCTTCCTGCAAAACCTTGCTCAAACCAACATGAATTCCGACTATGTAAAAATTGAGAATCAGAGATTAAAGCATGAAATCGCTGAAATCAGAAAAGAAAACGCTGAGCTTGAAAAGAAAGTCGCAGCTCTCGAAAACAATTCCGTCACGATGCAGGAAGACTACGAGACACTTATGCAAATCATGAACCGTGCCAGAAAGCTCGTCCTATTCGATGAAGACGATGCCAAAGCACCACGTTTCAAAATGGATCGAAACGGAAACTTAGAAAAAGTAGCTGAATAATGCGGTTCCCAACCAGTGCGCCTGTGGGTGTGCTGGTTTTTTGGTTGGGTGGACAATTCTGACACAACTAAAAAAGCCGGAACCGATAACAACCGACGTCCAGCCTACCAATCTACCCCAAAAACTTCTCATTCCGATCGACTACCCTCTGATAATAGGTCTCATACATCGTGTACTCTTCCCCTTGAAGGGCACTGCTATAAAATTCACCGCTGAACCCTTTCAACGACTGCAGGAACCTGAGCATCACATCTTGAATCGACAACTCGGCTCCAAGCAGCTCCGATAAAGACGCCATCACTTCAGGATCAATAACAGGAAATGTAAACTTCGTCGTTCCATCCTTCAACCCGGTCTCATAAAAATGCTGGATCAGCTTAGCCCGTTCAGAACCGCTTCCATTGACGCAGAGGTACACCTGTACGGCTACTCCATTCCGGATTCTGCGCTGAGAAATCCCCGCGAACTTCTGATCATTGATACTCAAATCATAACTTCCAGGACAGTAGGACTGCGTGATCTCCTTCGCCTCGATCTTCACATCAAAGTCCTTGAACATATCCTCGACAAGCAACCACATAGCATCGTAGCCACGGTTAATATCGATCCCTTTTTCAGAATCGGGGAAAACCAATGAAAGATTCAATACTCCTTCATCCAACACAACGGCTAATCCGCCGGAGTTTCTCACAATATATTGATAGCCTTCCCGTTCCAACACCTCTAACGCAGCAGAAAGAAACGGCAGCTTTGTATCCTGAATGCCAAGTACCACCGTATGATGGTGAACCCATGAGCGTGCCGTAGGATCAGACTGAGCTGCTCCTATCACCGTGCACAACGTATCATCCATGGCAAACGACTGCAGGGCACCGAACATCGGTCCCAAACTCGATTGATCAATCACTCTCCATCTGTCTTGACGAAGCAGTGCATATGCTTTTTCCTTATCCATAACGCTTCTCCTTCACTCACAACTTGCGAGCTCATTATATCATATTATGGCAGGGTTGCTAAAAAAGGAGGGGGGACAATCCAAGGGGTCCGCTTTTCGTTTGAGATTGGTTGCTTTTAAAACGAAAAGAAGCCGAATCCCCTAAAGGATCCGGCTTCTTTCACAACATCTATAGAATTACAGCGCCTGAGCAGCCGTAATTAACGCCAGCTTGTACACATCTTCTTCGTTACAGCCACGTGAAAGATCGTTCACAGGAGCATTCAGTCCTTGAAGGATGGGACCTACCGCTTCGAAGTTTCCTAGGCGTTGGGCGATTTTGTATCCGATGTTTCCTGCTTCCAGGCTCGGGAATACGAATACATTCGCATTACCTTGGATGTCGGCACCTGGTGCTTTTTTCTCTGCAACAGATGGAACGAAGGCAGCGTCGAATTGGAATTCACCGTCGATAGTCAATTCCGGTGCTTTTTCTTTTGCGACCGAAACGGCTTCAACCACTTTTTCTGTTTCCGGTGATTTAGCCGAACCTTTTGTAGAGAAGCTTAGCATTGCTACGCGTGGATCGATGTCAAACATTTCAGCTGTTTTTGCACTTTCGATTGCGATCTCAGCTAAATCCTGGCTGTCTGGTGTAATATTGATCGCACAGTCAGCGAATACATACTTCTCGTCTTCACGTACCATGATGAAGACACCGGAAGTTTTGCGGACGCCTTCTTTTGTTTTGATGATTTGAAGAGCCGGACGAACCGTATCCGCTGTTGAATGAGCCGCTCCACTTACAAGACCGTGAGCTTTGCCCGTGTAAACAAGCATCGTTCCGAAATAGTTTCCGTCTAATAGGATTCTTTTCGCATCTTCTTCTGAAGCTTTTCCTTTACGACGTTCCACGAATGCCTTCACAAGTTCGTCCATTCCAGAAAATGATGCCGGGTCGACAACGTCACAACCGTCAAGTTTCACACCCAGCTGGTCCGCCTTGGCGTTTACTTCATCCACGTTTCCGATTACGATCGGCGTCAAGATGCCGTCGCCCGCTAAACGGGAGGCTGCTGTCAGAATCCGCTCGTCTGTACCTTCAGGGAAAACGATTTTTAACTCTTTGCCTTTTACTTTATCTGTTAGTGTTGTAAATAAGTTGCTCAATAGAGGAACCTCCTTGATTTATACATCAATCTTAGAATACTCTTCTCATATAGGAATTCAAGGAAAAGGAGAAATGATATCGGTTTCATGGAAAAGTCTTTGTTTTCTAATAATTGCTATTTCCTTTTACCCATTTCCGTGCACTCCTAAGCCTATGTAATAATCTACGAAGATAGTGTGTTCCAGATATCCCTTGCCTATCCACTATTTGTGCCATTTTATCGACATCGGGTTTTGTATTCTTACTCTAAGGCCAAACTATGATATAGTAAAGTTGGAAAAAGTACTTTAAGGAGTGATTACATTGGCAGAACCGGCACAAACGTTAGATGGTTGGTATTCCCTGCATGATTTTCGCGCGATGGATTGGACGACCTGGAAGATGCTTCCGAGTGAAGAAAGATCCTCGGCGATTTCTGAATTCCACCGTTTCTTAGATAAGTTAAACAGCACGCAGGATGCGAAAGAAGGAAGTCACGCTCTTTACACGATCGTTGGTCAAAAAGCAGACTTCATGCTGATGATCCTTCGTCCTACGATGGAAGAATTAAGTGAGCTGGAAAATGAATTCAACAAGCTGAAGATCGCTGAATTCACGATTCCGACCTACTCTTATGTTTCTGTAGTGGAACTTGGTAACTACATGCCTTCAGAAGGCGATCCTTATGAGAATCCATATGTACAGGAGCGCATCTACCCGATCCTTCCGAAAGCGAACCATATCTGCTTCTACCCAATGGACAAGCGTCGCCAGGGTAATGATAACTGGTACATGCTGCCGATGGAAGAGCGTCGCGACATGATGAGAAGTCATGGAATGATCGGCCGCCAATACGCTGGAAAAGTCAAACAGATCATTACTGGCTCTGTTGGTTTCGATGATTACGAGTGGGGTGTGACCCTATTCGCTGACGACGTCCTTCAATTCAAAAAGCTTGTATACGAAATGCGTTTTGATGAAGTAAGTGCACGCTACGGCGAATTCGGTACCTTCTATGTAGGTAATCTACTAAAAGAAGAAGCAATCACGAAATTCCTTCACGTGAACTAAATACACTGTTAAACGACAAGTCCTCGTGGCTTGTCGTTTTTTTTGGCTAAGATTGTTGTCTTGTAACATAAGATCTGCCTGGGGCTCTGTCAACAAGCGTATGCTGGCTGGTGAGGAGAACCGCTCCACTTGCAGCTAGCGTTCGGTCAAGCCTCTTCACTTAGCCGAACGGGGTCTCGGCAAGTCCGAAATCCGCCGGTTCTTACGCAGGTCCCCTCATCATCCATATAAAAATTCATGACAGAGCTTAATATAGAAAAGGGACTACTACCCTCTTTAAATGAGGTCATTTACGGTGGAATCATTGTTTGGTTCATTTGACAGATAGTTCAAGGATGCCTCGATTTTCGAGCTAACATAAAATTTTCTATTACTCCTATGTAGATAGTTATTGGGGGAACAAACGATCAATATTTCTACAATAGGAGCTTTTTTTATTTTGGCCTTCTGTCATTAGGAGAAGACAGAGTGGATTCTCGCTGCAGGTCCTCGACTCCTGCGGGAAAAGCGGGACAGGTGAGACCCCGGAGGCGAAGCTGAGGAGGCTCACCGCCCGCCCCGCGGAAAGCGAGCACCTGCAGCGGAAAGGAGCGGTTCCTATTTTCACACTACCCCTCAACTAAAACAGAAATTCACTTTTGGGAAGTTATGCAAAGACACAATGTTTACGAAAGGAACTTTTTTAAAATAAGTTCGTCTTCCTCATTCAAAAAACAAACGAATATATTTTTCTCCTTCTACATAGACATGAAATAGTGAGACATATAGCATCTTTTAACTTTATTAAAAGGAGGTATTCGGTTTGGCGAATCAACAATCAAACCCGTATATGCAAGGGTATAATCCATATGGTCAGTATTACGGTGGAGGCCAAGTTCAGGGTCAACAATATTATCCACAGCAGCAAGGTGGTGGAGGTTTTCAAGTCCCTTCACCGACAAATGCACCCGCACCTTCTCAAAATATTCAAGGTATGCTACCGATTGAAGAATCCTATATCGAGAATATTCTTCGCTTGAACAAAGGAAAAGTAGCGACTGTTTACACGACGTTTGAAAACAATACAGAATGGAATGCGAAGGTTTTTAAAGGGATCATCGAAGCCGCAGGCCGGGATCATCTTATCCTGAGTGATCCACAAACGGGGACCAGGTACCTCATCCCAATGATTTACTTAGACTACATTACATTTGATGAAGAGATTGAATATGAATATCCTTATGGAGCTGGAGGCTCTATGCAAAGTTATTCGCAGAGATAAAAAAATACCCTGACAGGAGAATAATTCCCTGTCAGGGTATCTATGTTTTATAGCGTTTTCGCTGCAAAGACAATCAGAAGCACCCATGCGGCCAAGAAGCTGACGCCGCCTAGAGGTGTGATTGCGCCAAGCACCTTAATTCCGGATAGGCTCAGTACATAAAGGCTTCCTGAGAATAAAATCGTTCCGATCAGCATCAGCCAGCCGGACCAGGACAGTAATGAGGTTGGTGTCACATTCCCCATCAGTACCCCGACAATGATGATTCCGATGGCGTGAAACATCTGATAGAGAACTCCGGTATTCCAAATATCAATATACTTCTTTGAGATTTTCCCTTCCAATGAGTGGGCACCGAAAGCTCCTAAAGCGACTGATAAAAAGGCATTGATTGCTCCAATAATGATAAATGTTTTCATGATGGTCCTCCTGTTCTTCCATTCACATATTGATTAAAAGTCGAATAATGAATTTCCATTCGCTCCGTCATCCGTTTCCAGTGACTCTTCTTTCTGGATGGAAACAGGCTTCTGACTCGGTTGTGATTCCTGCAAATATGGCATTGTTTGTTGAGTTTGAAACGAAGGTGCTGCAGTAGATGCCCCGTGGTTTTCCTCCAACAAAACTTCACATAGAGCCTTTATGGAATACACATGCTCACGGATTTGCTGTGACTTTTCGGCTGATTTTGCCTTTGTGAGTTCATGTTCTATTTTCTTTATTAATGATTGATGAGGGATATTCACAATTGATGACTCCTTCCAGACGTCTTCCCGTACGTGGTTACATACAGTATGTACTTCCTCTGATTAACCTACCTCACTATCCTAATTCTAAATGAAGGATTTCGCAAATTTCTTTGTCGTCATTTCGCTTTAGGCTTGAATTTCATACAGGGACTTCCTGAGGATTGGAAAACCACCAGTGAAGGCATGGCTTTCGTTTTGAACCCGTAGCCTTTACACCCCCGGGGATGAGCCGGCTCCCATGTTGTATAGAAATATTGACATTGAAAGCAGTTGATACGCTTCTCATTTTTCATTCGGCGTCCCCCCTTCTACAAAATAAACCCCTCCACATACGAGGGGCTATCCATTGTTTCACGTGAAACATGCGGTTATTCGATACACCAGTCAATCTCGTTTATCCCTTGTTTCCGTAAAAACTCATTTGTTTGTGAATATGGTTTACTTCCAAAGAAACCCCGGTGTGCAGATAATGGACTCGGATGAGGAGCCGTCACGATATAGTGCTTGGAAGAATCGATGAGCACCTGCTTTGACTGAGCAGGTTTCCCCCATAAAATAAACACCATCGGCTTCTCCCTTTCATTCAGGATCGAGATGACATGATCCGTGAATTGCTCCCACCCTTTTCCCCGGTGGGAGTGCGCTTTCCCATCTTGTACGGTTAAGACGGTATTTAACAGCAGCACGCCCTGTTCTGCCCATTTCACCAGGGAACCATGGGCGGGAATTCCACATCCGATATCCTCCTGAAGCTCTTTGTACATATTTCGTAACGACGGGGGAATCTTGACTCCTTTTTTGACCGAAAAGCTTAAACCTTCTGCCTGATTCGGTCCGTGATAGGGATCTTGTCCAAGCAATACAACCTTTACATCTTCGTATGCTGTGTAATGAAAGGCATTGAAGATATCATGCATGGAAGGATACGTCGTGTTCGTTTCATATTCTCCTTTAAGCCATTCTCTCAAGGTCTGATAGTATTCCATCTGAAGTTCATCTTCCAGAATGTCTGCCCAATCGTTTTGAAAAATCTTCGTCACTGTTAGACATCCTTTCTAGTCCTGAAATTGAATCGTAACGTCGTAACCCAATTGTTCAAAGAAACCCTTCAACGATTTCTCTGCGTTTTTTTCCGCGGCTTGAAGCAACCCCTGCTCAACCGCTTCCTGACTGATTTGGTCCTTTGCCACTTCTGCAAGGGCAAACCCTTCATTCCAGTCCACATCATTTCTGAAGATCCCTTCTACAGAAAAGGTCTTAATGTTCTCAGTATCAATGGAAGGGTCTTGAAGAATCTCTGCACGTGGAAGGGTTAATTGAATTGCTTTCTTCTCTTCATCTACTACTATATCGTTTTCATCGATTCCCTGTAAATCAACCCCTGCCAACACGGTTCCAGGGACCACCATCAAGAGCTTCCGTTTTGTCCCGGGTAGATCCGTATTGATGTCTTTCCCGAATAATTGATTATCCTCCTGTTCGATCACGGCCTTTATGAACCCTTGAGCCGTCGCCAGGGAACTCATCTCTTGAATGCGTTCGACAAACGCCCCTTTCTCTTCTGTAAAGGTGGTTCCGGATAGCCACGAATAGACCCCTATAGATACTCCTCCTACTAATAGGATGAAAAGAAGGAGAATCAACAACACTCTATTTTTCCAAAAGGACAGAATGGATGATGCTAATTTCCAAGCTGGAAAACGTCTACTGCTTCTATTCTCAAACGCCAAAGAGGCACTGCTTTCACTCTCATTGGCTTTCAAATCTGCTAAAATCGCTTCAATTTCTTTTATTTTCTTGTATTGATTTGTCAAATGCTTCACCTTCCTCTCTTCTATTATAGGAAATAATGTAGAATCTTGGAAACAATTATTCTCTCAAAAACCATTTCTATATTATGGAAAGTTTGATTTTGCTACAACCGGGAAAAGCAGGAACAAGACATTAAATTCAAAATGGAGGTAATGATTATGTATAAAGTTCAAACGGTTGAAAATGTGGTAGAAGCAAAAAGAGAAATTGAAATGTTTACAAGTGAAGGTTTTTCCAAAGATGAAATCTACGTGTTCGCCCATGACAAGCATCGTTCTAAACACATCACAGAGGCAACCCATACGGAATCCACCGGTATAAAAGAACAAGGAATCATTGAATCCATGGGTAATCTATTCAACAGCCGCGGAGATGAATTACGTTCGAAAATGAAGTCCGTGGGGATGAACCAGGCAGAAGCAGATGCCTATGAAGAAGAACTCGATAAAGGGAAACTGGTCATCGTCGCTTCCAAAGAATCAACAAATAATGATGCGAAACCATTCTAAGTCTACCAACAATCTTCAATCCTAAAAGACGCCCGAGGAAATCATTCCCGGCGTCTTTTTTGCAATAGCCAAAAGAATTTGTATTTACCCGCCCGTTATTATATTCTTTAGTCAGACTTTTACCATTATAACGAGTTACTTTCTTAGGAGGAATGCAACGATGACATTGAAAAAAACTCTTACGATCGCTGGATCCGATACAAGCGGTGGAGCCGGGATCCAAGCCGACCTTAAAACATTCCAGGAGCATGGCGTGTATGGCATGACGGCTCTTACAACGGTTGTTACGATGGACCCGGACAACCATTGGCACCACCAGGTTCACCCATTATCCATTGATACCTTGGAAGCACAACTGGAAACCGTTCTTTCTGTCGGAATCGATGCCATGAAAACAGGCATGCTCGGTACAGTCGAAATCATTGAGCTTGCAGCGAAGAAAATCGATGCCTTCGGTTTGGATAAAGTCGTCATCGACCCTGTAATGGTCTGTAAGGGGGAAGATGAAGTATTAAACCCTGAAACAACAGATGCCATGAGAGAGCATTTGCTCAAGCGCGCTACCGTCGTAACTCCTAACCTGTTCGAAGCAGGTCAGCTTGCCGGGTCAGGTCCGATCAAGACCATTGATGAAATGAAGGAAGCGGCAAAGAAAATCCATGACCTTGGCGCCAAAAACGTTGTCATCAAGGGCGGAAAGCAATTACAGCACGACAAAGCTCTCGATCTATTCTATGACGGTAATGAATTCACTCTCCTGGAAGAGGAAAAAGTAGCAACGACGTATAACCACGGAGCAGGCTGTACATTCGCAGCAGCCATCACTTCTAACCTTGCAAATGGACAAGACGTGAAAGAAGCGGTGCAAAACGCGAAAACCTTCGTTACAGCAGCCATCAAACACGGATTCAAACTGAACCAATACGTTGGACCTGTCATGCATGGGGCCTATAACCGCTTTAAAAAATAACTACCGGCTGGTGCCAGGCACGAATGAATGATCTCGTGCCTGGCACTTTTTTTTGAGGGACGGACCTCCCCAAAAGCACGTCCCTCCCCCAATCATACTTTTCGCATTCACTCATGAATTTTAGTAAGATAGTACATAATGGTTAAGAGTCTTTTCTGCATTTAAGGAGGAAAAAGAATGGAACCGATTAAGATTGCTGATGTGCAAGGGATCATTACCCAGCTTGCCCGTCAGGACGTTTATATACATTTAGAAACCACAAACGGGGCCTATGCTTCTCACTTTAACGAGGGCTTCTTTTCAGCTGGAGCCTATATCCGCAACGCGAAAGTCAACTATGAGCACGGAAAGATCATCGGGGGCGGACCTTACCGTGTCGGTTTAAAAATTGAAATCGGCTGGATTTATGCTGAAGGACTGACTCATTATGAATTTGATGAAGAGGGCCGCCTGTTACTTGCAGGTCATGGCGCCGACGGGAAACTGGCCGTTGCCCTTGAAATCAGTCCGACACCTTTCAACTAAACCAATTGAATCTATATAAAAGGAGAGGTCAAAATGGAAAAAGAAAGACAAGTACTTGTCATCTTTCCTCATCCGGATGATGAAGCATTCGGGGTGTCAGGAACCATTTCCACCCACGTTAAAAATGGAACACCCGTCACCTATGCCTGCCTCACATTAGGTGAAATGGGAAGAAATCTAGGGAACCCACCCTTCGCAACCAGAGAGTCGCTTCCACTGATTCGTAAAAAAGAATTACAAAAAGCGGCCGATGTGATGGGAATACAGGATTTACGCATGATGGGATACCGGGATAAAACCCTAGAATTTGAAAATGATGAAAAGCTTTCAAACATGGTGACGGAGTTGATTGAAGAAGTAAACCCTTCCCTCATCATCACCTTCTATCCGGAATACTCTGTTCACCCGGATCACGAAGCGACTGCAAGAGCCGTGGTCCGTGCCGTTCGACGCTTGCCGAAAGCATCAAGACCGAAACTCCACTGCCTTGCATTCTCCAAGAATTGTGAGGAAGCGCTAGGACAGCCGGATATCCTTGTTGATATCAAACCGGTCAAAGATCAAAAAATCGATGCCATGAAGGCACATATCTCCCAAACAGCTTGGATGCTCAAGGATCTAGAAAAAGGCATTCAGCAAAATGACCCTGAAGCTTTGAAATGGGTGACCGTTGAGCGATTCTGGAGTTACCAATGGGAAAATGACACAGTAAAATAATGATGTGAAAAGAGTTTGGGCTTTGCTCAAGCTCTTTTTTTGTTGTGCTCTTCTAAGGGGCCATTTTGTGAATAGAATAACTATAACCAGTTAGTGAGTGATTACTCACTTTACAATCCACTCAACATACTCTATAATAAGAGTGAGTAATCACTCACTAACTCCCGAAAGGTGTGAGTCAATTGAATTCCATCATCCAATTGAACGGGCTGTCCAAGTCATTCGGCTCTCAAGAAGTGTTAAAAAATGTTTCTCTCAACATCCCAAAAGGTGATATCTATGGATTATTAGGACCCTCTGGCTCGGGTAAGACGACTTTGATCAAGCTTATGATCGGGCTCGAAACGCCATCGACAGGGAGTGTAACCTTCAAAGGGAACAAGCTGAAAGCAAAAGATCTGTACCCAACCATCGGATATATGGCTCAATCAGACGCCCTATATGATGAGCTGACAGCAAAGGAAAATTTATCTTTCATGGCTTCTCTCTATGGATTAAAAAAACCGAAACGAAACGAACAAATTGAAAAAGTAATGACGACCGTAGATCTTCTGGATCACCTCTATAAGCCTGTCCATCAATACTCAGGAGGAATGAAAAGAAGGCTATCCCTTGCCATCGCCCTTCTGCATGACCCTGAAGTCTTATTTTTAGATGAACCGACTGTAGGGATCGATCCCGTTTTACGAAAGGAAATTTGGGAGAGCTTTCACCGTCTTAAGGAAGAAGGCAGAACCCTTATCATCACAACCCATGTGATGGATGAAGCAGAAAGATGTGACCGGCTCGGCCTCCTGCAGCATGGAGAAATCATTTCAAGCGATACGCCGGATGCCATTAAAGAAACGTATGGGGTGACTTCGATTGAAGAGGTATTTTTGAAAAATGGAGGTGTTTCCATTGCGGATTAGAGGTTTTGTCATTCGGATTCTTCAACAGCTCCTCAGGGACAAACGAACATTGGCCTTGATGTTTCTAGCTCCATTACTGATACTCAGCATGCTGTCTCTCGTTTTTAACTCGGATGATTATGAGGCAAAGGTGGCGATTGTCGATCTTCCACAGCAACTGGAATCTAAATTCGATACGAAAGATTTTCAATCTTATGCGAGTCCCGATAAGGCCTTGAAAGACATTAAAGATGGTGAACTGGATGGCTATATATCATTCGAGGACTCTACTTCCCCTTCGATTGTCATCGAAGGAAGTGACCCCACTGTCAACGGGGCTGTAATGAAAAAAATTCAAACTTTGTTTCCCGCCGACTCTCAAAAGCTATCAGATCAGATTGAGTACGTGTACGGAAGCGGGGACATGGAGATGTTTGACTCCTTTGGACCGGTGCTTCTTGGCTTTTTCGTCTTCTTCTTTGTCTTTTTGATCAGCGGGGTATCTTTCCTGAGAGAGAGAACGACGGGCACACTTGAGAGGTTGCTTGCTTCCCCGATTATGATTTGGGAAATGGTCATCAGCTACGTGATTGGATTCGGCATCGTCACCCTCCTACAAGCATCCTTGATCTCCTGGTATTCGATTTATGTCCTGGACATGATGATGAAAGGAAGCTTTTTCAATGTATTGATCATCATCGTTTCTTTATCATTCACGGCCCTGACACTTGGAATATTGCTATCGGCTTTTGCCAAGAATGAATTACAGATGATGCAGTTCATTCCGATTGTGGTCGTACCACAGATATTCTTTTCAGGATTATTCAATTTAGATACGATTTCTGAATGGCTGAGCTGGATTGGTCCAGTCACCCCTCTATATTATGCTGCGGATGCTTTAAGAGATGTGATGATCCGGGGATTTGCTCTTGAGGATTTGCTCTTTAACTTATCGGTATTGATTGGGTTTTCTCTACTCTTTATCGTTCTCAATGTTGCAGCCCTCAGAAAATACCGTAAAATATAGGGTAGGAATGAACGACAAGTTAGGGGTTTAAAGCATGACTGAGGAAAAGAATATATTTAAACAGCTATTTGATCAGGAAGAAACACTGACTGATAAGCAACAGAAAATCGTGGAAGCAGCCATCGAAATGTTTGCCGAAAAAGGCTACGCTTCCACCTCTACCAGCCAAATCGCAAAAAAAGCAGGTGTCGCAGAAGGAACCATCTTCCGGCATTACAAAACGAAGAAGGACCTGCTTCTTTCGATTGTATCCCCTACGATGGCCAAGCTGATCGCCCCATTTGTCATCCGGGATCTCAATAAAGTGCTCGATGCGAAGTATGATCGGTATGAAGATTTCCTGAAAGCGATGATTTTGAATCGGCAGGAATTTTTGAAAGAGAACATGACGGCATTTAAGATTTTGATACAGGAAATCCCTTTCCATCCTGAGCTGAAGGAACAATTCAAAGAGCATATCGCTGAAAAAGTGATCGAGAAATTCGTGAAGCTCGTCGACCATTACAAAGAAAAGGGACAGATCATCGACTTGCCTTCACCCACTGTCGTGCGATTTTCAGCCACCAGTATCTTCGGATTGTTGCTTGTCAGGTACCTCTTCCTTCCTGAAGCGGATTGGGATGATGAGAAGGAGATCGACATGACGGTGCAGATGATTGTGAATGGGATTGGTAGGGGATAAATGTGAAGAAAGAACTCCAAATGAGGGATTGGGGGTTCTTTTTTTGGGCTGTAAAGTGACCATTGGGACTGAAAATGGATACTGGAAGCAGATTTTCATTCGTCTTGCTCATACAATGAGGGTTTTATTTTCAATTTCACCCTGCTTATTTTCAAATTTCCACTTTTATTTTTAATTCTTCACCATTTATTTTCAAAACCGACAGCCCACCTCATCTTCACCTGTTTTCTTCCTCCCCCAAACGGGTAAATCCTACTATACATCATAAGGAGGTAGAGAAATGAGTTTCCTTTTCCACGAAAGCACGTTGAAAGACCAGCATATCCTCATCACTGGCGCGACAGGCGGCATCGGATATGAAACAGCAAAAGTAGCCGTTCAGGCTGGCGCAAAGGTGACGATTTCAGGAAGAAATGAAGAAAAGCTGAAGCAACTGAAAAACGAATGCCGGGAAAGAGATAAGGTCTTCCTATATATAGCGGACCTGACTAACACTGAAGATCGCGAACAGCTTCTATCGGCCGCAATAAACCAGCACGGCCCTATCACAGGTCTCGTGAACTCAGCCGGGATAGGCGGCGGTGATATGGTCGAGAGTCTGTCCGAGGAAGACATGAGAAAAATCATGGAGTTAAATTATTTTTCACTGGTCCAGCTCTCTCAGGCCGTCTATAACCAAATGAAGGAGCAAAATAGGGGTTCCATCGTCAACATCTCTTCCCTGTCAGGTCTGAGAGGAACTCATGGGAACAGCGCATACAGTGCATCTAAGTTTGCCGTAACCGGATTTACTCAAGCCTTTGCCCATGAAGCGATTGAAAACCACATACGAGTGAATGCTATTTGCCCGGGTTATGTAGATACCGATATGGGAAGGAACGCAATAAAATCAAAAGGTGAACGTGAAGGCAGAGGTTATGAGGAGCAACTGGAGATCGCGAAAGACAGTATTCCTTCTGGACGTCTTACCTCGCCGACTGAAGTGGCAAATACGATAGTCTATCTACTAAGTGATGCCGCAGAGAACATTGTGGGGGAATCTGTGAAAATATCAGGCGGTAGCGTCATGCGCTAATAAGTACCCGCACATGAACAAAAAGGCAAGGATTTTCATCTTTGCCTTTTGTTTCAATTATCTGCATCACCTTCGGAAGAATCCCCCTCTTGAATTTTCTTTTTAATCTCCTCAATGTATTTCTTCTTCTCTTTTTCATTAATCAGTTGATTGCTATTTTTATCTTTAAGATATTTTTGTAGCGCTTTTTCTATCTCTTCGGGGGAAGCATGTTCAGAGATCACCCCGGTCTTTTTTAACATCTCTATGATTTTTTCATCGTTGGCAAGAACATCTAACTGGTCTACCGGCTGATTGGTATCAGATGAAGGCAAATCGGAATTTACTTCAGAGGAATCCTGCTCTTCCTGAACCGGTTGATCATCTGTTCCTCCACATCCATTAAGTATAATGGGAACGAGTAGAAATGAAAGTATCCATTTTCCATTCATGTCACCACATTCCTTTCAAAGAGTTTTCATCCTTGTCATTCATTTTAAATAAAATACCATTGATTGCCTATATTGAGGTCTGATGTTTTTTCTTTATTGCGGCGTATAGGACAATCTTATGTCCGGGAAGCCTTTAAGTAAGGAGGCGATGTATTCATGAATACGTTTGAGGTATTATCTCTGATGCTCAGCTTTGGGATGTTTGTGATCGCTATTCTGAAATATAAAGACAATGATGAGAATAAGAATTCATAAACACGCTCTTTAGCGTGTTATTTTTTTTGCGAAAAATACCTCCCTCAGCTCTACGCCAAGGAAGGTAACCCTATCTATTCTTCAATCGTCAATGAATTCAAATCCACCTCATACAATTTATCATCATTCTCCCGGGGGATCCCGCGTCCATCTGTATTATTCGATACAAAGTAAAGGGTATCTCCTTCCACAAGCACGTCCCGAATACGACCAAAGCCCGTCAGTAAGTCTGATACTTTCCGGGTTTCAGGGTCGAATCGCTTTACACTTTGACCCGCGAGAGAGGCAAATACTAAATCTTCTTTCCAAACGTCCGCTCCTGACGGGGCCCATGAAGGTTCCCCGGAGTGCGCGAGGGGCGAAATCAACGAATCTTGTTTTTCATCCCCAGTGATCTTTGGCCATCCATAATTGCTGCCGGCTTCGATACGGTTCACTTCATCATATCCGTTCGGTCCGTGCTCTGTTTCATAAAGCTCTCCAGCTTTGTTCCATGCCAGTCCCTGAGGATTACGATGACCGTAGCTGTAAACGTATGAATCCTTAAATGGATTGTCGTCTGGTATTCCACCATCCAAATTCATCCTAAGAATTTTTCCGCCAAGAAAGGAGAGATCCTGAGCCTTATCCTGTTGAGTGGCATCCCCTGTCGTGATGTAGAGCTTGTTTTCCGGTCCGATTTCCAGTCGGCCACCGTGGTGGTATTGACCGCTTGGAATTTCATCCAGCAATACCTTTTCCTCACTCCACTCGTTTTCCGTTCGTTTTAATAGTACGACGCGGTTGTACGGGTCCCCTGAGTCATCATACGTGTAGTAGGCATACGCCAGCTGATTTGTTTTGAAATCCGGATGAAGCACAAATCCCAGTAACCCCGCTTCTGGCCGTTTGGATAATGGCATAGAAAGATTGGTTTTCACAACGGATTTCCTGCCATCCTTTATTTCAATGATATCCCCCGTCCTTTGGGTGAGGAAAAAAACATCATCAAGCTTTTGAATCGACCAGGGAATGGAGAGGTTTTTTGCAATCACGTTGCTTTCGACACTCGGTTTACTGACGGATTCACTTTCTTCCTGTTGTTCATCTGGCTGTCCCATTGAGCAGGCACTAAGTAGTAAGCTAAGACCAATGACGACTAAGAACCAACTGTTTCGGTTTCTCATTTTTTCAAGCTCCCTTATTCACTTTTTTTTAACCAGTATGGACAACAGAAGACGTTCTCATGAGTTTGCCGTCTGTTGAAGAGCTTCCTGTATCGCTTTTGCGACACCGTCTTCACGGTTTGTTGCCGTGATGAATGGACAGAATTCTCTTACTTGCGCCAGGGCATTCCCCATGGCAACGGGTCTCCCAACAGCTTTCATCATGGATAGGTCGTTAAGGTTATCACCCATTGCCATGGCATTCTCCGCTGAAAGGCCTTTGTCGTTCAGAAGCTTCTGCAGAGCCACCCCTTTTTGTGCTTCAAGGCTATTCACTTCTATGTTTTCTTTACCCGACGAGCTAATGGCAATGCCTGTTATTTTATTTAATTTTTCATTCGCTTCTGTTAATTGCTTTTCATCAAAAGAGAAAACAAGGAATTTGTAAACAAGCTGGGAAGCATCCTCGAACAGTACCCCGTAATCTTCCACTAATTTGATATGACCTTTATCAAATCGTTCCTTGGCTGCTTTTCTCACCTGCTCTTCTGATACTTCAGGGTTGGCTGTCGTGAAAATATCGACGATCAACTCAACGCCCATTTCAAGATTTTCAGTGTATGTTCCCTGATCTGTATAGATTTCAAAGTAAATACCGGTTTCGTTTAAGACAGCTGCAATTTTTTTCGCTTGTGCTGATTCAATGCCTGCCTGATAGACGATTTCACCCTGTTTATTTCGAACCTCTGCTCCATTGGCACAAACGATATCACATGAGATGCCGGCTTCCTGTATGACATAGCGGGCTTCTTCATATGATCTCCCTGTTGCAACAACGACTTCTATTCCTTGCTGTTGCGCATCCAGGATTGCTTGTTTGTTGGCTTCACTGATTTCCTGGTTTTCATTCAAGAGCGTTCCGTCCATATCCGTTGCGATACATGTAATCATAAGTAGACACCTTCCTGTTGTTAAAGTTCATAATTTCACCCATTGTATCATGAAACATTTCCCGAGTTGTACTGAACCACCTCCTGCTTATGAATAACCCTGTAGATTTAGGGTATGAAAATATAGAAGACGTTCGTCTACTATGTCAGGAGGGGTATTCATGGGTAATCGTACATATTTGAACAAAGTGTTTTGGATTTCAGCTATTATTGTGTCCATCTTGGTTGTGTTTGGGGCGGCTTTTCCGAAACTTTTTGCTAAAGGAGCGAATGCAGCCTTTGGTTTCACGACCTATTCGTTTGGATGGTTTTATCTCGCTGCAGTGTTTTTCTTTGTATTATTTCTATTTTTTCTTATGGTAAGTAAATATGGGAAGATACGATTGGGAAAGGACGATGAACGACCACAGTATCCTTTCTTCACCTGGATTGGCATGTTATTTTCAGCCGGGTTTGGAATCGGTCTTGTGTTCTGGGGAATTGCTGAACCGATGAGTCATTTCTTTGAAACCCCCATTCCGGGGGTAGAGCCGCAAACGGAAGAATCCGCCCGCCTTGCAATGGGCTATTCCTTTTTTCATTGGGGGGTGAGTCAATGGTCTGTTTTCACGATTGTCGGATTGATCATTGCTTATTTTCAGTTTAGAAAAGGGGAAAATGGACTGGTTTCCACTTCCCTATCTCCCATGATCGGCCGACAAAAGAAGGGGATCAAGAATACCATTGATATCCTGGCTGTCATCGCAACCGTCATGGGTGTAGCTACTTCACTGGGGTTAGGTATTCTCCAAATAAACGGAGGATTAAATTCTGTATTTGGAGTGGGTAACAACACACTTTCTCAACTCTCGATTGTGTTCATTCTGCTTATCCTTTATTTAGCATCTTCTACAACCGGCCTCGATAAAGGGATTAAATGGCTCAGTAATGTCAATTTATCCTTGGCTCTATTCTTGATGCTATTTGTATTCATCGTCGGGCCGACCGTCTTTATATTAAACACGTTCATACTTGGGATTGGTGACTATATTTCTAATTTCATCCGCTACAGCTTACGATTGACTCCTTATCAGGGAGGAACATGGGTACAGGATTGGACGATTTTCTATTGGGCATGGGCCATCGCCTGGTCTCCATTCGTAGGTGCTTTTATCGCCAGGGTATCAAGGGGGAGAACGATAAGGGAATTTATCATAGGGGTCTTGGTGGTTCCTCCACTGATTGCCCTTATGTGGATTGCTGTCTTTGGTGGTACAGCTCTTCACCTGGATTTATTTAATGGTACCGCCATTGCTGAAGGGGTCAACAAGGATGTCACAAGTGCCTTATTTTCAACGTATGGAGAACTTCCGTTTACGATGATCCTGTCCGTTATCTCCATCTTATTGATCTTTACCTTTTTAATTACTTCCGCTGATTCAGCGACCTATATTCTAAGCAGTATGACGACGGAGGGAAGCTTGAATCCTCCTATGATAGTGAAAATCGTCTGGGGAGTACTCATTGCTGCCATTGCCGCTGTATTACTGGTGTCCAGTGGACTGGAGGGCTTGCAGACCGCCTCTCTCGTCTCCGCATTGCCATTCACTGTCATCCTTGTCCTGATGTGTGTAACGTTGTTTAGACTTCTGCGTAAAGAAAAAAGGGGAGCGTCCCGACCCGTAAAGAAATAAGCTTAGGCGCCTGATCTCTTTAAATGAGTCAGGCGTTTTTTGATTTGGGCTCTTCATTTTCATATAAATGAAAGGGTTTTCACATATCATTATAGAAGAATAGAAAGGGTGTGTATTTAAATAAGGGGGATGAAAAGATGAAGGCACTTATATCATTATCGAACAAGATCATGCAACGCTATCTGCCTGATCCATTTTTATTTGTTGTCATTTTAACACTGGCCGTATTTGGATTCGGCCTTATCTTCACTGATAGTTCAAGTCTCGAGATGGTTCAGTATTGGGGGAACGGATTCTGGAGCCTGCTTGCCTTTTCCATGCAGATGGTTCTTGTGCTTGTGACGGGGTATGTACTGGCAAGTAGTCCACTGTTTAAACGTTTCCTTGGTTTCCTTGCCTCATTTGCGAAGTCACCTGGTTCCGCGATTGTCATTGTTACGGTCGTTTCGATGATTGCCAGCTGGATCAACTGGGGCTTTGGCCTTGTAATCGGGGCATTATTTGCGAAAGAGTTGGCAAAACGGGTGAAAGGTGTCGATTACCGGTTGCTGATTGCCAGTGCTTATTCCGGATTTATTGTCTGGCATGCAGGGTTCTCGGGATCCATTCCGTTATCGATTGCAACAGCCGATCATCCATTCCAGGATATGATCGGTGTCATCTCGACAAGCGAGACGATCTTCGCTACGTTCAATGTCCTGATTGTGTTAGCACTATTTATTGTTCTTCCGGTCATCAACAGGATGCTGATGCCGTCTAAAGAAGAAACGGTAACCGTAGATCCTGAAATCTTTAATGAAACGGCCGCCACTCTTGAAAAAGAGGCATTAACACCTGCTGAGCGTCTTGAAAACAGTATGGTATTATCGATTATTGTTGCCGTTCTCGGGATTGCATTCCTATTTTCATATTTTGTTCAAAACGGTTTCGCCATCAATTTAGATATCGTGAACTTTTTATTCTTATTCCTGGGCATTCTCTTTCACGGTACGCCAAAACACTTTCTTGCGGCTGTTCAGGAAGCGATTAAAGGCGCGAGCGGGATTGTCATTCAATTCCCTTTCTACGCAGGAATCATGGGAATGATGACGGCATCCGGTCTTGCTGTCGTCATGTCCGAGGCCTTTGTATCGATTTCAAATGATGTGACCTTTTACTTTTTCGCCTTCCTCAGCGCCGGGATTGTGAACTTCTTTGTTCCTTCCGGGGGAGGACAGTGGGCCGTCCAGGCTCCTATTATGCTTGATGCCGCTCAAACACTGGATGCCTCAGTAGCTAAGACCGCTATGGCCGTCGCTTGGGGAGACGCCTGGACAAATCTGATCCAGCCGTTCTGGGCATTGCCTGCTTTAGCGATTGCAGGATTAAAGGCGAAGGATATTATGGGTTACTGCGTCATTATCCTTGTCATTAGTGGAGTCGTCATTTCCCTTGGATTACTCTTCTTATAAAAAAAAGTGCCTTAGAGTGTTTCGTCTTTGCCTGAGACTCTCCAGGGCACTTTTGTCTTATGACATAAAAATAGGCTGACCTCCCGGTAGGAGATCAGCCGTTATGTATGACGTTTCATTGTTTTTTAGTCTGAGTCCTATCGAGCGATTTCTCTTCTCTCCAGCTCCCCTTCTAACATCTCAATAAATTCTTCTTCCAATCCTTCTTCCTGTGCTAATTGATAGACATTAGCCAACTGCTCTTCCGTAAGTATCGTTAAAGATGTCATCGATTACAACTCCTGACTCACCAAGGTATGAATTTTTTATACCCTCTTCCATACTACTTAAACCTCATTTTCAAAAAAATAATAAATTTTTTAGTAATAATTCCCTCGAACTTCAAACTTTATTACTTGAAATGAGAGAAAGCAAAATGTTTTTCAGCTTATAATTGAAATTTTTTAAAATTTTAGTAAAATAGAGAGGTATTGAAAGATAGCGCTTTCTTTTTGTGTACATTCATTTACTAGATCGATTATTCGACATTTTATGTTTCACTTTCACACCGTTTGGGAAAAACAGCTAGGTAATGCATCCACTCCCTTGTGGGAACTTCTTATGGACAAATTTATATGTATGCATTAAAATGAATAATGTTTCATTTTCCGTTATAACTACATCTGAGGTGAATTTATGAATCGACAACATCGCTTTACATTAACAAGTCATTTACGATTTATCATCCCTTCCCTGTTGGGAATTTTTCTTTTTATGGTTCCGATACCACAGGAAGAAGGGATCACGATACCAATCGCCGTTCTTTCAGGATTATTACAGGACTGGATTGGAAGCTATGTACCTGCAATCATGACAGGATTGATCATCCTTACCGTATTAGGGACTTTTATCACAAAGTTCATACGCCCTGCTTTCATTGAAAAATCTCCATTTTTTACAAGCCTTTTCGATGTAAGACCTGTTTGGGTTTTTGTCAGAGTACTGGGTGCTGTGTTTGCGATCATGACTCTATTTAAATTAGGGCCTGAATGGGTCTGGTCAGACGCAACGGGTGGACTTCTATTAAATCCGGATGGACTTCTGGCCATTCTATTTTCTGTATTTTTATTTGCTGGACTTTTTCTACCTTTATTATTGAATTTCGGTCTACTTGAATTATTCGGTGCTCTCTTAACGAAAGTGATGCGTCCCGTATTTGGTTTGCCCGGACGTTCTTCCATCGATTGTTTAGCTTCCTGGTTAGGAGACGGAACGATCGGGGTGCTATTGACAAGTAAGCAATATGAAGAAGGGTACTATACGAAGAAGGAAGCAGCAATCATTGGTACGACATTCTCTGTTGTATCCATTACCTTCAGTTTAGTCGTCATTTCTGAGGTTGATCTCGGAAAATACTTCATTCCTTTCTATATAACAGTAGCCATTTCAGGAATTATCGCAGCGATCGTGCTGCCACGAATCCCGCCATTATCTCGTAAGCCTGACACGTACTATAATGATCAAGAAGGCAAGAACACGATGGAAGTCATTCCAGAAGGCTATAGCCGCGTAGGTTATGGATACGAACAAGCCCTTGTTCAAGCGAAGAATAACAATAGTACTTCTAAGTTTTTTACTGATGGAATGAAAAATGTGTTGGATATGTGGATGGGGGTTGCACCCATCGTTATGGCGATCGGTACAACGGCACTGATCGTAGCCGAGAATACCAAGTTCTTCGAATATATCGGTATGCCGCTTATTCCACTACTTGAGCTTCTGCAAATCCCAGAAGCAGCTGAAGCGTCTCAATCGATCCTTGTCGGGTTTGCCGATATGTTCCTTCCCGCCATCTTTGGAGCTGGAATTGAAAGTGAACTGACACGCTTTGTGATCGCTTGTTTATCTGTAACACAATTGATCTACATGTCTGAGGTTGGGGGATTATTACTAGGTTCTAAGATCCCGGTTGATTTCAAGGACTTAGTGATCATCTTCTTGCAGCGTACATTCTTGACTTTACTTGTGATTGTTGCAATTGCTCATATGATTTTTTGATGAAAGAAACCCAGGTTCGAATTCGAACCTGGGTTTTTTATTTCTTTGACCAGTGAACAAATCGTTGACCGTTCCTTTCCGCTACAATCCACTCTGTGCTTCTTCCTTCTTTCTGCTTATATGGATGATTGGATGATATCATGACTTCACATCTCCTTTATGGATTCTATGAAGGGAAGCCTGTATTTACGCTCCTTTCATCTTATTCTTGTACTTTCATGTTCATTAACCCTTTTTCATCTATCCCCACAACCGTTCCAAGCTAAGAACCCTATCGTCTTACGAATTCTGCCTTTTACATAGGTAAAGGCTGCATCGCAATGAGGCAGCCCTGAACTTCACTTATGTTTTACCGGTAAGGTTACTTCTACTTTTGTTCCCTTGTCCACTTCTGATTCAATGAGTATAGACCCTTTATGGTCTTCAATGATCTTTTGACTAATGGTCAGCCCGAGTCCCATCCCTTTTTCTTTCAAAGTGAAGAACGGCTCACCCAGTCTCTTTAATCGATCAGGCGGTATTCCCACCCCTTGATCTTGAATGGAGATGATGAACTTTTCGTTCAGAATGTTCCAGTTGACGCGGATTTCTCCTTCTTCCATCGATTCGATTGCATTTTTTATAATATTAATAAAGACCTGTACGCATTGATTTTTATCTCCAAATACGTGAATGGAGGATGATGGTACTTGAACATTTAATGTGATCCCTTTGAGGATTGCTTCATGCTCCATTACCTTGATCACATAGTGTAACACCTCATTCATATCAAAGACCTGGTATTCCCTCATTTGAGGTTTTGATAAAATGAGTAACTCTCCTACAATTTGGTTGATTCGATCCATCTCGGAGGACATGACGTTGAGATAATTTTCGGATACATGCTCATTCTCTTCAAGCAGTTGAATGAAGCCCTTGATGCTTGTAAGGGGATTCCGGATCTCATGGGCGATTCCCGCAGCAAGCTCCCCGACTACCGATAATTTCTCTTTTCTTAATAGCATTTCTTCAGCTATTTTCTGCTGAGAGATATCCCGGCCGATGATGACTAATCCCCTTCTTGTCTGATTCGAATGAAATAACGGGACTTTTATGACATCAAAGGTTTTGTATTCACCGTTCGGAAGGTAGAATCCTTCTTCGCATCTCGTTACCTTTTCAGCTTTCCATGATTGTTCATCGGAGTCAACACAGTAGTCGAAGGCGTCTTTAAAAAAGGGAACCAGTTCTCCTAATTCCCTGTCAGTCTTCCCTACATAATCAATTCGTTCAAGGTTATACAGTTTTCGGCCAAATTGATTGACCTTTAACCAGCGGCCCTGCCCATCTTTAAAGCACACAAAATCCGGCAGTGAATGGAGAAGGGTGGACAGCTGATTTTCTTCTTCCAGCAATTTTCGATGCTCTGCCAGAAAGGTTTTCCCTTTTATTAATAAGTGTGCCAGGACCGTTACCCCTGCAATGGTTACCAGAAAGGCAGTGATTACGTTCCATGGCTTATCAATGAAGAGTAAAACGATGAACTGTATGACAAATAGAGCCATGAGGATCATTATCTTGTTGTAAAATGTATGTTTTATCATATGATTCATTTTCTCCATCATCTAAGCCACCCGCCCCACTCATACCTTTATTGGTTAAAATAAGTTAAATATATATGGACCGATTGAAGTAATATAGAACAAAATATAGATTCCCATGAAGTAAAAGGCACCTGCAAAGGATCCCCAATCAGGGTCCCGCCCTATTTTCCAAATCACCCAAGTGATCACACTAATCAACAATAATAGTGCGTAGCCGCTTCCCGGAAACACGAAATACTCCGGTGCCACTTGGTAAAAATACGCGTTCATTGCGTTGCTGGTGTAGCTGATCGGCATCAGCATAAAAATGATGATCGATGCATATTCAGCCCAGCTGATCCCGTCTTTTTCAAACGCATTTGGTCTGAATATATACAATAAGATTAATAGAAAGAGCGATGGAAGCACCCAGTAAAAGGATGTCAATACCGTCACCAGGCTGCTGAACATCATGAGAACGCCGTTGTTCAGTGCCTCTTTCACTGATCTTTTCGACCAGTTTGTACTTTCTGAAACGACTTGATCGTTCTGAGATGCCCCGTATAGTTCATATGTACCACCATCATAATTAAACCAAACCAGTGCTTCGTCAGTTAATTGCACAGGTGAATATGTGACATGCTTGGTCGTACTAAGAGGAGAGCCCTTCAGAATCCCCTGATCTTGAAAAGGAGCAGCATACAGGCTCATCACACTGTTATCACCAATACGCTGTCCTTCTGAAGTGAACACCACGGATTCTTTCCCATCAACGTTTACAAACTGTACCCCACCGGCATTCGCCAGCTTTTCCCCGGTATCTTTATTGACGAATTCAATCTTACTCCCGGTTAAAATCGATGATCCTACTTCCTGTAATGGAACCTGCACCTTGTATGTACTGTAGGAAAGCGTACCTTGTGTGCGTGATTTCTCATTGTATAGTAAGGTGAGCTTCTCGTCTGTTACTTTAAACGTTAAACCATCCACCTTTTTATTCGGTGCTGTATTCACTAGTAAAAAAGGCTTCTCACTGACTTCACGGTTTTCATTCATATAGTAGACGAAATCATGAGTATCATCTTGTGCCACCTGAATGACAGCTTTTCCGTTTTCTCCTACGTGGACATCTGAAATTTCAGATGAAAAAGTGGAGACTTCCCTGGATGAACCCTCTTGCACATTATATTCATATAGTTGTTCGTTACTCCAATAATAGATATGGTTTGCGCTTGCTCCGAGACCCGTGATCTCTTTCGACAGGACCTGATCCTTACTGTCCTGGGTCGAAACTAGATTTCCATCTTTATAGTAGATGTATTCGTTGCCATCGGTCCAAAATGGATAGCCTCTGGTGATCTTGGTATCAATGACTCTTTCATCTGCTACACTCATTTCATCATTGATGGTAAGCGCATGGATCTTCCCTTTACTTGAGAGGTATAGTTCCTCATTGTTTTGAAACACCTGAGGTCTCTCTTTTGAGGTGAAGTCTAATGGGAGTGAACGGCTCCAATTCGGCTGAGGTAATTCCTTCACTAACAGCAGCTGGTGAAAGAACAAGGCAGCGATGAATAGAAGCATGATTCCTATAGGTATCCCAAATACTTTCAATTTTTCTCTCATCTGAATCCCCCTTATGTAAAATCCTTAGACTTCTGAATTTTAGCATAATTTATATAGGTTATCACCATTTTTTTCCACAAAAAGGGGCTTGATCTCATTTATTGTTACTGTTTCAAGTATAACATTTCCCTTCCAATTTACTATCAATTATTGTCATATTTTGTCGTATTTTAAAATAAAAGCTTTTAAACAATAAGCTTTTTTCACTGGGATGAGGATGAGTACTAGTATGAATAAAAATATATCTCAAATGGTCTATCTATTTACTTATATAAACCTTTTTAAATATTCGCCAAATATTTTGTTCATAACTTTGGGTGTGTTTTCTAAATAAACATTCATTTGTTCAATGTTAGATTCAAATTTATCAGAGTTTCTTTCATCTGTTGGAAAATCAGATATTCCTTTAATAATCATACATTCAACATCATTCTTCTTACAGATATAAGCAATTGCACCCGCTTCTGTATCAGCTATTGTTATTTCGTTTTCTTTAAGTTCTAAATAGTCCTTCCACATAACAACTGCTTTATCAGCGGTGCCAATTGTTCCGGTATAAAAATCATTTCCATATTTTGATAGATCAATATCGACTATGAAGGATTGTTTAATAAGAGGCTCGATTTCTTTTACTGTGCAATCATATTGAACGGCTTTCTCGGGTACAAAAATATCCAAATTACTGAACTGATCATCTATTCCTGCACAGGTTCCAGCAACGATTACTTTCGTTAAATTAAATGTAGAAATCATATACTGATTACCACCAACACCATTTACTTTTCTTACACCGGTACTATAAAAAACAAGTTCGGTATCATTCATTGTTCTTATGAAATACTCGCCATAAGGATAACCGAAACGTTCATTATCTTTTATGCCGAAATATTCCAATGTTGCTTCATATTCCCACTGTGTTGCTATACTTATTCCTATCATCGACTTATCACCCTACAAATATAATTTGTCACTATTGAATGTCTATACACGGTCTGAATTTCATTTTACCACTATCCTTCTTTACTTTAGAAAAACAATCTCTTCTAAGGTGAAGAGAGATTGAACTTCTTTCAGAAATAAAAAAAGACCCCTAAGAAACCATTGTTTTTAGGGATCAATCTGCTTACTTCGATTTTAATTTCTCTAACATATCAGCTGTCATTTTGGCTAGGTCGTAATCTGCTTTGAAGCCCCATTCGCTCATGGCTGCGTTGGAGTCTATGGCGTTCGGCCAGCTTTCAGCAATGGTTTGGCGGACTGGATCTACGTTATAATCCAGCGCAAAGTCCGGTTGGTGGACGCGGATCGCTTTTGCAATATCCTCAGGTGCTACGCTCATGGCAGATACATTGAAGGAATTACGGTGCTCAAGCTTTGAACCGTCCGCTTCCATAAGGTCGATGATCGCATTAAGTGCATCCGGCATATACATCATATCCATATAAGTTCCTTCACCGATGTATGAAGTATACTGGTTATTCTTGATTGCTTCATAATAAATTTCTACTGCATAATCAGTGGTTCCGCCACCTGGTAATGTTTCATAGGAAATCAGACCCGGAAAACGAAGTCCTCTTGTATCCACGCCAAATTTAGTGAAGTAATAATCAGACAGAAGTTCTCCCGACACTTTGTTTACTCCGTACATGGTGGTAGGGCGCATGATGGTATCTTGAGGAGTTGAATCCTTTGGAGTCGATGGACCGAATGCTCCGATTGAACTTGGTGTGAAGAACTGACATTCCAATTCTCTTGATGCTTCCAGGGCATTTACCAGTCCACCCATATTTAAATTCCAGGCAAGCAGCGGTTTTGCTTCCGCCGTTGCAGATAATAGAGCTGCGAGGTGAATAATCGTATCCACCTTATTCGTTTTGGCAATATCAAACATTTTCCCGGCATCGGTCACGTCTAATTGCTCAAAAGGGCCGTCCGTTACGACAGGGCTGTCTGTTTCCCGGATATCGGTCGCAATGACGTTATCAGAACCGTACACAGTACGTAGTTTATTGGTGAGCTCAGAACCGATTTGTCCCAAGGCACCCGTTACTAAAATCTTTTTCATCGTCTTTCCTCCTGCATTTTCCTATGGTGATAGAATGATTTCATTATTCATACAGATAGGGCTGACTTTTATAGCCAGACCCTATCACGTTATTTATAAAGGGGATTAGATAATTCCCATTTCTTTACCGACTTTTTCATATGCTTTAATCGCTTGATCGAGCATATCTTTCGTATGCGCTGCTGAAGGCATGTTTCTCACACGGCCTGCTCCTCTAGGTACGGTTGGGAACACGATGGATTTGGCATATACACCCTCTTCATATAGGCGTTTACTGAAGTCCTGGGTCGCCTGCTCTTCACCTATGATAACCGGAGTGATGGGAGTCTCACTGTTTCCAATGTCAAAGCCAAGCTTCTTCAGCTCTTCTTTCAAATAACGACTGTTTTCCCACATATTATCTTGAAGCTCTGTAGAGTTCATGATGAGATCAAGGGCTTCTGTACAAGCCGTTACATCTGCCGGAGTTAAGGATGTAGAGAATAAGAATGGACGTGAGCGGACCTTTAACCAGTCGATCAGGTTCTGAGTTCCTGCCACATATCCCCCAACTACACCGATTGCTTTCGATAACGTACCCATTTGGAAGTCCACTTTGTCTGCCAGGCCAAAGTGTTTAACCGTTCCTGCACCTTTTCCAAGGACCCCGGAACCGTGAGCGTCATCTACATACGTCATGATATCAAATTCCTCAGCAATTTCAACGATTTCAGGAAGTTTACATACATCTCCATCCATTGAAAATACTCCGTCAGTGATGATCATGATTTTGTTGTATTGACCCGATTCCTTCGCTTCTTTTGCTTTCGCGCGAAGATCTTCCATATCTGAGTGGCCAAAACGGATAATCTTTGCTTTCGATAAACGGCAGCCGTCAATAATGGATGCATGGTTCAATTCATCAGAAAGGATGGCGTCATTCTTGTCCATAACCGCCGAAATCGCTGCCATATTACAGTTGAATCCTGACTGATAAGCAATGGCAGCTTCTGTCCCTTTAAACTTCGCAAGCTTCTCTTCAAGCTTCACGTGAAGATCAAGGGTACCATTGATTGTACGGACGGCTCCAGACCCTACACCATATTCTTTCACCGCTTCGATCGCTACCTTTTTCAGGCGTTCATCTGTTGCAAGACCAAGATAATTATTAGAAGAAAGGTTCACAAGTTTCTTATCATTGATCGTAATCACCGGTCCGTTTGCACCTTGTAATGGATCGATCTCATTATATAAACCGCGTGATTTTAGGTCTTCAAGATTTTCCTGTAAAAAATGATCTAATGTTTTACTAGTCATATACGTATCCTCCTGTTATGTAAGCGTTTTAAAAACAAATGTCCACTCCAAAAATACACTATTTATCAGTTGACTCTTTATGGTTGCTAATGATTATTCTGATTCTTAGTTTAACATGTTTTTTTGTGATGGACAAAAATTATCTTATCAATTTAGTTTGTGTTTCTATAAGCGACTTCATGCAATTACTCGAGAAAACATTGACCGTTTCTTTCCACTCCACTCTGTGCTCTTTACATTTTGACTGCTAAATGACTTATGAACAAACACAAATAAGCCTTTTAAAAACTTATTCAAAACAATAAATGATCTATTATCTTTTCTTCATCTGTCATAAACTATCCACAAATTATGTGAAAAATTTCACAAACTTATTATAAAATAAATATATAAACATTAAGCAGGTGATGAACATGTCTGTTCTTGAACTCTTAACATCATTGACTCCTGTATTAGCCGTTCTTATTTTCCTTGTTATTTTACGTTTCCCCGCTTCTGTTGCAATGCCTGTCAGCTTCTTACTGACTGCTATCTTAAGTCTTGTATTCTGGAAAATCCCCATAGTACAGATTGGTGCTGCCTCGATTGAAGGAATCATTATTGCTTTCACTATACTTTGGATTGTGTTTGGAGCGATCCTGCTATTAAATACCTTACAGAACAGCGGTGCCATGGAAACGATTCGCAATGGATTTTCAATGATTACTCCTGACCGCCGTGTTCAGGTCATTATTATCGCTTGGTTATTCGGCTCTTTTATTGAGGGTGCCGCTGGATTTGGAACGCCCGCTGCCCTGGCAGCACCATTGCTTGTGGCTTTAGGATTTCCACCCCTTGCAGCCGTTTCTCTCGCTCTTATTGCGGATAGCAGTGCCGTATCATTCGGTGCGGTAGGTACTCCTGTTATGGTAGGAATAGATCAAGGATTGAGACAGGGAGGAACCCTTGCAGGTCAGGTGGAACAAGCGTTAGGAGCTCAACCAATGATCGATTATTTAAGTGGCGTAGCCATTCGCGCTGTGAGTATAGATTTATTCATCGGCAGCATGATTCCTCTCTTGCTTGTTGTAATGCTGACCCGTTTTTTCGGTCAAAATCACTCTTGGAAAGAAGGACTCGTTCTATGGAAGTTCTCTCTATTTGCAGGTCTGTCGTTTACAATACCAGCATTACTTGTAGCTACCTTCATAGGTCCTGAGTTTCCATCTATCATTGGTGGATTAGTCGGGTTGATGATCGTCATTCCCGCAGCGAAGAAAGGTTTCTTATTACCCGATGAAACTTGGGACTTTAAAGCACAGGAAGGACCTATGACCGAATTCGTCCCTGATAAGAAAATGCCGATTTGGTTAGCTTGGATTCCTTACTTGCTTGTCGCTGTCCTATTGGTGTTAACGAGATTGGATCTTCTGCCTATTAAGGAGTGGCTTAGAAGCGTGAAAGTGGGATGGAGCAATATTTTAGGAACAGACATTTCCACTCAGTTTGAGCCTCTTTACCTTCCGGGTACAATCTTTGTATTGGTCATGGCACTGACATTCCTTATCCATAAAATGAACAGGCATCAAATCGAAGCGACTTTTCGACAATCTCTATTTACGATTAAAGGAAGCATCATTTCATTAATGGCCGCCGTTCCCATGGTAAGGATTTTCATTAATTCAGGTGTGAACGAAAGTGATTTAGTGAGCATGCCAATGGAACTTGCCACTTTAGTGTCAGGGTTAACGGGTGAAGGATGGCCCTTTGTCGCTCCCCTCATCGGAGCACTTGGATCTTTTATCTCCGGGAGCGCCACGTTTAGTAACATGATGTTTTCTCTCTTTCAATTTAGTGTCGCCGATCAAATCGGCGCAGACCAGCAAACTGTTTTATCCTTACAGGTGCTTGGAGCCAACGCTGGAAACATGGTATGCGTCCTGAATGTAGTAGCTGCTGCTTCTGTTGTTCAGCTTAGCGGTAAAGAAGGTCAGATCATCCGGATAACCGTGGTCCCTATGTTGCTCTATGTTCTGTTATCAGGAAGTTTCGGGGCCCTCGTTCTTTATTTCTTATAAAGAAAGAGGATGAACAAATGACCTCTCATTTGTTCATCCTCTGCTTTATTTCATGACGTTACGGTTGACCCTGTAATCCAGGATCGCCTCGTGGATTCTTCTTAATGCCAAGTCGATCCGCTCTTTTGGACAGGCGATATTCATTCTGACAAAGGTGTGCCCGCTCTGACCAAATTTAAAGCCCTCATCAAATTTCACTCTGGCTTTGTCTAAGAAAAACGTACACAACTCTTCACCTGTCATGCCTAATTCCGTGCAATCCATCCATATGAGGTGTGTAGCCTGTGGGGTAATGCCTTTCAGCTCTGGAAGGTGTTGCTCTAAATAATTCAGTACATACTGTTTATTCTCTTCAAGCACCATTAATAGCTCATTAAGCCAAGGTTCACCTTCCTCATAAGCCGCAATCGTTCCTTCAATCCCAAACACATTCGGTCTCATCAGTCCATAG
Organism: Rossellomorea sp. DUT-2; assembly: GCF_052665285.1. NCBI lineage: Bacteria > Bacillati > Bacillota > Bacilli > Caryophanales > Bacillaceae > Rossellomorea > Rossellomorea sp. DUT-2. The sequence goes on along the minus strand of NZ_JBQPEO010000005.1, from coordinate 117,588 downwards.
CCCGTAAGCTTTTCATTATACTTATCTCTCAGGTCTTTGTTCGGTATGAGAAGGATGGAGGTTTGAAGTCCCGCAATATTAAAGGTTTTACTTGGAGCCGCACATAGAATACTACGCTCTATCAAGCTGTCATCCCCTTTAAACAGTGGAACGTGTTCATATCCTTTGTAGACCAGGTCTCCATGCATTTCATCTGAAATGATCCATAGGTCATGCTGTTTAGCGATCGAACCGATTCTCCTTAACTCCTCTTCTGTCCATACCCGTCCAACAGGATTATGAGGACTGCAAAGAATCAGAAGCTTCGTTCCGGGATGACGAGCCTTCTCCTCTAAATCGTCAAAATCAATCGAGTATACTCCATCCTCATAAAGCAACGTATTTTTCATAACCGAACAACCATGGTTTTCGATCGTACTGTAAAAAGGATAATAAACGGGATCTTGAATGATTACACCGTCCCCAGGCTCCGTTAACACGGACAACAATACATTGATACCCGGAATGATTCCTGGGCTAAAGCTGATCCACTCTTTCTCTATTTCCATCTGGAAGCGCCTCTTCCACCATGAAATGACAGACTCGAAGTATCGATCACTAAATGTCGTATAGCCGTATATACCATGCTGAGCCTTGCGATTCATGGCTTCGACAATGGCAGGAGACACTTGAAAGTCCATATCTGCAATGCACATAGGAATCACATCCTCGGCAGGAAACGACCATTTCACAGAGTGAGTGTTTGTTCTCTCGATGCAATCATTCCAATTCATATCCTAATACCCCTCTCACATATATCTGTCCTTACTTTATACCAGAATGAGGCCAGGTTGAATACCTAATTAAAAAATAGAATTCCCCATACTCCTTTGTTAAGGACGGGCGTCATGTCCAGATGCTTAATCTATTCACTACTTTTAAACGATTTCCCCTTCGCCCTTCTATGGATATGCTTCATTCCTTCCCGTTTACTTAAAGGTGCCAGCTTTTCTGATTCGATGAATTGCTGTACCGCTTCCGGGTCCGTTTTTGAATACTCCCGGAGCGCCCAGCCGATTGCCTTCTGAATAAAAAATTCTTTTGATTCATTATGCATTAATATGTATCTGAACAAACGATCCTGATCTGTTTTTTCTTTATATTTCAATTGATGTAATATGGAGATCCGGTTCAACCACATATGATCCGAATGAATCCATTTCTCTAAGTATGCGTCATCTTCTTCGGTTTGATAGATTTTCCCTACGTGATTGGGAGCAATGTGATCAATCGTATCCCACCAGGATTTATCTGATATCAATTCTTCTAAAAGTGGCAGGTGTTTTTTCGTTAAATATCTCGATTGTTTATCCAGAAGGGAAAGAGCGAAATACTGACATTCTCTTTGAGGTTCAGACCAAAGGGAACGAACGATGTCAGGCAATTCTTCAACCGGTGGCTTACCGTTTTCCTTCAGAAAGTCCCTTAGTAAAGCAGTACGCTCCGGGGTCCTGATGCCAAAGAACTGAAATTGATTTCTCATATAAGCTTCCATGGCTTCTCGATTTTCATTATTTTGATGCTTTTTTAATAGAGTGATGATTTTATCTGAATATTCATGTCCCATCTTTTTTCTCCCCTTCTTGATTTCGTTCTTCGCATTCAAAACAACTGCTTTTTCCATTCTCCTTTTGCACGCCGTTAAAGAAACCGTCTAAACAATAAAGAGGCTTCTGACAGAGATAACAGTAGTCTACCAGCTCTTTCATTCTTTTACTGATTCCTTTTCACTAAATCGATCATCAGGTCTATTCATCAACCAAAACATCTCCCATCTGCCGGAACTCTCTTCATACTTCTTTACGATCGGGTGAAATACCTTTTTTAAACCAATAAAGAGACAATCCTTTAACTCGCTAAAGGATTGTCTCTTTTGGTCATTTGTCTCATAAGGAAAAAATGAAGAAGCTTTTTGCTTTGAGGTAATGAAAATCCCACGATGGAGCCGAGCCCCAATGCGATAATGACCGTCCCGATCCCGACAGGACCACCAAGTAACCAGCCGAAGAAGAACACAATGATCTCCATTCCATTCCTTACCCACTGAACTTTCCAGCCCGTTTTTTCAACTACGAGCAGCATCAGGCTGTCACGGGGTCCTGCCCCTAAATCAGCCGACACATATAGTCCGATACCGTACCCGATCACCACAATCCCAATAGCAAACACAATGGACTGTGCCAATAAAGATTGAGGAGCAGGAAGCACATAATTAAATAAATCTATGAAAATACCGATTAACAGCATATTAATAAAAGCGCCGACTTTAGGGAATGACTTCGTTCCAATTCCCGTCACGAACAAGATGACAAAGCCCGCAATAATCGACCATGTACCAACCGTCAGACCGAGCTGCTTGAATAACCCATAATGAAACACATCCCAAGGTCCAATTCCAAGGTCTTTGCCTTTGATCGTCAAGCTTATGCCAAACGCAAGTACAAGGAGGCCTGTAAAGAAGAACGACCAACGTAAAACTAATTCTCTATTCATGAAAATCCCTTCCTACACCATAGTCATTTCATTTAATACCGGGATAAATGTATCACAGAATTCTAAACAAAAAAATTTCATAAAACCTATGGGGTTGGTAGGGATAATTCTCTGTTGAGAAACCTGTATAGGATGCACCTAGTTTTTACATTTTTTGTTAATCAGCTGGATTATTTGTGATTTCGGCCGGATTATCACTGAAAATGGCTGGATTTATGATAGTTTCCGCCGGATTTTCACGAAAAACGGCTGGATTATCGCCCATTTCGGCTGGATTCACTAAGTTGCGCCTCGAAAAAAAGCAGGATGACATTTTGAACTCACTTACATCCTCATTGATCATTGATAAATCCAATAGAAACTACTGAATTTCTTTTAATCCATGCTGAAAAGTATATTTCTCCATGAAAGTAGATCAGCTCATTAAAGAAAACCCTCTATCCTTCAACCAACTCAACGATTTCCCCGTCAGGTCCAAAGAAAAAAGCAACTTTCCAACCATTTTCAAGAACAATGGGGCCCTCAACAGGTACTAACCCTTTCTCCTTTAATAGACCAATCTCCGTTTCCAGATCAGTGACTCTCAAGGCTAAATGAAGAAATATCCTCTTTAAGCCGTTATCCTCCCCAGGCTCTTCGATGAGCTCCAATCGACAATCGTTCTTTTTCATAAATAGTATTTTCTCACTACCCCATTCGAAATACGTTTCCCCTTCAAACCCAAAATAAGATTGATAGAATTCCTTCGACCGCACTAAACTCTTTACATTCATCCCAATATGATGAAGTATCATATCCATTCTCCTTACAAAATGACATTCATATCGCCAAACTCATGCCATTTATAGTTTTTTAACAAGGCAGTTTGATAGGCATTCATTAATTTCCTCTCTGAGATAAATGCCTTTAAGAGATCCAGGTGACTCGCTTCAGGCTCATGCAGTCCCGTGATGAGACCATCTACGAGTTGGAGAGGCGTATCCCCCGATATATATAAGCTGGTTACCCCTTCAGAAGGCTTTAGCTGTCCATATTGCGCCATGATGGTCTCAAGGGCACGAACGACTGTAGTCCCCACTGCAATGACCCGCTTGCCACTATTCTTTGCCTTGAGGATTTTGTCCACTGTCACTGAACCTACATGGTATTCTTCAGGATGATTTTTAGGTGTCGGCCAGCGATCATCTCCGTAATAACTCAAGCCTGCGTGAAGCTGTATGAACGCGATTTCAATCCCTTTCTGCTTCAAGGATTGTATCAACTTCCAAGAAAAGGCCCTTCCGGCAGATGTCATTTCCACAGACCCCGGTACTGATCCATATACGGTTTGATAGCAATCAAGTGGCCAGGGAGAATCAATATATTCGTAACGGATCGGCTCTCCGTTTCTGTAAATAAAATCAAAAAGCTCAACACCACTCCTGTTAAATTTCAATTGCACCAGTGGTTTTTCACTTCCTTCACCCACCATGTCGGCCCGGACTCCCTCTGAAAAACAAATCGGTTCCCCCGCTTGATAGAAGTCTCCTATGATAAGCGCATCCCAACAGTCCTCCTCTATTTTTCTGGATAAACGAACTTCGAGATGCCTGCTTCCTTGCTTCCCTTTGAGAGATGCGGGAATAGTGCGGCTGTTGTTTAAAACAAGTACGTCCCCCTTATTTAAATACTGGGGTAGCTGCTTGAATTGGGTATGATCACATTTCCCGGTCTCCCGGTTCAACACCATCAGTTTTACTTCGTCTCTTTCGAATCCTAATAACTCAATGGGGGTAGAAGCGTTTAAATGTAAAGGGATATCAAAGGTCTTTGCCAGTTCATTCATTCTCCCCACCTCGATTCCACTGAAATTCTTGTGCTTCAAATCGATTCCCATTCTCGTTTTCTGAAGCGTCGGAAGCAAGATATAAAAAGACGTCCAGATGATCATGGGGACCCGCAAGTGGGTAATCACATTCGGGGACAGCCTTGTTGTGCATGTCCGTATCCATTTCCCCCGGATCGACCATATTCACCCGCACCCCTGTATCACTCAGCTCGTCGGCCCATGTTTGAGTCAACCCTTCGACGGCAAACTTTGAAATTCCGTATGCTCCCCACTCAGCAAAGCCCGTTTTGCCCGCTTCTGACGTTAAGTTAATGATGGAACCTTTCCCACGGCTGATCATTCCGGGAAGGACTCTTTTACTTACTAAAAATGGGTTCAATGCATTGATTCTTAACACCTCAAGAAATTCTTCATCAGGGTAATCTGCCAGCAAACGTGGACCAGGGCCAAATACGGATGCATTGTTAAATAGAACATCGACTCCCCCCAACACTTCCTCCGTTACAGAAACAAAACGGTCCACATCCCGGGAATCAGAAACATCGGCTTTTAATGCAACCACCTCTGCCCCCAACGCCTTCAATTCTTCCTCAACCTCAAGAAGGGGGCCTCCTGTCCGTGCACAAATCGCAAGCTTTGCCCCTTCCTTCGCACATTGTACGGCAAGGGCCCTTCCCAACCCTTTTGAAGCTCCTGTAATCATGACTACTTTATTATTCAACATCTTTATTTCCCCTTTCTCTTTTCTTATTACTAACAGTTTATGAAAAATCCCCTTTCAACAAATCGTCTAAAGGGGGCCGGAAATAATAGAAAATTAGATGTAGCAGACTATCAGCCTTTTGATGTAGACTCACAAAAAACACGAACATTAATACTAGAAATTTTATTTATATTCGTGTTATAATCAAATTGAAAATAAATAGAGCAGTGACTGGCGAAAATGTGGAATCAACCACAAGGGAGCTGCGATCTTACAAAACATGAGCCATTAGCCGTTCGCCTGGGCAGAAGGCAAGGGGATACCCTTGTCTTCTTTTACTATAATCAGGAGGGATTGCAGTGGAACCACTAGTATTAGACGGGAAACTTGTTGCATCTGAGGTAAAAGAAAGCCTAAAGTCGAGAGTCGCTGAATTAAAAGAGAAGGGTATTGCCCCTTGTCTTGCTACAGTACTTGTTGGAGACGACCCATCTTCAGCTACCTATGTGAAGATGAAGGGTAATGCCTGCGCGAAGATCGGGATGGAATCAAGAAGGATTCATCTCCCTAAGGAAACTTCAACGAATGAACTGTTGGACGTCATTCAGGAGCTTAATCAAGATTCTTCCGTTCATGGGATTCTCTTGCAGCATCCTGTTCCTCCCCAAATTGATGAGCGTGCTGCCTTTGAAGCGATCTCCATTGAGAAAGATGTTGATGGAGTCACGAGCCTCGGGTTCGGTCAAAATTCATTAGGGTTTGGTGAATATCCATCTTGTACACCTGCTGCCATCATGAGCATCATCGATTACTACGGTGTGTCCCTTGAAGGAAAACACGCTGTCGTTGTAGGAAGAAGTCCGATTCTAGGAAAGCCTGTGTCCATGATGCTGTTGAATCGAAACGCTACGGTGACGACCTGTCACTCTTATACAGAGAACCTGCCTGACCTTCTCTCTACTGCAGATATCGTTGTGGCTGCAGTCGGTAAACCAAACTTCATTCAAGGCGATTGGTTAAAAGAAGGTGCTGTTGTACTTGATGCGGGCTATAACTCAGGGAACGTAGGAGACATCGATTATGAGGCATGCTATGAAAAAGCGAGCGCGATTACTCCAGTACCGGGTGGAGTGGGCCCTGTGACCATCTCCATGCTATTAAAACAGACCGTTGACTCTGCTGAGAAATATGGTTCTGTTCTTGAACATTCATAATAAATTTCCTTTAGGAGACTGACTCCATAGACGAGTCAGTCTCTTTTTTCCTTTTCAGACTTATTTTTTCTACATTTCAGGAAAGAATGGTAAGGAATAGAAAGATAAAGGAGCGTTCATATGGACACACAACACCAAAATGCTTTTTCCGAAACACCGGAGCCCTATTGGAGGGAGACGGCTAAACTCCCCACATTTAAAAAGCTTGATAGTAACATAAAAGTGGACGTAACCGTTGTTGGCGGCGGGATAGCAGGCATCACCACTGCCTATCTGTTAGCTAAAGGCGGGAAAAAAGTAGCTCTCATTGAGGCTAATCACTTATTGAACGGAACAACGGGGCATACAACCGCTAAGGTTTCCGCTCAACACGGATTGATTTATGATGAGCTCATCCAGCATTTTGGAGAAGAGTTCGCAAAGAAATACTATCTGTCACAGACAAAGGCTCTTCAGTTTATTAAAGACACGATTTCCAATGAAAATATAGATTGTCATTTTACAGAAGAGGACTCGTATGTTTACGCGACTTCAGATCAATATTCTCAGAAAATCCAGAAGGAATATGAGGCGTATCAAAAGTTAGAAATCAATGGAGAGCTTGTCGAAAAGCTTCCCATTGATTTAACCATTAAAAACGCAGTCGTGATGAAAGACCAGGCACAGTTTCACCCTTTAAAATATCTTAAAGCCTTGGTTGATTCTTATACGGGCCTTGGTGGTCAAATATTTGAAGGAACTGCGGCTAAAACCATTAACGAAGGAGACTCCACTCAAGTTGTGACTGCAGACGGATATCATCTGGATAGCGAGCATGTTGTCATCTGCTCTCACTTTCCTTTTTATGATGGTATGGGTTTTTATTTCACAAAGATGTATGCCGAACGCTCGTATGTCCTTGGAGTGAAAGCGAAAAAGGACTATCCGGGGGGCATGTACTTAAGTGCTGAAGATCCTACCCGTTCCCTCCGTTATGAAGACGATGAAAATGGAGAAAAACTCATTTTAATCGGTGGGGATAAACATAAAACCGGACAAGGAAAGGATACGATGGATCACTATGTGGCATTACAGGAATTCGGGGAAGAAGTGGTCGGGATTGAAGAAGTCCGATATAGATGGTCTGCCCAGGACCTGATCACATTAGATAAAGTACCCTACATCGGGAAATTAACGGAAAAGCACCCTGCTATTTTGGTAGCGACAGGTTTTAATAAATGGGGCATGACTTCCGGTACTCTGGCCGGTCAGATACTTTCTGATCAGATTTTAGGAAAACATCATATTTATGCAGATGTGTACACTCCTTCCAGGTTTGTTGCCGACCCCAGCATCAAGCATTTCTTCAAAGAGAATATAAATGTGGCTGGACAACTCATTAAAGGAAAGCTTCAAATACCAACTAAAAAACCACAGGAACTCCAAAAAGGGGAAGGCGATGTCGTGAACCTCAATGGAAGACGCTGTGGAGGATACCGGGATGAAACAGGAAAGCTCCACGTCGTAGACACCACCTGCACCCACCTCGGCTGTGAAACCGAATGGAACCACGGAGACCACACATGGGACTGCCCTTGTCACGGATCCCGCTTCTCCATTGAAGGAGAAGTGATTGAAGGTCCTGCCAAGAAACCCCTCGCCAAATTTGAAGTGAACGATTAAGGGACGGACCTCTGGAGGGCAACCCGATGACTCCCGCTATTTGTCGAATATAGCCTGGGAAATAAACCGAATTCAAAAGGTATTTGACATATTTTGTCGTATTCCCTAGAAGAATATTTCCTGGATAATGCCTCACACTATTAATGCTTGAGCTACTATCTACGGGAGGGATTCTGAATGGGACGTACAAAACAAGGTAACCGTAATGCCCAGAGTAATACGAATGCTAAAAGAGGGAATCGAACGAGTTCTGAATTAGTTGAGTTTACAACCGGGCAAGCGAATACAAAGAAAAACCGACCACAAGACTAGTAACGACAAGCATCTTAATGAAGAATAACCGGCAGTAACACTGCGTCAGGTTATTCTTTTCTTATTTTCCCTGATAATCCGTTCATCTTTTCGTAGAGGAATCTCACTCCCAACCTCGAATACGTTATAGAGAAATTAATTAGGGGGAATCGATCATGCAAGAACAAATGTTATTTCAACAAATGGAATTCATCCGACTTCGCACATTGGCTGCTCTCGATGCGACAACAGAACAGCAGGCGGACGAAATGCCTCCCGGATTCAGAAATTCAATCCGATGGAATTTAGGACATATCCTACTGTCCCAGGAAAACCTATTATTTTCCTTTGTAGGGGAAAACGACCGTAAAGCACTTCCACCTGAATACGGGGAGCTATTTGGCTTCAATACGAGCCCTGACACCTGGAATGCGCTCACAACTCCTACACTGAAGGAACTTCGTGAGAAACTGGAGGCACAGCCCCAAAGGATGAAAGAAGCGTTCTCCGGTCGCTTGGATGAAAAAGTAGAGAAGCCATTTGTCCTTGGTGAACATACTACGTTTACCACTTTAGGTGAAGTACTTTCCTTCGCTAACTGGCATGAGGGCTTGCATCAGGGAACCATCACATCCATTAAGCGGGTACAGGGAATCGAAAATCTTTGGGAAAAGGTTGAAGAGAAGATAGAAAGATAAAAAGACATGGCAGCTCTTGCTACCATGTCTTTTTATCTGCCTTTAAACAAAATTAAAAAATCCCCATAGCCTTCTACTTCTAATTTCCCTTTAGGAATAAACCGTAAAGAAGCAGAATTAATGCAATACCGAAGACCCTTAGGACCAGGTCCATCTGTAAACACATGCCCGAGATGAGAATCCGCTTCCCTGCTTCTTATTTCCACCCTGGTCGAACGATGTGATACGTCATATTGTTCTTTGACACTTGCATCCATGACGGGCTTTGTAAAACTTGGCCAGCCGCACCCACTATCATACTGATCTTTGGAAGTGAATAAAGGTTCACCCGAAACGATATCAACGTATAATCCTTCTTCCGTGTTATCCCAATACTCATTTTCGTAAGGTGGCTCTGTTCCATTTTCCTGGGTAACGAAGTATTGCATTTCTGTTAGCTGTACCTTTAAATGGGATCGATCTTTTGGCCAATACTTTTTCAAAAAATCTTCCCGCCCGGATCCACGCTTATATAAAGCATATCGGAAGGCATTTTCCTTATAGAAATCCTGATGATATTCTTCAGCAGGATAAAACTCGCTTGCAGGGAGAATCTTTGTCACCACAGGCTTGGTGAAAATACCACTCTTCTCCAATTTTCGTTTTGAAGCTTCAGCAAGCTTTTTTTGATTATCGTTATGATAAAAGATGGCTGTACGATAGGAGTCACCCCGATCTTTAAACTGTCCTCCTGAATCAGTCGGATCAATTTGCTTCCAGTATAGATCCAACAGTTTCTCAAAAGGGTACTGAAGAGGATCAAACGTGATCTGTACCACTTCATAGTGTCCTGTTTTCCCTGATGTCACTTCTTTATATGTCGGATTTGCGGATGTACCTTCTGTATAGCCGGATACAACGCGTTTAATCCCTTCCTGCTCATCAAAAGGCTCGACCATACACCAAAAACAGCCTCCGGCAAACGTCGCCAGTTCCATTCCTTCACCTCTTTCGTTTCACGTGAAACACACATCGTCTTTTTCCACCAACATTCATCCTTCAAAGTAAAGATGATAATGAGTTTGACACCCCGGGTTAAAGGAGGCCCGACAATGAGGACAAACGGATTGGCAATTCATATATTGTAAGATGGTTAACTCATTTTTACATTCTCCACAAAGAACAGCTTTCGTATTCCACTCGTTCTTTGACCATATAATAGGGTCATGATCTGCGATATTGTCATGACATTTATAACAAGGATAATAGGTATTACAGCACTTAAATTTAATTGCGATGATATCTTTTTGGCTTCGGTAATGCTTGCATTTCGTCTTAGAGTCTACTTCTACGCCAGATACAGGAATCAACTTTTCAGTCATGTTCATCCTCCTTCATGCAGTAAATTTCGATAAACATAGTCGATTTCCCTACAAGAATCTTAAACTAGTTATCTATTACCTATACATTCTAGTCTATTGATCTATCTGTACTATACAATGAATTGTAAGAGAAAGGGAGGGGAAGATTCTTGAAATTGATCGTATTTGGAGCTGCAAGTGGAACAGGAAAAGAAGTAGTGAAGCATGTTCTAAGGGAGGATCATGAAGTCACTGCACTTGCGCTGATACAGCCAAAAATAAAAGGACTGATTTTCCCTACGATACGCTATTCGTAAGAAGAACAGTCCCTTTTCATTAACTCATATGCTCCAGGATCCCATTTAAATCCTTGTATTCAAAATGAGGTCTTACCCCTAATTCATCCATCACTTTTTCCTGACGATTGATCCATGCCGTATAGAATCCAAAGTTCGTCGCCCCTGCAATGTCCCATGGGTTCGAAGACATAAACAGTACTTCTTCTCTTCTGACCCCGAGCTTTTCAAGAACAAGCTGGTAAGACATCGGTGTCGGCTTAAACTGCTTCACTTCATCAACTGTCAAAACCTCATCCAGTAAATGTCGAAAGGGAGATTGCTCCACCAGAGGTGAAAGCATATCCAGGGAACCATTGGAAAATATGGCTTTTTGATAAGATTTCAGTTCTTCCAATACACTCGCTGTTTCTTCATAGTGATTTAATTCTAAATAAGCATCCAGCAGTTCCTGCTCTTTTTCGCCAGTAAGGTCAACCCCTTCTTGCTTACAGGCATAGTGGAGAGCATCCTTCGTTATCTTGAAAAAGGTCGTATACGTGCCCATTAATTGCCGTAAAAAACTATACTCCAATTGCTTTTGACGCCATACCTGGCTGATTTCCTCTCCTTTATCAGGAAAGAGTTCATTACACTTTTCAATGACGGAATGAACGTCGAAAAGTGTTCCATACGCATCGAACACAAAAGCCTTTATGTTGAGATTTGACATACATATCTCCTCCTATATTCTCTTTATATAATAGACTATTTCATATAAATTAAACTTTTTCATACTCGAGCGAATTCATTCCACAACCAGGCTTTTTGTGGTATATTACTTCGAGTATCTAAACATCTAATGGAGGTGGTCATTGATGACTGCAGAACCACATGCACAGGCATCACCTTCTTATACTAAAACAATCTTATTCTTGAGCTTAACCGTCTGGCTGGTTGTCATGAATACCACCATGTTTAATGTGGCTCTCCCCAATGTCTTGAAGGATTTCTCTTTAGCCCCTTCTGAAGGAGCCTGGATTGTATCGGGTTATTCCATCGTACTCGCCATTTGCACCATTACATATACGCGCCTGGCAGACTATATTCCGATCAGGAGGCTGCTTATTCTGGGAATCTCCATTTTCGGGCTGGCATCGTTCATAGGCTTCTTCGCTCATACCTTTACCTGGCTATTGCTCTCCCGTTTATTCCAAGCGGCAGGTGCCGCAGCCATTCCCGGGTTATCCATGGTGTTTGCCGGACGTTTTGTCCCGATGGCAAGACGCGGTCGGGCATTAGCAATGATTGCCTCGGCTTCTTCTCTGGGCTTTGGATTAGGGCCAGTCGTAGGGGGAGTGATTACCGATTATTTAAGTTGGAACTATTTATTTTTAATAACGTTATGTGTCCTTGGAATGATACCTGTACTATACCGATTCCTGCCGGATGAGACGACCAGGAAAGGGTATTTTGATGTATGGGGAGGCCTTTTGACCGGAGTAGGAATTACGTTCTTTCTGCTGTTCATTTCAACTTTCCACTGGTATTATTTCGCAGGTGCCGTCGTGTTCTTTGGAGGACTATGGATTCGGATCCATAAAATCGAACTACCCTTTATTCAACCAAGTTTGATACGGGACAAAGGATACCGCCAGATCTTATATATGAGTTTCCTGGGTTTCGCCACTCACTTTGCGATTTTAATCGTCATGCCCCTTATGCTTCAGCATGTTTTTGGTAAAAACCCGACAGCCGTCGGATTCATTATTTTTCCGGGCGCGATGCTGTCAGCAGTAGCAGCTATTTATGTGGGAAGACTGATCGATAGGTATGGAAATATGAGGGTGATGTTCCTTGCACATATCCTTCTGATCATTTCAACCGTTATCTTTTATTTCTTATCCCCCCACAGTGAATACATGATTATGCTGGCCTATATGTTTACAAGCTTTGGCTTTTCAAGTCTTTCGTCAAGCTCGACCAACGAAGTATCCAGGGTCATGAGTAAGGAGCTGATTGCTTCAGGAATCGGCATGAAACAGCTTACCCATTTCGTAGGCAGTGCGTCTGGTTCTGTTCTGGGAGGAATCATTGTCGAGATAGGCGGAGTAGAATTCCCGGTAAACTCCTTTCAAAATACGTTCCTTGTTCTGATCGGGTTAATGACCTTATCCCTTTTTCTATTGTATTTATACCGCCAAAGAATCAACCAACATTAAGATCCGGTCCAGGCTGAATATCTCCCTGGACCGGATTTTTTTGTAAAGGCTCTTTTCGTAAAAATTTTTGCTTATTGTAGAGGGAGAAAGTAATAGTTGATTTCCGCTCCAGGATGCTCGCTTTCCGCGGGGCTGGCGGTGAGCCTCCTCGGCTGCGCCTCCGGGGTCTCACCTGTCCAGCTCCAGCGGCTAGCCCCTCGAGGTCTTAAGCTAAATGGTCCAAGAAGGCAAAAAACGCCTTCCCGGCCCATTCACCTTATGCTTGTCGGGGCTGAGCAAGCCGCCTCCGCATTTCGGACTGTCCAGCTATTCCCGCAGGAGTCGAGCATCCTGCAGCGAGAATCAACTTTCTAAGCATGAATCCTTAATGGAAAACAATTAAAACAAGAATTTTAGCAAACAGTCTCATTTAAGCTAAGTAGAGATTGATTTACCTTTTAAGAAAGAAGAATTTTTTTAGTTACTTTGTTTTCTTGCACACCTTGAAGCTCTGTCAAGAAAATTCTGTCAAAGATGGCGAGGGGAACTGCGCAGACTCCTGCGGAAGTACGGGCGTGCCGAGACCCCGTTCGGCTAAGCTGAGGAGGCTCGGCCGAACGCTAGCTGCAAGCGGAGCAGTTCCCCTCACCATCCCGCACATATTGGTTGACAGAGCCCTCTCAGATTCTATATTAGAAAACCACAATCTTTGCGAAAAGAGCCTTGTAAAAAAATAGTGCTCATCTTAGCCATCAGGGATTCCTCCGCTACCATTAAGGGTATAGTAAGAAAAAAACAGTAGAACAGGGGAATTCAATTGAAAACAAAGAAAAAGTGGTATAAGAAGAAAAGCTGGTGGATCGGGGGCGTCATTATATTGATCCTTACAGTCGTCATGTTTTACCACCGGGTAAAGCCTTTACCTCCGGGAGTATCCTATGCCGGCAGTGCTTATACCATACCTGAAAAGGATGTAGAGTTTTTATACGACCTTACGTACCAGAAGGATGGAAAAGAACTCTATGATCATTCAATCTTTGATGAAGTGTATCAAACTATTGAAGAAGCAGAAGACTTTCTTATTTTGGACTTATTTTTAGTAAATGGATATACAAAGGGTGATCGCGATTACCCCAGGATCAGTGAAAAATTATCGAAAACGATTCAAAAACAGATGAAAAAGAACCCTGATCTAAAGGTGGTCTTCATCAGTGATGTTGTCAACACCACGTATGGGTCCCATACGGCTAAACAATTGGAACCTTTAGAAGACCTTGGGGCTGAGGTGATTTTTACCGATTTAAACCGCCTCAGAGATCCCAATATCTTATACTCAGGGGTGTGGAGGACCGCTCTAGGCTGGTTCGGTCAGGATGGCTATGGTTGGCTTCCAAACCCCATGGCCCCTTCTGCACCTAAGGTAACCATGAGATCTTACTTGAAACTGTTGAATATTAAAGCGAATCACAGAAAGGTCGTCATTACAGAGAACGCGGGACTTATTCTTTCCGCCAACCCCCATGACGCCAGCGGTTTCCACTCAAATATAGGGTTCAAAGTCAAAGGGGAAATTCTTAAGGAAATGGTGAAAGCCGAAAAGGCAGTGGCTGCATTTTCCGGGGGAAATGTAGAGGCATTTCCTACCGGGGAAGACTTAGATCAGTCTATTAAAAAACTTCCCCCTGCAGAGGCCTCCGTGAAAGCACAGATCCTTACTGAAAAGAAAGTTCAAACAAGTGTCGTAAATGCTATGAATAAAGCAAATAAAGGGGATGAAATCTGGATCGGGATGTTCTATCTCGCAGATCGGGACATTATCGATGCCATAGGGGATGCTGCTGATCGTGAAGTAGAGGTACGATTGGTACTCGACCCCAATCAGAATGCCTTCGGTCAAGAAAAGATTGGGTTACCCAACCTGCCAATCGCATCAGAGTTGCACAACCTGGACAATGACCATATTACGATTCGCTGGTACAACACCAATAAGGAACAATACCATACCAAGTTTATTTATATAAAAGGTGAAAAAGAGAGCACCGTCATCGGAGGATCCAGTAATTACACTTCAAGAAACTTAGATGATTATAACTTAGAAGAAAACATAAAGATCGTGGCCCCAACTGATAGCAAAACCATGTCAGATATTGATCAGTATTTCAACCGTATCTGGAATAACGAAGATGGCACCTACACCGTTAAATATGAGAAATATCAGGATAAACTGCCTGCCTTTAAATATGTCATGTATATCCTGCAAAAAATCTTCCAAGTGACGACCTATTAGGTTTTAATTCCTCAATAAAAGGGAATTAAATCAGTAACAACACATCACAAAAAACATTACATGGAGGTTAGAAAAATGGGTATTATTTTGTATTTAATCGTGGGTGGGATCATCGGTTGGTTAGCTGGTCTTATATTAGGTAAAAACGTTCCTGGTGGAATCATCGGAAACATCATCGCAGGTATCATCGGTGCATGGATAGGCGGAGAGCTTTTAGGAAGCTTCGGTCCATCACTTGCAGGAATCGCTATCATTCCAGCCTTACTCGGAGCTATCATCTTTGTATTCCTGTTAAGCTTACTGTTAAGAGGAATGAGAAAGACTTCTCATTAAAAACACTGAAACCCCTGGATTCCAGGGGTTTTTCATTTGCCCTGAAAAATAAAAAAAAACAGCCAATGATGGCTGCCCTCTTAATACGTCATAGATTTCTTATGTCTTCTTTTATTCCGATATTTCTTATAAAACGGGTAAATAATAGGTCCCCATTTGATCAGTCTACCAATTAAACGTTTCATGCAGGTAACCTCCTTTGTATAGTAATCTATACCCGAATATGCAGAAAGAAAACATATGCTAGAATAAAGTCAATACGAATGACGAGGTGTTTCACATGCATATAACAGAAGAATTAGCTTATCCAATCATCTCAAAATTAAAAACCATCGTTAGTACTAATATTAATATCATGAACGGATCCGGCGTGATTGTTGCCAGCACTGATTCTTCACGTATGAATCAAGTTCATGAAGGTGCAATGTATGTTCTCAAACAAAAAAGACCCTTAATCATTTCTGAGCACGACCTAGAAAAGTATCATGGTTCGAAAGAAGGCATCAACCTCCCTATTGAGTTCCTGGGAGAGATGATCGGCGTCGTTGGGGTTACAGGTTCTCCACATGAATTAGATCAGTTTGTGAAAATCGTGAAAATCACCGTTGAAGTCATGCTTCAACAGGTTCATTTCCACAATCAATTGCAGCATCAAAAAACATTGATGGATAATTGGTTATTAGATTTGGTACACCCTCATTATTTTGATGAAAGAAAAAATGAAGCATTTGCTCATCACTACTTACATCTTGAAACGAGCCAAAACGTTCAAATTTTGTTGGTTCAGTTTGAAGACTTATTCGCTCACTCAACAACCAACCTTCCTTTACCAATGGTGAAAGAAGAGCTTTTAAGGAGAATGAAGCTTCAATTACCAAATGTGCACTTTCAATCCTTCATTACCGACTCCCACTGCGTCATAGGAATCCCTTCAAGTATTTGCCCCACTGAGGAAGAGGCGATAATTCTGGCAAAACGTTTGCAACACCATTTACAGGAAAAGTATGTCAGGGTGAAAACGGCTGTCGGCAATGTATATTCAGGAGTTAGCGGGTACAGAAAATCTTATTTGGAAGCACACAACTCCCTGGAATTACAGGAAACCTTCCCGCAGTTCACCAACTATATCCATATACAGGACTGGGGGATCATGGATTTTATCAAGCAAATCCCCATTGAGATACGTAAGGAATTCATGGACCGTTATAATGACCGAATCCTTCAATTGAGCTCCACCTTGCGACACACGCTTCAACGATTGTTCGATTGCCAATTAAACATGAAAGAAACGGCGAACTCATTACATATTCACCGAAACACCCTTCTGTACAGGCTTGAAAGTGTCGAGGAACTGACAGGTCTAAACCCACGGCAATTTGATGACGCCATATTACTTCGGTTTATCCTAATTATCCAGGAGATGAATAAAGAGTTGTAAAATATGATTGTGCACATGCACAATCTTTTTTCATTTCATGAAGAATTGTTTAGAGGAATCCATATTGTAACCGCTTACCTAAATTGGTTAAATGAAAGAATAGATTATATTTTCTGAAAAAAAGGAGCCGCTATGAATATTCTTATTGCACCCGATTCATTTAAAGGCAGTTTAAGCTCACTCGAGGTAGGAACCATTATGGAAAAAGCCTTTCTTGATGAATCTTCGAGCTTTAAAACGAACGTCATCCCCATGGCCGATGGTGGCGAAGGGACTCTCGAAACCCTGCTTTACGCCACTGGAGGGATGAAAGTCCATACAACAGCCACTGGGCCTTTAGGAAAAAAAATCTCTACTGAATATGGTGTCTTAGGTGATAAGAAAACAGCAATCATTGAAATAGCTTCCATCGCCGGTTTACCTATGGTGCCTATTGAAAAACGTAATCCCTATCATACAACTTCCTTTGGCATTGGAGAAGTCATCATATCAGCCATAGAGGACGGGTTTCGAAGCTTCATCATAGCACTGGGAGGCAGCTCGACGAATGATGGCGGGTTCGGGATGCTTCAAGCACTGGGCGTTACTTTTCGTAATGAAGAGGGTGACTCCGTCGGGCCATTTGGAAAGGACCTCGGATCCATTGTCAAAATGGACTGGAGTACCCTTCATCCCCTTGTAGAAGAATGTACTTTTCACATTGCTTCGGACGTCGAAAATCCTTTATGCGGAGAAACAGGAGCCTCTTCTGTATTTGGTCCGCAAAAAGGAGCTACTAAAGGTCAGGTGAATGAGCTTGATCAACAACTACTCCACTACAGTCAGTTGCTTAAAAGAGAGAGGGGAATCGATTTTCAAAATACAAACGGGGCCGGTGCTGCCGGAGGACTTGGCTTTGCATTTCTCCATTTAAAAGGAAAAATCGAATCCGGAGCCAAGCTAGTGGCTGAAGCGTCCAACCTTTTAAATGCCATTCTGAAGGCTGATTGGATTCTTACCGGTGAAGGTCAGAGTGATTATCAAACACTGTTTGGTAAACTCCCTTCCTATATTGCATCCATTGCAAAACAGCATCAAACCCCAGTATCCCTTATCGCAGGGAGCTTAGGAGAAGGGTATCAAAATTTATACACAGACTTTACCAGCTGTCATTCCATTGCCATTGGTCCAATGGCTCTGCAAGAGAGCATCAGCCGGGCTGAAGAACTGCTTTACCATGAAACAAGGAACATCGCACGAATTTTACACCGTACAAAGGGAGAAAGATAAAGGGGGAAATTTCATGTCAGCAATTTGGTTATTTACGGTCATTGTATTAGGGGTAGGATTTATCATTTTCACAACGGCTAAATTGAAGCTTCAGCCTTTTCTATCGTTATTATTTGCCGCGTTCTTGGTTGGTATATTTGCAGGCTTACCACTGAATACAGTTGTAGAAGCGGTCAACGGTGGATTCGGAGGGTTAATGGGGTATATTGGTATCGTGATTGTCGCAGGTACCATTATCGGGACGATTTTAGAAAAATCAGGTGCAGCGCTTAGGATGGCAGAAGTGGTTCTGCGTTTAGTGGGAGAAAAGAGACCTCAACTGGCTATGTCCCTTATCGGTGCCATCGTGAGTATCCCTGTCTTCTGCGACTCCGGATACGTCATTCTTTCCAGCTTAAAAAAAGCTTTGGCAAAGCGGGCGAAAGTAGCCCTGGCGTCCATGTCTGTTGCGCTGGCCACAGGCCTATATGCCACTCATACACTGGTGCCCCCCACTCCAGGTCCCATCGCCGCAGCTGGAAACATCGGTGCCAGTGACTACTTAGGAACCATCATTTTAATAGGGATGATTGTAGCCATTCCTACAATTCTAGCAGGGTATCTGTGGGCTATTAAAGTTGCAAGTAAAATTGAAATCGAGGGGGAAGAAGAATTGGATTTGGATTATGATGAGATAGTCAAATCCTTTGGGGAACTTCCTTCAACGTTCAAATCCTTTGCTCCGATTGTACTTCCCATCCTATTGATTGGTGCAGGTTCAGTCGTCAGCTTCTTTCAGTGGAAAGGCGGAGTAGCGGATGTTCTCTTATTCATCGGTTCACCCGTTGTCGCCTTACTGATTGGTGTCCTGGCTGCGTTTGCCCTTATGCCCAAATGGGATGAAGAAACCCTTAATGGTTGGGTGACCCAGGGTATGAAAGATGCCACTAACATTCTATTAATCACAGGTGCAGGAGGAGCTTTCGGTTCCGTTATCAAGGCAACCCCCGTTGCAGAATTGATTCAAGGAATTGCCGATGGCGGATTACTTTCCGGTGCACTCATCCTGCTCATTCCATTTGTTGTTGCAGCATTATTAAAATCGGCTCAGGGATCATCTACCGCTGCTCTTGTCATAACTTCCTCCCTGATTGCTCCACTGCTGCCACAAATGGGGATTGATGGAGCCGTGCCTCTTGCTTTAGTGGTCATGGCCATTGGTGCAGGAGCTATGACGGTCAGTCATGTCAATGACAGCTATTTCTGGGTCGTGACCCAATTCAGCGGGATGAAAGTCACAGATGCTTACAAAGCTCAAACCGCCGCCACGCTGGTTCAAGGTTTAACGGCTCTGATATTCACTTTATTATTATGGATTATACTTGTTTGACAATAGAGAAGAGGATGTCCCACATATTGGGGCATCCTTTTTTAATATGGTTCGTCTCCTTTCCGAGAGGTAAATATTAGCATTAACATCTTGTAATCAAGAATCCACATTGCCTTTACATACAGCTGATACTCTTAAATCAGAAAAAGGAGGTAGGCATTATGAATTGGCTTAAAAAAGGATTTGTATTCCTGTTGGTATTTTCTCTTCTTCCACTTTCAGCCCAGGCACTGGACAACCCTTTTAGCGCTTCTGGCGATCGTGATGGAGGGATCGGGAACAGTACACATTACTTAGATGAATTCCCCAATATCTCACTGGATGAAAAGGTAAATCAGATCATTTACCCTCTCTTTGCAACACCGGCTATCAAGAAGAAAGGTGAACAACTTACCTTAAAGATTGATACTCAAGGGAAAGAAGCCGGATCTTGGAACGTAAAATTAAAGCAAACGAATCACTCTTCTCTGACGAGTGATTACGAATTACCTGTCCAATCTGTACAACAGGGACAATCTCATTGGAAAGACAGCTCTTCTATTGTCGAGGTCACGGTCCTCATTCCTGATGGGACCCCGCAGAAATTATATGATTTAGAAGTTTCCTATACTGGTAATGGACAAAGAATCACCGATGAACAACCTCATTCTGTGAAAGTAATAGACGAATATAAGAAGGACTTTACCTTCTTACATTTAACGGATACTCACATAGGGTCTCCCCGTAATCTTGGTAATCCGGATGATCCAGCTTCCTTCACTCCCGGCCGGGCAAACGAAACCGGGATGTGGAATCCGAATCCAAAAAAGAGATGGTTATATTTGCAAAAAGCCATTAAAGAAGTCAATTTAAAGAATCCGGATTTTGTGGTCGTGACAGGAGATTTAATGTTCGGTCAACTGAATCCACTCGAATATATTTATGAATATGAAGAAACCTATAAAATGCTTCAAAAGCTGAATGTACCGGTTTATATCGTCCCTGGTAATCATGATTACTACGCCCAGGATGCAACGCTTACGGATGGAGCAAAGTATTGGGAGAAGTACTTCGGGCCCCAATATTTCTCCTTTGACTATGGTCCATATGCCCACTTCATCGGGTATAACTCATTTGATTGGCACAAGATCGACCGAAGCGGCACCGGTACGGTTTCTGTACCGACCTGGGGCGGCCAGATCCGTGAAAAGCAGCTTGATTGGGTCAAACAAGATTTACAAAAGAATGCTCAAACCGCAAAACCTGATCAAATACGAGGCCTCTTCTCTCATCACAATCCCTTATGGCGAGACAGGGAAATCTGGCCCCAAGACGATCCAGAGGTACAAGAATACTGGAAGCAATATGATGAACAGCATGATCCCCAACGCTTGAATACATTAATTCTCGGGGAAAAACTAGGAATAAAATACGATCAGCAATGGCACGGGGAAAATGCTGAAGAATTGATTGATATCATGAAGGCAAATGATGTAACAGTCAGTCTCCATGGACACACTCATATTGATGATGCCACAAAGAAAGATGGCATTTTATATACAACCACGACGGCCATTGAGTTATCCGGTAAGCCTTGGGTAGGATTCAGGGACTTCTCCGTTCAAAATGGGCAGATCTCTTCCTACAATTACGAAGAACCCGGTCATTCCATCCCTGTTTACCAAAACGGAGATACGGAAGGAGGCACCATGTCCTTTGACGCTGCTTATCAGACAGCGAACGATGGAAGTGCCGCTTCTCAGCAAGTAGATATAACCAATCGTTTAAACAAGCCTTTAAAGGTCACAATTCCCTTATATATGGCAGGGGGAAATTATACTGTATCTAAAGGTAGCATCACACAAAACTACGCTTCAGATGGCAAGCAATATTTAGAAGTACAAATCACCATTCCAGCGAACAGTACTGAGATCATGAATGTTCAAAAGAAATAATAAAATAAAGATCCCCTTTCCATCTATTATTGGAAAGGGGATCTTTTCACCATGAAGCTGATTCCTGCCCGGGAAATAATACTTCCTCTGTTCTCCTTTAACACCTAAAAGCGACTGAACAAAGAATTCAGTCGCTTTTGCTTATTTACTACTCTTCGATTCTGCAATCTTTCCCAAGAAGAACCCGTCGACCTCACTTATTTTCCCACGCCACATAATTTTCCCTTTTGAAGGGGTAGGCTTGCTGTCGCCACAGTATACCTTTGTGTTCTTCAAGTGAATAAAATGGGCTTCAGCGCTTTGGTTTTCATCAACGGATTCCCCGGCCTTTGCAAGCTCCTCACTCAGCTTCTGAGCCACTTCACTGCCATCCTCAAAGGTTTCACTTAATGAGTCGAAGTATTCCTTTGCGGAGACGAGTGTACCTGTTATGACGGCTCCATTGACGTTTAACGTGATGTCTAATGAAAAGTCATGCTTGTTTGATGCTTGTACAAAAAATTCTAAGATGCTATCCTTCCCTGTACCTGATTCTAAACTCATTTTCACATCTCCTTTTTGTTAAGCTACTGTATCATCTTCGGTAGAGAGTGTTGTGTCTTCTTCTTGATCTTCATCTTTATCTTCATCTTTTTTTGCAGCTTTTTTATTTTTAGAAGCAGATTTGCGGGTAGAACGCTTCTTACCTTTTGAACCTGACTTACCGTTTGATTTCTTCTTGCTTGAGGCTTCTTCCTCATCATCGCTATCATCTTCGTCTTCTTCGTTTTCATCTTCATTCGTATCTTCGTCTTCTTCTTCACCACTCTCTTCATCTGTCGCTTCTTCTTTAGACTTTTTAGAAGCTTTCTTTCTAGAAGAGGTTTCTTCTTCATCCTCGTCCTCGTCTTCATCACTTTCATCTTCACGAGTCGCGGCAATTTGATTCATTTTCTCTTCTAATTGCTGCAAACGGGTCTGAAGTTCTTCATTTTCCTGTTTAAGGGCATCATAGTCCTGGTTCGACTCTTCCTCCGAGCTGTTCGTTTCTGTTGAATTTACGGCCGTTTCCGTGTCTTCAGATGCTTCCTCATCTTTATCACGTTTAAACAGGTTGGCTGTTGATGATTTTAGTGACACAGCCGCTTTTCTGGATCTCTCTTTTGCCGCTTTCCCGAAGTCCAGGCTTTTACTTTTGATTTTCTCTTGATCAATACGATCTAACAGTTTCTTCCCGTTTTCAGGTGTTGCCAGATATCCTACGGTTGCTCCCAAAAGACTTCCTGCTACGGTTCTTTTGATAGGGCCGCTTCTTCTTGCCTTGTTCTCATTCGTTGAATTCTTTTCCTGTCCTTGATTCTCAACTGTAGTGTTCTGCGTATTATTTTTTTCTGCCATTGGTAAAACCTCCATTTAGTTTGTTTCCGCCGTATTAAGACGGTTGGTATCCAGTTTCTTTTCAAGTGATTCCAGTCGTTCCTGTAATTTCTTATTTTCCTCTTCAAGTGCTTTCGTGTTGTTATCTGCGGCTTTGGAACTTAAATATGGGTCATTTTCCCACCAGTCCATACCTATTTCTTTTGCTTTATCTACGGAAGCAACGATTAAACGGATCTTAATCGTGAGCAGCTCGACATCGGCGATTCCCACCGTAATATCTCCTGCTACGACAACTCCTTTATCTAAAATCTTTTCTAATACATCCACTATTGTGTTGGACTGTACCGGATGCTCCATTCCCATCATGTAACCTCCCTAATCGGCATTACATCAAGCTCCCTAAAGGGCCAAGGTCTATATTCAAGTCTTCTGCGTCAAGACCAAATACCTCTTTCAATTCTTCCATTTTTTCTTCTAAGTTCATTAGGGCTATGCCTAGATTCTCAACTTGTTCATCCGTTAACGTACCGCCTTCTACACGCCGCATTGCGTGTCTCTCGACGATTTGCCTTAATAGTTCTACAACGGTCAATACAAGCTGTGCCAATCCTTGTTCTGCTTTTTCCGGGTCGAAATTAATTCGCCCATTTGTCCCGCTGGCCTGTTGCATGAATCAATCCCTCCCTTTCTTGATCGAATTGATCGGATGTTACTGTTTTACGCGTTCCCTGCTTATGTTGAACCAATGTCTCTACTGAGGAAATCAGCACTCGCAAATCCAGATACACAAGATCGACACCTGCAATGGATATAATCAAATCTCCCTTTATCGCCACACCTTTGTCGAGAATGACATCTAAAATATCTATAAGGGCTATGTCTTTGTTCTCAATCGATTCTCTGACTGTCATATTTCTCATTCCTTATTTTGTGATTAAGAAAAACTTGAAAAATGATAAGGTGGCCAAGGGCCGGATGCTTCAATTTTCCAACCAGCGTGCCCCAGTTCTTCTTCGTATTGCTTAATTTCCTCTACAAATTCATCAACATTGGAGACGGGTAGGAGGAATACACTATTCCAAGCCATATGTTCTTGTCGGCCTGTGACATCCTTACTCCAATTTTTTTTGATATTTCCTTGAAGGGCATGTTCTTTCAGCTTTTCATGAACTTCCTCACAGAGTCTGTTCTTTTCGTTTTCAAGTTCCCGATCAATCAGCTGATCGATTTTTTTCTTTTCAAAAAACTGCCTGCCCTTTGGTAATTCGCTGATTTCTTTCCTTTTGGCTTCGATGGATGGGTTGCTTTCACTTACTTGCTCCTTCAGCAGCTTATCGTCACAGTAGATCTTGACGTTCCACTCTTCGTTGCCATCCAACTGGTCAAATGTCGTTTCCAGCTTGTTACGATTGCCTTCTATCGTGGACTTGAGACTGTCCTCGTTCTTGTACAATGTACAGAACTTCAGGGGGATAATGGTATACAACTTTGAAACCATCAATACCGTTTCGTGATGATGGAACGCTTTTTCCTGAAGCCAGTCCATGTCGTTATCGACTTTTTCCTTAATGGTCTCTTCTGAGTATTCATCAGGTGGCAAATCACAAACAATTGCTGTCACGTCACCGATTTCAATCGTATACAGTTCTCCTTCTCCATCAAACCCTTTCATGGAAGGAAGGGATTCTTTATTTGCTTCCTTTGTTGGGATTAAGCCGTATAAATAAATTAAATCGCTCATCTGATCACCCTTGTTTCTTTTTCGTTAATTCTTCCCATTGCTCCATTTCCATCTGTTTCGCAATTTCATACCTTGTTAAGAGCTCATCTTCTTTCTCCTGGAATGCTTCCTCAGGAATTTCACCTAATTCATACATCATTTGAAGCTGAATCAATTTTTGTTGAATAGTAGGAAGGTCGTATAATTCTTTGTCTGCTTCTTCTTTGATCTTTTCGCCGACTTTAATGACTAAATTAATTGGTGCGCTCACCAATTTATGAATCATCAGCCTTCCTCAACCTTCAAGCGTATGTTGACAAAATTGTAAGCCGGCCAAGGACCGCTGTAATTAAATTCGACCTTATCCTTCCATTTTTCATGGGCTTCATTGACCTTTTGATCGAACAGTTCTTCCTGGTCCCGATCAATTAAGAATGATGCGTTGAGAAGCATTTTCTCACTTGAAGGGTCATTTGCTTTTGCTGACACTGCTGTTTCCTCAAGGGGAGCATAGACTTCCTGCTTAACCTCGTTTTGCAGGGAAGCAAATAGCTTCTGAGCCATTCCTCCAAGCTGAATGCGGTCATAATACGCGGCAGATTCAGATTTCCCTTTAACGGCTGATGCCATTTTTTCTACCTGCGGGTTTTCTTTGACCATTTCTTCCAGCCATTCCTTTTTACCGATAACCTTTAACCCTAGCTCGATTTTCCCCTTGATTGCCGGGAAAAGGGTTTCGAATTGGGGGTAAAGGTTTTCCAGAAGGGCTGCTACATCGTCCCTTGATTTAAAGACATTCCCGAAGCTGATCGGGATGACCGTATCCTTTTGATCCATCACCCGTGATACGGCACCCTGGTGCATGAGTAAATTCTGCTTCTTAGGATGATAGATTTTCATCGGTACTTCTGCTGCTACCATAGCAGCGTCTTTATATCTGATCGTGAACGTCTCGCGTTCCTCGCCTTCAATTTCAATGGAACCAAATTGATCGTCTTCTTCTGTTTGAATGGCACAAAATATATAAATTCCCATTTCTTCCTTACTCATCATGAAAACTCTCCTTTATTCCTCAGATATCTTCATACCTTTGCATGCATCTATAATTAATTTTTCTGCTTTTTCTTGTGGGTTTTCTCCGTCGATACATCGACTTACACTGTGTGCTACTATATCAATACATAGACGTTGAAAATCTGAATCCTTACCGTCTATGGGGATGTCTGATTCAATGGCGAGCCTCGCGATCATCAAGGAAGCACGCAAGCTCGGTCCGTTCATTTCGTTGGTACATTGATCACGTAATGTAGAGACAAGTGTTGTAATCGCTCTTGCTTCACTCATAATCAAGTTTGCTTTTTCCGATACAATCATTGCCTCTTGTTCTGCTCCCTTGTAATCTACGCTAATGGTAATTAGCCGATCCAGGAGAGCGTCCTGTGTTTGATACACCCCTGCATATTCTGCAGGATTACTAGTAAATATGATTGCAAATTCCGGGTGTACGCGAATAAAAGGTTCCGTTAGCTTCGATCCATATAAAGGGATGATCCCTTCTTCTAAAATGGATAGGAAGATATTATTCGTTGTCGGCTGTGATCTTGTAAATTCATCGTATACAAGGGTATAGCCATTCTTTACTGCTTCCAGTAAACGTCCATCTCTCCATGTCTCAGTGACACTTTCATCCTTTTTGTAAACAGATCGAACATATTGATCGACCACTTTTTTACTCGTATAACCTGTGAAATCCCCGATTAAGTCTTTATTATTCAGTTCATGATTTCCGTGCATGAGCATCACCGGTCTTTTTCTCTTCTTCGCCAGTGCGAGGGCAAGAGACGTTTTGCCGGCTCCGGAAGGACCTGTAAAATGTACAGGATATCCAGCTTTAAGGTATTGCAATGAGCGCGAAAGCAATTCTTTCGTTTCATCGTCTTGTATTAATGCCCTGCTATCCTTTTTGATCCGTTTTGTTAAGACCGTCACTTACAATTCCCTCCTACTCGCTCATCCACTACATTTCCTGTCCGATGGCACTTCTGTAACGGATATCCCGTCGTTTAAATGATGTGACTTCCTTTTCTTTATTAAGAAGAACATCATACGTTCCAAGCATTTCATCTTTAGCATATTTCTTCATATATTCTTTTTCTTCAATTACCTCGACTTGAAGCTTCCAGCCTTCATCTTCTGTCAGTTCCACTGACGTAATTTTGTGAACTGGAGCTACATGTTCATTGAAGAAGTCCGTCACATTATTCATGATATCTTTGATTACCATAGTCGCCTCCTACTGTAGTTGAAGGGGGAGGGTGCCAATATTGGCCCCCTTCAAACACACTTTCATTCTTTTGCTGCCACTCCAATTAAATACTGAACTGGGAGCTTCTTTCATTCTGCTGAGTAGCAAGACCGTTTTCTTCGACATCATCTCGTAGTAGGCCCACTGCTTCTGCATAACGCAACCATGTGTCTACGCTGGCAATGACGACCCTTGCTTCGATCGTTAAAATTTCAATTCCAACGACAGATACTCTTGCAAATGCATCAATGACAATCCCTTTGTCAAGGATACGGTCAATTACTTCTGCTAAACTTGAACTATTATTACTTTTTTGAATAGCCAATTGTTATTCTCCTTCCGGTGTTTAAGAACAGATGGTCTTAATGTCTTTTGAAGACTTAATGTTTTCCGAACTTTTAATTTCAGTAGAACTCTTGATATTGAAGGAGCTTTTGATATCACTTGCTCCTTTAATATTTCCTACACCATTCATTTTTGTTTGTTTATCATTGGATGAAGAGATTTTCTCTTGAAATTCTTCTCCTGCTTCTTTGGCATTACCTAACTTTTCCCGTACGGAAAGCAGGACATCCTGTACTTTTTCCTTTGCTTCTTCAGCTTTGGTATGAACATTAGCTGCATTTTTCTCTTTTGCCTTCTCTAATTTCTCAGATGCTTCGCCTGCTTTTGATTGAATACCGCCTTCAACACTGTTCACAAATGTTTCTTTCGCTTTCTCTTTCATCGTATCTTTCACTTTGTCTTTCACGGGCTCCGGAGCGTGATCGTACGCTTTTTTAGCCAACTTGCCAACTGCTTTTTTCACCGGCTTACTCATGTAATGCCCCCTTTAGGGATTTGAGAGGCTGAATCATTACTTCTTGGATTCCACCAGGCTGTTAAGCATCTCTTCGATTCGTTCTAAACGTTCATTCAAATTCTTGTTTTCTTCTTTGATCTCTTCTAATTCTTCTGACTGATTGGAAGAATTCTCGTCGCTACCTGCCTTAGCATCAGTATTTTCCGATGCCTCTTCTTTTTTCTTCTTTGGTGCAAGCAAGCCGCCTTCCAGCCTGCTCATATATCCGGTAGCCGATTGTCTTAAGGTAATAATGGCTTGCTCTGTCAGGAATTCCTGCGCTGATCTTCGCAGTTCTTTACTTGCGGCTTTCATCACTTCAGATTTCCCGAAACTGTCTACTACTTTCTTACCTGTACCTGGATTTGAAAGTAACCCGATTCCGGCTCCGACTACTCCACCGATAATCGCATAATTCATGGATTGTCTATTTTCAGCTGTTTGCTCTTCGTTTTCTTCAGTGCTTTTCTTTTCTTCTACTTGTTGACTGCTTTTTGTCTCCGCCATATTCATCCTCTTTTCTACTAAAATAGTAAAACTATATTTTATTTACTTGTTTAAACACTAAACGCTGTTCCTCTTTCATTTTCCTGCTTCGCTAAACCTTCTTCTTGAACTTCGTCTCTTAAGAGCCCAACTGCCTCTGCATATCGTAACCAAGTATCTACACTTGCAATGACGACTCGCGCTTCTATTGTAAGAATTTCTATTCCCACCAAGGAAACTCTGGCAAATGCATCAATGACTATTCCTTTATCCAGGATTCTATCAATTACTTCTGCGAGACTTGAGCTATCGTTACTTTTTTGAATACTCATCGAATCTCTCCTCTTAATTGGTGTAGCCAATGACTAGGTGCAAGTTTTATATTCGGTTTAATCGGTGTTTACCTCGATTTGTACCTACCGTAAACTAGGTCATGGGAATCATTTGAAATAAACTGCCATTTTTTATACTTGTTTTAATGCCTTTTTTTCACCTTGTAACATTTCTCTCTTACAGTTATATGGCTTGTAAGGTTTTTGAGAGAAAAAATAATTCAAATAAGACAAATTGATTACAGTTTCTAAAGGAGAAATCGGGTTGAAATTGAAGGGAGAATGTGATTTTCACCGTGGGGGAGGGAGTAAATGATTTGCATAAAAAAAGAACCAGAAGCATTATGCCATTCAGCTTTGCTTCTGGTTCTTTTCCTATTTATTCATTTGGGAAAGAAAATCGCCTAAGAGATCTTCCATCGTTTCTTCTTTAGGTTCTTCTTCAGTTTCCTGGGGCTTCATGGCACTGTCCCAGTCAAAGTTGTCCAATTCTTCGTCAGATGAGTATGAACGCTCATCGATTACATCTTCCTCGGGTGCATCGTCCATCACTTGATCAAGGGACCACTCTCTTGATGAATCGTGACTTGCTGCAGATTCTTCCTGAAGATAGAGCGCTTCATCAATATCCAACGAGTTGCTGCTTAATGAAGCTAGGAGAGAGGCTGTACGAACCGGGTTTGAAAGCAGTTGGTACACGATACTCCCTAACAGCGCTTCTGAATGTTCATGCTTCAACCAGTCACGCTGGGATTTATCCAATCCCTTCGGAAGGGGAATCGTAATGGCTTCTCTCTGTTTGGAAATCGTATCATTTACTCCATTTAATACTAGCTCTGCTATTTTACTGGAGAAATTTCGTTTTTCCGTTTCCTTTAGCTTTTGTAAATGCTTTAATACATGATCAGGTGTATCAGAAGGAATTCGAAACGTAATCGGTTGTCCCCTCGACATCCCTTTTCCATTCATACCATCACCCTATTTGGTTTTCGCTAATTTTTGTTCTTCTTTCTGGGTTTGTTGTTTTTGGGTCTTTCTTGAGAAGTCAGCAATCAGCTTGTAATAAGCATTGGCCATCATCCAAATGCTTTCCTTCTCATCTTCAAAGAAGTCGATATTGTACCCATCAAGATTGTTATTAAGTGTCTTGATATACTCTTTCAGGACACTTGATCCTCCACCAATGAAGTAGCAGATTTCCGTTTGAGAGTTCTTTTGCCACATATTGCGAAGGTGACGGTATTGCTTCTTAGCAAGTTCAAGCATAATACGGTCAACGATGTCGTGTACGCTTGTACGACTTCCTTTGACCATAATATGATTACGATCATTTTTCTTCGTGATGATTTCCACTACATCACGGCGACTGTCGAGCTCGATACCGTGCCTTGAGCGGATTTCTTCACGAATCCATTCTAGAGATTCAGAAACACCCAGGTTGAATCCCTGAGCTTTATCGTCATCTACTTTTCGATCTTTAATCACAGCGATATCCGTTGATAATCCTCCGATATCTTGAATTAAGATACGTTTATCAATCAGGTCTTTATTGATGATATTCAAGTTATTATCCATAACAAGGTTGATGAATGCCGCAAATCCTTCAGGGTAGACCTTAACTTCATCAAATTTAATATTCACTTTGATGCCTTGATAGCGGGGAGTTACCAGGAACTCAACTTGGTGGACGGAACCTAACAGTCTGGAACGGTACCCTACATCTTTTCCTTCCTTTACTTCGCGAAGTGGAAGACCTGTACCCAATGTGTAATTTGCTTCTATAACATTATTATTCTTTTTAAAGTTGGAATCATTGCGTGCTGCATCAAGAGCAATGGAAGCAAACAGCATGACCAGTGTTTGATCTTCTTCTGATTTACTGCTGCCTGGATCCAGTTCAGTAGAGTTATTGCTCTTCGTTGCCAGATTACCTACACGATAAATCGCATTATTATCTTTAAGAGTAGGGGAGTGGACACGGATATGTATGCCGTCTAGTGGGTCCTGTGTATCCAGCTCCTCGATTCCGATAATTGGACGATCTTCAATATCCCTTGCGATGACGTTCGGAATATTCACCTCGCCGTCCATCTTTCCAAAAATACCTTTAAGAGAATCATTACCAACGTCAATGGCTGCAATTCGTGAATTCGTCATTAAAATCATCCTTTCATTCATGAGTAAGAATTTGTCAAAAAATTTCAACTCTTACTCTCAGAGTATACAATTTCTCGTCCGCGGTCAATCCTACTTTTCTATCGAATATAGATGACGAGAAAGGGATGGTTTGTATACAATTTTGTATCGTTGTATACGTTAAATGTACACAACCTTATATATCAATATGTGTACATGTTTGTATACTTGTATACATCATTGTCTACAATTGTGTACTTATTTGTTTACATGTATACATTTTTGTTTACAACCATATTTTAGTAGAGGGTTTGTAACTATCAACCCACTACTCTAGTAATCTATTAGATTATTTAAATGGATTAAACAGAAACAATATAATATGAATCCTAAAGGAGCATAAAAATTCAATAACGAAATTCCATAAAAAAGAGCAGCCCATTAATATGAGACTGCTGCTCCTATGAAAAGAAAAACCTGCATTGGATGAAGGTTAAATGATATTTAACGAATTCAATATGTTACTTTTTCATTAAGGATTTTCCTACCAAACCATGGATCAAAACAGATGATTTTACCTTAGTTAGTTCTCAATTTCGTTAGATTGCTCTATTTGGGCTTCTTTGCCTGTCCAGCCACATACACTTGCCCCTGCCTGTTCCGACGTGCTGAATGGCCTCCTGAGCGTCCTCGAAGTTATATGTTTGGGCAGTCACCATATTTATATATACGCCATAAAGGTTCACATTACGTAAACATATAGTAAAAGAGGGTCCCTAAATTCAGACGGACCCTCTTCTTGTTATTTACCTCAAACTTTGCTTACCTTGAGTCGTTCTATTCCAAATGACAATAACAACAATGAGAAGTAATATACAAATCCCTACAAATACAGCAATCAAAAGAGAGAGGGAAGAAGATGAACTTCCTTCTTCTAGACTTCCTAACCTTGCTGATTCGGATTGACTAAACAGATTCAGGTTTTCAGCTTTTGCTTTTATCGTATTTGTATCTTTTTCTTCACTTTGAAATATCTTTTCTTTCAATTCGATTAATCCGTTACTTGAATTCCCTTCAAATGTCAGGTTTTTCTGTTCTTCAGGAATTTGGACCTTTTGATTTGTTGATGATTGATCATGGATGAGGTCACTATTCTTTTTGAATTTATTATCCTGATAGTCGTTCGGGTTTAATTCATTGATGTCGGTAGTGGCCAGTATAGGCGGGGAAAACAACATGACCATGCTGACAAACAGGGCCAGCTGAACCAGTACTTTACCCCTCATACGCTTCCGTTCCCTCATCTTTGATTCGATTAGAGCGTTTATCCAATAAAACCTGTGCAACTGTTAATGCAATAACGACTAACCCTAATACCATAACCGCTTGATTGAATAATGAGTCTGATCCATATTGAATCGACATATAAACGGTGGACATTGGATCCTTGAAATTAAAATTAGGCGTTGTTAATGCCAGTAATGGTGTTACAAACAGGGCAATGATTCCCACTGAAACAAACCATCCTAACAATCGATGTGTGACAAAAGCAACTCGAATGAGTCCTGAACCAGCTAATAAAAGGAGTATGGTAAAGATGGTCCATTCAACTGAACGGGATTCAACTAGCGGATAAATATCTAATCCATAAAGGCTAATAACAAATCCTACAATGAGATTTAATAGTAGGAATATCACCCCTTGTATCCAAAGAGGAGCGTTTTGGAAGTAATAACTTGTGTATCCAATTAGTAGGCTGGATAACAAGATAATAAACAAAATCACCACTGGTGGCAGGGCACTTGCTTTCTTTTCTTCAGGAACATCTCCGTTTACCTTAAGTGGATTGGTCAAGAAATCATACACATATCCATTGGATTGTCCGTCAACGAACGCATTCCCCAGTACGCTAAACACATCATCACGAATTAATTGAGTGGAAGCTACATTCGTTGCCCACTTATTATTCAATGTATCTGCATCACTTTGAACATTCGATACATTCGATTGAAGCTCATTGGTATAGGATACGATTGTATTTTGGCTTTCACTCACAGTATCCAGGAAGGAATGGATAGACTTGATTTCACTTCCGATTTGCTTGTGGTTCCCTACTAAATCAGGTCCGGCTGTCCCTGAGACAGGCGTTGGAGCCGCTTGCTCTGGCTGTTGTATTCGATTTAATACGTTTGTCGCTTCTTGATTAATCGCACTCAGGCTCTCTGTAAGCTGTGCTTGCTGGTCATCAAGGGTTTGATTGTATTCTGCCGCAAAGACGGTGAAGGAGTCTTGAAGTGTGTTTAGGGCATCCTCAGTATTCGGCATCCCTGTATTTAATTGTTCCCACTCCGCTTGTTCAGTCTGACTCACTTTCAAAATCTCATTTACCTCATTTTTCAGACCTTCATCCTGAAGAACGGTCGCTTTCACTCCATTCTCCGTTAACATACCATTAAGAGTCGCTTCATACCGATCTAAGTAAGAGTAATATTGTAGTAGATCCATAAGTTTATAGTTATTAATCCCACGAGAAAAATAGCCATATAGGGTGTTTCTCCTATTTTCAGATAAAGCGGCTGAATTCAGGATGGAGCTTTCTTTATCCTCGATCTCGGCGACGATATTGGAAACATTGTCAGAGAACATATCCAATTGATTTATCAGAGCTTCATTCGTCTCAGTCAATGTCGTTATCTGATCTTTCAGTTCTTGATTTTCGGTGGTAAGAGTTTCAACCTGTTTGGTCAATTCATCGATTTTATCAATTAATGTCTGATTATCTTCAAGAAGTCTTGAAACTTCTCCCAACAGTCTATCCACTTCAGCCTGAAGAGGGTTTTCTGCGCTATTATTTTTTCCATGCAGCTGAGTTCGAACCTGCAGGATGCGATCATTTATTGTTTGAATATTGGTGACAGCTGCCGTTATAGCTTCAGGTGTTGGTTCTGTTAAATTGGTCAGTGTTTCTTTCAACGTATCGATTTCTGTCGAAATGGCTGTCAGTTCATTTATTTCCGGGTCTAAATTCGGTGGTGCAGGAGGAGGATCGCTTGGTTCCCCCGGCTCGGGCTCACCTTCCTGGGAGGAAATCACGACCTGTTGAGGCCCAGTTTCCTCTCCGCCTTTAGGAGGCTCAGGAATCTCAGGAGGAGCAGGTGGATTAAAGATCTCACCGTCTCCTTCAGCCAGCTTGTTGTTGAGTTCAAAAATACTTCCTTGCAGGTTATTTAACGTCGTAGTGTCCTGTAATTGCTGATAGAAATTCAACACTCTTTCCTGAAAGGAATAGAAGTCTTCTACTTGTCTCCCCACTTCTTCAAACCTTCGTTCCTGTAAGTCAGCAAATACCTCTTGATTCGTATCCATATTGCTATTCAACTGAGTCAAACCTGCCGTTAAGGCATCACTTTGTTCGGAGAATAGTGATTTTGACTTTAAATAGCGCGGCTGCTGATTTTCAGTTGATTCATTGATCATCTGTACGGATTGAGCTTGAATATCGGCGAGTAATTGCTTTTGATTATCCTGATATTCTCTATATTGATTCACATATTCAACAAAACTGGAAAGGCTTTGTTCAAAAGATTCCAGCGTGTTTTGCTGCTGAGGGGTCCGGCTATCTGCCTGCTGAATCGAGTTTTGCAGATTAGATAGCATAGACGTCTGCTGTTGAATTTGGCCGGCCAGATCTTTTGAGCTGGGTTTGTAGAATGATAACATCGTTTCCTGGAAAGCCTGCTCTTTTTGTAAAATCTCATCAAATTCAGCGCGGATATTTTCCATGTCTGCTGATACGTAATTCCAATAAAGAGAGGACATCTTATGATTGACCCTTTTTGTGGCCTTTTCAATTTCCAAAAGGACCTTTTCCTTGTTTACAGCATTTAGTTGCGTTTGGACCTTATAATTTAAATTTGTTTTTTCCGGTCTTTCTTCATCATACGTCATGACTTTATCGGAAAAGTCGGAAGGAATATAGACAACGGCATCATATTTAGAACTCTGAAGACCGTTTTCTCCTGCACTTCTGCCTACAACCGTCCATTCAAATGTCGATTGATCTTCAAGTATCGACGTCACGTCGCCCCCAAATGCCAAAGGCTCTCCATCCACTTCTGTTCCTGCGTCTTCATTTACAATGGCAATGGCCTGAGTAGCGTTTTCTTTCACTTTCAGAGGATTTTCACCAACTGAACGGAAGAATAGAAGAGGAGTGGCAAGAATCATCATGACCGCTAATATAAGTTTAAATAGACTTACTTTCTCTGTCATGCGTGTACTTTCCTTTCCGTTACCATAAGTGGTATTTGAATTTTTGTTTCTTTACCGTTTTCTACATAATAACCAAACCCTGGTTGGATTTCTGGTTCTCTTCGATCATAGCTGAGCGTGAACAAGGTTTGTTCAGATTTCTTCATTAACACAAGAGCTTGTCGAATCTGCTTCAGTTCAACTGTTAAAACATCATAACCCTTAGTTAATTCACTATTGTTTCCGGAAACAATCACACAGAAGCCTAAGTGGCTATAATTTTTCATGCATTTAACGATTCTGTCTTGAAGCATTGGATCCAGATTTTGTAGAAACCTTGCATAACCATCGACAATTAGCATAACAGGAGAGAATGATGGAAGGGGACTTCCCTTTTGAATAGATAGATTATATTGCTCTTCTCTAACACTAAACACTTCTTCCACCCGGTTAAGCCACATTGCGATATGGTCTTTGTTCTCCATGTAGACCACTTTTTCTTCCTTCATCAAATTCGATAATCCCCTGTCAATGGAATCGAATATCGCTATATGTTCACTATCCTGCAATAACGCTGTATTGGCTAAAACCTTCAGGACGTTCGTTTTTCCTTTTTGAGCTTGTCCCAATACCAGGAAATGCTTCGTCTTCTTAAAGTTTACATACACCGGCTTAACCAATTCTTCGTCTAAGCCGACCGGTAGCAGTCCGTCTTTCCTGCCTGAATCTGTATACTGGGTAAAGTTAACCATCGTCAACTCTGTCGGAAGCATAGGCACCGGGTCCGGTGACATTGATCCCTTATACTTTTCTTTTAATAACTGAATTTCATCTTTTAAAAGGTTCATCTGCTCATAATCGTCCTT
This sequence comes from Rossellomorea sp. DUT-2, assembly GCF_052665285.1. Classification (NCBI taxonomy): domain Bacteria; kingdom Bacillati; phylum Bacillota; class Bacilli; order Caryophanales; family Bacillaceae; genus Rossellomorea; species Rossellomorea sp. DUT-2. Next base: position 81,918 of record NZ_JBQPEO010000005.1, on the reverse strand, counting down.
TCCTTCTGTTGGAAGGAATACTTGAGAAAAGAAAGCAGTATCTTTCTTAACAATCGCTCTACCTGGAATGGCTTCCGGGGTAAAAGGCAATCGTCCCAGCATCGTGTATGCCTCTGAGCTATCCATCAAATAGTGGACGATTTTTGTTTTAAGATTATTCATTAAAGATTGTCGTACAGAATTAACGCGGGTTGCTGTAAAGTACATGTACACTCCCAATGACTGTCCATCCCTTGCAAATTGATTAATTTGCGTTTCAAGTTCTTGCATCTCTTCTTTAACCAGATCAAAATTGTCGATGGTTACAAATACGAGAGGAAGTTTTTCATCACTGATCATGTTATACATTTTTATTGAACTTACTTCTTTCTTTTGGAAAAGCTGTTTTCTGCGAGCTAATTCATCATCCAAAATACCAATGAATTTCTCGATCTTTCTTTCTTCATCGATGAGGAAGTAGTCTGCAGTATGTGGCAGCTGTTTTAAAGGCAGTAAGCCACCGTTCCCAAAGTCGAGTAGATAATAATGAACTTCCTCGGGTGTGAACTGAGTGGCCATCCCCATCAATAAGGTAATAAGCGTCTGGGTCTTCCCATATCCTGAAGAACCAAAGACGCCGACATTCCCGTCCTCAATCACCTCATAATGGTACGGGGTCTGACTCTGTTTCTCAGGTTCATCTATCATAGAAAGTAAGATCTTATTCTCCTCTCTCTGGGCAAATGATGTACGGTACAAACGATTAGACAGAGGAGGGAGCCATGGACTGGAAAGCTTCTTCACATTCATTTGTTCCTGTAATGCTTCAATTCGATCGACCACTGCGTCAATTTCACTGATCAATTCCTTCTGATTGCTTGGATTTGTCGAAACTTCCGATAAAGGAATCAACCCTAAATCCGTGACAATCGCAACTTCATCTTCTGATTCAAAGGAGTCCTCTTGATAAGGAGCTCCACTCCAGGCTGATTGAAACAGGTCATACACCTCATTATTTCCCACCTGTAAATATCCTCTTCCTGTTACAGTCAACGAGGCTGCATCCCCATTTTTAAGAATTTCACGACTGTCCTCCGTATTCTGAACTTTCAGAGCCACACGAAAACGGGCATTACTCCATATCTGATTATCAATGACCCCTCCAGGCTTTTGTGTTGCCAGGATAAGATGAACTCCCAGGCTACGACCGATACGGGCTGCACTTACAAGTTCTTTAATGAATTCGGGCTCTTCACTCTTAAGTTCAGCAAATTCATCTGATATTAAGAATAAATGAGGAAGAGGCTCTTCCGTTTTGCCTTGCTTGTAAAGGCGGGTGTAGTCGTTGATATGATTCACTTCGTAGCGATCGAATAAGCGCTGTCTGCGCTTCAACTCACTCTTAATGGAAGCCAGGGCTCTCGTACTGAAGTTCTTACTTCCTTCAATATTCGTTATCGTTCCTAATAAATGTGGGATACTCTTAAATGGCTGAGCCATTCCTCCACCCTTGTAGTCAATTAATAAAAAGGCTACTTCGTGAGGGTGGAAATGAACCGCTAAAGAAAGAATGTACGTTTGTAGAAATTCACTCTTCCCTGAACCGGTTGTTCCGGCAAGTAGTCCATGGGGTCCATGAGCCTTTTCATGCAAATTCAGCTCTACAATATCTTCCTTTCCTTTCAATCCAACGGGTACAGCTAACGATTTAGCAGATTCCCTGGATAGCCAGTTCTTTTGAATAGGAAGCTGATCAACATCCCTCACCCGGAGCATGTCCAGAAAGGAAACACTTGAAGGGATGGAGTTTGTCATGCCGATTTGGTGATTTAGCGTCTTCAAGGTTCTTGCATACTGCTCATTGCCTTCATGCTTATATTCATCCATTTCGAATGGAATCTTAACCGCCTTTTTATTCTGAATCAGTATGTCCCCTTGCTTGTCATTGATATAACGTACGAGGGTGTGGATATTTTCAGACAAGCTCTCTTTCGCTTCTGCAGCGAAAATAACGGACATTCCCAAGTGAGAATACTCACCTTCAAGGTACTGCAGAATCACATGGTCAGAAATTAACTGATGATTTGTAATGATAAACACGTAATGTGGTGAAAAACGAACCTTATCCGAGTCCTCTTCAATATCTCTTTCCCTAAGGACCTCGTAAATGGAAGAAAGGATTTGATCCCTGGTTTTCTCGTTATAAATGAATCCTTTAGCAAATGACTGAGGTAATTGGAAGTGTGGCAACCACTTCATCCACTCCCAGTCTTTATACTCTTCCTCATGGAAAATATAGACGAATCTCACATCATGGTAACTATGAAAGAAAGCCAATTGCCCGATTAGCTGGTGTATCTCATTTTTATAGACGGATTCCTTACCGATCAAACCAATGGCCCCTTTATGAAGGTCAGCCGTTACAGGTAATTGATCAATCTCACGATAGACCACTTCTAACTTCTGGGACTCCTCTAATAATTCATCCATTTCACGGTTTGACATATCGGAGGAATTCACTGAAATATTGTAGCTAGCAGGAACTTTCCCACTTCCCAATCTAAACTGAAGGAAGTCCGGACTTTCAAGAGTCCTTTCCCAAAGACGATCGGAAAGCTGCTCTGTAAGATACTTCATTCTTTCATAAGCAGGAAAGTGAAATTGCAGAACATCTGACTGCTTTTCGGCAAGCTCCTGGAGTTCTTTTCTCTTGCTCTCTAAATAATGAGTATAGATACGCTTCCTTCGTTCCTTGGATTTCTTTCTATTGCTCTTATCTTTAAAAAATTGAACGGTGGATGTCACTAAAGTGGTGGTAAACATCACCATTGAGATAATAATGAAAATTCCACGTGGAATTACGAGCGCTACAATGGCCATGACGATTAACATCATCAATGGGGGAAGAATGATCAACCATAAACTGCGATTTGTATCGCTCGATTCCTGACTCGGAAATGACAATTGAACCTTTTCATCAGGAAGGTCATAAATCATTCGTGGCGTTCGTCGATAATTAGGGTACTTCTTCTGCATTTCTGATGTTGGACGTATAGATTCCAATAATTCAGTTTGATAGTCATCGATACTATGTATCTCGATTAAATCATCTTCTAATAGGGTAATAGTTAAGAAAGGAGAAAATAAAATGTCTCCAACCTTAAGCTTTTGTTTCCCACTAACCAGGTGTCCGTTCAGATAAAGCGAAGACGCCTCTTCAGCATCCATTACCCAGTCATCATCGCCATTTTTATACCAATGGCACGTTTGAATGGAATCCTTCTTCTTATAATGAATGGTTGCATCGGATCGTTCATTCGATATACTGATTTCTTCTTTATAACCGACATAATAAATTTGAGACTTTATTGGAAAAGGCGTTACTATCATGTGTAATTCCTTATCACCTGCAAGCAAGGATTCTTTGCGGCCAGGTTCAAGAATCCTTACTTCTTCCCCGTCTTGATATAGTCTGAAAGCATCGCCGGAATGCTCTACTTGAATGGACTTAGCAGACGGAGGCAACGACAAAATCGTGATCGTATCTTCCAATCGTGTACCTATAGTAATTTTTTTCTTTTCATTCTCAATCATAATCGACTGATAGTAGTGATCGTGAAAAATCCACAGGGCATACATATGCTCACCCCCCAGTTAGTTTGTTAGTCAGGATTCTTTCTTATCATCAGCTTCAGCTGGAGGCGTGGAATTCTCTCCATCAGTAGCCGCCGGTTTTTGTTCAGGTGTCTTTTTCTCTTCAGTCTGTTGCGGTTCTTCCGTTGTTTCCGCTGGCTGTGATTGTTGCTCTTCTTCCAGAGCTTTCATTTCTTCTTCGTATTCAGCTATTTCACTTTCAATCTCATCTAATTCCTGCTGTCTTTCCTCGCTATCAAGATCTCCGTCTGCCTTGACTTGCTCACGGTACTTAAGAAGTCCAAACAGAATTAAATCCCGGTCCTCTAAGAACCTTGCTGTTTCCAATGCTTCCTTAGCCTTTCCTCTTCCAATATTAATCCAGTACTCATAATAAAGAGGGTCCGATTGTAGAGAGACGGTGTTACGTACATTCTCTTTTTGGTCTTCAGTTAATGATTCGTTAATAATATAGGAGAGTGCGAGTTGATATTGAGTGACCTTCGGGATTTCATCGATCTCATAAGGCTGAAGTTCTGTTACCACATCACTATACTTATTAAGGAGGAAACTCTCTTGGGCCGCTACAACCCTTTCCTGTTTTGGAAACATAAAGAAAAGAGAATAAATAGAATAAATAAGTGCCGGTATCAAGAGTAATGACACTCCCAGCAGTACATACCGATTTAGTTTCCACTTTTTCTTACTAACAGTCATAAGAAGAGAATCAGACTTTTTGGCTTCTTTTATAAAGCGGTTTAACACTTCTCCGACACCGTCAATGCTTTCGGCTTCTAAGATATCTTTAGTCAGTGGCGATAATTTTAACGTCTCACTGAACTTCATGTAATCATCGAATTTATGTTGCCGATCTACAAGAGCTGCGACTGTAGCTTTTGTCTCCTTTAACAACAAATCCGCATCTTTTTCGTATGGGGGCAGACTCTCCTTTACACCATAATGGATAAGGTGTGGAGTCAGTCCTTGATCAAACACAATATTGTCTGGGCAAATAATGAGATGCAGGCGTGACAAGGTGTGATTTCGTACGTTTTGTACCAGTTGATAGGCAGACATCAACCGTTCCTTCTCATTCGCCTTTAATTGGGGATAAAAAGAGAAGGAGTCAGGTATGGTATTCACGATGCATAATTCATCATTCTCCATCGTGATTTCTTTTTGTATGGCCGGATTAATGTTCTTCAGAAAGTGAATTTCCGCTATTTCGTCCAACTTGATCTTTTCTTTTTGAAAGTTCAAAGTCATCTTATTATCTTTTCTATGTACAACGGCTTCCAGCTTTTCTTGTAGGTATGATCCACTTTTTTGTGACATTCTATTGGTCTCCTTTATAAAATTTCAATTCGATCTCCAGAATGAATTCCTGCATCAATCAACCGTGTATTACCAGGAATCACTTCTCTTCTATTCACAATCCGAATCCAATAGCCTTCTCTAGGCTCAGCTGTAAGCTTCTGAGACTGCCACACAAGATCAATCATTTTTTTTACAGTATGATAGTTTGATAACCTGAGATCAAAGCACTTCTCATCATATCGTTCTAAATCAATGGTGATTTCAATATACATTGTCCGCGTTCACCTCATAAGGAAGGAGCGCCACATAATGATAAGCGCTCCTTCATGTTTAAAATGGATGGGGATAAACTTATCCACGAATTTGATTGGCAATTTGGGCATCTGCATCTTCAAGAGACTTAGCAGTGCTAGTCAATTGCATTGAGATGTCTTCAAGCAGTTGCTGCATTTGCAGGAATGAAGGGCGTAAAGTTTGATATTGCTCTCCAAACGCGCGGCTTGATTCACCTTCCCACATACCTTCCAATTCTGAAATCATATTATCGAGTCGTGAGATTTGTTCTCCAACCTGGCTGCTTTCACTTGTGTAACGGTTAGACATACTAATCAATTCAGCTGGGGTAACACGAATAATTCCTGACATGTAATTCCTCTCCCTTAAATGAAATTGTTGGTGGTAATCATCTATATCAAATCAGAGTACCCAAATATGAAACATGAAACCTGCTAAACTATGTAACCCGTTTTCTTTCATTAAAATCCTTTTTATTACAATTGTTTCCACACTTCCAATATCATACTATTATAAACATACATATAAACACAATTTTTACAGGAAAAAGGAAACTTTGTAACTACAGGAATAATTGTTTTCAGGTCATTTGATATAAAATTCATAGTTATTTATTAGGTAAAAAGTATGAAAACAAATACTATAGACTCCCCTGTAAGAACGTAAAAGGTGCATACAGATTGGAAAATCATATAATTTAGTTACAAGTACTTACTATATATCCTTATTTTTACTTTTATAAACCGTTTTTAAAAATTACTTATTCATTAATTTTATAATAGGTGGATTTATAAACATAAAGGAACTGACTCCAATTATTCAGGAGTCAGTTCCTTTAAGTAGTAAAAGAATTTATTATTTCTTATAATTCTTCTACATTTTGTTTCGGTTCATTCAGGTCATACGTCACCCCATACTTTTCTGCAAGAACTTTCATGTCCGAATGGTAAGCCTCCACGAGTTTGTAGTACTCCTCGATTTTGGCGTTGGATTGATTAATCAAGTCTTCATCCTGATCTTCAATCGCCTTTTTTCGAGAATGAGCGCATCGTAAAAGGTCTGAGTGGCTGTCACGATCCGGTCCGTCATTACCTCAAGCTCAGGGCTCCGCCTCAATGTCCTTCGCTTCTTTCAGGGCTTTCTCGTAGGCTGGAATGGTGTTTCGGGTCAGCTCCTTGTAGACGGTTGGATCATCTGTAAAGTTGACGCCAGAAACCGAAGCCAGTGACTGGAAGGCGACGACTTCATATTCTGCCACCTTATAAATATCCTCGTTGATGAATTGAAGGATTGCCTTTTGCTTATCGGCATCCGTCATCTCTTCACTTTCCACCCCATCATTCATCAGTTCAACTTTCTCATTATCTTTCTTATTGCTTCCGGTCTCCACTTCCTGGTCCTTATTAATCGAAATCTGCACTTCGCCACATGCACTTAACAAAACCGCTGTTATCACTGATAACCCTAGAAGTTTCTTCATGGTATAATTCCTTTCCTATGCAATTTGGTAAATTGCTTTTAGTGGTTAAATACCCATATTTTGTTAAAATAACCTAAATACTTCTAAATAAAACAGTTCCATTCTTCAGTCATATGGCAAACCAATACAATTTCCTATACAATTTATGTAAACAGCAAAATTGTGTGGTGACTAAATTGAAATTATTACTAATCGAAGATGACACAACCCTATTTAATGAAATCAAGGAGCGGCTTTCCCAGTGGTCCTATGATGTATATGGAATCAAAGATTTCAATCACGTGATGCAGGAGTTTTCAGAGGTGAAACCGGACCTTGTGATCATTGATATTCAACTCCCTAAGTTCGATGGCTTCCACTGGTGCCGGATGATCCGCACACACTCCAATGTGCCGATCCTGTTCCTGTCCTCCCGTGATCATCCGACTGATATGGTCATGTCCATGCAGCTTGGGGCAGATGACTTCATCCAGAAGCCCTTTCACTTTGATGTCCTGATCGCAAAGGTACAGGCCACACTTCGGAGGGTTTATAACTATAACACGGAGCAGGTAAGCATCAAGACCTGGTGCGGGGCAACCGTCGATTTCGAGCGTAACACGGTATCCAATGAACTGGGTTCCATTGAATTGACGAAGAATGAAATGTACATTTTAAAGCTTCTAATTGATCAAAAAAATAAGATCGTCAGCAGGGATAACTTAATAAACAGCCTGTGGGATGATAAACGTTTCATCAGCGATAACACGTTGACCGTCAATGTGAACCGCCTCAGGAAGCGGCTTTACGAAATTGAATTGGGCCGCTTCATTGAAACCAAAGTCGGCCAGGGGTATTTGGCCATTGAAGAGGATTCGCCATGATACGTACCTATTTATGGGAACGAAAAAGCTGGATATTGTTTTTTATCGTTTTTCACCTGATATTGATCTTTATCGCCTATATCGATACGGCCATACCCTTACAACCGATCCTTTATATGGTGTTCCTATCGCTGCTCTTTTTCATCGTCTTCGTTTTCATTCGATACCAGAAGGAAGCTCGTTTCTTTAAACGACTGAAAGAATGGGATCATAATCTCAACATCACCGGGGTGGATGCTCCCGATACTCCATTTGAAGAGATTATTTCAGAAAGTTTATCAGAGCAAGCAAACCTTCTGAGGAAGGCAGCATCTGAAAATCGGATGGTACTCGAACAGGAAAAGGATGAACTCCTGTCCTGGATTCATGAAGTGAAAACCCCTCTGACTGCCATGCATTTGATGATTGAGCGTTTAGAGAACGAACCTTTAAAGGCACCAATAAAGTACGAATGGTTAAGGATCCACCTTCTGTTGGATCAACAGCTTCATCAGAAACGGATGGCGTTCATGGAGAATGATTTATACATTGAGAACACGGATCTCGAGAGCCTTATTTTTCAGGAAATAAAAACACTGCAATCCTGGTGCATTCAAAAAGGTATCGGATTTGACATTCAACTGGACGTCACTGAAGTGCTGAGCGATGCAAAATGGCTGGCTTTTATGATCAGGCAGCTATTAACCAATGCCGTAAAATACAGTACGTCTTCGGATATAATTATTAAAAGTGAAAAGCATGGAGGGAAGGCGGGCCTCTCCATCCAGGATTTTGGAAGGGGCATAGATCCCAAGGACCTGCCGAGGATCTTTGACAAAGGCTTCACCTCGACCATCCACCACAATGACCACTCCTCCACCGGCATGGGGTTATATCTAACGAAAAAGGTGTCGGAGTCTTTGCTGATTTTCATAGAGGTCAAGTCCCATCGAGGAGAAGGGACCCGGGTCACCCTCACGTTCCCCCAGAAGAATGATTTCGTCCAACTTACCGGCGTGTGACAAAAATGTCACATGCTTTTCTGTTTTGTTCGAACAATAAAAGGAAAAGAAACTTCCTGCTTTTTATAATAAGGGTATCAAATCAAAGGAGTTTTTCACGATGACGATATTAGAAGCAACAAAACTTCATAAAAGCTACGGAAATAAATTCAATAAGCAGGAAGTATTAAAGGGTATAGACCTGTCGATCCAAAAAGGAGAATTCGTCAGTATAATGGGGGCATCGGGTTCTGGAAAGACCACCCTCTTAAATGTCCTTTCCTCCATCGACAAAGTGAGTGAGGGTTCAATCAAGATAGAGAGCAATGAAATGACGATGATGAAAGAAAAGCAGCTTGCACAGTTCCGAAAGAATCATCTCGGCTTTATCTTTCAGGATTACAATCTGCTCGACACACTGACGGTGAAAGAGAACATTCTTCTGCCTCTATCCATTAGCAAGACACCCAAACAGGAAGCGGACCAAAGGTTCAATGACCTTGCTTCAGAGCTTGGGATTTTTGAACTGAAAGATAAGTATCCGAACGAAATCTCAGGCGGCCAGAAACAGCGGACATCAGCCGCACGGGCATTCATCCATGAGCCAAGTATCATTTTCGCAGATGAACCGACGGGTGCTCTCGACTCAAAGTCTGCCTCTGATCTCTTAAACAAGCTGAGTGAGCTGAATCAAAAGCTGAAAGCGACGATTGTCATGGTCACACATGACCCTGTTGCAGCGAGCTACTGCAGCCGGGTCATCTTCATTAAGGACGGGCAGATCTATACTCAATTAAATAAAGGTGAACAGGAAAGACAGCACTTCTTCAAGGACATCATGAAAACCCAAGGGGTGCTTGGCGGGGTGCAGAATGAACATTAATACGCTCATCTTCAGAAATCTGAAGAAGAACCTCAAGAATTATTATCTTTATGTATTTGCCCTGGTCTTTAGTGTCGCCCTTTATTTTGCCTTTGTTACCCTGCAGTATGATCCATCCATGGATGCAGCGAAGGGATCCATCAAAGGCGGCGCAGCCGTTCGTGCAGCTTCCGTTTTACTTGTCGCCATCGTCTCGATCTTTCTTTTATATGCCAACACCCTCTTCATTAAGAGAAGAAGTAAAGAAATTGGGTTATTTCAATTAATCGGCATGACAAAGAATAAAATCTTTCGTGTCTTGAGCGTGGAGAACTTCATCCTTTATTTCGGGTCACTGTTACTTGGCATCTTAATCGGGTTCTCCTTCTCTAAATTGATCATTATGATCCTATTCAAAATCACCGGAGTAGAGGCGATTGCTACACTCCACTTTTCAACCCAGGCACTTATCCAGACCATCATTGTTTTCTGCGCGATCTACCTGCTGATCATGCTGATGAATTTTGTATTTATTAAAAGACAAAGTATATTATCACTTTTCAGGGTCCGTTCATCGACGGAAACCAAAGTTAAAAAAATGTCCAAGTTTGAGATCATCATCGGGATCTTGGGGATGATCTTGATTGCCTCTGGGTACTACGTATCATCTAAATTGTTTGGCGGAGACTTCACGACCATGCCACAGCTGTATGGGGCTATGCTCTTTATCCTTGGCTCGGTGATTCTCGGTTCCTACCTGTTTTATAAAGGATCCGTGAGCTTCATTTTTAATGTCATTCGCAAGAAGAAAGATGGCTATCTGAATATCAACGAGGTCCTGTCCCTTTCATCCATCATGTTCCGGATGAAATCGAACGCTTTATTGCTGACGATCATCACGACGGTATCGGCACTGGCGATAGCGTTATTATCCCTGAGCTATATTGGCTATTACTCTGCTGAAAAAACAGCTCAAAATAATGTTCCGACCGATTTTTCATTTACAAATACACAAGATTTCCAACACTTTAAAGATGCCCTACTGGACAATGGCATCGAATTCAAGAAGGAAGAAATCGAAGTCATTGAAGTGTTGGTCAACCTGAAAGGCATTACAGACACTGAATTTGGGGAACTGAACGGTTCATTGGATGCCATGCCGAACTCGGTCATCAGCGAGAAAGACGTTGAAGGCGTCGATGTAAAAGAAGACGAAACGGTCTTTACAGGCTATAGCGACTTACTTCAAAAGGTCATTCCGTTACATGATTCAGGGGTGACGGAACTGAAAGGAAAGACGGAGGTCACCAAGCTTAATTACTTGGGAATGAGGGATGAATACCCGATTTCATGGTATTTTACAGCAGGGGGCTCACCTGTTGTGATCGTGGATGACAATGTATTCAAACGCCTGAAGAATGATTTAGATCCTGCTATACAGAAGGAATCCTCTCTCTACATCGGGGTGACGGTTGAACAAGAAAAAGATATCTTGAAAGCAAACGACCTCTTTCATGAGTTAAGCCTCGACGAAGGATGGGCAAACGATTCCCAGTATGATATGAAAGCAGAACAGAAACAAAATATTGGACTCATCATGTTCATCGTCGGGTTCCTGGGTCTGACCTTCCTGATTACATCCGGATGCATCCTGTACTTTAAGCAAATGGACGAAAGTGAAGATGAGAAACCGAACTATACGATTTTAAGAAAACTGGGCTTCACTCAGGGTGACTTGTTGAAAGGCATTCAAGCCAAGCAGCTTTTCAGCTTCGGAATCCCTCTCCTCATCGGTCTGCTGCACAGTTACTTCGCGGTTCAATCCGGATGGTTCCTGTTCGGTGCAGAGGTTTGGACGCCGATGATTATTGTAATGGGGTTATATACGGTGTTATATTCGATCTTCGGTATATTATCAGTCCTATATTATAAAAAAGTGATCAAAGCATCGCTATAATGGAAAGAGCCATCCCTTGATGCCGGGATGGCTCTTTTATGTAGTCCTAAGGTTATTTTCTTTTCTGGCTTTTCATCTTATTCATTTCAAGCTCGGCCGCGTATTCTTCCTGGGATTTCCCTTGTTTGAAGCTTTCAGATTGAATTTTTTTCAGTTTGTTATCATTTTGATTTGGCATGTCCACACCTCCTGATATTTGGTTATTATGGACATGTCTTTGTTATTTATTCTTTTTAAATGAATATTAGAGGGGTCTCTACGCACTTTCACTATTAAGCAGGATTTATTCTAAAACCCTGGGACGTAAACAAGCAATGAATGATAGGATCATCAGGAGTGCTTCCACCTGGATGCCAAATAACCAAACATAACTATCCCCATCCGGTGCCCAACTATTCTTATTCAATAAGAATAAAAGAATAGAAAAGAGAAGAAAAACATTACTCTTCCAGTAAAAAATAAAGCCTCGTTTAAATGAGAAGAATTTCTCATCCTTCTTTTCAACTTTTTTATCCAATGTTGATTTCAGGTAGTCTACAACACTTAGTTGAACCACTTCAAAGAACTTTTTGAAAGAGCTGCTGGTGGCAATGATTTGATCATTATTTACATTTCTATAACTAATTGACCATATATATTCTTCTGCAGGAATGAACAGAAATGCATCCTCCATTTGGTCAGTCTTCCCATTTACATAAGTGATCTGATGGATTTTTTGATCGTTCCTTTTAAAAGCTTTTAAGAATAAGCTTATTTGAATGGGTTCATCATCAATCATCCTGTCGAGTCCTTCTTCATCAATAGTATGGATCATGTCATATGTTTCCGGGCTCATGTCCAGATTGATCTTAGCGGGATCTTCTTCACCCCCCATATCCAACCCATAGAATTCTCCCAATGTATTGAAAAAATCCACAGTTAATGTTTGATAATGAAATGTGTGTTCAGATTGATATGTCTTTTCAATAAGAGCTGTTTGACTATCTATAGAGTGAATCCTCATCTCTTCTTTCCTGCACTCAAAGCGGACATAGTGATCGGACTGTCCAATATCATTTATGATCCTGCTAACTTCTTTCGAGTTGGATTCGCTTATAACATTCTCCGCAGTTTTACTTCTGTCGTTTGAGCTTTTCTTCAATAGTCTCGCTTTTCTGCTATATCCCGCTTCCTTCAGGTTGCCAATGAGTTCCTTTGTTGAAAGTTTAATAACTTCTTCCTTTTTCATACCCTTCCCCCCTAAACATCATTACGGTTTCAATTAATTAAAGATACCTACAATCCCAAAACCGATCCACATAAGTGATAGGAAAAAACACAGGGACAAAAGCTTATTCACTAGAAAGGGAAGGCGGTTTAGTATGTTCTGCGCATAGTAGTTGATACCCGATGTAAAGATAGCCGTGTACTTATTGAAATAGCCAATTAAGCTATCTTTTTCTTCAAAGACATTCACTTCATATAATACGATAATCAACCGTTGAGCAAAGGTTGAAATGAAAGCAAATACGCAATTTGCTGCAATCATTAAAGGAATAAATGAGCTTGGTAAAGGGATGTTGACTCCATATAAAGAACAAGCAATCAGGGTGAACACCACTATCATTAGCATGAATCCTGTTATTTTCTTATTAGACATGTGCAGTCCCCCCGAAGTATACGTTTCTTTAAAACAATTTTCCCCCTGCATTTCCCCTCACACTTTTAGGTAAACCAAATTGAGGATATACCTTTCGAACTGTCTCTTCATTTTGCAGGATAAAACAGTATCGGTGGTGGGACGTTGAAAAAAAGGCGGTGAGAATGGATAGGATGGACACTCCCGTTGTAATGATGATGATAATAAATAGAGATTCCGTCATAAACGCAGAAAGAAGAACATGAGCTATGACATATCCAATACTTGAAGCGGTCAAAATTGGTGATAACTTTACCTTATGATCATTCTTTTGCAGTCTTGCATACGCCCCGGAATGCAGCATTTTATGATTGAAAAGCTGAAAGAACACTATTAACCCTAGTAGCAACATCCCCCCTATAACAAATGGGACCTTGCTAATCACCCCAACATGTACATAAAAAATTTTTTGTATCACCAAAAAATACAAATACGTATTAACGATGCCGTATATGCTGAAAAACAAGTAGTACGATTTTTCAAATGTATACGGGGCCGCCAAATAAAGGATTGCCCATATATGTAATAATGCCACCGGTACAACAGCTGGCCAGAAATAAGCATAGGAGAAAGGCTCTCCCAAAATGGGAAGGAGGCCAATGATGTCTAATTAAAAAACGTAATGATATTCTTTCTATTCTCTTCCGGTGTTTGCAAATTTAAATAAGATAATGTGATTGGGTCTATATCCCGATGCAGTTTCATACCTTCCCCCTTATCTCTAATGCCTCAATCAGGTCCTTAATTTCTTCGGTAACCCAAATTGAGGATATGCCTGCTTCACCTTTTCGATGTTTCTTCTAATATAAAAATATTTATGGATGCTTGTAGAAAAGTAGGCTGTCGCCACAGAGAGTATAGAGAACACCCCTATGATCATAAGGATTTTCACTGACTCTACAAAGAAGGATGAAAGGGTCAACTGTGCCAATACGTAGCCAATGCCTGAGGCTGAAGCAATGGGAGTAAGGTTTGCAGTCTTTTCTCCTTTCTGAAGACGTGAGTAAGCACCGGAATATAATAAACAGATGTGCATCAAATTCACGATGAGAAGGAGGGAGGCAAATAGAAGCAACCCTAAAACCAAAGGGACTACTCCGATTATTTGAAAATGAGAATATATCAATTTTTGTATCACTAAAAAGTACACGAAGGTGTTAATAACCCCGTACACTCCGCAAAACAGATAATATGATCTTTCAAACTTATAGGGGGCAATCACATACTGAATGGCCCATAGATGAATAAACACAACAGGAATGATACCAGACCAATAAAACAAAGGGACCATTGGCTCTCCTAAAAGAAAAAGAACGCCAATGGTATCCAGAAAAATCAAAAAGTACACGAGTATATTTCCTCTGTTCTCGCGGGGGGATTGAAACCTTAAATAAGACAGAGTAATGTCATCCAACCTTTCTTTCTTCAACTAAACACCCCTCTTGGCAATACCATTCAATTATTTTGTTTTTCATTTTCCATAAAATTAACTACTTCTTGAGCGTCCTTAGTAAAAAGAAGGGCATATTGAAAATCAAACATGGTTTTAGTTTCAACAATAAGATATTCATCATTAGGGATTGAATTAAAAATCTTTTTCCACTTATATTTTTGCTCCATTTTCTTTGTTTCTTCTTTTATCCGATCCATATCCAGCTTAAGTACTGCAAATCCAGGAGAAGAAATATCTGTTTCTGGGAATCTTTTTGAGAGAATCTCTCTATTTTTTTCTGATAGATTCACCTCAGAAACCACCTCAATGTGCCCAGCCTCTTCAAACCTGTCGCTATACTCGTCTAGCTCCTCAAACGTTAACTCTTTTTCTGAGAAAACAGCTATACAAAAGATATCCTTTTTATCCTTCTTTTTAAAAAACATGGTGATCCACCCTTCTAATTCACTCCTAGTTTCCCTTTAACTCTTTCAAAAACTCCTGCTATTTCTTGCACTAATAATTCTCCTGTTGCCTGACGGGCATTCAACCATTCAATACCATCTTCATTGACCATTCTTAAAGTCCAATTATACGATGGTGATGAAAGGACATGAATACCTTCTATATTCCAATCATGTTCATCTTTGTAAAACAACATTAATCGTGTGTTATGTATTTTTCTTTGTATTGATCTATTAAACTGTTTAATTATTAAACTACCTTGGTCTACTTCGTTATTTAAATATAATTCATCAAGATTCGATATGGCTTGTTTTTCACAGTAGAGAAGATAGTCACATGGAAGTATGTATAATGAATCATTTAAACGTTTAGATCGATTTTCAACACCAATAAGCATTCTAGGAAAAATGACTTCGTTCAAGGTCCGTTCGGGAGCCGGGTGCGTATAGACTTTATAACTTGTTTCAGTCTCCTTAATGCACTCGACGACCTGATCGTCACTGAAATAGAAAATACTTTGTTCCAACTGATCTGTTACAATTTCTGCAACCAAATTGCTTTTTGAAATTACCCACATTGCTCCAATGAACCGATCCTCGAATTTAAGTTCCCCCTCAATATAATGAACCAGTTCAAACTTATGGAGTTTTTTAAACATCATTTCCCATTCTTTTTCTAATTCATCATCTTGGTAATCTGGAAAAGGATTAGATATACCTATGAGAACTTTTCCACCTAACATTTTTACAAGTAAATATAAATCTTTGTTAGTCAATGTCCAATTAGCCATAATAATCCCCCTTAACCAAATTTTCTCCTTGACTTAGGTTTCCCAAAATCAGGATACATTTTTAGCACCTTTTCGTCATTTTTTTGTATGTATATATATCTATGGATAAAAGTTGCTAAATAAGCCGTTACAATAGATACAATTGAGTACGCGATAATTAATGCAATCATAAAAGCTGAGTCCGTAACCAGATAGGACATAAGAAATTGTGCAACCACGTACCCAAAGCTTGAAGATGCGACTATAGGAGTGATATTAAACTTAGAGTCTCCATTCAGAAGCTTGGCATAAGTCCCCGAATATAGCATTTTCACATTGAAAACTTGGAAGAAAACCAATAATAATATCATTAGAATTAAACCTATATAGAAGAAGCTGCTTCCTTCTACTCCAATATGTTTATACAAAAACTTCTGAATAACCAGGAAATAAACATACGTATTCACTACCCCAAAAACACCAATAAATAAATAGTAAGATCTTTCAAATTTATAGGGTGCAAAAATATAGAGAATAGCCCATAGATGAACCCCAATGATTGGAATCAAAGCTGCCCAAAAAAAGGGAGCAAAAAAAGGGATGCTCAGTAACGGAAGGAGCCCAATAAAGTCCAGAAGTATTAATAAAAACCCTATGACATTTCTTCTGTTTTCTTTAGGAAATTGCATATTATTTAAATATGATAATGTAATATCATCAATATCTCTGTGTCTTTTCAAATTCTTTCACCTCTGTAATCGGAATCTGTAAGATTAACTAAACCAAGATCCCACCTTATTGATAATACCAGTAGTACCTTTTTTTATTGCGTCCCCGATAGAGTCTCCTTTACCATCACTATCTACATCCATGAATTTAAGATCACTTAGTAGTGATGTTGTAATCATACCAACAGCAGCACCTGCCACAGCCCCGACAGCTAACCCGATCGGACCTCCGATCGCTCCACCTACAAGTGCACCGGTATATGCGGATGAGGCGATAGATGCACCAGCCACGGCAACATCTCCTGTAACGTTCCCCGCAATCTCACTTGCTGATTGATCATGTTGAACGCCGTGTACAATATCACCGGCCACTGTAGTTCCAATTCCAATATAACCAATTTTATTTCCAGCCCATTTAAAGGACTCTTTTACCCCTGTTATAGGGTCAACTAATTTATAAAGTTTAGGGTAATTAGTAGCGTTGGTCCCGCTATATCTATTTTTCTTGAAGTCCATTAGTTCAGGTTTAGTTAATGTAACTCGGACACGTCTCTTTCCTTGAGCAGTTGTATACATACTTTTAGTTACCCCTGCTCCTTTTCGGGCTTTGTTCACGTTTTTGGCTGCTCCATAACCCGTAGCTGTCGTAATCCCCAAATTCGTCGCAGCATTAATCGGCTGATCTCTCCACTGATCAAAACTGATCCCCAACGTCGGCGTAGGATCCCATTCCGGTTGCAATCCATTCACCGTATCAGCCGCTTCAACCCCATTCTCGACAAATCGGGGATTGTTGGTCAGCTCTAATAAGGGTTTGTTGCCCCGCTCTCGGACTCATATTGAGGGTTGTAGCAACTGTTAGGCTGATAGGTATCGATCGAGATTTTCCCGTTGGAGAAGAGACCCTGTATCTGATGAATGTATTGGATCATGATATGGACGTCCTGTTGAATGGGATCCAGGTTGGCGGATTGACTTTGATCAAACTGGTGAAGTTTTTCGACGGTTTGATCTTTTTGCTGCCTCGCAACGTGAATCTGCTGAAGGAAGGAACCGTCTTGTAATCTTGGTAAGGAGACGATATCCTGAACACTTTGAATCGTTTCATTGGACTCACTTGTTAAGTCCATCACCACATCCCTTCCCCTATTTAGTCCATTTTCCAAGTCATTCTGCAAAAAGCTTTCCTGAATATATCCATTCTGGGCCGGCTCCAACCCCTGTAATTCATTTTTTATGGCTTTCAGGGTAGATTCATATGTTGTCACCATTTGCTGATAGAACTTCAGAAAGGATTGATGTGAATCCTGGTAAAAAGACCGTATCGATTGACCCCCTTTTCCTTTAAAAGAGGCATCTTGAGAAATAAAGGAATTTATGGCTGATTCAATTTCGATCATCTGTTCTTTTTGCTGGGTTAACTTTCGAAGCACTTGTTCTATTCCTGAATCTAGAGACATGACATCCAGTGTTTTCATCCCAACTTCTCTCCTTACCTGGCTTTGATATGTGAAGACAGTTCCTGATCGGCATCCGCCATATCCTGGACAGCCTGTCGTGTCAATTCTTCATTTCGCATAAGCAATTCTTTATAACTCTGTACCATCTGTTCCATGCTTTGGTTCAACTCGTTCAATTTTGTTACCACTTCCAGGCGATTTTCATGTCCAATGTGACTAGGTACATCCGGTTGAAGAGATTCTGCAGAGGACTTAATTTTTGAAAGGTGGTGGTCTATCTGACCTTGCACTACTCTGATTTCATTACCCATACAAGCTACCTCCCACTATATTAAATACTTTTCTTTCTATTCAACTGTTGCTTCAGCTTCAGATTCCAACCTATGAATGGTCTGTTCAATCGCCTGGATTTCACTTCTTATAGTTTGCATCTTACTGCTCAGCATAGAGAACACTTCACTAAACTGGTTATTTTCAATATCTGTAAAGTAATGAAGCATTCCTTCAAACCTTATTTCATCAAATTTATTTGCAAGCGTCCCTTGCCAGGTGAATCCATATAATTCAGGATTTGTAATGGATTCCCGATAACTTGAAAATTCCTGTTTGTTCCCTTGAAGTTTGCTCTGACATGTCTGAAGCCTTTGAAGTTGCTCACGTTTTTCCCTTAACAACCCGTAGTAAATATATAAAGACAAGGACCTTCACCTCAATTGATTACTCTAATTTATAAAATTTTCCAATCTTTTTAACTATAACATGGATGAAATTTTGTCAGAATGATAGAATCTGTTTATTTTTAGTATATGCAAGTAATCCTTTTTACCTATTCGATATATTATTTATCAATGAATAATACGAACTATTAATTAAGTATCACAATTAATTAAGTATCACAATTTTTGTAAAATGAAACCTATTTCACAACTATTATTTTCCAGGTTCTGAAACTTTTCTTATATTAAACACGTATTTTAAGTCAGAGGTGAAAAAATGTACATAAACATACCTGAACCAACACAAAGCATATCAATAAAAGCCACTAAAGTTTGGCGGATATCCAACACGATAGGACATACAACAGCACTGCTCATCATAGGAGCCCTAATGATATGCAGTGATCGATTCGATTGGTACGACTGGATCGGGATCGTCCTTTACATTCTTGGAGGGCTTTTCATTGTCTCTTCCATAATTTCTATCTTCATTGAACCCATTTACCTGCAAAGAACCTGGCGCTTTCAGGTCGATCATGAATTCGTTCAATTGAAATTCGGGAAGTTTCAGCAGCAGCATATCTTAATACCGATGGAGAAAGTGGAATACGTCCGGACAGAGCAGGGACCTATCATGCGGCGCTATGACCTTTATGACCTTGAAATCGGAACAACGACCTCAAGTCACAAAATACCATCCATATCGGCAAATGTAGCGAAAACATTAAAGGCTGAGATAGCCACCTTCGCAAAGATTCGGGATAAAGATTCAAAGGAAGGAGAAATGGGAGCATGACCCAAACTGCCAAACGATATCACCCAGCCTATATCATCGTGGAATTAGTATCGACCGCGAAGGGCCTATTTGGGTTCTATATCCTCCTGTTCCTACTGAAGGCGAATTCAACAGCCGGTTGGGTGATATGGAGCCGCTACGCCCTGTTGGTTGCCACAGTGGGGGTAATACTGTCCATCTTTGCTAAGTGGGCTTATAACCGATATGAATTAGGTAATAAAACCATCCTCTTTAGAGAAGGGATGTTCGTTAAAAAGCAAAAAACGGTCTCCTGGGATCGGATCCACAGCCACAGGTCCAATACGACGTTCATTCATCGCTGGTTTGGATTAACTTCTTTAACCATGGAAACAGGGACGAGTGGAGAAAATGCCCAATTTCAATTTCCCGTCATCACACAAGGAGAGAAGGATCGCATTTTATCTTATCTCGAACAGAAGCAAAACAGAGATGAATCGGAAGAAGATATAAAGCCGGAACGCAAAGTACACTTTCAAGCGACCAGGAAAGATCTGATTAAAGCATCCTTCACGTCACTCAGTTTCCTGGCAATCTTCCCATTAGTAAGTGCCATCTATTTCAATCTGGCCGATTTCTTTGCCATCCAAGAATCAGCAGAAAGTGCCTGGCACTACTTGCTCGATCATGTGTGGATCCTGATCATTCTTTTCCTCATTGCCATGATCCTGTCCATCTCCATTGGTTTTGTAAAAACGTATATGAAGTATGGAAATTATGTCATTAGTGATGACCAGGAACGGATTTATATCGAAAAAGGGATTGGGAATGAGGTCAGCTACTCGATTCCAAAGAATAAAGTACAAGCTGTCAGAGTGGAACAATCCATTGTGAAAAGGATACTCGGGCTTGTTTCGATCAAGTTGATCAGTGCCGGCTCCTCTGAAGGTGAAAAAGAGGAAATAAGTTCTTTATATCCCTTTATGCCAAAACGTGAAGCTTATGATATGCTGCACACCATCCTTCCACACTACCCGGTCAAAGAAGAGATGGAGCGCTTCCCACTGAAGGCCCTTTGGCTGAAGCTTTTCCAACCTTATTATTTGACGATTGCTGCTGTAGTGGTCCTATGGATCTTTAAGATGGAATGGATATGGATCGCAGGGATTGTCTTTGGGGTATCCATCCTCCTCCGAATCCTTGATTACTTGTTTACAAGCTACACCCGCCACGAACAAGCAGTCCAAATTCGAAAGGGAGGCTGGTTGAACGAAACCTTCATCACCCATCGGGACCGGATCCAGCAGGTGACTGTGAAGCATGCCTGGCTAGATCGAAAATTCGGAGTGGCTACCATCATGTTCTCGAATCGGGCAAATCCGAGTCATGAGAGTTTGTTGTTTGGGGTGTCGAAAGAGGAAGCGGGTACGTTTTATGAGTGGTATCATAAGAAATCCGTCTCTGGGTGAGACGGATTTCTATTTACTGACCTGGGTACAGGGGTATCACCCACCCTATCGAAAATGAAAAAATCAACCCTTGGATGAGGTGGAGCTTTACACATAGTTTATATCATTCGTTCGATAAAGGATTCATCACTCACCAATAAAAAATCAGTATGAATATAATCCGTTCCAAACAAATTTTTCAGGTCCATATGGTTGTAATGGGCTGCCTTTACCAGACTATGGTCTTCCTTATATACGTAGATCGTAAAGTATGTTTGCAGAAACAGGAGAAACTCATCTACACTGATATCCAGCTTTTCAAGGTATTCACTATTAAACTCAATGAAGCCAAGGATCGACTTACTTGTTTTTAAAAGGTTAGTCATACCTTTTAAGACAAACGCTTCATATCCTTCAACATCCACTTTAAAAAGGACTGTTTCATAGGTTCGATCATGACAAATGGTATCAATGGTGATGGACTGGACAGGTACCCTATCTATTAACTTATGAGAAGGTTCATAAGTGGCTGAAGAGGTGCCAGACCAATGCCTATCAACAAAGAAAACCGTTTCTTCATTATCTTTATCCGAGGCGATCGCATTGTATATTGCTATTTGTGACCGGTTAGGGTGGGCTTTTCTTGATTGTTCAATAAATGGTAATAAACGGCTGTTCGCCTCCACGCCTATAATCCTGGTCTCGGGTGAATACTGAGTAGAGAAGATACACTCCCCATAATTCACGCCTACATCGATGACCAGGTCAGGATTCATTTTCTTCACAGCCATGGACCAGAATCGAGAGAGCCTCTTTTGGGTCACCCCATTGCTGATCAGTAGCGCCCTTCCCCGATTTTCCTCAGAATCTATATAGAGAACCGTGGAACTGGGCAGTGTTAACGTTTTAGGCAGCTTTTTTATATTTAATGTTTTGTACTTTACTAAAATGCCTACATCGATCATAAATTTCCAAGTCTTCGGATAGTTTTCCCATACTCTCATAAGATAAGGCTTTCGAATAGCAGAATTCCACTTCATGTTTGACACCCCTTTGAAGAAACCTGTTTAGAGGTATACATTCTTAGATGCCACCGGAAAATCCTCTATAACAGGGCTTTCTTCATGAAATCTTTACAAAAGAAGAAAGAAATTATTTTTTCCTATATGTGATAATCCCCTTATCTTATAACTATATTGTGTTGAGGGTTATGTGTTTTTCATAGGCTTGTCAGTAGTTTTACAGGAAAATCAATACCGGACCATCCAATTCAAATATGAATGGAGGATTCGCATGGTAAATTTTATGTCTTATTATGGTACCATCACCATGATCAGTGATTTTATGACGGGACAAAATGGAGAGGGGGAAGGGTGTTATAAATTAATATCTGTAGAAGACGGATCAGGTGGCTCGGTGAATTTCGTCGTGTCACCAACCACATACTTTGTGGACCATAGAATGGTGGCAGTCGGGGATAGGATAACCGGATATTACGATGGGAACGCACCTATTCCCCTTATTTATCCACCACAATATCGGGCATTAGTGATGGTAAAAGAAAGTTCATCTCAAAATGTAAAAGTAGACTACTTCAACTCACAGTTGGAAAGCAGTGATGGCACGCTAAGATTGAATCTATCCCCCTATACTCAAATGGTATTAACCAACGGACAATCCTTTTCAAAATACCCTGGCAATCGGAATCTGATTGTGGTCTATGGACCCGCCACAATGAGTATACCTGCTCAAACCACACCTTATAGAATCATTGTTTGGTGTTAGACTTTTCGCATTTTGTTCATATACAGGACTTTCTCTCTCCAGTAACCTTGTGTAGATACACCAGAATAGAATTCTGATAGATTAAATAAAAACCCAAGCATAAGCTTGGGTTTATTTCGACCATATTTGCAGGACATTAACTGTAAGCTAACTCTTTCCCGTTTAGACCAAGCGTCTTTGCTGTTGAAGTATGGATTTCTTTAAACAGCTCCGGGTTTTCCGCTAGTGACAAACCATAAGAAGGAATCATTTCTCTAAGTTTCGGTTCCCACTCATTCATATGCTGAGGGAAACATTTTTCAAATAACTCAAGCATAACGTGAACGGCAGTAGAAGCTCCGGGGGAAGCACCCAGTAATGCAGCTACCGTACCATCAGCGGCACTAACCACTTCCGTACCGAATTGAAGTGTTCCTTTCCCGCCTGTCTCAGTATCTTTGATTACCTGCACACGTTGGCCGGCCACTACGATATCCCAATCCTCGAGTTTAGCATTAGGGATAAACTCCCGTAGTTCTTCCATGCGCTTTTCATTCGACAACAACACTTGCTGAATCAGGTATTTGGTCAATGACATCTCTTTGACACCTGCAGCGAGCATCGTGAGGACATTATTCGGTTTGACGGAACTGATCAGATCCAAATTAGAACCCGTTTTTAAGAACTTGGGTGAAAATCCGGCAAACGGTCCAAACAGTAACGATTTTTTGTTATCGATAAATCTTGTATCAAGATGGGGAACGGACATTGGAGGAGCCCCCACCTTGGCTTTTCCATATACTTTGGCATGATGCTGCGCCACCACTTCCGGATTGTTGCATACCATAAATAGTCCGCTTACCGGGAATCCTCCGATATGTTTTGATTCAGGAATGCCGGTTTTTTGCAGTAAAGGCAGACTTCCGCCACCACCGCCGATAAAGACAAATTTTGCCGTGTGGTGTTCGACCTCACCGCTGTCGATATTATGCACCTTGACTTCCCACGCCCCGTCACTGGTACGTTTAATATCCTCCACACTATGTTTGTAGTTCATCTCGACATTTTTACTCTTTAAATGGTCAAACATCATCCGTGTTAAAGCCCCGAAGTTGACGTCTGTTCCGGAGTCGATTTTGGTTGCCGCTATCGGTTCATTCGATGTACGGCCTTCCATGATGAGCGGAATCCATTCCTTCAGTTTGTCAGGGTCATCGGAAAATTCCATCCCTTGAAACAAAGGGTTGCTTGATAGCGCTTCCAATCGTTTTTTTAAAAATGCTACATTATTTTCCCCTTGTACCATACTCATATGAGGTATAGGCATGATAAAGTCCTGCGGATTACCTATCAAATCTTTATTTACAAGATACGACCAAAACTGTCTTGAAAGCTGGAACTGTTCATTGATTTTAATTGCTTTACTTATATCCACCGATCCGTCAGGTTTCTCTGACGTATAGTTAAGCTCGCACAATGCAGCATGCCCCGTACCCGCATTATTCCATTCGTTCGAGCTTTCTTCTCCTGCATCCGCCAGTTTCTCAAACACTTTTATTTCCCATTCAGGTGCTAACTCTTTCAGTAATGATCCCAAAGTCGCGCTCATGACTCCGGCACCAATTAAAATAACGTCTGTTTTTTTCTGTATGCTGCTCATGATAACCTTCCTTACTCTTTATATTTTCAGAAAAGAGTAAGCGCTCATGCTAGGGTCTCACTTAAAGCAAGGCGCCACCCTGGAACTCACCTGTTCTGTTATAACCATACCATAATCTATTATAATGATTTAGGGATCAAAATATCTACCATTATCTGATAATTATATACTATTTTGAGCTTTTAAAAAAGTGCAAAGTCCGTTTTCAAGGTTTCGGAAACCTAGAAAACAAAGAATTTGGATGTATGTAGTTTTATTACTAGAGTACATTCTTTTTTGCTAACTCACTCAGAACGACAATGGGCAGTACTGTAAACAGTACTGCCCACCATTATTAATCTCTTTCTCTAGCCACCTGCGTATCCCGGATATTTTTCTGAATGGTGATGGCCGCAAATAAACTAAGAACAAATGACATACCATAAAATCCTTTTTCGCTTAAAATGATACTCCCGGCATTATAAAGACCGATCGCCATCAGGGAAATGGCTACGATCACTGCAAACCAACTGATCCCATAATAGATGCCTGAAACAGGGATATCCTCTTCCTTGTCCCGAACAGCTTTTTGCAGGGATACAGCTGCATATAGTCCGAACACCAACACAGCAAAGTAATAGCCCTTCTCATTCAGTTCCATTCCTGCATTGAACAGGCCGATCAGATAAGCGGAAAGACCTATTACCAAAGCTGCCCAACTTGCCCCTTTAAAAGCAGCAGTCGGTTCCCCTTCTTTTCTTTCCACCTTGATCTTTGGTTTCTTTTCATCATTCTTCATTAACGGGTTTTCATTCAATTCAGACATTAGCCGCTCCCCTTTACTGTCATTCAATATGCAGGAGTCATCCTGCAACCTTAAGAATTATTATAGCAATTTTTTACAGATATTGTTTACTATTATAATTGAAATTTTCACTGATATGATATAAATTTTTTAGTGAAAATGGCCAATCTCCAGTGTGCGTAGCGTTAGCTTACTGGCGGACCGACCCTTTTTTCATCTATCTTTTACCGTTTTTCTTTTATTAATAAGGAACCAAAACAACTCGTCCCCTTGCACTTTTTGCTTATTACTATTAAAGTATATACTGGTTGAAATCCATCCTAACTGGGAATGGATAAAACTGAAGCAATTTACTTTTTAATTTTGGGAACATATTTTCCTTAAGGAAAGGGTTTAAATATATTATGAAAGATAATTTTTGGCATGAGTTGCCCAAGCCATTTTTTGTTTTGGCACCGATGGAAGCCGTGACCGATGTCGTTTTTCGTCATGTCGTGAGTGAAGCAGCACGTCCTGACGTGTTCTTTACAGAGTTTACGAATACGGAAAGCTACTGTCATCCGAAAGGAAAAGACAGCGTCCGCGGGCGTTTGACGTTCACGGAAGATGAACAGCCGATCGTCGCTCACATTTGGGGGGATAAGCCCGAATACTTCCGTGAAACAAGTATAGGTGTAGCTAAAATGGGCTTTCGCGGAATCGATATCAATATGGGCTGCCCTGTGCACAATGTCGCAGCGAACGGGAAAGGATCCGGCCTGATCCGCCGACCGGATGTCGCGGCGGAAATCATCCAGGCAGCCAAAGCGGGAGGACTTCCCGTCAGTGTGAAGACCCGTCTGGGTTATACCAAGGTGGAAGAATGGCACGACTGGCTGAAGCATTTATTAGAACAGGACATTGTCAATCTTTCCATCCATCTTCGCACCAAAAAGGAAATGAGCGATGTCGATGCTCACTGGGAGCTGATTCCTGAGATCAAGAAACTTCGTGATGAAATTGCCCCTGATACATTACTAACGATCAACGGCGACATCCCTGACCGCCAAAAGGGACTTGAACTTGCAGAGAAATACGGCGTGGACGGCATTATGATCGGACGGGGGATCTTCCACAATCCTTTCGCTTTCGAAAAAGAGAAGAAAGAGCATACCAGTCAAGAACTGCTCGATCTCCTGCGACTGCAGCTCGATCTTCATGATAAGTACTCCGAAGAACTCGAGCCACGGCAATTCAAACCGCTTCGCCGCTTCTTTAAGATTTACGTCCGCGGATTCCGGGGAGCGAGTGAGCTGAGAAATCGTCTGATGGAATCAGAATCCACCGATGAAGTTCGTGCTCTGCTTGATGAGTATGCTGATGCAGTGAAAGATGAGGAAGGCTTTTCTGTGTCTAAGTAAATAAAAGTAGGAAAAAAGAGAGAAGAGCTAACATAATGCTCTTCTCTCTTTTTGAATGGCCGGGATGCCATACGACGTATTATAGCAACACTTCCCTGCAATCCTGTCCATCACCCAGTTGGTCCGTGTGCCAGAGTCTCAGAGTCTCTAGTACTGGGACACGATACACTACTTCCGGTCAGCTCTTCCACAATTGTATCTACAAGTGGCTGATGGACATGAAGCGGCCGTTCAAAACTCCATTGCTCTTTTCCTTCAACTGTCGTCAAAATGTGACGGGGTCGTCTCCAAATGTAGAAAATCGAATCTTCCCCTTGATTTGAAGCAAAACCGTTTGCTTCTTGAATTGGTCAGATTAAAAATGGAGAATATCGAGGGTATGGCTGGCCAAATCGAACACGAGGACGGTCAGAGCTCCTTAAAATGAAGTTCCCTAGGATTTATCAAAGTATTAAAAAACCTATTTCTCACTTCTTTATAAATAAGGGTTCATGTCCACTATTGAGTTAACAAGCGGATGTAAATTAAGCGGAGTTTCTCCGGTTATATACAGGTTGAAACTCGTTTTGAGGATATTTAAGCGGAGTTTTTCCGGTTATACAAAATTCAATTCCCCATTTTCATGTTTTTTGAATCAATAGGCGGAATTTTTCCGGTTATTTAAGCTATTTTCCATTCAATTTACTAATTAAGCGGAATTTTTCCGTCTATTCATCAGATTGAGTGCTTAACCTGATCCCCCAAGCGATAGGAACGGATCCTTTTGATTCCAGATGAGGGAATCAACATCTTTTTCTCAACTAATTGAGAAAGTAATTTTTTTACCGTCTTGTCACTTATCTTCATATACTTCTCAACTTCTATAGGGGATATCGTATTTCCTTTTTGAATTGCTAGCCGAAGCACTTCTTTCTCGGCATAGGATAGAGTGGTCTGGTCCAGCTCATCACCTAACCACCGCCCAATTACCTGTTGAACAACTTGCTGACATCGTCGAGGTTTTTCTTTCACTTGATCATAAGAAAAGCGGATGACAGTCCACCCATCCATCACCAACTGGTTTTGGCGCTCCAGACTGTCGGAAAATTGCCATCTGCTTATATTCTTTAAGTGAGGGCCATACCCGTCGACCTCAAAACAAATCCGGATAGCCGGACGAATATAAGCAAAATCTAAATACCGTTTTCCGTCTTTAAAATCATCGATTTCATACTCTGGATGAAGATACTGAAACTGATAAAACGAAGGCCACCAAACTTGCTTCAAAAACAACTTTTCAGCCTGATTGTGACCTTCTTGTAAACGCCTCAACCGTTCACCTTTTCTTTCCTGAGAGTGAGCAGTCATAAAAGCCTGGTACTCTTCTTTAAATCCCACAGCAATCCCCCTCAATAATTTTTAACCTATTTATCAAAAAAAAGATTCGTTAAACAAAATGAACGTGAAAACCGTTCTTTCCTCAATTTCTTATACTTATCTACCCCTCGATTGGAACCATAAAATCATATTCAGGAACTCCATACTTGGCAATCAACTTTCTCCGATACTCTTCAAATGTTAAGTGAAAATGTTCCGGTGGGTTGCCAAATAGGATGGTAAATACTCCGTTTTCGAAGGAAATTAAGTAACTTTTCTCCTGGTTAACATTCCTCTCCATAAGTGATGCCTTTAACTCTTCCAATTGCGCAACAGTTAGACTATCGTTCAACATCACCTTTTCGTAACTTCCATCTTTATTTACCAATACAAACATACCGTGTCCTTCACATTCCTCTTCCTTGTACTTAATAGAGTTTTCGGTATATTTTTCTATTGTTTTGGTGTAATAATAACCGCACACCATACAAAAGATGTACTTCTCATAAGTTTTGTAATAATCATCTACAAAAGCAGAACGTTCACAACCGGGGCATTTAATAGCATACATAATCGATGCCAAGAATGAATCATCTCCATTATTTATTTGGACTTTCTGAGAGTTTTTTAAAATGAATGTGTGTAAAATCTAGAGGAAAAAAGAGGTTTAATGTGGTTCAACTGAAAAGAGAGATTAAAAAGCAAATA
The DNA here is from genome assembly GCF_052665285.1 of Rossellomorea sp. DUT-2. NCBI lineage: Bacteria > Bacillati > Bacillota > Bacilli > Caryophanales > Bacillaceae > Rossellomorea > Rossellomorea sp. DUT-2. The sequence goes on along the minus strand of NZ_JBQPEO010000005.1, from coordinate 53,431 downwards.
AAAAATCAAGGGGTAGATAAGAAGAATTTGAGGGAAGAACTACTTTAAGTCTAAAATATTTTTCTTAATTGTCAATCTACTTTTTTATACCTCAACCATTCCTTCCTTTTAACTTTCTATTTGCCCTTTTTGCCTCCCCAACAATTAGGAGAGGCATGTGGCTAACTACCTCATTTACTTATGGTACGGTTCCCCCCGATTAATCCGAAACGCACGATATATCTGCTCCACAAGAATCAACCGCATCAATTGATGGGGGAAAGTCATCTTTGAAAAGGAAAGGGTCTCATTGGATCGCTCGATCACATCATCACTCAATCCAAGTGATCCACCGATAACAAACGCCACTTTGCTTTTTCCGTACGTAGCAAGTTTGTCCAGGTTATCGGCAAGGTCTTCCGAGGAACGCATTTTCCCCTGGATGGCCAAGGCAATGACATGATGATCAGGAGAAATCCTAGCTAATATCCGTTCGCCTTCTTTATTCTTCACCTGCTCCATTTCAGATTCACTCAACACTTCCGGAGCTTTTTCGTCGGCAAGCTCGACGATTTCTATCTTTGCATAAGCCCCTAAGCGCTTTACATATTCACCTATTCCTTGCTTTAAATATTTCTCTTTTAATTTACCAACCGTTACAATGGTGATATTCACTATCCACACTCACTTTACAAACAATTTACAAACACGTTATCCACAGACTTTATCCACATATCCACATACACAATCCACATATCGTATGGGAATACTAGTTCGCCACTATATATATTGCGTTATTCCCACAATATTCACAGGTTGTGGATAACTTCTTTTCTTCAGAAAGCTCTGTCAGTTGAGGCGCTACCTCATGCTCATCCACGACAATATCCATGGCTAACTCTACATGTTCCAAGCAGCAGTAAATCATGTCGTTTCCTCCTAATCTGTAATCTGATTTTAGTGTATATACTTATCCACAGTTATCATATCATGTAAAGAAAAAGCAGGAAAGGGCGCTTGGCCTTCCTGCTTTTCGCTTATCCACATCCTATAATCTGGATTCGTCGGTGAGTTTCATGGTTACTTCTTTCTTTTCCCCGTTTCGATAGAAAGTAACCTTCATTTGGTCGTTTACATCTTTTTGGTTATAAAGATGCTTTCTTAACTCAATGACATTATCAATTTTCTCTCCGTCCAGCTCCGTAATCACATCGAGCTCTTGTAAGCCTGCCTGGGCAGCTGGAGAATTGGGAACGGTTTGTCTGATCATGACACCATAATTGATTTCTTTCGGAAGCTTCAAGGTTTCCTGCTGGTGATAGGCAGAGATTTTATTCACATCCTCCAGTGTCACACCCATAGCCGGACGTTTGACCTCACCATACTGCTCAAGGTCTTCAATAATCGGCTGAGCATAGTTGATTGGGATGGCAAGTCCAATCCCTTCTACCGCACTCTGGGCGATTTTCATGGAGTTGATTCCGATCAATTGACCGGAAATATTAATGAGGGCTCCACCACTGTTCCCCGGGTTGATGGCTGCATCGGTTTGCAGAACTTCTGCATTCCAATCTTCCATACCATCCTGGTTAATATCGACCGGAATCGTTCTCTCTACACCCGAAACAACCCCCTGTGTAACGGAACCGGAAAATTGCAGTCCAAGTGGGTTACCAATCGCAATGACAGGCTCTCCCGCTTTTAGCTTGTCTGAATTTCCAAACTCGGCAATGTCATCTTTCTTGATTTTGCTGCCATCGATTTCGATTACAGCCAAGTCTGTCCAAATATCCGCACCACGCATTTCAGCAGGCACCTTTGTCCCGTCTGCAAGCGTCACTTCCAGCTGATCTGCTCCTTCAATCACGTGATTATTGGTCACAATATAGACCTTATTGCCTTCTTTCTTATACATAACCCCGGATCCTGTACCCGCCTGTTGATCCTGAGTTTGTCCCTCACCCTGTCCCCAGAAGCTTTGAGATTGGATATTTGTGATTCCTACAACAGAGTCTCCAGCTTTCTCTACGGCTTTCGTCACATCCGTTGTCACATCGACAGAAACATTTTGAGTGGCCCCATTATGATACGCATCATCCGTTTCTTTCAGGTCCTCGTCTGGTTGAATTGAATATGGTAAGATGTCAAAGTTGGTTAACTGAGGAATCGCTACAATGACTAAGATAGCTCCAAGTACCACTCCCAATAACCCGGCAAGGAACATTCCTCCCCGGTTGCCCTTTTGCCTGCTCCGGCTTTCAGAATTATGATCCGAATCATAATATCCCATATAACTTCATCCTTTCTACGTACTATTCCTTTTGTTATTTTATCTTTACAAGCATGATTATAGTCAGGTTAAATGAAAAAATGATGAAAAAGAGGGTAAGAATTTCAAAATATCACTGGATATGTAAATACTATAGAAGACAAAAAAAGGTGAAGACCTCAGCCCTCACCTTTTTCATACCTTCAAAAGAAAAATCGCAAACATTTGAATCGGTTTAAATCGCAACTAAAGGTGTTGGTACTTTAGGGTCCGTATCAAATAAATCAATTTGTTCTCCTACTACTATTCCTTTTGACTCGAGTGTTTGCGAAACACTCATTCTGGCTAGATCTTTCATATTATTATCAAGGCTGAGATGGGCTAAATAGATTCCTTTCGTCTTATCGCCCATCACTTCACTCATGGCAATAGCCGCGTCTTCATTGGATACGTGTCCATAATCACCAAGAATCCGACGCTTGATATTCCACGGATACCGGCACATTCGGAGCATCCCCACATCATGATTACTTTCAAATACATACGCATCGGCATTGGAAATGATCCCTTTCATCCGATCACTTACATATCCTGTGTCCGTTACCAGGACAAGCTTTTTCTCTCCCTGGTGAAAAATATAGAACATGGGCTCTGCCGCATCATGAGAAACCCCAAAGGACTCAATGCTCATTCCTCCAAAGTGCTTGGCTGTTTCCATATCAAATGAAAATTTCTGTTCCGTGTCTATTTTCCCTACTAAACCGTCCATGGCATTCCAGGTCTTATCGTTGGCGTAGATCGGAAGCTTGTACTTTCTTGCTAACACACCGATACCTTTAATATGATCACTATGCTCATGAGTGACCAGAATACCCGATAAATCTTCTATCTTCCGGTCGATCCGACTGAACAACCCTTCCATCTGTTTCCCGCTCAATCCTGCGTCGACAAGAAAGGAATGCTCTTCCGTCTCCACAAATATCGCATTTCCTGTACTGCCACTGGCAAGCACACTAAAATGCATGGTCATAACGCTCACTCCAATGTTTCTCTTTCTGGTTTGGTAACCTTTACTATCTGTGCTTCCACTGCATTAATAAATAAATCTTCTTTCTTCCCTTCTTTTTCAACAATGAAATGCCAGGTTGGAGCCAATACTTGATAATCATCAATCGGCACAAAAGTTGTATAACAAAGACTGGGAACATCTACGATTTTACTGCCATTGGCGATTTCATTGTTTTCCACTAAAAACCTTAGAGCATCAAAAGGGGTAACCAACGATTTTTTTCCAGTGGATTCTTTAATATTTTCCAACAATGTTTGTTTATAGGATACAATTTCCCTTTCTGAATTCAAATACAAAATCAACTTTCCATTCTCGTTATTAAAAATTTTCCTGTCATTGTACGTTTGATAATATACAAGGGTTTGATCTTCTTTACTGTATTTCCAAAAGCTATATTGCTCACCGTTTATGATATTATCTTTAAGGAAATCCTTTAATTCAGCAGGTGAAAAGTCCTCACTGATGGTTATAGGTTCCTTCAAAATTGCATTGATCGTATTATCATTCACAGTTTTTACTTCTTGATTTTTTATTTTCCCAAGATCTTTTTCACTGATTTTTTTTGTAGTAACTCTAATATAAGCATCTTTTATTGGTTCTTTTGACAGCTTTTGAGGATAGGTTATTTTTGCCGCTTTTAGCGTTTCTTCAAAAGAAGTCTGCACTATTGTATCAGGATTACTCGCACGGATTTTATCCATGAATATCGTCAATAGAAATATATCTAAAACCAGAAAGACGATAATGAATATACTTTTTGTTTTATTCCAATCCATCGGTTAGAACCCCTCCAATTCTTCAAGAGGTATTCTTAACCAATTGCCGCTAAACTTGTAATACCAGGAAGGTTCAAAGATGATAAAATTTTTATTGGACTCATTTGAATCTCTTGTCATTCTATACCCTATGACAATATCCTCCACATCTTCTAGTCCTTTCGTACGGTTCTGTTTCAATGCATATAATACAGAGGCACCCGATGGAAGTAATACATCTCGAATTTCATTTTTTGAAACCATGTCCAATTTAAAGAACGGTCGATTATACTTGCTGATTGATTCACTTCCCCACACTTGAGACACCTCAGCCATATTATTCTCATTGAAAACAGGGTGGTTCTCCATAAAGAGCCGATACACAATCTTATTTTCAATTGGACTAATGGAATAGAAATGATAGTCATCCGTCCAACCACCATGATCATTGACAAATTCCATGCTTTTCTGGAATAAAGAAACGGGTGTCAGAGAAGTGTTTTCATCCACAGATAAATTCACATATGAAAGAGTATTGTATTCTTCATTCGTCTTCATAAAGCTTGGTACATTAATAAAGGTGTTTTTTGTCACCTCGACATTGTTTGGATCGCTGAATAATGCTTTTTTGAAATCATCCAAAGATAGTGTATCTGAATAGTATCTATAGCTTTTATACTCTTTTGGTAACTTCGGAAGGAAAATGTTTCTTTTAGAGTTCAATGGCTGCTCAATATACTCATCATAGGAAACAACCTGTTTCAGAAATGTTTTCTCGAATTTTTGTAAACTTTCAACACTGACACGACACTCATAAAAATACTTTTCATTAGAATTGAGGGATACAAAATACACAGTCCCCGCGTCGGAGTTTACAGTGTTTAAATCAATTACAATGCGGTCAAATGAAGCGGTGGGAACCTTTTTATCTTCCAAATGAATAACCCGGCTATAGATGGAAAGAGGTACATTATCAGGGAATACAATCTCTACTTTCTTTTCTCCTTGTATCAATGATTTGATTTCGTCTCTGGAGTATTGATTTGAATAGTCCTTCAAATCAAACAGAGTCCAGCTACTTAAATCTTTTATAACCTTATTCATTTCATCCCCATCTAAAGTCCCGACCGTTTTGTTACTAGAATGATAAAAAAGTTGATACGGTTTGATCAACACCTTTGAAAGATCCGTCTCCTCAATTTTTTCACCTACTGAAACTTCAAAGGTTTCAGTACTATCTATCGTGTCGTACCCAGGTTGATACGTCCAAAGATTAAAGGTTAGAAAAATACTGATACAAACAAGCAATGTTAATACTATCGATTTTATTTTTTCGTATTTCATGACCAATCATCCTCTTGTGCGGTATCATATGGGAGGGTAAATATGATCGTCGTGCCTTTACCTTCAGTACTGGTCGCCCATACGTCACCACCGTGCGCTGAAATCATTTCTTTCGCAATCGCAAGACCGAGACCCGTACCACCCATTTGTCTTGTTCTGGCTTTGTCGACACGGTAGAAACGTTCAAAGATTTTTTCTAAGTTTTCTTTAGGTATGCCTAATCCTTGATCCGATACACTGATTTCAACGTAGCCTTCTTTTTCTTGGACTTGAAACGTAATCGTTCCACCCTCAGGGGAATATTTCAATGCATTCGAAATAATATTATCTAAAACCTGCGTTATTTTATCTTGATCGACCTCTACGAACAATGCCTTGTCCGGTAAAAAGCGTTGAAATGTCACATTAATATCTTTCGTCATTTCAAATCGATCGATGATTTTATGGAAAAAGAGGATAAAGTCTACCCAATCTTTATTAAATCGATAGTCTTTGCTGTCCATTTTAGAGAGTTGTAGAAGATCATTGACAAGTCTGATCATTCTCTCGGTTTCATTTTGGGTGACATCCAGGAATTGAGGGGCTATTTGTTCATCCTGCCATGCACCTTCTGCAAGAGCCTCTAAGTAACTTCTCATCGTGGTAAGAGGTGTTCTGAGCTCATGAGAGACATTGGCTACAAATTCCCGTCGTTCCAAATCAATTTTCTCTTGTTCGGTTATATCATGTAAAACGGCGATCAGGCCATTCACAAACCCGGTCTCTTTTTGAATGATAGAGAAATTAGCCCTCAGGATATAAGGTTTATCCTTTGTGCTGTAATCTAAAATGATGGATTCCTGTTCATTGGACAAGTCATCAAAAGTATATTCTTCATCCAACCCTAATAATGAAACAATCGGTTGAGAGACGACTGTTTCACGTGAAACATTAAGCATGCTTGCTGCAGGATCGTTGATAAGAATGACTCTTCCTTTTCGATCGGTTGCAATGACCCCATCCGTCATGTAAGCGAGGACGGATGAAAGCTTTCTGCGCTCTCCTTCTGTCGTTGCCTGTGCTTCCTGTAGGCGCTTAGTCAAATTGTTAAACGTAATGGCAAGCTGACCAATCTCATCATAACCATACACTTTAACTTTTCTGGAAAAATTCCCTTTCGCCATGGCCAACGCTTGTTTTCGCATATCCGAAATTGGCCTGGTGACGGTTTGAGCTAACAAAACTCCCAGTATAGCCGTTATGATAAGAGCAATCAGGGTACCGTTGGTGAAGATTTTATTAATGTCGTTCATTTGGTCATAGACCCTCTCAATTTCACCAACGATATATATGGCACCAATCACTTCATCATTAGATTCAATTGGTTTCGAATGCACCCAGATACGGTCATTTGTTTGATTATCGAGATACGTATTTTCAGAAGAGACACCTAAGGCAAGTACCCTTTTCACATCTTTATCGGACGTCACTCTGTTTACAAGTTTTTGATTATTGGGATCCGAAGTACCGATGATCCGTTTTCGATTATCAATTACCCGGATTTCAGCGATATCTGAATTCTTGCTGCTATCTTCTAATATTCTTCTAATGTCTTCTTCTTGCGTAGGGTCATCTTCTCCACGCACTTTCACCATTTCTTCTCTAATCGTGTACTCCAACAATTCTACTCTATTTGTAATAGAAGATTGGAAGTTCTCAACAAGCTTCTGCTCAAGTTCCCTCACAAAATAAACCCCAATAATCTGCATGGCGAGAAGAATAAGCAGAACATAAATCAAAACGAATTTCAGATGGATGGAACGGGTTAAACCAACTTTCTTCATTACAAATTACTCCTGTTCAGGATTTCGTAAGTAATAACCGACTCCTCTACGTGTTACGATCCAGGTAGGGTGACTTGGGTTGTCCTCAATTTTCTCGCGAAGACGTCTGACGGTCACATCGACCGTACGTACATCTCCGTAGTAATCATAACCCCAAACAGTCTGAAGCAAGTGTTCACGGGTCATCACTTGTCCAATATGCTTCGCTAAATAATGGAGAAGCTCAAACTCACGATGTGTCAGCTCAATCGTTTCTCCTCTTTTCGAAACAACGTACGCATCAGGATGGATGGTTAAAGAACCAACCGTGATTTCATTGTTCTCATCTTCAGCATTTTGCTGTGCCCCTTGCTGATGACGTCGCAAGTTGGCTTTTACCCGGGCAATAAGTTCACGCGTACTGAACGGTTTCGTCACATAATCATCGGCTCCAAGTTCTAACCCCAATACCTTATCGATTTCAGAGTCTTTCGCTGTCAGCATAATGATAGGCATTTCATACTTCTTCCTGATCTCACGGCAAACTTCCATTCCATCACGATTCGGAAGCATAATATCAAGAAGAACAAGGTCAGGCTTGATTTCTTCCGCCATCTTGACGGCTTCGTCTCCATCGTACGCACAATGTACTTCATAGCCCTCTTTCTTCAAATTAAACTGTAGTATATCTGCAATTGGTTTTTCATCGTCAACGACTAATATTTTCTTTTCCATGTCAATTGATCTCCTTTAGAAAAAAGTAATGTATCATATAAAGTTGTGATTAGTATAGGATTCTTCCTTTAAATTTATCACTATCTCCATATTAATTCATCTTTAACTCTATCATAACCTTTATTTCATTTCTTTTTGACTATAATCTAAATATAACAAAGGGGACTGACAAATAAAATGATTGTGTCAGTCCCCTGCTTGATTACCTATATTAAACTAGATTGTTTCCGTAAACATCTTTGCTAAGCGAGTAGTAGTTGATTTTCATACAAAACCTAAAACCTCTTCAACAAACAATAATTTTTAGAAATTAGCTATATATTATAGTACATCCAATGGATTGATAAGAGATCCATTTTTGTAAACTTCGATATGCAGATGGACACCGGTCGATTCACCAGTTGTACCCATGATACCGATTTTTTGGCCTCTTTCCACCGTTTGACCCGCAGAAACTGAAATAGAATCTAAATGAGCATAAATCGTTTTATATCCATTTCCATGATCGATCACCACTTTATTTCCATAACCGCCATCATCCCAACCGGCAGAAACGACTCTTCCGTTATCTACGGATTTAATTGTAGGATTATCTGGTCGCGCAATGTCGATCCCTTTATGAACTTTACCCCATCTTGGTCCTTGTTTAGAGGAGATGTAGCCGCCATTTGTCGGCCATGCAAAGTTTCCTGATCCCCTGGACGGAGTTGCTTTCGTTCCTTTTACTACTATATATTTCACTGGATCTTTTAATTTCTTTTCCTCTTTAACATTTTTGTCGATTTGAGAGCCGTTCACTTCTGTCGTTTCAAACGTAACGGATTTCTCGCCTTCTTGACCTTCCTGTTTCACTTTCGTATCGCCTTTATTCATAGTAGAGTCTTCCACTACTTCTTTATCGTAGGCAATCTTTTCAATCTTGTTTGCTTCTTTCTTAACAAGTACATGAACAAGTGGCTCATATACAGTTACGTTTAACTCTGAACCAACTTTCAGGGCATCGTCTTCTTTTAACTCTGAGTTTAACTCCAGCAATTTCCCGGTAGTTAACTGATGCTCTTCTGCAATCGTACCAAGGGCATCACCCTCTTGAACCTTATATTTCTTTTCTTCTAAGGTACCCTTCTTAAGAAGATCTGCTGCTTCCTCAGAAGACATCATATCTTCTGGCTCCACTTGAGTCTTCTTCATCTCTACCTCTTCTTTAAAAGAAACTTCTAATAAACGTGTTTCATTTTCCTTTAGAGCGGGTAAAGAAGTCGATGAAGAATCATTTTTTCGCATTTCCAGTTCGTTTAGCTCATCTTCAGAAACATAGTTGAGCTTAAAAGACTTTAAAGCTTCTTCAGCAGCCTTTTCGTCTTTAACAAAAGCAACTGGTTTATTGTTCACAACTACAGCAAAAGCATTTGCTTCAACCGATACTGATTTATTTACATTTTCAATTACCTTTTGATTGTTTGTTTTCACAGCAGTAAACACATTCTCAGGTATGTACGTTACATCATGATTAAAATCAACCTGGAAATCCGTGTACTCCTTCTTAGCCTCAGACAGTTTCTCATCTAAAACAGCTTCTACTTCTTCCTGATTCGTAACAGCTCCTACATACTCACTACCCATGTATACATGATAGATGGTTTTCAGATTTTCATCTGTTCCTGTACTCGCTGCGGCCGATGTAAATGTCAAAGTTGTAAGAGCGAGAGTTGTGATCCCTACTCTTTTGAAAAATTGATTTGATCTATGTCGAATATTAAGTTTTTTATATTTTTCTAAAATGGGTGTTAATTTCTCTCCGAAACTCATTGAGTTGCCTCCTATAAACTAAAGCAAAAATCCCAGTTACGCTAGTTCATTAAGCCTAATTTAGTAAAATTCTATTAAATTCGTACTTTACTAATTTACCATAATTCGACGAAATCCGGGACGCAGAATTAAGATTGTAATAAAACTGTATAATTAATTAGACATCAAAGAAAGCGCTTCAATGGTGTTTTTAACGTCATAGCGGGAACCGCGTGGGTCTAAAGGTGGATTATCCGTTGAAACAATCATGGTAGAAATTAGAGGAATTCATTGTGTTTTGTTACATTAGTGTTACAAAAACAAATAAAAAAGTACTACGAGAGTCAAAGTCGTCGCAGTACTTTTTGTAAGATGGCTCAGGACGGAATCGAACCGCCGACACATGGATTTTCAGTCCATTGCTCTACCAACTGAGCTACTGAGCCATAAAGTTTTCAGAACTAATATGTAAATGGCGGTCCGGACGGGACTCGAACCCGCGACCTCCTGCGTGACAGGCAGGCATTCTAACCAACTGAACTACCGGACCAATGTTTTTTGCTTTAGCAAAATAACTTGCATTATTTGCGATAGCAAAATAACTTTCCTTACTTGCAATAGCAAAATGATATTTTACCTTAAATTACGCTAGCAATCCACTTCCGTGAAGCGACGTCTCGTAAACCATCAATCTATCTTCACAAAAATAAAATGACCCATACGGGATTCGAACCCGTGTTACCGCCGTGAAAGGGCGGTGTCTTAACCGCTTGACCAATGGGCCATGTAAGAGAAAAAATGGTGAGCCATGAAGGATTCGAACCTTCGACCCTCTGATTAAAAGTCAGATGCTCTACCAACTGAGCTAATGGCTCTAAATATATATATAAACACGGATAGCAAGCTTGATCAAAGCCGCTTTCGTGACAACGAAATTAATATTATCACAGGTTGAATGTAGAGGGCAATAGTTTTTTAGGATATATTGTCGAAAATTATTTCTTGGGGAATAACGATGGGGAAATGCACTTGGTTGAGGAGGTGCATTTCCCCTAATCCCATTTAGGTTAGATCAAAATCCAGTTTATAGATCCTTCCTTTATTAGTACCGATTGGTTGTACATAAGGATGTGCACTTTTTATTAATCTAGTTGCCAGAGAAGGAGAAGATATTATTAAAAATCCTCTTAATTGGCTGCTGGTTATCTCACTTCCGAATAATAAGTAGTACTCTTTTAAAGCTTCAATATGACCATTTTTCGACTTTTGTTTACAATTGGCACAGCTCCAATAACCAAACTCTCTTATTAGTGGGAGATGGGCACACTCCTTACAAATGACTCCGGGTAAAATATCATTTTTACTTATTTTATAGGTATCTAGTATAGAAGGGTTTAGTGGGGTATTTCCTTTATTATTATCGACTTCTTCCCATATATTATCGACTTCAATTTCTCCCGCGATTTGAGGCTGAATTCGCTCTAAGTTCAAAGAACATTCTACCTGGCAACACTCCCCCGCTACATTCATCATAAAAAAGATCCGCCACCAGAGCACCAACTCAACGCTCCAACAGCAGATCTCCATTAAAACCAATATTAATAAGTCAAACTAGCAGCTACAACCAATCCCACTACAATCGCAGCAGAGAAAAGGCTGAATCCGATGGCGATATTACCCTCTTCCACTTTCTTCGCTAAATTCGTCTTAGGTGTTAATACGTACTCAATGATCCAGTAGGCGATGACTTGAGTCGCGATACCGATGAGGCCCCAGATAAAGGCGTCAAGCAGATTCAGGCTGTTAGCCCAAACGGTGTAAATGACGATGGCGAGTCCGATGGCTTTTCCCCATAGTTTGAGGGCCACGGCAATGTTTCCTTCCCTGATCAGGGTAGCTTCAGAGAATTTGGTGGTAAAGGCGAAAACGGTGACTCCGAGGATCATCAGTCCAAGGCCCGTTCCGACGTGAGCCAGAAAGCTGAGTAGTGCTTCACTTGTTATGATTTGCATGAGTTTCTCTCCTTTTTATTTCTCCTGTAACCCTACAGGCAGAAAGTATGATTCGTTATCGGTGATGGCGTTTCCAGCCCGTATTCCGACTGCACCGGCCGTACCATTAATAATAAAACTGCCCACCATCAAGCTTGCTTCCTTCTTTCCTTCATCCGTCTTAATCGCAGCAACAGGCAGAGGGATGAACTGTTGGTATACAGGAAGGGTTTGCTTATAGGTTTCTTTTTTATCTTCTAAGAGGATCTTTCCAGTCGCTTCCATGATTTTGACCGTATCTCCTTCTCGGCCAAATGCAGGCTTTTGAACATAGGTGATCCCATTCTTCTCGAAGTGATCAGAATCTAAGTAGGTTGGAAGAAAGTATCGTTCGATCCATTGATGTTCCTCATCTGTATAGAAGGAACTACTTGCTTCATGAAGACCCCATATAAGTGCTTGAACTCCTTTAGACTGGAGTAAAAAAGCGGAGGGTGGATTCAAGATGGCAACCTTTTTTTCCAACACCATTTGCATCAGGTCCACGCCGACATATTCTTCTGTGAGAGGGTCCCTATCATCAATGAGATGTTCGATAGGATACGTCGGCCGGTACAATACATCGATCCGCTCCCCTTGAGGAGTATAAAGGCCATCCGCTCGAATCTGCAGCTGATCCAGGCTCACATATTCAGACGGCACACCTGAAAGCTTTTGTAGATATTTTGTTGTCAGGTGATCCTCTTCGTGATCCTGGTGAGAAGTGAAAACGATCTTAGGTTCGCCTTTCCGTTGCAAAGACTTCCAGGAAGATAAGAGTGCCCGCTTTAGCTCTTTCGCTAATCCCGACTCGAATCCCTCATTAGGATTTGAACACCCAAAGTACTGACAAACCTTTTCATTCACATGATAAAGCTCTTTGATAAAGGTGGGGGTGTCGCTATTGAACTCTAATAGCTTGATTTCACCACCACTTACAACGAAATCAAAGCGACCCACAATACATTCTTGAGGAATGGACTTAAATCTTATATAGGCAAGGGATTCCTTTGGAAAACCTAGCTCAAGAAGGGTATCATCCTCCAGCTCACGAAGCAGACCCGCACTTTTTTGATAGATAGTGTATACTCTTCTGGATGCTTCATGAATCGCTGAAATCGTGTCACCCGATTCCATCTTAATATCCAATAACGAGTACTCCATGTCATACAAATCATGCCAAAATTCCGGAATGCTCTGATAGAAAGAGTTTCTTTTTTCGCGGTGAGAGGCTGTCATATTATCCTCCGAATCCGCCTTTGGAGCCGCTTCCGATTCCTGATTTGTAGCTCTTTGAGTACGATTTATAGCTTGAATAATTTTTTAGACTGGATTTATTTTTAAACATCCTGCCAGCAAACCAAAAGTAGCCAAAGTGAGGGGAACGGTCGTCATCACAATAATAGGTGCCGCTTTCGTCATCCCAATCCCAGTCGTCACAGTCAACATCAGTCGGTTCAGGTGGAAGCTCCTGATTTCCACAGCCGGTCACCGATATCGCCATAACGGATGCGACTACCCCGGCCATCATTTTCTTCGTTTTGTTCATTAGCTTTCCTCCTCTAGCTTATAGCCCGTTGCTTTTACATATAATATATACACATAGCGATCCTCATCGATTTCAGCAGAATCACGTTCCCATTCCGCCCCATTAATATAATAATAAACGGAACCGATGACGCTTAGAATATCGAGATGATAATCATGGTGTTCTATTTTTAAAATCGGGTGGTTGTTTCTTGGATTCAGTTCGCGAATCTCCAATACCAATCCTTCAGGTGGAAACAGGGGATCGGTAACAGGTTCTTCTTCATATATTTCTACATATAGTAAAAATCGATTCCCTTCAATCGCTGAAGAAAGCTGACGATACGTCACACCTTCTTTCACAAAAAATTCGCATTCCCTTCTTGCCAGGATTTGTTCTAATTCGATATCAGGGTAATGATAGATCGCTTCATACGTTTCGTTGCCTTTTCGTAAACGGTATTCCAGTACAGGTTGTTTCATTTTTTGACTCCAGCCTCCTGTTTTGAAGGATATGATTTCTTTAAATATACGAATCAATGAGGAAAAGGTTTCATTCCTCAGGGATTCATTGGTATTATTGAACTATGATTTTTTCGTAAGGAGGGTATGTATGATTATATTCCAAAGGCTTTGGAAACAGATTACGAAGATGGACTTCGGTTTCATTCTTCTATTATCCCTGATTATTATCCTGTTGGGAACCTTTGGCAGCCATTTTTTGGAGCCTGAGACATTTCCATCGCTTTTTGATGGGTTTTGGTGGACGATGACAACCTTGACCACTGTCGGATACGGAGATTATTTTCCCGTTTCGGTGGGAGGAAGGTTATTGGGAATCTTCCTATTCATCTTTGGGATCGGTATTATCGGGGTGTTAATCAGTAAAACCGTTGATTCCATTACCACATTTCAGAAATTCAAGAGGGAGGGAAAGTTAGTGTATACATATGAAGATCATTATATCTACATCAATTGGTCGAAGAAAACGGAGAGAGCCATTGAAGAAATACTTGCTCATGTGCCAGATGCTGAAATCGTGCTCATTGACATGCTTCCCATCACACCCATTGAGCATGAGCAGATTCATTTCATCCAAGGGGATCCTTCCGATGAAAATGTTTTACTAAAGGCCAATATCTTTGAGGCAAAACGAGTGGCGATTTTCTCCGATTCAAAAATTGAAGATCCCTCCCTTGTTGATGGGAAAACCTTATTGATTGCGTCTGCCGTTGAGGGATTATCGAAGACTCATGAGAAAGCCGTCCATACGATCGTGGAAGTATCTGAAGATCGTCATATTCCAAAGTTCCAGCATATTGCTGTAGAGGATTTTATTTTATCGAATGATTCTGTTTCCCTACTGATGGCAAAAGCGACCCTTCATCCTGGAACGACTAATTTATTCAGACAGTTACTCAGTAAACGATACGGCAATAATATTCACGAATTCAAGGTGAAAGAGAATTGGAGGACCATTAAGCAGGCTTCTGAGGAGCTGCTGGAGAAGGGAGCTATCCTGCTCGCTGTGAATGATAATATGGATTTCACCGATGCCATGAACAGGGAGCTGTATGCGGATGATATTCTTTATGTCGTTTGTCATGACAGGGTGTTCGAACAATTAAATCAATAAAAAACTCTCAGCCTAAAAAAGAGGCTGAGAGTTTTTTTTGAATTAAATCGGGCTCCACACGCTTCGTACAACATTTGTCTGAGAGCGGTCCGGTCCGACTGAAAAGATGGAAAGAGGGATATTAGTTAATTGAGAAACGCGCTCTAAGTAGTGACGAGCGTTCTCTGGCAGATCCGTCAACGTTTTACATCCTGTAATATCTTCTGTCCAGCCTGGAAGCTCTTCATACACGGGTTCACATTCAGCTAGAATGTTCAGGTTAGCAGGGAATTCTTCCATGACTTCACCTTTGTATTTGTATGCTACACAAATTTTCAAGTTTTCGATTCCAGTCAATACATCGATGGAGTTCAATGAAAGATCCGTTAAGCCACTAACACGACGGGCATGCCGTACAACCACGCTGTCAAACCAGCCGACACGACGAGGGCGTCCGGTCGTCGTTCCATACTCACGGCCCACTTCACGGATTTTGTCTCCGATTTCGTTCGTCAGTTCAGTAGGGAAAGGTCCGTCCCCAACGCGGGTTGTGTATGCTTTTGATACTCCAACTACGTGGTTGATTTTTGTCGGGCCTACTCCAGAACCGATTGTCACTCCACCAGCTACCGGGTTAGAAGAAGTAACAAATGGATATGTACCTTGATCGATATCAAGCATTACCCCTTGAGCTCCTTCAAATAAAACGCGGCGACCGTTATCGATGGCATCGTTCAATACAACGGATGTGTCCACAACGTAGTGCTTAATTTGTTGACCGTACTCATAGTACTCATCCAGGATATCTTCAATATTGAAGCCTTCTGTTTCATAGAATTTTTCAAAAAGGCGGTTTTTCTCTTCCAGGTTACGAGCAAGCTTTTCTTCGAAAGATTGACGATCCAGAAGATCTGCGATACGGATTCCGACACGTGCTGCTTTATCCATATAAGCAGGACCGATTCCTTTTTTCGTTGTACCGATTTTATTGGCACCTTTGCGTTCTTCATCAATTTCATCAAGCTTTAAGTGATAGGGAAGAATCACATGTGCACGGTTGCTGATTCGCAGGTTGTCTGTTTTCACATCGCGATCGTGAAGATACTTTAACTCTTTCACAAGAGCTTTAGGATCGACAACCATCCCATTTCCGATAACGGATGTTTTTTCGTTATAGAAAATACCTGATGGAATTAAGTGTAATTTATATGTTTCTCCGTCAAACTTAATGGTATGACCCGCGTTGTTCCCACCTTGGTAACGTGCGATAACTTCTGCATGTTCAGAAAGGAAGTCAGTAATCTTTCCTTTTCCTTCGTCTCCCCATTGCGTACCTACTACTACTACTGAAGACATATTAAGCACCTCCGACGGGAATTAGTATTCCCTCTTTTATCAAACAAACTCATTTTATCAACACTAAAAAGGAAAGTCAATGAAAACACGAACGTTTATATAGGTAATTATATTTATGTTCGTATAAATATATACTTTTTCTTAATAAAACAACTACTTTATGAATTTTATGACAAATAAATTCCAAACACATTTTAAAACAGCATTTTTCAAAGTGAACATTGCTGATTTTACTGAAATTAATGTAACTAATAATCGATTTATTGGCATCTTCATATAAAAACTATATTTTAAAGAAGCAGCGGTCATGTCCTGTCAGAATATATATAGCGCAATGTTAAAACTTTTGCTAATCTAAAATAAGCATTTTGAATTTTATATACAATTGAATATTGAGGTGACTTTTGGATGATTAAACGTTTTTTCAGCTATTACCGTCCTCATCGTCGGCTTTTTTACCTTGATTTTGCCTGTGCCGTGTTGGTTGGACTTTTAGAATTAGGGTTTCCCATGGCGGTATCGTGGTTTATTGACTCCCTTTTGCCTGATGGGAACTGGAGTACCATTTTGGCTGTATCTGCCGGTCTACTTGTTCTGTACCTACTCAGTTCGAGTATGCAGTTTGTCGTGAACTATTGGGGACATAAGCTCGGGATCAATATTGAAACGGATATGCGACGGGAATTGTTTCACCATGTTCAAAGACAATCTTTTCGTTTCTTTGATAATACGAAAACGGGTCATATTATGAGTCGTGTGACAAACGATCTCATGGACATAGGGGAACTTGCCCATCACGGACCCGAAGATCTGTTCATCGCGGTCATGACCTTCATCGGTGCGTTTTGGATCATGCTCACAATTAATATGGAGCTTGCTCTGGTCGCTATTATTATTGTTCCTTTTCTTGTTTGGCTTATTTCATATTCGAATATTAAAATGAATACAGCCTGGACGAAAATGTACGGAAATATCGCCGATGTAAACAGTCGCGTCGAGGACAGTGTTTCAGGGGCGCGGGTGGTTCAATCATTCACAAACGAGTCCTATGAAATGGAACGATTCAATGAGAATAATCAATTCTTCCGTAAATCCAAACTGAAAGCCTATAATGTGATGAGCGTGAATTTATCCGGAATCTACATTACGACTCGATTGATGACCTTGATCATTCTGGTATATGGAGCCTGGTTAAGCTTTTCCGGGGTGCTCTCTTATGGGGAACTTGTTGCCTTTATTCTTTATATCAATGTCCTGTTTAAACCGATCGACAAGATATCAGCCCTCCTTGAGTTATATCCGAAGGGAATGGCCGGTTTTAAACGGTTCACCGAGCTCATGGATATGGAGCCTGATATTGAAAACCGTCCACATGCCATAGAAGTTCCCACTCTACGTGGAGATATTGCTTTTGACGACGTTACGTTTGGTTATGAGTCAAACCGGCCAATTCTAAGGGATTTATCCTTTACCATTCAACCAGGACAGACCGTGGCGTTTGTCGGACCTTCAGGTGCAGGGAAAACAACAATCTGTTCTTTGATTCCACGCTTCTATGATATAGAAGAAGGAGCCATCACCATTGATGGCATCGATATCAGGGAGATGACGAAGGAATCCCTGCGTGCTCAAATTGGCATCGTTCAGCAGGATGTATTCTTATTCACCGGGACTCTTCGGGAAAATATCGCCTATGGAAAACTGGATGCAACACAGGAAGAAATTGAAGAAGCAACGAGACGTGCCCATCTGACCGATCTCATTGCATCCCTTCCAGACGGATATGATACCCAAATCGGGGAAAGAGGACTGAAGCTGTCCGGTGGTCAAAAGCAGCGCTTATCCATCGCCCGTATGTTCCTGAAGAATCCACGAATCTTGATTCTGGATGAAGCCACTTCCGCTCTGGATACGGAAACGGAAGCGATCATCCAAGACGCTTTAAATGAATTGGCAAAAGATCGGACCACGCTTGTCATTGCCCACCGATTGGCGACAATCCGCAAGGCTGACCGCATTATGGTCGTCACCGAAAACGGCATCGCTGAAGATGGTACCCATGAAGAGCTCCTTTCAAGGGAAGACGGGATTTTCACAAGACTACATGCTCACCAGCATGCAACCATCCTATAACAAAAAAAATCCAAGCACTTGTTCCACCAGTGCTTGGATTTTTTCTATTAAGCCGGAGCGTCGTCAAATCGCCGCTCCAGATTCACGAATTTATTGTATTCTTTCACAAACGCAAGGGACACGTTTCCAACCGGACCGTTACGTTGCTTGGCAATGATGATTTCGATAATGTTTTTGTTTTCCGCTTCTTTGTCATAGTAATCTTCACGGTATAAGAAGGCTACGATATCCGCATCCTGCTCGATACTTCCTGATTCACGAATATCAGACATCATCGGACGCTTATCTTGACGCTGTTCCACACCACGGGAGAGCTGGGATAAGGCAATGACCGGTACTTCAAGCTCACGGGCCAGTCCTTTTAGGGAACGGGAGATTTCAGAAACCTCCTGTTGACGGTTTTCTCCTGAACGCCCGCTCCCCTGAATGAGCTGTAAGTAGTCAATGAGGATCATTCCAAGCCCATGCTCCTGAGCGAGACGTCGGCATTTAGAACGAATTTCCCCCACTTTAATACCTGGCGTATCATCGATATAGATCCCGGCATTCGAGAGGCTTCCCATTGCCATCGTAAGCTTTCTCCAGTCTTCGTCGGTTAAATCACCTGTTCGAAGGTTTTGGGCATTAATATTGCCTTCTGCACAGAGCATACGCATAACGAGCTGCTCAGCACCCATCTCCAGGGAGAAGATCGCGACGTTTTCTTTCGCTTTAACGGCGACGTTTTGAGCGATATTCAGGGCGAAAGCTGTTTTACCCATGGAAGGTCTGGCTCCTACAATGATCAAGTCATTTCGCTGGAAACCGGCCGTCATATGGTCAAGGTCTGCAAACCCCGTTGAAATCCCTGTTACATCACCTTTACGATTCGTTAAGGTTTCGATGTTGTCATAGGTTCTGACAAGGACATCTTTAATATTATGGAATGCACCGGCATTTTTTCGTTGTGCGACTTCCATGATGTTTTTTTCCGCTTCACTCAGAAGGCTGTCGACTTCATCCTCGCGGGCATAGCCGTCTGAAGCAATGTCGGTCGCTGTACGGATCAATCGTCTCAGTAAAGATTTTTCTTCCACGATCTTTGCATAATATTCAATATTCGCTGCCGTCGGAACTGAGGCTGCAAGCTCACTTAAATAAGCGACTCCGCCAACATCTTCAAGCTCTTTCGCTGCTGCAAGCGCCTCTGTCACCGTAATTAAGTCGACGGCTTTTCCCCCATCGCCCAAATTCAGCATGACATTGTATATTTTTTGATGAGAATGACGATAAAAATCCTCTGGAATCAATATTTCTGATGTGGTCGTTAACGCGCTGGGCTCTAGGAATATAGCACCTAATACCGCTTGTTCTGCCTCAATATTCTGAGGTGGAATCCGATCCTGGAACACTTCATTCATCTATGCATAACCTCCAATTCAAACTGCGAAGGGGCTTCGCCACGTCTATAGGCATCTGCTGCCTGCGTCAAAATTAACTCTTAATCTATATAAAAATAAAAATGTAGTCCTACCGAAAAAAATGTGATCGGGATAATATCCAGACCACATTTTTTATCAAGCTATATTCATTTTAACATGTTTTTCTCAAAATGAAGTTACCAAATTTCGTATATTTTCTCTGAAGAAATCTTACTCTTCTGTTACATGTACCTTTAAGGTTGCTGAAACGTCCGTATGAAGCTTCACAGGGACATTCGTATAACCAAGGGCACGAATGGCATCGTTCATTTCAATTTTACGTTTATCTATTTTTAGATCATGTGCCTTTTTTAGCGCATCTGCAATTTGCTTGCTTGTGATGGAACCGAATAAACGACCGCCTTCACCTGATTTTGCTTTCATTTCAACCGTGATATCTTCTAAAGTGGCTTTTAATCTTTTTGCTTCTTCCAATTCTTCCTGAGCCAGTTGCTCTTCTTTCTTCTTTTGACCCTCAAGCTGACCCATGTTTGCATTTGTTGCTTCAACGGCCAAGCCTTTTTTCAATAAGAAGTTATGTGCATATCCATCTGCTACGTTTTTTACTTCACCTTTTTTTCCTTTACCTTTAACGTCTTTTAAGAAAATTACTTTCATATCTCTTTTCTCCCTTCAAAATAATCATTTAATGCTTCCTTCAGCTGTTCTTCAGCTTCTGATACAGATGCTTGCTTTATTTGAGTAGCGGCATTGGTTAAATGACCTCCACCGTTTAAGTTTTCCATAATGATTTGTACGTTCACATCACCTAAAGAACGGGCACTGATCCCGATTGTTTCCGGATCCCGCTTAGAGATGACGAAGGAGGCAATCACTTCATCCATGGTCAATAACGTATCCGCTGCCTGTGCAATAAGAACAGGATCATAAATGACATCATCCTCTGCTTTCGCAATCGCAACGCCTTCACGGAAAAATTTAACCGATTCGATTAACCTTGAACGTTTTATATAAGTCTCGACATCCTCTTTCAGAAACTTTTGGACTAAAACGGTATCTGCCCCTTGTGCCCTTAAATAGGAAGCAGCATCAAAGGTTCTCGAGCCTGTACGAAGTGTAAAGCTCTTCGTATCCACAATGATTCCTGCGAGCAGGGAAGTCGCTTCAAGCATAGTGATTTTTTCATGTTTAGGTTGATATTCCAATAGCTCCGTCACAAGTTCTGCTGTAGAAGAAGCATATGGCTCCATATAAACAAGTAATGGGTTTTTAATAAAGTCTTCTCCACGTCGATGATGATCGATCACCACGACTTTTTCCACTTTATTTAGAAGCTTTTCATCAATGACCAAGGAAGGCTTGTGGGTATCGACTACGACGAGCACCGTGTCCTCCGTCGCCATCTCAAGTGCTTCCTCAGGGGTGATGAAGCGTTGGTGAAGATCGGAATTTACTTTGATCTCCTTCATCAATCGTTTCACACCATTATCGATTTCATTAAAGTTTAAGACAACGTACCCTTCACGCTGATTCATTTGAGCCACTTTTCGAATGCCGATAGCGGCTCCAATCGCATCCATGTCGGGATGTTTATGTCCCATAATGATGACCTTGTCACTTTCGATCATGATTTCCTTTAGAGCATGGGAAATGACTCTGGCACGTACCCGGGTACGTTTTTCCATTGGATTGGTTTTTCCACCATAGAATTTAACCTTTCCATTGGTTTGCTTAATGGCCACCTGATCTCCACCACGACCTAAGGCGAGATCCAGGCTTGATTGAGCGAGAGTTCCCAGTTCAGGCAGGGAGGATACGCCAGTCCCTACTCCAATACTTAAGGTCAGGGGAACATTTTGCTTAGAAGTGGTATCCCGGACATCATCCAATATACCGAACTTCTCCTTCTCCAATACTTGAAGGATCTTCTCATTAATGACGGCTATGAACCTCTCAGAAGAGACCCGCTTCAAGAACACGCCATATTCTTTTGCCCATTTATTCAGAATGGAAGTCACTAAGCTATTTAAGCTGCTTCTTGTCTGGTCGTCCATCCCTTGCGTTAATTCATCATAGTTATCTAGAAAGATGATTCCAATATTCGTGCGTTCATCATGATATTGCTTTTCTATTTCTTTTTGTTCCGTGACATCAAAGAAATAGAGAAGCTTTTCTTTGAGCTTCAATACGACATGATACTTTCTCTCATTAATCGTCACAATTTCTGAATCTACTTCCTGCTTGATTAATGGAACTAGAGATTCTGCGACATCGTAAAGGGACCTTCCAACGACTGTGTCTTCATTAAAACAAGAGGCCAGAAAAGGATTCGTCCATTCTATGTAATATTCATCATTAATCAGCATGATCCCAATGGGCATCTCCATTAACGCCTCTTCCCCTACACGCTTTACGCGATAGGATAGAGTGGAGATATACTCCTCTGTTTCTTCGTGCGATCTCCTCTCAAAATAGAAGGCGAGATAGTACACGATTCCAAAGACAATCAACCCTATTAACGAAATGATCCATTGGTAGAAGGAAACCGATACTAACAATAGAGCTGTTAATATAGCAAGACCGTACAATGGGTAGCGGATCATTCGCTTATTAAAATAAGATGGCATGATTTCAGCTCCTGGACCTTAAATTTCTATGACTTGCGTTGTAGGCGTTGTCTTAGATCAAATCCTAAGTCAATTATACCTAAAATTCGCACGAGATAAAGAAGAGGAATCGAAATGATTGTAATTAATACCAAAAGTCCTTTTGACCATCCTTTTATATGAGCGAAGAAATAGAGGAAAGACAGGCCTTGTACCGCCATCAAAGTTTGCAATACATACAATACATTCAGAAGGGCCGTATAGGCATACGTTCCTTTCTCCGGCTGCAGAATCATGGATAGGACCAAGGTAAGTAAATAATACCAAAGGATACTCTTAGGGAGCTTCCAGTCTCTAAATGGTTTAAATACGGGTACATCTCTCCCTAAACGCTTCATGATGGGAAAGTTGATCAGCATAAACAACAGAGCCATTACGACGGCAATTCCCAGGAACAAGGTGGGCATCAACGTCTGAATAAGATCAATGGAGCTCTCCAGACTTTCGACCAGTCTCTTGTCCGGTTCCTGACCAAGATTCTCAATTAAAGAATAATAAGCGGCCTTCGATTCAGCTAAGCTATCTTCTATAATATTAACATTGAAGAGGAGGATAGAAAAAACAAAACCAATGACAATATTGATGACAAGTGTGAGACTTGACGCCATAAACAGTCTCATTTTATCCACTTTCGCTTTCACACACCACCCGATCACGACCCCGGTCGTCGCAACCATGAAGGCAACAGGCAGCGCAATCAGCCCTCCAAAAAAGAAGGATAACCCTAACGATCCGATCAATACGTAAAAAGAATTCAGTAACGAATACTTAGAACTAAACAGAATAAGAGGGAGGGGCAATACGAAAAAGGCAAGGGTCCCAATAAGCGGAACATATAAAGCCAATAACAGTAAAACAGTAAAGATGGCGAGCATAAGCGCACCTTCCGTTAACACACGGGGATTTTTCAATTGAAACGCTCCTTACGATAAATTCAAAAACATGCATTAGCACTATCATATCAATTTTGGAGATAGATTTCATCTTAATGACATCTTAATGACTCACAACAAAAGGTAGGCGGCTTGTCGCCTCTAGCCGCTGGAGCTGGATGACAACAAAAGCGGAGGCGGCTTACCAAATAAAAAAGAGGAAGCCCCATCAACATGCTTTACATCTTCATCTACTCTAGTATGCACTCACTTTAAAAAGGAGTATACGCAGTAGATGAAGAATGGCAATGTTTCAGGACCACCCTCTAGAGAAAATTATGAAATTTTAAAACGTTCGATTGAAGACTGAAGCTCTTGACTTAAGTCTGTTAAGCGTTCAGCTGCTTCTGTAACCGATTGGACGGCCCTTACTTGTTCTTCTGTAGAGGCACTCATTTCCTCGCAGGAAGCAGCCGTTTGTTCTGCTGTAGCGGCCATCATTTGTATCACATTGACCACTTCATCTTTTTCTAAATTGATTTGACCAACTTCCTCATACATTCTTTCTATTTCATCCTGCATGGATTTCATTAACTGTGAGGTTTGGTCAAAAACATGATTGGTTCTTTCAATCACTTCATTTTGGACCTCAAAGGTCTCTTTCGTTTTCACCATTTCGTCAACGGCTTGATGAGAGCCTTGTTGAATTTCTATAATGGTACGTTTAACTTCTTCGGTTGCCTTCACTGACTGATCGGCAAGCTTTCGCACTTCTTCCGCCACGACGGCAAAGCCTTTTCCGTGTTCACCTGCTCTAGCCGCCTCAATGCTCGCATTTAAAGCAAGGAGGTTCGTTTGAGAAGAAATATCCGTTATTGTACCCATGACCGACTCAATCGTCTTCACCTTTGTTTCCAAACTAAAGATGACTTTCTCCATGGAGGAGATGTATTCACTGGAAGAATGGTAGGCATTTTCTAATTCTTTTACCTGGTTTAACCCGGACTGGTTCATGACATCTGCTTGTCCTGCCATTTCAGACATAGCTTTCGACTTTTCATAAACTCCATTAATTCTTGTGCCTAATTGCTCTGTTTGATGATGAGCCCTATCAGAGTCGGCCGCTGATTGAGAAGCCCCTGTCGCAATTTCTGTAACAGCCTTTGCCATCTCTTCACTTGAGGCATTTGTCTCCTCAGAAACCGCACTTAATCCTTCAGCCGATTCCCGGACATTATAGATCGATTGTTGGACGACTTGAATCGTATCTTTCATATTTACGATCATTTTGTTTAAATCGGACGCGAGTAATCCTGTTTCATCTTTGGAATTAATTTCTGACTGAATGGATAAATCTCCAGTAGAGACATCGGTTACCGTTTTTTGAAGCTGCTTGATTGGTTTAGTGATCTTATTCGAAATGAGCACAATTAACACCAACATGACAGCCAGGGTAATGAGGGCTGTCACGATCAGTAACCGCTCAATTTCTTTCGATGACTGAATGAGATCCTTCATGCTATAGGCAGATCCCACTTTCCAGTTCGTCCTAGGTACCGTACTGTACACTAACACTTTTTCATCTCCGTCCAGTTCATACCGGATCGTGTCGGAATCTTTTTCAGAAGCGAGCATTTTGCTGATGAAAGGTAGTTTGGAGAGATCTTCACCTCGCTTAGTCGGGTGGACGATGGCTGTACCATCAAGCCCGATTAAGAACGGATAACCATTATATCCAATGTCCATTTCTGAGACGCGGTCAGTAAGTTTCGTCAAATTAATGTCCACACCGAGAACGCCTACTACTTTATTATCTGATACAATCGCTCTAGAGGCTGTAATGATATATTCCTCCGTTGCAGTATCTACGTAAGGCTCGCTCCAAACCACGCCAGCCCTTACTTCCTCAGCATTTTTATACCAATCCCTGCTTGTCGGATCAAAGTCACTGGGCAGAGAGACGGATGGAACGATTTTTAATTTCTTATTTGGTGATGCAAAGTAAATAGAAGTAGCTTCCTCATATAGGCTTAAGTAATTATCTAAATCAGATTGAATATTGGCAAACAGTTCTGTATTTTCACCAGATTCTGTTTGCAACTGTGCTTTTGCATAATCTTTTAACGAGTTGGAGATTGAATATTGATCAATACTCTTTTCGTATTGTCCAAGGAAGAGTTGCACTGAATTATTTAGTTCTCCTACAATCCCTTGAGTTTGATCAATAACCTCTTTCTCTGTTTTCATTCTCGTCTGTAAGCTTGTAATCGCAATAATAACGGCTAATGATACCATAAATAAAATGGATATGATTACAATAAGCTTCATTCTAATGGATGACAGAAGAAAACCCTTCTTTCGTTCCACCTGTTTCCTTGTGTTTTTCTTTTTCACATAAATTCCCCCTTTTACTACCAAAAACCTATCTATATATACACTTATTCATCGACATTTTTCGCTATTTCTTTAGAGGTACATGGGAATTCACAAAAACAAAGTGATGCTGGATAGGATAATCGAAGGGCGCTTTGCTAGGGAGGAAGATATCTTATACTCACCCGTTATATAATGGCATTAAAAAAAGCAGCAGAGACAAGTCTCTGCTGCTTTTTTAATCGATGATATTATTCACCAGTAACGTATGGAAGTAATGCCATTGTACGAGCGCGTTTGATCGCACGAGTCAACTTACGTTGGTACTTAGCGTTTGTTCCAGTTACACGACGTGGAAGAATTTTTCCACGTTCAGATACGAATTTCTTAAGAAGATCTACATCTTTGAAATCGATATGTGTAATTCCGTTTGCTGTGAAGTAGCACACCTTACGACGTCTACGTCCACCTCTACGTCCTCCTGCCATTTGTTTCGCCTCCTGTCTTGTTTAGATTTTATTATCGTTCGTTTAGAATGGCAGATCATCATCGGAAATGTCGATCGGCTGACCGTCATTTGCAAATGGATCCTCATCTACACGTGTATAGTTGTTGTTATTATTGTTATTGCGTTGTTGATTCTGATTCTGACTATACGGATTTCCTTGGTCGCGTTGACCTCCACCCGAATAGCCCGGACTTCCTCCTCGATCGCCTTGATTCGCACTACGCGGCTCTAAGAACTGAACGCTTTCTGCTACAACTTCCGTCATAAACACCCGGCGTCCATCTTGTCCTTCGAAATTACGTGTTTGAATACGACCGTCAACGCCAGCTAAGCTGCCTTTTTTAAGAAAGTTTGCTACATTCTCTGCAGGGCGACGCCATACAACGCAGTTAATAAAATCTGCTTCCCGTTCTCCTGATTGATTCGTAAAACTACGATTGACAGCCAGTGTAAACGAAGCAACAGCCACTCCACTTGGAGTATATTTTAATTCAGGGTCTTTGGTTAAACGCCCTACTAATACAACTCGGTTCATCATCAGAATCAACCCCTTCCTTCTAGTTTACTGTTTCACGTGAAACAGGTGATAGAAGTGTATATCTTAAAAAACGTACGGATTATTCTTCTTCTTTAACAACGATATGACGGATAATATCATCGCTGATTTTAGCTAAACGATCGAATTCGTTAACTGCATCAGAAGTAGCGCTCATCTTAACTAGTTGATAGAAACCATCACGAAAATCGTTGATTTCATACGCTAAACGACGTTTACCCCAATCTTTTGACTCGATGATTTCCGCGCCGTTAGTTGTTAAAACGTTATCGAAACGCTCAACTACTGCTTTCTTTGACTCGTCGTCAATGTTTGGGCGGACAATGTACATAACTTCGTACTTTCTCATCTGAATGTCACCTCCTCGTGGTCTATGCGGTCCTTTCTTTGTGAAAGGACAAGGAGCAATGCGTTCATTACTCACGAAATAAAATTATAGCATAGGTTATCTATTATTGCAATATGACGTAAAAAAAAGACTAGAATCGAGACTCTAGTCTTTCTCATTTTGTATAAGACTGCAGTGGTTGATTTCCGCTCCAGGCACTCGCTTTCCGCGGGGTGGGCGGTGAGCCTCCTCGGCGTAAACGCCTGTGGGGTCTCACCTGTCCCACTATTCCCGCAGGAGTCGAGTGCCTTCCGCTCCAATCAACTGAATAGATTAATGCGTTATTCTATTAAAACATTCATGAATACATTCCCATCAAAAACTTTTCAAGTGAGCTATGATCACAAATTGTTTGTAATGATAAATTACACATTAAAACGGAAGTGAATGATGTCTCCGTCTTTTACGAGGTAGTCTTTACCTTCTAAACGTACTTTTCCGGCTTCACGGGCTGCTCCCATTGTTCCTGCTGCGACTAAATCGTCGTAGAAAACAGTTTCGGCACGGATGAAGCCTCTTTCGAAGTCGGTATGGATGACTCCGGCACATTGGGGAGCTTTCATCCCTTCACGGAATGTCCAGGCGCGAACCTCTTGAACGCCGGCTGTGAAGTATGTCGCCAGTCCTAATAAAGAATAGGTAGCGCGGATCAGCTGATCTAAACCGGATTCTTCAATCCCCAGCTCTTCCAGGAACATCGCTTTTTCTTCATCATCAAGCTCAGCAATTTCAGATTCAATTTTCGCGCAGACAACAATCACTTCTGCATTGTCTTCTTTAGCGAATTCACGTACTTTCTGAACATATTCGTTGTCAGAAGGGTCGGCAATTTCATCTTCACTTACGTTTGCTACATATAATACAGGCTTTGAAGTCAGAAGGTGTAGCTGTTTCACAAGCTTCATTTGTTCATCTGAGAATTCAACCGTACGTGCCGGCTGCTCCGCTTCAAGAGCTTCTTTGATTTTCACAAGGATATCATGCTCAAATACTGCTTCTTTATCTTTTTGCTTGGCCATTTTCTGAACTCTGGCGAGACGCTTATCCACTGTCTCAAGGTCAGCTAAGATCAATTCCAGGTTGATGACTTCAATATCCGCAATCGGATCTACTTTACCTGAAACGTGTGTGATATTATCATCCGCGAAACAACGGACAACCTGACAGATTGCATCCACTTGGCGAATATGAGATAAGAATTTATTTCCTAATCCTTCTCCTTTACTCGCTCCTTTTACAATCCCGGCGATATCCGTGAATTCAAAGGCAGTGGGAACCGTTTTCTTCGGTTCTACAAGCTCTGTTAATTTATCTAAACGGTGATCGGGAACTTCTACAATTCCTACGTTCGGATCAATCGTACAGAAAGGATAGTTGGCAGATTCTGCACCTGCTTTTGTAATTGCATTAAATAAAGTGGACTTCCCTACGTTTGGTAATCCAACAATACCAGCTGTTAAAGCCATTATAGTCACTCCTCATCTAAATTCTTATCTATTAAAAAATCATGTAAGATCGAAAATAAGTAAACGGTCGAACCTTTCACAATTATAGAGATAATAGAGGGAAAAGACAAGTGAAGCTTCAGGCATTGGCACGGCTTACTAAAAAGAGCATCCAATCGACTGAAACCGACTGAATGCTCTTAACCTTGGCAAATTAATCATGTGATGGATTAGGCCAAAAGAAATATGGGTAAAAAAAGAATAATTATCCTTCCTCGCCGCTACTGATGACTTTTTTCATTTTTTTCGCAAAATCTTTTCTGGGAATCATGACACTGTGGCCGCATCCTACACATTTGATGCGAATATCCATTCCCATACGGATCACTTTCCAGCGGTTCGTTCCACATGGATGGGGCTTTTTCATTTCTACAATATCATTTAAAGTGAATGTCTTGGGCTCCACTGGATTTCTCCTCCTTATTCGCTTTCAAGTTTTCTTTGTTTTTCTTCACGGGGTTGGAGATCTTCCTGATCCTGACGTGAATACATCACCATACGAGGGAATGGAATTTCAATACCATGCTCATCCAGGCATAGTTTAACCTCTTTACGTATCATTCTTGCCATATACCAATGTCTCATCGGAACCGTTTCAGCCACGATCCGAATGACCACATCTGATGCTCCCAGGGTTTGAACACCCAACAGTTCAGGTGGATTCACGAGATCTTCATATTTTTGCGGTAACGCAAGGAGAAGCTCCTGCATCACTTTCTCTGCTTCTTCTATATTTTCTTCATAGGCAATACTGACATCTACGACTGCAATGCTGTTGTGAATGGAGAAGTTCGTTACTTCTGTAATATTACCATTGGGGAAGATATGTAATTCCCCGGTCCAGCTTTTGATCTTTGTCGTACGAAGGCCGATTTCTTCAACAGTACCTTCAGCAGAACCGATTCGAACATAGTCACCGACTGAAAACTGGTCCTCGAATATAATAAAGAAACCCGTGATAATATCCCGAACAAGGTTTTGTGCTCCGAAACCTACCGCCAGACCAACGATCCCTGCACCGGCAATCAGTCCTTTCACATCAATATCCAGAGTCGATAGAATCGTCATTAAACTTATGAAATAAATCACATAGGTCAATACATTCTCTAATAGTTTTGATAACGTGGCTTCGCGACGCTCCGTAAATTTAAGAGGGGAACGGGACCGGACCCTGAACACATTTCGAATGGCTGACCTTCCGAGCCTTAAAGCGATATAGGTAATGACCATGATCGCCACAATTTTAATCGCACCTGATCCCAGGGCAATCCATAATTCATTATCAATAAGTTTTTGGGCTGCTTCACTATCTTTTATTTTGTCTACGGTGTCTTCAACTTTTTTAGTACTCGACATATATACCGAACCTCCACTTATCATTCAATAAGAAGTATTCCTTATTTTATCAACTTTCCCTCTCCTTGTGTAGATATAACCTCATATTACTATAGTTTATAGAAAATTTTTATTTTATGAAAAATCCAACCATATTATGTATGAAAAAAAGAAATCGTCCGTATACTGATAATACTTAGAAAATATGATTATGGCAGTCAAGTCCGATAAAGTATGTTCACTATAAAATTCCCCTTAAACATATCCAAAGGAGTGGAAGCGATGAATCTTAAAAAAGGACTATTTGAACGAAGACCTGAACCCTTTAGAGTCCTTCATCAGGAAGAGCGTGCGGCACAGGATCTTTCCGTTCAATTGTCGTCGATGCTTCCCACTTACTATCGTACAAGACCCATTGTCTTCGTATGTATTGGCACAGACCGTTCCACAGGGGATTCATTGGGCCCGTTAGTTGGAACCTTAATAGAAGAACAAGATATCAAACCATTTCATGTATATGGAACGTTGGATGATCCGATCCATGCAGTAAACCTGGAAGAGAAGCTCAGTCAAATTGCCTCTAAACATATCAATCCTTTTATTATCGGTGTAGATGCCTGTCTCGGTCGATTAAAAAGTGTGGGCGCCATTCAATTAAGTGAGGGACCATTAAAACCTGGTGCCGGCGTAAATAAAGAGTTGCCAGAGGTTGGTGAGATTCACCTGACCGGAATCGTGAATGTCAGTGGATTTATGGAATTCTTTGTTTTACAAAATACACGTCTGAATCTTGTGATGAAAATGGCAAAGACGATTGCCCAAGCCATTGTGCTGGCAGGCGATTCAGTGGAACGCCGCAACGCCGTCAGTATTGAAAAATGGCGGGAAGAATTACAGCAATAACAGGGAGATGATCCAGATACGTTCTGGGTCATCTCCCTTTTCACTTATTACATATAGAGCTGGTATACGTATATGATTCCTACGACCATTCCCACTACGATGATCCCGGGAAGTAAATTGGCGACTCTGATCTTTGTTACACCGAGGAGATTGAGTCCAATCGCAAAAATCATGATTCCTCCCGTTGAGGTCATCTCTACGATATAGGCATCCATCAGCTCTTCTGGAACCCACTGATGAATTTGAGTCGCAAACAAAGCGATGAAACCTTGATAAAGGACGACAGGGACCGCCGAAAACATGACACCAATTCCTAAAGTCGTCGTGAGGATCAAGGATGTAAAGCCATCAATGATCGACTTCGTCAACAGAACATCATGATCGCCCCTGATTCCGCTATCCAACGCACCTATTACGGCCATTGCTCCAATAACAAAAATAAGGGTAGCCGTGACAAACCCTTGAGATATGGAGGTATCTTTATTACTGCCCAGCTTCTTTTCCAACCAGTTACCCAAGGAGTTAAGCTTGTCCTCCAGGTTCATCCACTCTCCCCATGCAGCACCCAGAGCCAGGCTGATGATAACGATGAGAAAGTTTTCACTTTTCAACCCCATCTGTAACCCAAGGACTATGACGGCTAAACCAATCGCTTTCATGACAGTTCCCTTCATATCTTCCGGGATGCGATGAAGGACCTTCCCCAGGAGAGTTCCGATGATAATACATACTCCATTTACCAGCGTTCCTAACAGTACCATGACGTTCTCCTTATCTGTCTGAAAAATCATTCTCATGTTTTCATGATTATTTCCCAAAGAATAGTGCATCTTCTATATACCATATGGAAGAGGACTGGCTTAAGTGGTATAAGTATACCTTTTAAGCCAGTCCTTTTCCAAAATGGTTACTGCAATAATTCCAAAATGCGATCGAGATCTTCCTTTGAGAAAAATTCGAGCTCGATTTTTCCTTTTTTCTTCGCTTGTTTAATCGTAACCGTTGTCCCGAAGCGTTCGCGTAGAAGGGATTCCTGTTCCTGAATAAAAACATCTTTACGCTCTGTCTTTTTTGTTTCACGTGGAACATTCTCATTCAGCTCTTGAATGATTTTTTCTAATTGGCGAACGTTTAATGATTCTTTAAGGATACGATTGACAACCGTTGATAGATTCTTCTTATTTTTCAACCCAAGGAGTGCACGTCCATGTCCCATCGTTAACTTACCTTCTGAAATAAGTTCCTGAATAGGAGCAGGGAGGGAAAGTAAGCGAATATGATTGGCAATATGAGGTCTGCTCTTTCCTAATCTCTTCGCTAATTCCTCCTGAGTGAGCTTTAGCTTGTCCATCAACATTTGATAAGCAGCGCCTTCTTCGATCGGTGTCAGGTCTTCACGTTGAAGGTTTTCTAAAACGGCAAGCTCCATCATTTGTTGCTCATTCAATTCCCGGACCACGACAGGAGCGGATTCTAATTTAGCCGCTTTGGCTGCACGATAACGACGTTCCCCAACGACAATTTCATACCCTTTGATCGTTTTACGCACAATGATCGGTTGCAGGATACCGTGTTCTAAGATCGAATCTTTTAATTCCTCAATGGCTTGCGGCTCAAAGATCTTTCGTGGTTGATATGGATTCGGCCGTATTTCTTTCAGGCTCACTTCTTGTACGGACTCTTCATTTTGAGTTGTTTGGATATTGGTAAAAAGAGCATTGATGCCCTTTCCTAAACCTTTAGCCATTCGCCGCCACTTCCTTTGCTAGTTCTAAATAAACTTCTGCTCCCCTGGACTTTGCATCATAGATGATAATCGGTTCACCATGACTGGGCGCTTCACTTAAGCGAACGTTACGTGGAATAATTGTGCGATACACTTTATCTTGAAAATATTTTTTAACCTCTTCAATGACCTGAATTCCCAGATTGGTTCTCGCATCAAGCATCGTAAGCAGCACACCATCGATCATAAGATCATGATTCAGATGCTTCTGAACTAAACGAACGGTACTCAATAACTGACTTAATCCTTCCAGAGCATAATATTCGCATTGGACCGGTATGACGACAGCATCTGAAGCGGTTAACGCATTGATTGTCAATAACCCTAAAGACGGTGGACAATCAATGATAATATAATCAAAATCGTCTTTTACTTTCTCTAACGCTTTCTTTAAACGCACTTCACGGGAGATGGTTGGAACAAGTTCAATTTCTGCTCCAGCCAATGAAATCGTTGCAGGTACAATGGATAAATTCTCAACTTTTGATTGTTTAATGGTTTCTCTGACATCCACATCATCTACCAGCACATCATATATACACTGCTGGACATCCCCTTTTTCCACACCTACACCACTAGTGGCGTTTCCTTGAGGATCAATGTCTACCAGTAAAACCTTTTTCCCTATATAAGCTAAGCAAGCCCCCAAATTGACGGATGTTGTGGTCTTTCCCACTCCACCTTTTTGGTTAGTAACGGCTACTATTCTGCCCAAGGTTGTCACCTACCTTTTGACTTCCTAAGATTCACTAAATTTTTTACAGTATTCTTCTATTCTATCAAAATTCTTCGATAATTGTCTGTCAATTTTTCAAAAAGTGCAGTGTTTCTAAAAATAGGAAATTACGAACTGTTTACTCGTCAAAAATCGACAGAACCAAACCAAAAAGCTTTATTAAATAAGGTCGTTATTTTAAGACACGAAACCCCGCCAGAGGCTCTGTCAATCAGTGTGTGCTTAGATGGTGAGTGACAGAGCTTAATGTCCTCAAAGAAAAAATCTAAAAGAAATATCATTTTCTTTATAAAAAATCAATAATTAATCGACCAAAGTGAGGCCACTTTCAAAAATTCTTACTTTTTCAGTTTCACTTAAAGGATCCATGCTTCGAAAGTTGATTGGAGCGAAAGGATGCTCGACTCCTGCGGGAATAGCTGGACAGGTGAGACCCCGGAGGCGCAGCCGAGGAGGCTCACCGCCAGCCCCGCGGAAAGCGAGCATCCTGTAGCGGAAATCAACTACTACTTACTACTCCAAGATGAAACAAGCTTTGCAAAAAGAACCATACAAAAAAGTGAGAAACCAATCCGATATGTTTCTCACTTTTAGACTACGAATCTATTTTTTTTTAGGAATACGGATGGTGAATTGATAGAATTCCTCATGTTCTTCTTCTTCAGAGTCCAGATTGATCCCGCTGTCCGATACCATGGAGAGAGATTGACGAATCGTATTCACAGCTATTCTCATATCCTTACTGAAGGCTTTTCGTTTCGGTTTAGGCTTTTGAGTCGTTCCTTCTTGCATTTTCACAACCCGGTCTTCGGTTTGTTTGACATTCAAGCTTTTTTCAATGATTTCCTGAAGGAGCTGGATCTGCTTTTCGGCATTCTTCAGTGGAATCAAAGCCCTGGCATGACGTTCTGTTATTAGTTTATCTAATAAGGCTGATTGAATTTCTTCTGGAAGCTTAAGGAGACGAAGCTTGTTCGCCACAGTCGATTGTCCTTTTCCTAAGCGTTGAGCAAGGGCTTCTTGAGTTAAATCATGTAACTCCAACAGTTTCCCATACGCAATGGCTTCTTCTATAGGAGAGAGTTCTTCCCTTTGTAAGTTTTCAATTAATGCAACAGATGCTGTTTCTGTATCATTAAGATTCTTTACAATGGCCGGTACGGTGTCCCAGCCAAGCTTCTGAACGGCTCTGTATCGACGTTCACCTGCAATGATTTCAAACTGCTCATCATCATATTGTCTAACCACAATCGGTTGGATAATACCATGAGTATGAATCGTTCTGGATAACTCTTCTATCTTTTCATCATTGAACACTGTTCTTGGTTGAAAGCGATTAGGGATGATTTGTGAGACGGGTATCTTTTTCACTTCATCTCGATCTTCTTCCACTACATTTGATTCTTCAGATTCAACATCTTGCTCCTTTTCACCTAGGCCAAAAAAACGAGAGAAAGGATGCTTCATCTTCCTACACCACCTTTAAGAAACTCCCTTTATTAATATTCTCTAAAATATGACCAGTTCCTGCCTATGCTGAGATTTTCACGGCTTGATCCTTGACATCACGGCAGGAGAACCATTCATATTATTATAACGGTAATTTATTGGGTGTCCCAGGTTTTCTGGGATATTTGTTAGGCGTTTCTTTCACTTTGTCGATCTTCACGATATTTCTTTCACTTTCCTCTTCCGGTAAAACGAACGAATACATTTTATCTGTTTGTCCACCCAGCATGCCAATTGCTTTCTTCGCATTGGATAGCTCCTCTTTCACGTTTGAAGCCTTCATCGCTACAAATAAGCCGCCCTTTTTAACTAGTGGCAAACATAATTCACTTAAAACAGACATTCTGGCAACGGCTCTTGCTGTAACCATATCATACTTTTCACGATGAGCCTTGTTTTTACCAAAAGTCTCAGCACGATCATGATAGAAATTCGTATGATCAAGTCCTAACTCATCTGATAAATGGTTTAAGAACGTAATCCGCTTGTTCAAGGAATCAACAATTGAGATATGTAAGTGCGGGAAGCATATTTTAAGAGGGATACTCGGAAAACCGGCTCCTGCCCCAACATCACAAAGAGTTGTCACCTCGGTGAAATCAACATAAAAAGCTGCACTGATCGAATCGTAAAAATGCTTTAAATAAACATCTTCCTTTTCAGTGATGGCCGTCAGGTTCATTTTTTCATTCCATTCAACCAGCAATTCATAATAGCGCTCAAACTGATTTAATTGCTCAGGAGAAAGGGAGATCCCCTTCTCCTCAAGCATTGATTGAAATTCATTTACATTCATGAAATTATCCTTCCTTTACCTCTATTGATCACCTGATACTTTTGCGATTTTCCCTTGCTCGATATAGACGAGTAAAATAGAGATGTCTGCAGGATTCACTCCTGAAATCCGGGAAGCCTGTGCAAGAGAAAGGGGCTGGACCTCGATTAATTTCTGTCTTGCTTCAGATGCTAAACCGCTAATGGCGCTGTAATCAATGTTTTCAGGAATTCTTTTGTTTTCCATCTTCTTCATTTTATCGACCTGTTGAAGGGATTTTTCAATATAGCCTTCATATTTCACTTGGATTTCAACCTGTTCCTCTACATCGGGATCAAGCTCGATTTCACTTGGAACGAGTGATTTAATATGACTATAGTTCATTTCAGGGCGCTTCAGAAGATCCGCTGCTAATATGCCGTCTTTCAGCTCACTGCCGCCCGCTTCACGAATAACGGCCTGTGTTTCGTCAGTAGGTTTGATGCGGATTCCTTCCAGGCGTTTTTTCTCTGAAAAGATCGCTTCTTTTTTAGCTGTAAACCGTTCGTATCGATCATCGGAGATTAATCCTATCTTATGACCGATATCAGTCAGGCGAAGATCGGCATTGTCATGACGAAGCAACAGACGATATTCAGCACGGGAAGTCAATAGACGATAAGGTTCGTTCGTCCCTTTTGTCACAAGATCATCGATTAAGACCCCGATATACGCATCAGAGCGGCTTAAGATAACCTCTTCTTTGTCCAGGGCACGGCACGCAGCATTGATCCCTGCCATCAGACCTTGTCCAGCTGCTTCTTCATAACCGGACGTTCCGTTGATTTGTCCCGCTGTATAAAGATTTTTTATTTTTTTCGTTTCAAGGGTCGGCCATAATTGAGTCGGTACGATGGAATCATACTCAATCGCATACCCGGCACGCATCATCTGTACTTCCTCAAGACCCGGGATGGTTTGAAGAATCTTTTGTTGTACGTCTTCAGGTAAACTCGTCGATAATCCCTGTACATAGACTTCTTGTGTGTTTCGTCCTTCAGGCTCCAAGAAAATCTGGTGACGCGGTTTATCATGGAAACGTACGACTTTATCTTCAATGGAAGGACAGTAACGCGGTCCAGTTCCTTTAATCATTCCAGAATACATCGGAGAACGATGCAGGTTGTCATCAATCAATTGATGAGTGTGTTCGTTCGTATATGTTAACCAACATGGAAGTTGATCGGTAATATATTTCGTCGTTTCATAGCTGAAGGCACGGGGAACATCATCACCTGGTTGAATTTCAGTTTTCGAGTAATCGATTGTCGAACTATTCACTCGCGGTGGCGTCCCTGTTTTGAAACGAACAGTATCAAAGCCTAATTCATGTAAATGATCAGAAAGTCTGATGGAAGGTTGTTGATTATTAGGACCGCTTGAATATTTCAGATCTCCTAATATGATTTCACCACGCAGGAATGTACCCGTTGTAATGACGACTGTTTTCGCCCGGTAGGCAGCGCCCGTCATCGTTACGACACCTTTACATTCATCATCTTCAACAATCAATTCCTCAACCATTCCTTGAAGCAAGGTCATATTCGGTTCATTTTCGATCATGCGTTTCATTTCATGCTGATAAAGGAATTTATCCGCCTGAGCCCGTAATGCCCGGACAGCCGGACCTTTTCCTGTATTCAACATTCTCATTTGTATATGTGTTTTATCTATATTACGCCCCATTTCTCCACCCAGAGCGTCAATCTCTCTTACAACGATCCCTTTTGCCGGTCCCCCAACAGATGGATTACATGGCATAAAGGCGACCATATCCAAGTTAATGGTGACCATTAACGTTTTAGCTCCCATACGGGCAGAAGCAAGTCCTGCTTCAACTCCCGCATGGCCAGCACCAATGACAATGACATCATATTGCCCTGCGTCATATTGCATGGTTTATTTTTTCCTCCTTGTAGGACCTTGAATTCAAAGTCCACATTATAATAGTATTTATTTCCCTAAGCAGAATTGAGAAAACAGCTGATCAATCAGGCTTTCATGAACGCTCTCTCCAATGATTTCACCTAAAAGCTCCCACGTTCTGGTTAAGTCAATTTGAGCGATATCGATGGGAGTGCCCATTTCTACGCTATTGATGGCTTCATTAATCGCGAGGGAAGCTTGATTGAGCAGAGCAATGTGACGGCTATTGGACACATATGTCATATCCCCGGATTCGATGGAACCGGCAAAGAATAAAGAAGAAATGGCTTCTTCCAGTTCATCGATCCCTTGCTCTTCAAGTAAAGCCGTTGTGACCAGCTGATGATTTTCCGCCAGTTTTCTTACTTTATCTATATCAATCTTCTGTGGCAGATCCGTTTTGTTCACGATGACAATAACGTCCATTCCTCTTACCGCTTCGAAAAGCTGTTCATCTTCAGGAGTCAATTCGTCCGCATAGTTGAGTACGAGTAAAATTAAATCCGCTTCTTTCAATACTTGTCGTGAACGTTCCACACCGATTCGTTCTACAATGTCTTCTGTTTCACGAATCCCGGCTGTATCAACCAGACGTAACGGAACACCGCGTACATTCACGTATTCTTCAATCACATCCCGGGTTGTCCCGGGGATATCGGTTACGATCGCCTTATTTTCATGAACAAGACTGTTCAATAGAGAGGACTTCCCTACATTTGGCCGTCCGATGATCACGGTAGAAAGACCTTCTCTCAGAATTTTCCCCTGCTCTGATGTTCGGACCAACTTGTCAATTTCGTCACGGACGTGTTTGGATTTCTCCAACAGTACGTGATGCGTCATTTCTTCTACGTCATCATACTCCGGATAATCGATATTCACTTCTACATGAGCCAGCGTTTCAAGAATTTCCTGACGAAGCTTTCGAATCAAATTGGAAAGTCGGCCCTCCATTTGATTAAGGGCTACATTCATCGCCCGATCGGTTTTTGCCCGAATAAGATCCATCACCGCTTCTGCCTGGGAAAGGTCAATTCGTCCGTTCAAGAACGCCCGTTTCGTAAATTCACCCGGCTCTGCAAGGCGGGCTCCATTTTTCAATACGAGCTGCAATACTTTATTGACCGACACAAGTCCTCCGTGGCAGTTAATTTCTATAATATCTTCACGGGTGAAGGTTTTTGGCCCCCTCATGACAGAAACCATGACTTCTTCCACCACTTGCTCTGTGTCCGGATCGATAATATGTCCATAATGGATGGTATGAGAAGCAAATTCTTTCATAGAGCTTCCTTTCATACCCTTAAAGACCTTATCACCGATATCGAAGGCTTGATCACCGCTTAAACGCACGATCGCAATCGCCCCTTCACCCATCGGCGTGGAAATAGCAGCAATTGTATCAAACTCCATTGTATTCACCTCTCTTATTTCTTAGTTGATCTATTTATAAATGAATTATAGTAGAGAGCAAAGTTTCCCCAAATTATTAGAATATCACAATCCTATTTAATACTAAAGAAAGGAAACCCTCTATTCGTCACCAAATAATGTTATCCACACAGATAACACTTCATCTCTATTATTTTAACTTATCCACATGTGAATAACAATAAACCGGGATGAAAATAAGAATCCACAAGGTTGCGACGCGGCAGCATGGGAAGAAATATAAAGGGGTTGCCTGGATTGCAAAAAAAAAAAACGATTCCCCGAAAGGAATCGTCTCTTAATTATTTTGGAGCAATCACAATATAACGATTGGGTTCCCTGCCTTCTGAATGTGTATCAACAGTAGTCGAATCAACTAATGCTGTATGAATCACTTTTCTTTCATAGGAAGGCATTGGTTCTAATGAAACGGAACGATTTGTGCGCAATGCTTTCTCTGCTAATCGTTCCGCCAGGTTTGTTAACGTTTGCTTACGTCTTTCACGATAGTTCTCCGCATCTAAAAGGATGGTGATGAACTGATCGGAAACCCGATTGGCAATCAGTTGAGTTAAATGTTGAAGAGCATTCAACGTTTGTCCTCTTTTTCCTATTAATAGAGCCATTTTTTCACCGGAAATGTTGAACTCAACATCTCTTCCGTCTCTTTTCACTTCTATGGAAGCGTTCACTCCCATTTCATGTGCAACAGATAGAAGAAAATCTTTCGCTTCATTTACCGGATCCATCGCTTTTTTGACTTGTACGACAGCAGGTCTTCCACCAAACAATCCGAACAAGCCTTTTTTACCTTGATCAATGACGTCAATTTCTGCTTCTTCTTTGGTGATATTCAGTTGAGACAAGGCTGATTCAATGGCTTCTTCCACCGTTTGACCAGTCGCTTCTACTTCTCTCACTTTTTCTTTCCTCCCGAATTCCCACCAGCTTTAGCGGTTTGCGCTTCTTTGATTTCAGGTCCTTTAATGAAATACGTTTGAACAATCATAAATAGATTTCCGACTACCCAGTAAAGGGATAGAGCTGCAGGGAAGTTAATCGCAAAAATGATGATCATGACCGGCATGATATAAAGCATCATCGCCATTTGCGGATTTTGATTCGCTGTACCCGCCATCATTAATTTCTGTTGGATGAACGTTGTTATACCTGCTACTAAAGGTAAAATGTAGTACGGATCCGGGTTACCAAGATCGAACCACAGGAAATTATGAGCTTTAATTTCTTCTGTCCTCACGATCGCATGGTAGAAACCAATTAAAATCGGCATTTGAACGATCAACGGGAAACAACCCGCCAGCGGATTAACCCCGTGACTTTGGAATAAAGCCATCGTTTCTTGTTGAAGCTTTTGTTGAGTTTGTGCATCTTTAGAGCTATATTTTTCACGCAGCTTTTTCATTTCCGGTTGCAATGCCTGCATGGCTTTTGAATTTTTCGTTTGTTTAATCATTAATGGCAGAATCGCTAAACGAATGATCAATGTAACAATGACAATGGCCAATCCATAAGAACCGCTCATGAACTCAGCTACCATTGTAATTAATTGTGATAAAGGATAGACAATATATTCATTCCATATTCCGCTACTCTCAGGTGTTATAGGCTGATTATATTCCGTACAACCTGATAGTATAGCCATTAGCCCAATGATTCCCATCAGGGCTATCATTCTCTTTTTCACCCTTAATTTCCTCCCTACTAATATCTTTCAAGTTAAATGTAAAACAGGTCTCTCTACTGAAAAAGTACAATCTCTCGTATTGTAACATCTTTTCATAGGCTTGTGATGACGAAACCTGTCAATATCGTAAAATGTTATGACTTCTTTCTAACATGTTTTCCATTAGAGGATCTTTTCAACACTTTTCCTCTTTTGAGCACATGGGTGAGGCTGCCCTTCACCTCATGGAAATTCATTTCGGCCGCCGGTTTTCTGGCGATGATTAAGTAATCGTACTGATCTTTTACATCTTCTTGTAATTCTAAGAAAGCTTGTCTGACATATCGTTTAATTTGGTTTCGACAAACAGCGTTTCCAATTTTCTTACTCACGGAGATTCCAATTCGAAATGGTTGAGGCTCTTCTTTCTTCAATAGATATAAGACGAATTGCCGATTGGCAAAGGATGTTCCTTTTTTGAATATCTCCTGGAACTCTTTATTCTTCTTCACTCTCTGATCTTTCCGCATTGACCACACCTAATTTTCATTTTTGTCTTGATGTATCCTCGACATTATTGGCTCATTCATTTGAAATTATAAGTAATTTTTCTCTTAAAACAAAATACGAACTAGCCAAATTGTCTTTTCACTTGGGATAAAGGAAAAAAAAGACCACTGAGTCAGTTCAGTGGTCTAGGCAGATAATACTTTTCTTCCTTTGCTACGACGACGAGCTAAAACATTACGTCCGTTTTTAGAGCTCATACGTGCACGGAAACCGTGGTTCTTTTTTCTTTTACGATTATTTGGTTGAAACGTTCTTTTCATCTATTACACCTCCCTGAAGGATATCTTTATAAAAGTTAAAGACATTCCTCACTATTATAAAGACGGTACCCATAAAAAGTCAACACTCATATTATTTTTCTTTTTAAAACAAGTGAGTGCTGGTTGATTTCCGCTCCAGGTGCTCGCTTTCCGCGGGGCGTGAGTTGAGCCTCCTCGGGCTTTGCCCTGCGGGGTCTCAACTGTCTAGCTACGGCGGCTAGCCCCTCGAGGTCATAAGCTAAATGGGCCAAGAAGGCAAAAAGCGCCTTCCCGGCCCATTCATCTTATGCTTGTCGGGGCTGGTCGAGCCGCCTCTGCTTTTCGTACTTTCACGCTATTCCCGCAGGAGTCGAGCACCTTCCGCTCCAATCAACTTTCTGAGCATGATGTTTTTATAAATCTAAAATCAATTAGTTTTTTAATTTCAATAAAACATCGCCTTATCAATCAACTAAATTTCTTTTTGATCCTCTCCTTCTACAAACACTATTCCATTCCTCTATCAAACCTGCCTGTGGATAGGATTCGACAGGTTTTTAAATTATCCACAACACATACTGACAACTTTTTCACAAGTTCTTGGGTTGTGGACAATTTCATTCCACAAGGGGTGGTAGCTTGTGGATAAAATTTAAAAAGCATTGCACCTCTAAGGATATTTTGATATGATTATTGTGTTTTCACTC
The DNA here is from genome assembly GCF_052665285.1 of Rossellomorea sp. DUT-2. Lineage (NCBI taxonomy): Bacteria > Bacillati > Bacillota > Bacilli > Caryophanales > Bacillaceae > Rossellomorea > Rossellomorea sp. DUT-2. Next base: position 11,100 of record NZ_JBQPEO010000005.1, on the reverse strand, counting down.
TTGATAACTAGGTTCATGGAAATAACTTATCCACAAAATGTGGATATCATGTGGGTAACTTATACAGAGGGTTTGTAAAACGTTGTCCACAAGTGGTGGATATTGTCGAAAAACCATTTTCTTTCCTTATTATATATATTTTCCACATTCATTGTTTTGTATTTTTATAAAATAGCGAGAGTTGACGGATTTTATAGCATGTAATTGTTGTACAGAAGTTATACAAACTGAGAAAAGGAGGGATCAGGATTGGAGAATATCGGGGATCTTTGGAGCAAAGCCTTAGAAAGCATCGAAAAAAAGATAAGTAAACCGAGCTTTGATACTTGGTTAAAATCGACTAAGGCACATTCCATTCAAGGTGACACACTTGTCATTACAGCTCCAAATGAATTTGCACGAGATTGGCTGGAAGGACGCTACTCTCAATTAATCTCCGGGGTTTTGTATGATATTACGGGCGAAGAGTTGGTCGTGAAATTTATCATTCCACAAAATCAGGAGCCGGAAGAATTTGATATTCAATTACCTCCAAAGAAGTCGATGAAAGACGACGAGCAACAGGATATCAATCAAAATATGCTGAATGCAAAATACACATTTGACACCTTTGTTATCGGTTCGGGCAACCGTTTCGCCCATGCCGCATCTTTGGCTGTGGCTGAAGCACCTGCCAAAGCCTATAATCCCTTGTTTATTTATGGTGGAGTAGGACTGGGAAAAACTCACTTAATGCATGCGATCGGACATTATGTACTGGAGCATAATCCTGCTGCTAAAGTGGTTTATCTATCCTCTGAGAAATTCACAAACGAATTCATTAACTCCATCCGTGACAATAAAGCAGTCGATTTCCGCAACAAATACCGCAGCGTTGATGTTTTATTAATAGATGACATTCAATTTTTAGCAGGTAAAGAACAAACGCAAGAGGAATTTTTCCATACTTTTAATACCTTACATGAAGAAAGCAAGCAGATTGTCATTTCAAGTGATCGGCCACCGAAAGAAATTCCGACACTCGAAGACAGACTTCGTTCACGATTTGAATGGGGACTGATTACAGACATCACTCCTCCAGATCTCGAGACGAGAATTGCCATTTTACGAAAAAAGGCAAAGGCTGAAGGATTGGACATTCCAAATGAAGCCATGCTTTATATAGCTAATCAAATCGATTCCAACATTCGTGAGTTAGAGGGCGCTTTAATCCGGGTTGTTGCCTACTCTTCTCTTATAAATAAAGATATTAATGCTGATCTGGCAGCCGAAGCTTTGAAAGATATCATTCCAAGCTCCAAACCACGGGTTATTACCATCCAGGAAATTCAACGTGTCGTTGGAGAGCACTTCAATGTGAAGCTCGAAGACTTTAAAGCTAAGAAACGAACAAAATCCATCGCCTTTCCACGACAGATTGCTATGTATCTATCCAGGGAGATGACGGATTCTTCACTTCCAAAGATCGGAGAAGAGTTCGGCGGCCGGGATCACACGACCGTCATTCATGCTCATGAGAAGATCAGTACATTGCTGGGGGCGGATGCGCTTCTTCAGCAGCAATTGAAAGAAATTCGTGAGTCTTTAAAGAGTTAATCTTACACACAAATAAACTGGATAATGTGAATAACTAAGACAAACTAGCACACAGTCTGTCCACATGTGGATAGGCTGTGTTTACGTTGAATTCACACACTTATCCACATATCAACAGGCCCTACTACTTCTATTACTATTTTTAAATAAATTATTAGTATATGATTCAGTCCATAAAATTATGTGCAAATTGGAGGAATAAATCATGAAATTTGTTATTCAAAGGGACTATCTTGTCCAAAGTGTTCAGGATGTCATGAAAGCTGTAACGTCAAGAACAACGATTCCCATTCTTACCGGAATAAAAATCATCGCCACTGAAGATGGCGTAACATTAACAGGCAGTGATTCAGATATTTCAATCGAGTCCTTTATTCCAAATGAAGAAGAGGGTTCAGACATTGTTGAAATCATGGAAACTGGAGGAATTGTCCTTCAGGCTAAGTTCTTCAGTGAGATTGTCAAGAAATTACCTAAAGATACGGTGGAAATTGAAGTTCAAAATCATTTCCAAACCGTTATTCGTTCAGGGCAGGCAGAATTTAATTTAAACGGGTTAGATCCAGAAGAGTACCCGCATCTTCCTCAAATCGAAGAAGGGAACGGGATCAAAGTTTCGACTGATCTCTTAAAAACGATGATCAGACAAACGGTATTCGCAGTGTCCACCTCAGAAACACGCCCCATCTTGACAGGTGTAAACTGTCAGATTGAAAATGGGGAACTGAGCTGTATTGCAACAGATAGTCACCGACTTGCGATGAGAAAGGCACCGATTGAAACCAATCATGATGCTTCTTACAATATTGTGATTCCAGGGAAAAGCTTAAACGAGCTGAATAAAATCCTTGATGATACAGAAGAGCCTGTTGAAATCGTGATCACTGAAAATCAAGTGCTGTTCAAAGCGAAACACCTACTATTCTTCTCAAGATTATTAGAAGGGAATTATCCTGATACCAGTCGATTGATTCCTTCAGATACAAAAACAGAGCTAACGCTTAATACGAAAGAATTTTTACAAGCGATAGACCGTGCATCGCTACTTGCCAGAGAAGGAAGAAACAACGTAGTGAAACTTTCAACTCTGGATGGCGGTATGATTGAGATTTCGTCTAACACACCGGAGATCGGGAAAGTAATCGAACAGGTGAAAAGTCAATCCATTGAAGGGGAGGAACTGAAGATTTCCTTTAGTGCGAAATATATGATGGACGCATTAAAAGCCATTGAAGGTACAGAAATCTATGTAAACTTCACCGGGGCCATGAGACCTTTCGTATTGAAACCACTTCATGATGATTCCATTCTTCAACTGATTCTTCCAGTAAGAACGTACTAATGAATAGACAAGAGCCGATGCCTTTCACATGTGGTATTGGCTCTTTTTTTACACTTTAACTGGTAATTGAAGGAACCCCTCTCGTCGATTCCTTTCAAAAATAGCGTCTAATCAATGAAAAATCCAATGATGACAAGGACAAATGGATCTACGAGTCCTTGCTGATTTTTCGTTAGTTGTGACTTAACTCCATTTAGAGTAAAATAAGATATTAGAGACTTTATACGGAAAGTAGTGATTTTAGTGGCGAAAGAGATCACCATTGAAACGGAAATCATCACATTGGGGCAATTCCTGAAGCTAGCTGAAGTAATTCAGTCCGGCGGGATGGCAAAGTGGTTCTTAAGTGAATATGAAGTATACATAAATGGCGAACAAGACCAAAGAAGAGGAAGAAAACTCACAATTGGTGACACAATTGAAATTCCCGAAGTAGGAGTATTTGTGGTTGCTGGAGAATAATAAAGGGTGTTATTTCCATGTACATTGAACAATTAGAATTAAGAAACTATCGGAATTACGAATCAATCGACGTGAGTTTCGAAAATAAGGTGAACGTAATTCTTGGAGAGAATGCTCAAGGAAAGACGAATATTATGGAGTCTATCTATGTACTGGCAATGGCTAAATCCCACCGGACCTCAAATGATAAAGATTTAATCCGTTGGGACGAGGAATATGCTAAAATAAAAGGTAGGATTCAGAAATATAACGGTGCGTTACCATTGGAGCTTATCCTCTCGAAAAAGGGGAAAAAAGCGAAAAGCAATCACCTTGAGCAATCTAAATTAAGTCAATATGTCGGCAATATGAATGTTGTCATGTTTGCGCCTGAAGATCTCCATTTAGTAAAAGGGAGCCCTCAAGTAAGGCGTCGTTTTATTGATATGGAAATCGGTCAGGTTTCTCCTGTTTATTTACATGATATCAGCCTTTATCAAAAAATATTACAGCAACGGAACCATTATCTGAAACAATTGCAAACGAGAAAACAAAAAGACCAGACCATGCTGGATGTCTTGACGGAACAGTTCATAGAGATGGCTGTGAAAATTACGAAAAAGCGCTTTGAGTTCGTTCAGCTATTAGAAAGTTGGGCAAAACCGATCCATTCCGGGATTTCAAGGAACTTAGAAACCTTAGAAATCGTATATAAACCGTCTTTAGATGTATCAGATAATCAAGAATGGTCAAAAATGGTAGATATATATGAACAGAAATTTAATGGTATCCGCGAGCGGGAAATTGATCGCGGTGTGACCCTGATCGGACCACATAGGGACGATCTTCAATTTATTGTGAATGGACGGGATGTTCAAACATTCGGATCGCAGGGGCAGCAACGAACAACGGCCCTCTCTGTGAAGCTTGCAGAAATTGAGCTGATTCATTCTGAAATCAAAGAATATCCCATCTTACTTCTTGATGATGTCTTATCTGAATTAGATGATTATCGACAGTCACATTTATTAAATACCATCCAGGGAAAAGTTCAAACCTTTGTCACGACGACAAACGTGGATGGGATTGATCATCAAACCTTAAACGAAGCCACTACTTTTGAAGTGGAAGCCGGATCAATGAAAAGATTGAAATGAGGTGTTACCTTGTACATACATGTTGGAGAAGATGTCATGGTACGTACAGATGAAATCATCGCTATTATTGATCGAGACACCGTTCAATTTTCAGAAGAAATTCAACACTTTTTAAAAACGAAAGATAAAAACCTTTGTAATCTTGCAAAGGGTTCATATAAATCTCTTGTGATCACGTCGAATCAGTTGTATCTTTCACCACTGGCATCAAGTACGTTAAAGAAACGATCAAAGAAATACTCAAACTATGAGAATTTATTATAGAAATATAAAGCCCTGAGGTTAGAAAGTGTAGGTGAATCAGTATGGCTATGGAACAAAAGCAAGGTCAATCCTATGATGAAAATCAGATTCAGGTTTTAGAAGGATTAGAGGCCGTTCGTAAAAGACCTGGTATGTATATTGGATCAACAAGCGGAAGAGGTTTACATCATTTGGTGTGGGAGATTGTTGATAACAGTATCGATGAAGCGTTAGCCGGTTACTGTAATGAAATCGAAGTCATTATCGAAGAGGATAACAGTATTACTGTCACAGATAATGGACGTGGTATCCCTGTAGGTATTCACGAAAAAATGGGACGTCCTGCCGTTGAGGTAATCATGACGGTCCTTCACGCCGGTGGTAAGTTCGGCGGCGGTGGATATAAAGTATCAGGAGGTCTTCACGGAGTTGGGGCATCAGTAGTAAATGCTCTTTCCACAGAACTTGAAGTCCATGTTCATCGTGATGGAAACATCTATTATCAAAAATTCGAAAAAGGTGTTCCGAGCTTCGATCTTAAGGTGATCGGAGAAACAGAAAAGACGGGAACGATCATTCACTTCACTCCAGATCCTGAAATCTTTACTGAAACGACGGAATACGAATATGACATACTTGCAAACCGTATTCGCGAACTGGCTTTCTTAAACAGAGGGATCCAAATCAGCATTGAAGATAAGCGCGGAGAAGGGAAACGAAGAGATTACCATTATGAAGGTGGAATTAAGTCCTACGTTGAACATCTTAATCGTTCTAAAGAAGTCATCCATGAAGAACCAATCTACATTGAAGGCGAGAAAGATGATATTACGATTGAAATCGCCATTCAATATAACGATGGTTTCGCAAGTAATCTTTATTCCTTCGCTAATAACATCCATACTCATGAAGGTGGGACCCATGAGTCCGGATTTAAAACGGCTTTAACGAGAGTCATTAACGACTATGCCCGAAAGAATCACGTGTTTAAAGAGAGCGATGCGAATCTTTCAGGGGAAGATGTTCGTGAAGGATTAACAGCGATCATCTCGATTAAACATCCTGATCCCCAATTCGAAGGTCAGACAAAAACAAAGCTCGGAAACTCAGAAGCAAGAACGATTACCGATTCCCTTTTCTCCGAGCATTTAGAAACATTCTTACTTGAAAACCCGGTTGTCGCTCGAAAAGTGGTAGAAAAAGGACTAATGGCTGCACGTGCCCGACTGGCTGCGAAAAAGGCAAGGGAGCTTACCCGTCGTAAGAGTGCCCTGGAAATCTCTAGCTTACCTGGTAAATTAGCAGACTGTTCTTCTAAAGACCCAAGCATCAGTGAAATCTACGTGGTTGAGGGTGACTCAGCCGGCGGATCTGCTAAACAAGGCCGGGATCGTCACTTCCAAGCCATCCTTCCCTTGCGTGGTAAAATTATCAACGTAGAAAAGGCACGTCTGGATAAGATCCTTTCTAATAACGAGGTTCGTGCGATTATTACAGCTCTCGGGACGGGGATTGGAGAAGACTTCAATCTGGCTAAAGCGAGATACCATAAAATCGTGATCATGACCGATGCCGACGTCGATGGCGCTCATATTCGAACGCTATTATTAACGTTCTTCTATCGTTACATGAGAAACATCATTGAAGCAGGCTATATCTACATCGCTCAACCACCTTTGTACAAAATACAACAAGGGAAGAAAATCGAGTATGCCTACAATGATAAAGAACTGGATCGCATACTTGCAGAAATCTCCCCGACGCCTAAACCTGGCATCCAGCGTTACAAAGGTCTTGGAGAGATGAACCCTGAACAACTATGGGAAACAACAATGGATCCGGAATCAAGAACCCTGCTGCAAGTAAGCCTTCAAGATGCGATCGAAGCTGACGAAACCTTTGATATCCTGATGGGTGACAAAGTAGAGCCAAGACGTAACTTCATCGAAGAAAACGCAGCGTACGTTAAGAATTTGGACATTTAAAATAAAACAATACAGGATAGACCATGTGCTATCCTGTCTTTTACATAGCGGACAAGGTAAAGAATGAGAAAGGTATAAATCTTTCTTTAAAAGGAGGTCCCTTTTACTATGGCAGAAATACCAAGATCGAATGTTAAAGAAATTAATATAAGTAGTGAAATGCGCTCGTCTTTCCTGGATTATGCGATGAGTGTTATCGTTTCCCGTGCACTACCGGATGCACGTGACGGCCTGAAACCTGTCCATCGTCGTATTTTGTATGCGATGAATGACTTGGGGATGACGGCTGAAAAAGCATACAAGAAATCAGCCCGTATCGTCGGTGAAGTAATCGGTAAGTATCACCCCCACGGTGACTCAGCTGTTTATGACACAATGGTGCGTATGGCACAGGATTTCAACTATCGTTATATGCTTGTGGACGGTCATGGTAACTTCGGTTCCGTTGATGGAGATGCAGCTGCGGCCATGCGTTACACAGAAGCACGTATGTCCAAAATCTCGATGGAACTCATTCGTGATATTAATAAAGATACAATTGATTATAAAGATAACTATGATGGTACCGAGAGAGAGCCGGAAGTGTTGCCTGCCCGTTTCCCTAACCTATTGGTAAACGGTTCTTCAGGTATCGCAGTAGGAATGGCAACGAACATTCCTCCTCATAATCTTGGAGAGGTCATCGATGGAATCCTTGCGTTAAGTAAAGATCCCGACATTACGATTCAAGAACTGATGGAATTTATCTATGGACCTGATTTCCCTACTGCAGGCCTAATTGTAGGAAGAAGCGGGATACGGCGTGCCTATGAAACAGGTAAAGGTTCCATCACCATGCGTGCCCGTGTTGAAATCGAAACTAAAAGCAATGGGAAAGAAACGATCATCGTTCATCAAATTCCTTATCAAGTGAATAAAGCGAGACTGATCGAGAAAATTGCCGATCTTGTTCGTGATAAGAAGATTGATGGCATCACTGATTTACGTGATGAATCGGACCGTAATGGTATGCGTGTCGTGATCGAAGTAAGAAAAGATGCGAATGCGAACGTCTTGCTTAATAATCTCTATAAGCAAACAGCCCTTCAAACAAGCTTCGGTATTAACCTTTTGGCACTTGTTGATGGCCAGCCAAAGGTATTGAATTTAAAAGAGTGCCTATATCATTACTTGCAACATCAACGCGTCGTCATTCGTCGTAGAACGGAATTCGAATTACGCAAAGCTGAAGCAAGAGCTCATATTTTAGAAGGTCTGCGTATCGCCTTAGATCATATTGATGAAATCATTAAACTTATCCGTGGCTCTCAAACTACGGAACTTGCGAAACAAGGTTTGATGGAGAACTTCTCTCTTTCTGACAAACAAGCTCAAGCAATCCTGGATATGCGTCTTCAACGTTTAACCGGTTTAGAACGAGAAAAAATTGAAGACGAGTATCAAGAATTATTGAAGCAGATTGCAGAATTGAAAGCGATCTTAGCAGATGATGAAAAAGTTCTGGAAATCATTCGTGAAGAGCTTATCGAAATCAAAGAACGCTTCAATGATGAAAGAAGATCAGAAATCGTAGCGGGTGGAATTGAGAATATTGAAGATGAAGACTTAATTCCAAGAGAGAACATTGTCGTATCTCTTACTCATAACGGATACATCAAGCGCCTGCCTGTCTCAACCTACCGCAGTCAAAAGCGTGGAGGAAGAGGAATCCAGGGAATGGGTACCAATGATGAAGACTTTGTTGAAAACTTACTGACAACGTCAACTCATGATACGATTCTATTCTTTACAAACAAAGGAAAAGCCTACCGTGCGAAAGGATATGAAATTCCTGAATTCAGTCGTACAGCTAAAGGACTTCCGATCATCAACCTGCTCGGGGTAGAAAAAGATGAGTGGATCAATGCCATGATTCGAGTGGAAGAATTCGTGGACGACTGGTACTTATTCTTTACTACGAAGCAAGGAATCTCAAAACGTACGCCGGTATCAGATTTCGCCAATATTCGTACGAACGGTCTAATCGCCATTAACCTTCGGGAAAACGATGAGCTCATTTCCGTCAAACTGACGGATGGAGAGAAAGATATGATCATCGGAACGAAAAAAGGTATGCTCATTCGTTTCCCTGAAACGGATGTTCGTTCAATGGGAAGAACTGCTACAGGGGTAAAAGGAATTAACCTGAGTGATGATGACATTGTTGTAGGAATGGAAATTCTGGAAGAGAAGAGCGATGTCTTAGTTGTAACGGTAAATGGATACGGTAAACGTACTCCTGCCAGTGAATATAGAGTTCAAACTCGTGGCGGTAAAGGCTTAAAAACATGTAATGTAACGGAACGTAACGGAGAGCTGGTGTCTGTTAAAGCCGTAACAGGTGAAGAAGACTTAATGATCATCACGGCCCATGGTGTCCTTATCCGTATGGATGTGAATGATATTTCTACTACAGGTCGTAACACTCAAGGAGTTAAACTGATCCGTCTTCAAGAAAGCGAATTTGTTTCAACCGTTGCCAAGGTTGAAAAAGAAGATGAAGAAGAAACGGAAGCACCAGTTGAAACTGCTGAAGGAATGGAACAACCAGATAGCGAAGATCAAACATCTTCTGAAGATGTAGAAGATATAATTGATGATACAGAAGAATAAATGAACAAGTAAGCTGTTTCCAGTAATGAAACTCTCATACTGGAAACAGCTATTTTTTTTGCGAAAAACAACTATAACCTGTTAAATTTGGTAAAATAAACTAGAAGAAAAGGTGAGAAGTGAGGTGTTCATAGTTGAAGGTACATCGTGGAGAGATACAATTAGGATGCATCGTTGCAGAAGATATTATGGGAATGGCAGTCAATCCTATTATTCCAAAGAATACAGTAATAGAAGAAGAACATCTAAATATTCTTCAAGCATTCCATATAACAGAGCTCATAATAGAGAAAACAAAAGCGGATGGACGTCCATTTAGAACTCCGGTCTCTACTGATAAGGAGATGGTGGAGGAAGAAAACAATGAGCCAGTCGGATTCATCGATCTCTATTTATTGACGATCAACGAATTCAAGAAAGAATTCATGAACTGGCAATCAGGAACGTCTGTTAATGTTGCAAGGGTGAGAGAGTTACTGCTGCCGGTGATCCAGACCGTAGAACAGAACCCTACATATGTATATTCTCTTCATCACTATTGTACGAAAAAAGATTATCTTTTTCACCATGCCATTTCAGTGGGTATCATAAGTGCCATGTTGGGAAAGAAGTTCGGCTTGAACCCTGGTCAGGTGAACCAGCTGGCTTTAGCGGGTGTCCTGGCAGACTGCGGAATGGCCAAGGTGAGCCCACGAATATTAACGAAGGAACAGCCTTTAACAGAGAGCGAATTTAAAGAAGTAAAGCTTCATACAGCCAACGGATATAAAATGGTTAAAGATAATCCATTGTTAAAAACGGAAACGAAACTGGCAATCTTTCAACATCATGAACGATTTGATGGTACCGGCTATCCGGCCTCCGAGAAAAATAATCGTATTCATCTTTACTCTCAGATTGTTGGAATCGCCGATGTATTTCATGCCATGACATCAGAAAGAATATATAGAAGCAAGCAGCCTGTATTCAAGGTGCTGGATATGATCAGTGAAGATTTATTTGGTAAATTCGATATTAAAGTCGTTAATGGTCTTCTTCAACTACTGGGAGATCTAAGAATAGGCACCTCAGTAAGGCTATCAACCGGTCAGTACGGAGAAGTCATGTATACCAAGCCAAACGCATATACAAAGCCCATCGTAAAAATAAATAAAACGGAAGAACTCGTAGACCTGTCTCGGCAAAAAGAGATTTATATATCAGAAGTTTTCGTTTAGTAATCAAGCATGTGTAAAATCAATCATACCAGCGTATTAAGTAAACCTTAGGTTAGGTAACTAATCTATGGTTTATTTATTTAGATTTACCTCTTGCAAACCTGTCCAATAGTATGTATAATATTATTTGTTGTCCGAAAGGCATTACATAACTGTTTCAGAAATAAACTTTTCTAAAATAATAAAAATACCTTGACGGTAACGACAGTAAATGATATATTATAAAGGTCGCTTCAAACGAAGCGCTTACACATTGAACCTTGAAAACTGAACAAAACAAGACAATACGTCAACGTTAATTCTAGATTTATTTTTAAAGAGCTATTCAAACTTTTATCGGAGAGTTTGATCCTGGCTCAGGACGAACGCTGGCGGCGTGCCTAATACATGCAAGTCGAGCGGATTGATGGGAGCTTGCTCCCATCAGTCAGCGGCGGACGGGTGAGTAACACGTGGGTAACCTGCCT